>NZ_JAKQZE010000004.1:0-939627 GCF_056835925.1 Streptomyces sp. WAC00040
TGCCTCCCGCAGACGAGCCCGCTCAGCAGGCGGCGGCATCTCCGGCTCACCCTCCAGCAGCGCGTCCACCGCCGCGAACAGCTCATCCTCGCTCGGCATGTCTCACCTCCACGCAAAGCCTACCACGGATTTAGCTGTAGCTTTGTAATATTCTTAGCCTCAGATTTATCCTCCATTGACTGGCTCGCCGGCGCCGCCTCGGCTTACTCAGCGACTTATAGGACGCATCTCTCCCTGGCCGTTGAACGCCACGGCCCGGGACCGGGTCGCGGCGCTGGGTCGTGTGCCGCAGGTGGGCTTACGCGGTGCGTTGCCAGCCTGGCCGCGGGAGGAGCCGCCGGCCCCTCGAAGGAGAGGCCGAGGGCGCGGCTCGGCAATAGGATCTTCGGTCGCTCTCCTACGCTGACGCGCCCTCTACAAGGTTGGGGTGACATCTCTCAGTTTGCCGACGCACACGGCCTGGTTCGTGCGTCAGCCGCACGGAGGCCTCGTCCATCGTGCAGTTGTCGAAGTTCGCGCTCTCGAACCGCGTCGCCGTCTGGGGCCGTTTGAAGACAGACTCCGATGATCGGCGTCTGTGGCGAGCCGATCCCCGACTTCGAGCAGATAGTCGAGGCCGTTCTGAACCAGGGGGTATCGCACGTCCGGCCGCTGGCTCTTGGCCGTCAGCTCCGCTTCGCCATCGCGCCGCTTGCCCCTTCGTCCTGGGACGCCCGGCGCATACACGCTGGATTCCCTTTCCCGGGCCTGATCCTGAGTCCGCCCGGGGAAACGGTATCCGGACCAGGGGCTGCAGATCTCTGGACTTCCCAGGACTTTCCACAGTGCCCTGCCCACGCCCCGTGCGCCCTCACCCCCCGCTCGCAGCGCCAGTGTGCTCGGGCAGGCCTGAACTTCCCGCCAAGGACCCATTCGCTACGTGGCGGCTCTCTCGGAAGGGGTGTCCGGCACGGGCCGCCGCCTCATGCCGGCGATCGGCGCGCGGAAGCACCGGTCAGAACGCATCCGACCTGTGTCAGGCGGCCTGGCGGGCGGCGAGGCCGGCTGCAGTACGTGCCAGGCGGCCAGCCTCCTTCAGCATGAACCAGCAGTTGGCGTCCGTGAGTTCGTCATCGTCGGGGATGTGCGCGGCGTCGCTCGGACGGTGCCATCCAGGGTGAGGGCGGCCCTGCCCGGTCAGCCGGTGAAAAAAAGAACTCACGGACGGCACAACGGTTCGCGCCGGGGTGCTCGTAAGCGCCCAGAAGGCGAGGCGCGACCGGCCACGTATTTCGGTCTGTCCCCGACCTCCCGCTCGCGGGCACTACCGCGCCGGTCACGGCGCCCGGACCCACACCGCCTCCCACCGCGGGCAAGTTCGGCGGCCAACGCGCCCAGATGGTCGCCCGAGAGACCACAGAAGGCAGGATGTGACAGGGCAAGCATCCAGTTCCGACCGAAGATCGAGTGGACGGCGCGCTTCACACCTCAGATGCCGCCCGCTTTTCGTCGGCGGAAGAGCCTGCGCGTGATCAGGGTTGCGGGCGAGCGGTGTGGTGCGGGTGGTTTCTGGTGCGGCGGGCTTCCTTCATCTCCGCCTCATACAAATGATCTTTGCCGTCGACGAGCTGGTTACGGAGGTCCGCCTCGAGCGTTTGAAACGGCCGGTAGTAGGTGCTGTTGTAGGCCTCGACAATCTGGAATGTCCAGTGGCCGGGGATGACATTGCGGCCGAGGATCTCCTCCTCCACCCGCTTCGCCTGCTCCGCATGCCCGGCCTCATGCAGCAGACGAACCGCATCGTCCAAAATCAGGTCAGCGGTGCCCGTCAGTTGATGGAACTCATACAATGCGCCGCGGGCCCGCTCCGTCATCTCCAGCGCCTTGGACAGCGCTCCCAACGCTTCCACCGTCGAGTCGGACACACCTTTGGGTCGCTGGTGCTCAGCATCAGGCTTCTCATGGTTCGTCACGTCAGGCACTGTTCCCCGCTCTACAACTTCAGTACGGAACTTCGCTCGGTCGGCGGGTGCTGAGCCCGTCCGAATCCCCGCACGAACCCGTGTAGCCGCTCCGCCGGGACTGCGTCATCGGCCCGCTGCCATGACCTGAAGGTGGTGTCGAGGTGGGCGCTTACTCAAAGAGCCCGAAGGCCCATGCGACGGCAGAAGCATGTGGCTGCCCGCGCCGCCACAACGCGGCGCCCGCCCCGAGAGGCCGGGCGCGGCGCCTGACGGTGCGCGGGCCCTTTCAGTTCAGCACCCCAGCACCCGCCCTGCCGTCTGGGACAGTCATTAGTCACACGAACCCGCAGGAGCACCACGGCCCTGAACAGGGCAGGCGAGCGCCCCGCGTACGCTCCCGGGGGCCGGCGCGTACGCCGTGTGCACGAACAGCTCCCGCCCGGCTGTCTGCCGAACGTCACGCCGGGGCGCCATCGGCTCGACGCCCGGGCAACCGGCCCGGGGACGGGAGGTCAGCAACGCCTCACGACCGTCGCGCTCCAGGCAGGCGGACTGGGCCAGCCGCGTTGAAGGTGCAGGTGGATCTCACGCCCGGGCACTTTGCGTCACGCCCAGTCAGGCGGGCAGGCGCCCTGCTGTATAGGTCCACGCGGTGATCGGGCCGACTTTCGTGGCAACCTTCAGCTGCCTGCACTCGGGCCGGAACCCGTATGGCGCGCGTTGGACCAGCTCGTCGTAGGTGTGCTCGGCGATGGCCACCGCCAGGCGCACCGACGAGTCCTCAGCCATGAGTTCCCGAAACGCGGCGGCGTCCAGAAGCCTGAAGACCTGGTTCAGGTCGGAGCCGATCCACCCCATCTCCGAGACCCGGGCCGTCCCCTGGGAAAGCGCCACCCGTAGCCGTAGATCCGTTAGGCGGCTGTCCTCTTGGCAGGTGAGTCGCTGCAGGTGCAGCAGGAAGCCGAGGATCGACCCCAGCGGTGCGTGCTCCATGGGAACGAAGGCGGACAAGCTGTCTCCGCGGTCAGCGATCTGCGTGTGCGCCTTGATGTTCGCGAAGTCCAGGGCTTCATCCACGTCCCCGAAAAGCCGCTCGCGCATCGCCCCGTGCTCGTGGATAGCATTGCCGAACCCGTAGATGTCGATCGCCATGAACCACAGCGGCGTGTGGGAAGCGGTCAATGCCGATTCCGCAGCTGCGGAATCGGACGCCTGTGCGCTGGCGACGACGGACCGGGCGGCCTCGACCCACAGCTGGTGAAACCGGCCGACCTCTTGCTCGGCAGAAGTTCGCGGTGAGCGCGTCGCCAGGATCTCGACCAGTGCTACCACCGTCTCCCACGGCGGACGGCCCGTCCCGGTGAGCGCATCGTGCAGACTGCTCCGGCTGATCTCCTTGCCCAACTCCCGGTACATGGCGCTCAGCGTCGGCAGCCCGGCATCCAGATGCAGCGCGTGCAACGCATCGTTCAGATCCTTCAGTGGGCCGGCACTCAGCACCGGCCGCTTCAACTCCCCAGGCCGCCCCACCGTACGCCGCCCCTCTTGCGTCCAGAACTGTCCAGAACCGTCCGCGCAGCATGCCAGATCGTCCGCGGCCGTGGGGAACCGTGGCCGCTCGTTCGACCGGCCGGTCCGTCGAGTCACGGTGGTCAAGGCCCCCGACAACGGGGCCTTAACCAGCGGTCGGTCCGGCCGGCCGGAAACGAAAGGAAGCCTCATGGAAGGTATCGACCTGCGGACCGCGTTCGTTTTCACCCTGGTCGCGGTCGCGGCCTATGCCACCTACCGCAACCCCCAACTGGGCGGAGCAGTGGCGGTCGCCGTGGCGTTCGGTCTCTTCGCCGATCACTTTCTACGCCGCCGCTAATCCTTGAAAGCCATGCCGTTGAAGGTCATGCCGGGGAGCTGGTGCCAGGGTGACCTGGAACCCCGGCCAGGCCGTCTGGGGCCCTCCACGCACGTGGAGGGCCCCTTCGTGCCCACCTCCTGGTCGCCGAGGCGGCGCCTCGGCGATCTCAGTCCTGCCCGGGGCACGGCGGGTCGTAGGGCAGTTGCGGGAGATACGTGCGCCAGAGCGCGGGCGTCAGCAGGTTCCCGGTCACCCGGCACACGTAGTTGACGGCGGCCTGGGTGGACAGCGGCAGGATGTGGACCGTTGCATTGCCGGTGCCGATGAAGAGAAAGCGCCCGTCCGGGGAGAAGGCGACGTCATTGACGTAGTCGATGACGCCGGTCACCGGCAGGCCGTGGGGGCGTGCGCGGCCTCCCTCATCGACGTCCCACAGTCGGAGCGTCCTGTCGAAACTACCGCTGACCAGCGTCTGCCCGTCCGGGCTGAAGGACAGCGTGTAAACGGTGTCGTTGTGGCCGGTGAGGGGTGGTGCCGTCGGTGTGGGGTGCGTGCGGTCGGTGATGTTCCACAGGCGAATCTTGGCGTCGTTGCCGGAGGCTGCGAGGGTACGGCCGTCCGGACTGAAGACAATTGTCTGGACCGGGTCCGCACTGGCGCGCAGAGGTAGGCCCAGGGTTGTCGGGCGCGTGGGTTCTGTGATGTCCCACAGACGGAGGGTGCCGTTCTGCGCCGCGGCGGCGAGCGTGCGGCCGTCCGGGCTGACGGCCAGGCGGTTGACCGGGCCCGCGCGGGTGTTCAACGGCGGTCCGAGGGCAGTGGGGTGGGATGGGTCGGAGACATTCCACAGCGCGACCGTGCCGTCGCCGTTGCTTCCTGCCAGGGTGCGCCCGTCGGGGGTGAACCCGACGGCCAGGAAGTTCTCGCGGGGATTGTGGAGTGGCCCGCTGAGTGGCTTGGGCGTGGCTGGCACGGTTACGTCCCACAGCTGGACGTCCGGGCCGGCGGCGACGGCCAGTGTCTTTCCGTCGGGGCTGAAGGCGGTCCAGTTGACGTACGGGGTGCGGCCGCGGATCGAGGCGCTGAGCGGGCGTGGAGTGGCCGGGTTCTTGACGTCCCAGAGCCGGACGGTGTTGTCCTCGGAGCCGGAGGCGAGCAGATGCCCGTTGGGGCTCACGGCCACGGTGTCGACGTAGCTTGTGTGTCCGCTCAGGACCGTGCGTGGGATCGTCCACAGTCGGATGGTGTGGTCGGCGCCCACACTGGCCAGCATGGTGCCCTTCGGGTCGAAGGCCAGGCCCAGCACGTGTCCGGTGTGGCCGGTCAGGGGCTGGGTGAGGTCCCAGACCTTGTTCGGAGCCATCACGTTCTCGAGCCAGATGGTGTTGTCGTCGCCGCCGTAGGCCATGAGTCGGCCGTTGTTGGAGAAGGCGACGGTGTTGACGACGTTGTTGCTGACAGGGCTCTCGAGCTGCCTCGGCTTGGCAGGGTTCGTGACGTCCCACAGGTGTGCGGTCTGGTCGCTGCCGGCCGCGGTCAGTGTGCGGCCGTCCGGGCTGAAGGCGACCGCTTGGGCGGAGCCGGGGTTCCCGGCCTTGAAGGAGATGTCGGGTGTCCGGCCCACGGCGGACGGATTCCGCCGGTCCGCCACCTTCCACAACCGCACCGTCGCCTCGCTCCCCCCGGACGCCAGCAGCTTGCCGTCGGGGCTGAAGGCCACCCCGTTCACCTCGTCTGCGGAGGCGGGGAGCGGCTCGGCGAGGGGCCGCGGGTGCCGTGGGTCAGTGGTGTCCCACAGGTGGATGCGGCCGCCGTGTCCCGCCGTGGCGAGGGCGTGGCCGTCCGGGCTGAAGGCGAGCGTGTTCAGGGCGCTGGTGCCGACCCGCGCCGGGGTGCCCAGACCGGCTGGATGGTGAGGGTCCTGGACGTCCCACATGTGTACTGTGCCGTCGTCGCCAGTGGCGGCCAGAAGGTGTCCCCGGGGGCTGAAGGCGAGCGCCCGTAGCCCGCCCCGGAATCCGCGGATCGGGGCGCCCAGCGGGACCGGGTGGTCCGTGCGGGCTGTGTTCCACAGCCGGATCGTGCCGTCACCGCTGGCGCTGGCCAGCAGGCGCCCGTCCGGACTGAAGTCCACGGCGTTCACCCGGTCCGTGTGACCGCTCAGCACGGTGGCCAGCGGCACGTTTTGGGCGCCGAGCAACCGGGTCTCTGTCGACGCGGCTGGTGACATGCGGTGCGCGACCAGATCCAGCTGGGCGGCCAGCGAGGCATCGGTCTCGCGCAACAGGTCGGCCTGGGCCCTGGTCTCGCCGAGGATCGCGGTGTTGCGTTCCTCCTGTGCCGTGTTGCGCTGGTGGAACGCGAGGGCGGCGGAGACGGCGGCGAGCACGGCCAGCGCCGTCAGCCCGGCGATGACCCCTTGGCGGATCCGGCGTGCCCGGTGCCGCTGCCGTGCAGAAGCGGCCAGAAACGCGGACACGACTGGACCGCACTCGCCCGTGTCCTTGTCGTGGGCCAGGGCGCGGGCCTCGTCCAGCCTGTGGCCTCGGTACAGCAGGCCCGCGTCGCGGTTCGCCTCCTGCCACGCAGTGGCCGCGTCCTCCAACCGCTGGCGGGCCATGTAATGGGCGCGGTGGGCCTCGCTCCACTGCCGCAGGCGCGGCCATGCCCGCAGCAGCACCTCGTGGGTGATGGTGACCGTGTCCTGTTCCCGGGTCAGCAGTCGTCCCCGGGTGAAGGTTTCGACGACCTCGGCCGTCTCCTCGGCGCGTGCGCCGTGGCCCAGCAGTTCGGCGTACCGGGCCGGGCGGCGCGTGTCGTGGGTTCCGTCGCCGAACTTGACCAGGCGCAGGAACACGGACTCCGCCGTCCGCTGCACCTGCGGGTCCAACTGGTCAAAGCAGCGGTCTGCTTCGGCCGTCACGCTGTGCGCGATGCCACCGGTGGACTCGTAACCGTCCACAGTGAGGACGTGGCCTGACCGGCACAGCCAGGTGGCCCGCAGTGCATGGGCGAGGAGCGGAAGCCGCCCGACCTCGTAGGCGTCGGCTTCGTCGCTGCCCGGAGGCGCGGGGTCCGGTTCCGTGGCACCCAGGTCGCGCAACAGGACCTGCGCGAGGCCCGGTTCGATGTCCAATCCGACCGCGCGGGCGGGATGGAGGATCGCCTCCCGTACCCCGGCCCGGGACAGAGGCCCCACAATCACCTGGTTACGTTCCACGGCGTCAAGGAGCCCCGGATGAGTGGCGCAGTGGGTGTAGAAGTCCGAGCGCAGACCGAAGACGACCAAGGCGACCGGCTGTTCGCCACCAGTGCCCGTGTCCGCCAGGCGCAGGACCGCATCCAGGAAATCCCGCCGCTCGCGCTCGTCGGCGCACAGCGTGAACAGTTCCTCCAACTGGTCCACGACCAGGACCAGGCGGCGTTCCGCGCCAGGGTCGCCGTCGCCCGCCGCAAGCGCGCGCCGCAGGACATCCGGTCGCCACACCGGCCCCTGCGCCCCGTCGCCAGATTGTCCCTGCCCCGCACACGTCACCTCCGACAGGCGGGCGCCGAGGGCTGCCATCGGATGTGCGGTCGGTGTCAGCCACAGGCGAGGCCAGTACGCCGAGCCCGGCAGGGCACCCCGGGCAACCTCGGGCAGGAGTCCCGCTCTGAGCAGCGACGACTTCCCCGCCCCGGAAGGCGCGACGACGACCAGCGCACCGCCCACCGCGAGGCAGGTGTCCAGCCGGACAAGAAGCTTGGCCACCAGCGCGTCCCTGCCGAAGAACCACTGGGCCTGTTCAGAGCTGAATGCGGCCAGCCCGGGATACGGGCACTCCTGAGACACAGCGGCGGTGTGCACGCGGCGGGCCGTGCGTACTCCATCTTCGTAATGCAGGTGCAGGTCCCGCTCCGAGACGTACAGATCCCGGCGCGCCTGATAGATCCTGGCTCGGTCCGAGGCCTCAGCCTCCAGCCGGATTCCCTCTCCGTGTAAGGGCTGTCTGTCGGCGGCACTCATGGCCCGTAGATGTTCTGGTCGCGCCCGGCCTGGTACACCCGGCCATGCCCGGATGCCTCGGCACGGAACTCATGCGACCCGGTGCGAGTGCCGCCCTCGCGGCGCAGGAGCGGGGTGATCTCCTCCTCGATCAGTCGCCGCAGCTCATCCACCAGCGCAGGGTCGTCCCGCAGCAGTGCGGTCAGACGGTCCTCCCAGGCTGCGACGAGATGTGATTCCGCATCCTCGTCCTGCGCTCGGCGGGCCGTCAGCACTCGGTCACGGGACTCTACGAGCGCAGCGTCCACCTGTTCTGCCTGACTTGGACGTACACGTCGCCACCAGGCAGCGAAGGCCGCTCGTACCTGCTGCCATGCGTCCGTGGCCATCGCCCCCACCAAGGACATGGCCGCCGACGATACAATCGCATCCATCACCATCACCCTCAATTCCCTCTCATGACCAACTTACCTATTTGAGGCAAAATGGGCAGATTTGTTGATTCCTGAAGGACCGGATTGGTGAGGTCGCTCGTATGTGACCTTGGATCCGCCATGAGTCACAGGCGCCGGCTCGAGTCTCTGTGAGGTGCCGTGGCGTCCGGTACATCGGCGATCCGCTGGTCGCTTTCGGTCAGAAGCGTCCGGTCCTGCGCAGTGCCCACTTGGCCGGCCCAGGCGGACGCCCCCATGACCAGTGCTGCACCGGCCTGGAGCGCGATCGACTCGCTGGGTTTGGAAAGCACGGACCTGGACGTCCTTGCCAAGGCCTGCGCACTGCACACGCTGTGGCAGCAGGTGGTCAGCCTCTATCTCGCGCTGACGGAATCGGCGCTGGCCCGCCTCAAACACGCCCGGTGGGAGCTCTCCGAGGCGGAGCGAGCCCTGGGCATCGCCGAGCGGGCGGTGCAGCGCACCAGTGGGCACATGAGCCCGGCAGTACAGGCATGCTCCGCAGAGCTGCAACGTCGGGCCGAGCAGCAGCGTATCCACTCGCAGCAACGCACCCAGGATGTCTTTCAGTTGGAGACGCAGATCCTGCCCTTGGTCAAAGACCTCCAGCGCTACCTGCTCAGCGGTGATCTGACGGCTCAGCCGCTGCAGCTCACCAGCCGGCTGCTCAACATCGACGCCGGGCAGGATCTGCTCCTGCCGTTGGAGCCGGACGCCGACCCCGCTCTTGCGGCCGTGCACAAGGCGGTCGCGAGGTTCGCGGTACTGTCCGACTGCCTTGCGGCGGACAGCCTTGCGCTCCGGCGTGCCCGCCTGGCCGGCCCCGGTGCGCTGGCGGCCTGGCTCGATGATCAGGAAGGGGTCTTCCACGGTCTGCTGGCCTGGCTCTATCCACCCGCAACCTGGCCTTCCACAGCGGTCAGTTCACCTGCACTGCCGACACCCTCACCGCACACGCCGCGCGCCGCCACCTGGCCAACACACGCAGCCCCGGCATGGTCGAAACCATCCACGTCCAACTCCCCGGCCGCCAGCGGGAGAGCACGGGCTTCCGGTGTACGTGACCGGGTCGCCCTCGGCGACGAGGGTGACCCCCTCGCCCACTGCCTCGACCACACCCGCGGCCTCGACTCCCAGTCCGGCGGGGCACCGAGACGGTGTCCCTCGGTTCCTCAGGAGTGCACTCGGCGAAACCGCTGGCAGCACAATGCCGCACCGCGCGGCCTAGCGTTCGGCGGCGCCTGCCCACAGGCTGACCATGAGGCCGCCTGCCAGCCCGGCCGCCTCCGCGGTGCTACGTTCGCGCGTTCGAGTTCGCGGCGCGCGTGCTCGCAGAGGGGCAATAGCCCGACCTGCTCCGGCCGGTAGCCGCATCGATCGGTCATGTCGGCAGTACGGGCGACGGAAGGCCGGCAGGGCTCCGGTGATCAGCACCGCAGACAAGCCAGAGCCCCCGCGGCGAGACGTGACAGCGGTCGCTGCCGGAGGTGCCGTTGGTTGCAGTGCGGACGGCGATGGTGTGACCGTTGGCGGTGTAGTAGCGCGTGCCAGCCAGGGTCTTGGCGCTGCCCTTGAGGGTGAGCCGTACCTCCGTGCCGAGTTCCCCATGCCGGGTCGATCGCTCTACTTGTCGTGGTCGTAGCCTCGGTCGCCCAGGACGATGTCCGGGCGGCGCCGGGGTCGGCCGGATTGCCGCGCCGGCCGAAGAGCGGCAAGAAGGTGGTCGGGGTCGGCCGCTTCAGAGGGAATGGCCGGGGCCGGCTCCTTGGTGGGGAGCCGGCCCTTGGCGCGGGGTGCGGCGGTGGTGCCGGGTTGAACGGTGGCCGGGCTGCCGGTCACTCTTGCGGGTCGAGCACGACGGGCAGTTCCGCGAGGCCTCGGAAGGCCGGGAAGGGGACTTCCATCCACTTCGGGCCGGCTTCGGGTGCGGCCGGAGCGATCCTGGGGAACCGGCTGAACAGGCTGGTGAGGGCCAGTTGCATCTCCAGCCGTGCCAGTGGTGCGCCCAGGCAGTAGTGGCTGCCGTGGCCGAAGCCCAGGTGCGCGTTTCCCGGCCGGTTCACGTCGAAGTCGTCCGGGGCGTCGAACTTCCGTGGGTCGCGATTCGCCGAAAGGAGCGAGATCTGCACCAGTGCGCCCTTGGGGATCCGCGTACCGCCGATTTCCACGTCCTCGGTCGCGAACCGGAACGTAGCGCTTTCCACCGAGCCGTCGTAGCGGACCAGTTCTTCCACCGCGGGGCCCATCAGTTCCGGGTTTTTCTGCACGGCGTGCAGTTGTGCGGGATTGGCCAGGAAGTGGTGGACGGCGTTGCCGATGAGGTACGCGGTCGTCTTGTGGCCGGCGAACATCAGCAGGAACGCCGTCGAGATCAGCTCGTTCTCCGTGAGGCCGCCGTCCTTGTCCTGGGCCTCGGTGAGCGCGCTGAGCAGGTCGTCGCCGGGGTGTTCGCGCTTGCGCGCGACAAGTTCGGTGAAGTAGGCGTGCAGGTCCTCTTCCGCCTTCTGCTGGGCCTGTTTGGCTTCCTTGCTGAAGCCCGTCTGCGCCACTGTGGTGGACAGGCGCTGCATGTGGGCGCGTTCCTCGGGCGGTACGCCGAGCAGTTCGCAGATCACGGTGATGGGCAGTGGGAACGCGAACGCGGGCAGCAGGTCCAGCGGTTCGCGGGTGGGGCATGCGTCGAGGAGCTGGTCGACGATCGTCTGGATCTTCGGCCGCAGCGCCTCGACGCGGCGCGGGGTGAACTCGGCGTTGACGAGTTTGCGCAGCCGGGTGTGTTTGGGCGCGTCGGCGTTGAGCATGTTGTCGTCCAGCGAGACCGACGAGTCGCCGAAGATTCTCCGGTAGGCGTCCATGGCCCCGTACATGTCTTTGCTCAGCCGGGGGTCGGAGAGTGCGGCCCGGGCGTCCTCGTACCGTGTGATCAGGTACGTTTCGACGCCGTGCGGCGGCTTCATCGGGCAGACGGGCGCAGTGTCCCGGAGGGCGGCGTAGACCGGGTGCGGGTTGCGCCGGAAGTCGGCGGTGCACTGCTCGGCTGTGGTGACGGGGTCTTGCGTGGTGGTCACGGACGGCTCCTGAGGTCGAAGAGGGTCTCGGCGTTGCCGCCGAGGATGCGCTGCTGGGACGCCTTGTCCAGGGGCAGCTTCTCGATCATGCGGATGAGGTCCTCCAGCGGCGCGGACAGCGGCGGCGAGTCGCTGCCGAACAGCATCCGCTCGGGTCCGAGGACCTCCGCGTTGAGGCTCAGGTGCGCGGGGCTGAACGGGCTGGTGTCGACGTACATGCGCTGCAGGGCCGCGGCGGGGTCGGTCGACAGGGAGGGCGGCGCGGCGGGGGCCGGCCGGCCGGGGGCGGCGGCGGAGGGCGGTGCTCCGCCGCCCCAGTGCCGGGGGCTCGCCGCCGTTTGCAGGCGCTCCGGCAGCAGCGCCATCGCGCCGCCGCCGGTCGCGCCGATCAGCCGCAGGTCCGGGTATTTGTCCAGCCATCCCGCGAACGCGATCATGGCCATGCCCAGGGTGACGTCGCCGAATCGGCCGATCTGCTCGACGAAGCCGATGGTGTCCACCTTCTCCGTGCCGGCCGGTTCGGCCGGTGCGTGTACCAGGACCGGGACTCCCGCCTCCGCGGCCAGCGCGAAGAAGGAGTCCGCCCGCGGCGAGCCGAGCAGCTCGCCGTGGACGCTGGACGTGGTGATCAGGCCGACGAACGCGGGGTCCGCCAGGGTCTCCCGCACCCCTTCCAGGTGATCGTCGTCGCCGAACGGGTTGGCGTAGACGTATCCGCGCAACTGGTCCGGGAACCGGGAGATCAGACCCGACATCCAGGCGTGGAAACCACGCAGCCGGTCGCGCGGCTGCTTGTAGTTGTCCACGCCCGGGACCCGCGCCATCGCGCCGGCGCCCACCGGGCTGCCGATGATGGTGAGGTCGATCCCGGCCTCGGCGCGGGCCGCGAGCATGCCGTCGACGTCGGTGAGGCTCGGGGGCATGGGGAAGCGGCTGGCCGCCTGGGGCGGGGACAGGTGTCCGTGGATGTCGATGATCATGTGTGGGTTCCCGGTTCCGGTGCAACTGCGCGGGTCACCGCGGCGCAGTCCTCGTCGCCGTGCCCTTGCTCGGTGGCACGGGCGTGGGTCTGTGCGGCTGCGGCGGTGAGCGGAAGGCGCAGGCCTGCCGTGGCCGCCTGCTCCGTGGCGAGCATGAGGTCCTTCGCCATCAGGCGCAGCCGGAAGTCCGGCTCGTCGAAACGTCCGGTGGCCAGGCGCCGCGACTTGAACGACATGACCGGCGAGGCGAAGCCGCTGCCCGCGATCGTCCTGAGGACGAGCTGCTTGTCGAGGCCGCAGACGGCCGCCAGTTCGGCGGCCTCGGCCATGGCCTGCACTTCTATCCCCATGAGGAGATTGAGGAGCAGCTTCATCCGCATGCCGGAGCCGAGTGCGCCCAGATGGACGACCTCCTTGCCCAGCATCTCCAGCAGGGGCCGGCCGGCGGTGAAGACACGCTCCTCGCCGCCGACGAACAGCCGCAGTTCGCCGTCGCGGGCGTGGTCGCGGTTGCCGAGCATGCCGACGTCCATGACGGAGGGGACATCGTCGGCGAGGCGGACGACTTCCTCGGGGGCGACGGTGCTGGCGCAGATCAGGGCACCGGGGTAGGTGCCTCTGGACAGGACGCCGTCCGGGCCGCGCAGCACGGCTTTGAGGGCGTCGCCGTCGGCGACGGTGCAGATGACGGCGCTCGTGCCTTCGGCGGCTTCGCTGGGGCGGCCGGCGCCGAAGGCGCCGGCCCGGACGAGTGGTTCGGCCCGCTCGGGGGTACGGTTCCAGACCCGCACGGGTATGCCTTGCGCGAGCAGGCGTGAGGCCAGGCCGCCGCCCATCGTGCCGAGGCCGAGGACGGCGACAGGGCCGTTCGTGGTGTGGGTCATGACTTCTCCTTCACGGTCTCCTTGACGACCCGGAACCGCAGTGACTGCGTCGAGTCGACCCAGTCGCGGAGCGGGGCCACCAGTTCCTGGTGGTCATCGCTCTGCTGCCAGGCGAAGAAGTGTTCGGGGGTCTCCCACTCGCTGGTGATCACCCACTGGCGGGAGCCGTCGACCGGCTCTCCCAGTCGTTCGACGATGTGCCCGGGGGTGCGAGCGACGGATTTCCGCATCTGCTCGTACATCTCCAGGAACCCTTGCTCGCCGCCCTCGATCACACGGACCGCGAAAACGACGGACAGCCTCTCGGCCGTCTGGCTGTTCTGCACAGTGCCCATGTCTCCTCCTGATGGTGAGATCCGGCAGGACACGCTTTCCAAGGACTCATGGGCTCAGTGACGACGCAACTCCAATGGGTGCACGGCCCAGGCGGGAGAAGGGTCGTGCCCTGGCGTCTGGTCCGTCCGGGTGTATTGGGACGAGGGCCCCGGACGAGGCAGATTCGAACGCGTGCGTGGAGACGGTGGACCGATGGGCGGGCGCAGTTGTTTCCGGTGGGGGCGGTGCGGGCCGGTTCCGCGGCCGTTCCCCTTTTGTCTGAGGGGCATCCCCCGTGAAAGGGAGTGCGGGCCGTCATCCCACGGCTCCGGCGACAAGGGGTCCGGCACTTCCATGGCGACCGGCCCTCGCGGCGCGACCAGGTCCGCGTCCCCGACGGATACGAACCGCCACATCACGCACCCGGAAGGACCTCGAGGCGGCTTTCTAGTCGGTCCAGGTGGACTTCGTCACCGGTGACGGGACAGTCGTCGACTCCGTGGTGGCCGGCTTCCCCGATGTCGGCCCCGGCAAGCGGGCCGAGCGGTACATCTCCAGCCGCAAGGCCGGGGAGTCGGACACACCACGCATCGCCGAGGCCGAGCGCAGCTGGCACCGCGAGGCGAGATGCCGCTGGGTGCGGGACTCGCCGGAACTCCGGTCTGCGCGCCCCGGCTCGTGGGCGGCGGCTGTCGCCGTCCACGAGCGCGGCACGATGGACACGGTCGAGATGGACTTCCGGGTCGGCGGCATTGGCGGTACGTCATGACGGCCGAGGGCGGCGTCGAGATCGCCTTCCACGGCGAGTACCGCGAGATCGTCCCCGACGAGCAGATCGTGTGGACCGCGGTCTTCGAGGGGCGCCCGGGACGACCCCGGAGGAGGCGGAGAAGAACGCCGCGGTGAACACCCGTCCCCCGGTCGCGACGCGGTACCGGGCAGTGTGGCAGGCGAGCAGTGCAGGGACGGGAGCGGTGTCACCGTAGTCGAGCCGGAACCCGAACTCCTGGCAGAGCCAGGTAAGCCCGTCACACGTCGTGTACCGCGGCGACGGCCTCGATCTCGACGAGCTGGTCCTTGTAGCCCAGCACCGTGACGCCCATCAAAGTGCTGGGGACATCATGGTCGGCGAACGAGTCCCGGACCACCTCCCAGGCACTCACCAAATCCTCCCGGCGGGCCGATGCCACGAGGACCCTCGTGCTGATGACGTCCTGGAGGGACGCGCCGGCGGCGGTGAGAGCGGTCTGCATGTTCTCGACGGCTTTCAGGGCCTGCCCTGCGTAGTCCCCGATCGCTGCCGTCGAGCCGTCGTCGTTCAGTGGACATGCCCCGGCGAGGAAGATCAGGCGGGCCTCGGCAGGCGCCGTGGCTGCATAGGCGTACTCGGCGACGTCGGACAGGGAGGCGGAGCGGATCAGGGTGACGGCACGAGCCACGGTCGTCGTGTCCTTTCCATGGGTGTTGAGCCCGGACATCCTGCCAAGGGCGCGTCGGCGCCGTCTTCTCCTTTTCGCCGTCCCACGGCACCCGCCGTCGGGTGCGGAGTGTCACCGTGGCGTTGGTCGGGTCAACGGGTTCGACGAGCCCGCCCGGGTCGGTGACCCTCTTCCCAGCCGTCAGCTCTGCCCGGGGATTGTTCCGGGCACCGCTTTCGCCGGGCGGTGCGGATCGTTCCAGGCGTCGAACAACGCGGCCGGGGCGCGGCGTTGGCTGTTCGTCCGCGATGATCCGCCACACAGCCATGCTGCCCTGTGCCCATGTGCTCGTCCCGGTCGGGCGGTCGAGGCGGCAGGCGGAGCGGGCCTCACAGGGCGCTGCGCTCCGGGCTGTCCCGGCCGGGGCAAGGTGCCGGTCGGGGCAAGGTCCCGGTCGGGGCAAGGTCCCGGTCGGGGCGGCTCAGTCGCCGCCGCCCCCGCCGCCGCACGAGGAGCCGCCGCCGCAGCCGCAGCCGTAGCCACCGCCGTCGCCGCCTCCGCGACTGCCCCGGCCTTTCGTCTTCTTCTTCCGGCCCGCCCCGACGAGCAGGATCACGATCACGGCGAAGCCCGCGGTGATCAGGAAGTCGGTCATGTCGTCCCCCGTGTGTCTCCGGCACGCGTGCCTGTCGCGTCGCGTGTACGTGGACGATGCCCCTGGCGACCGACGGCCCAACCGGACTTGAGCAAGTCCAGAGCTTGGGCCTTCCGGCCGCCGCTGCGCCGCCCCTGCCGGGCGCGGCGAGCAGTACGCCTGCCTTGGTGGGGGGCGACGAGGTGCACCGCGTTCTTGGTGTCGGGGTCGTTCCGCCGGCGGCCGTGCACGGGGCATGACGCCTGCTCGATCCGGGTGGTGTTCGTGCGGGGCCGGGCGGGCTCTGTCGGCGTCGCCATGTCCGGGTGCGGGTGGTGTGGGCCTGTGTGAACCTGGCCGCGGAACCACGTCATCGATGACCAGGGAGCAGGTCGTGAACCAGCTCGGAGACAAGCCGGAAGAGGTCCGCAAGCAGCTCGAGGAGGAGAAGCGCCGGGGCGGGAAGGGCCGGCCCGACGGCGAGAAGACGGGCGACGCCGCGGAACGAGCCGACAAGTCCGGAGAGGCGTCCTCCGAGGGGGAATCATCGGGGAACGAGGACGAAAGCCCTTTGTGAGGTCGGGTCGCAGTCAGGACCCGGACGCCGCCCTGGCCGCCGACGGAAACCCTGCCGCCGCTGTTCTTCTCCTCGCGCTCGGCCGGTCGTCCTCGGGTGGCCGGACGACGGCTCGACAGCTCATCGACCCGTGCCTCACCGCCATGATGATCGGCAGAGAAGCGGCGCCGGTTGTGGGCGAGTACCGCGGTGTGCAGTAGTGGCTCGCCCACAACGTGGCGTTCATTCACCGGAACGCTCGCATCGGCCGTGCCGGGATTCCCGAGTGGTCGTCCGGGTCATTTGCGCCAGAACAGGTGGTGCGTCACGCCGCTCGGGCTGGGCACGACCTCGAGGTGGAACCGGTCGAGGAGTTCATCGGGTGACTGCCAAAGGCGGAGGCCCGACCCGAGTTTCACCGGCGAGACCGCTACGTGCATGGTGTCGACGAGGTCGGCATCAAGGAACTGCCGGATGGTGGTGACCCCGCCGCCGAGGCGGACGTCCTTGCCCTGCGCCGCCTCCCGTGCCCGTTCCAGGACCGTGATCGGGCTGCCGTCGACAAAGTGGAACGTGGTGTCGGAGAGCGTGATCGAGGGGCGGTGGTGGTGGGTCATGACGAACACCGGGGTGTGGAACGGGGGCTCGTCGCCCCACCATCCCTGCCAGTCGTGGTCGCGCCAGGGCCCACGCTGGGGGCCGAACTTGTTGCGGCCCATGATCTCGGCGCCGATGTTGCGTGCGAAGTCCCGCGTGAAGTAGTCGTCGAGGCCGCGGCTCCCTCCGGGGTCGGTGCGCATGGGCCAGCTCGCCGTGGCACCGGCCCAGGCGAACAGTCTCTCGGGATGGGCATGGCCGAACGGGCTCTCGAGGCTCTGGTGTTCACCGGCACCGATGCCATCACTCGAGACGTTGAAGTTCATCACTCTCAGTAGCTGATCCATGTGTTTCCTCATCAGGTCCCCGCGCATCCCTCGTACGGCAATGCGCTCTGCATCAAGGCGTCGAACGGGAGGTGGCCGGATCGACAGCGGCCCGTAAGTTTTCCGAGGAGTGCCCAATGTGACTTGTTCACGTGCGCCCGTCGGCGGCATCCAGGTGCCCTCAGTGTGCTCCGCTCGGGCACGGCGCCGAAGCCGCCACTTCCGATGCGGGCGCGGTGGGCTGCGATTCGGGCAGCGGGGGTCCGGGCGGCGGAGGTAGTCGGTTCGGCTGAGGGGCTGGGTGGCGAGGCACTTGGCGCCGGGGCGACGGCTGCTCGGACACGGTCGTGGAGTGCGCGCCCGTCGGATTCTCCGTGCTTACTTGGATTCGACTCGTCCTACCGGGTCGGGGCCGGTCGTCAATGCCTCGCACGCGGTGTGCCATGTGGGGGCGTCGGGGTGGAGCCGGGTGTGGAGGTAGGCCGCGGTGAGACGGGCGAGGGCGGCGACTCGCTCGGGGTTCTCGTCCGTGGTCTCGGCGGCGTCGTATCCGGCGATCCCGCCGAGTCCGTGTTCCGCGTCGAACAGGGTGAGCAGGGTCTTGGGGCCGGGGGCGAGGGTGTAGGGGTCGGCGTGCCACTGCGGCCCCATGTCGGTGAAGTGCCGGGGGTCGTCCTTGTCGCCGGCGACGACCAGCGTGGGTGTGGTCATGGTGGAGAAGTCGACGGCTCCGATGATCGGCCACTGCTCGGCCATGGGCCCGTTGAGGACTTCGCCGCCTCTGCCGGGGGCGGCGAGCAGTACGCCTGCCTTGATGCGGGGTTCGAGGAGGTGCACCACGTTCCCGGTGTCAGGGTCGGCGAGTTTGGCGCCGAGGAGGAGGGCGGCGGTGAAGCCGCCGAGCGAGTGCCCGGCGAGGGCGACCTTGGTGGGGTCGATCCGTCCGGCGAGCTGCGGCACGGTGCGCTCGATCGTGTCGAGCCGGTCGAGGATGTGGGTCATGTCCTCGGCGCGGGAGCGCCAGAAGTCGGGTGCGCCGGGTGCGTCGGCGACCAGGTGGCTCAGTGTCCGGGAGGTGAGGTGGGTGGGTTGGATGACGGCGAATCCGTGAGCGGCCCAGAAGTTGGCGAGCGGTGCGTAGCCGTGGAGGGAGGAGAGGTGGTGCGAGGGGCCGTGGCCGTGGGAGAGGAGGAGGACGGGGAGGCCGGTTCCGGTCGCGGGTGCGGAGACGCGTACCTGGAGGTCCACGGGGCGTCCGGGCACGGTGAGGACTACGGGGCTGTAGGACAGGACCGGGGCGGGCGTGCTCATGGTGTCGGTGCTGGTGGTGGGTGTGCTCACGATGTGGGTTCCCTTTCGGTGGCGCTGCCGGTCTCCTGCGGCCGGTGGCGGGCAGGGCGGTCAGGAGCGTCCCGCTTCGGTTAACCTGAAACGGAACGCTGCTCCATTTAGTATTCGGAGCGCTGCTCCGTTTTGTCAATCGGTGTGGAGGACTACGTGATGGCCACCGACAGCCCTGCCGGCAAGTCGCCGTCCCGAGGTAAGCGGGCCGACGCGCAGCGCAACCGGGAGACGGTGCTCGCTGCCGCCGCGGAGGTGTTCGTCACCTCCGGGGTCGACGCGCCGATCCGCGAAATCGCGGCCCGGGCGGGCGTCGGGATGGCCACGATCTACCGCCACTTCCCCACCCGGGCGGATCTCGTCACCGCCGTCTACCGCCACCAGATCGAGGCCTGCGCCGAGGCCGGCCCGCACCTGCTGGCCGGCGCCGACTCCCCGTTCGACGCGCTGAGCGAGTGGATCGACCTCTTCGTCGACTTCCTGGTCACCAAGCACGGCCTCGCCGACGCCCTGCAGTCCGACAGCGACCGCTTCGCCGCTCTGCACACCTACTTCCTCGACCGCCTGCTGCCCGTCTGCGCCCAACTGCTCGACGCCGCGGTGGAGGCCGGCGACATCAGGCCCGGCTTGCAGCCGTACGAGCTGATGCGCGGCATCGGCAACCTCTGCATCGGACGCGACGACGACCCCCGTTACGACCCCCGACGCCTGATCGCTCTCCTCCTCCAGGGACTCCAGCCACCTCAGGCGTCCTGACACGCCGGCGAGCGCCATCGCGGCCCGGTCCCTCCGCGACCGCCTGGATCCCGGTCTCGTCCCCCATCGTGACCGAACGGACCGACCCACGGTTTCGGCATCGAAATGACCCGCACCGCAGGGCACTTCGGGCCCTAGGGTCGTGATCATGACTGAGGAAACGCGTCCGGCGGTCACCGCGGCCCGAGGTCCGGTGGACCACGCCGTGGCAGTGGTGGTCCATCCAGGGCGGCAGCTCGATCAGCGCCCCGTCACCAGCGCCATCGCGTGGCCTCGGCGAGCGCTTCCGGACTGTGCTCGGCCAGGGCCTCGGCCTCGGCGCGCCGAACAGCCAGCACTGCCCCGTACAACGCCTCCCCGAGCGCCGCACGCAGCGTTCCGCTCCGTTCGAAGTGGGTGAGCGCCTCGCCGAGCGAGGTCGGCAGCCGCTCCTGGTCGCCGCGGCCGGCGGGGTCGCCGCTTACGGGGGCGGGAAGCGCGGGACCGCCGTCGCCGAGGCCTTGAAGGCCCACCGCGATGACGGACCCGACCAGGAGATAGGGGTTCGCCGCGGCGTCGAAGGGCTTGAGCTCGGCGTGCCCGCCCTCAAGGTCGTCGGGCTCGCCGAGCACCAGACGCAGCGCGGCCTCGCGGTTCTCGATGCCCCAGCAGCGGTGGACACCCGCCCAATGAGAGGGAATCAGGCGCAGATAACTGGCAGGGGAAGGGGCGCCGATGGCGCAGAGGGCGGGCATGGCGTCCAGGACGGCGCCGAGGAAAATGTTCGCCGTGGCGGCGAGACCGTGGGCGCCGGTGCGGTCACGGTGCAGGTTCCGCCCGTTCTGGCGCAGGCTCAAGTGCAGGTGGCAGCCGTTGCCGACCTGGCCGGCGACGACCACCGGCGCGAAGACGGCACGCAGGCCGTGTGCCAGGCTGACCGCCCGTACGCTCTCGCGGACGAGGACGAGCTCGTCGGCTGCGCGGACGGGATCGGCCGGTACGGTGGAGACCTCGAACTGCCCGGGCGAGTACTCGGGATGGAGCTGCAGGACCTCGATGTCTTGCGCGGCGAGCGTGTCGTGGACCGCCAGCAGATAGTCCGACAGCTCGGCCACCCGGGTCAGTCCGTAGGCGGGACCCCGGCCGGCATGACCTTCGCTGCCGTCGTCCTTGAGGACCACCCATTCGGTCTCGAAGCCCATCCGCATTTCCAGGCCTTGCGCTTCGGCCAGCCGTACCATGCGCCGGGCGAACTGCCGTTGGCACGCCGCATACGGGAGGCCGTTCTGGTCATAGCGGTCGGCCGGGGCCCAGGCCCAACCCGGCTGCGCCGCCAGGACAGTGAGCCGCTCCAGGTCGGGCAGGAGCCGCAGGTCGCCGTCGGGGCCGCCGATGTGCGGGGAGCTGACGACGGCGTCGTCCGAGGTGTAGACGTCGAACACCGGGGACATGCCGACGCCTCGGTGCGCCGCCTGCGGCAGTCTGCTGGTGGGCACTGTCTTGACCCGGCTGACGCCCGCGTTGTCGACCCAGCTGATCGCGACGGCCCGTACGCCTTCGGCGGCAAGCCGCGCCGCTTCGTGGCGGGCCGACAACCGCCGCTCGTCCCGTTCTGCCGCTTCCACCGAACGCCTCCTCCCACCGCGCGGGTGTCCATCGCCGGGACACCTGCGTTCATGGTTGCCGATTCGCGCTCCCCGGCCCCGTCTCATGCGCGAGCCGCGCGTCGCGCCGCGCGGCATGAGCCACGGGTGACGGTCGCCGACCCGGACGGCTACCGGCTCGTCCGTTTGGCCTGTCCGCGTTCTACCTCTGGTCTTGGCCAGTGCTCCGCCCTTCAAGGGCGGGGGTGAAGGCCATCCTTGGCCCGGAGGCGCGGAGCGCGGGAGTGCTCTGCGTCCTGCCGGGGCTCGCGCGGCGGATGATCAGGCGCACGCGGCCCGCACGATGTGGAATCTTCTCCACGCGTGGTGGCGGATGATGCCGAAGGAAATGCGGACTCTCGCGAACGCGGACGCCGCGATCCGACAGGCCCGCAAGGACATCGACTTCCTGGCCGTCCTCCCCGCCCAGGCCGCGCAAGCGGTACTCAAGACGTACTTCCGGGCGTGGAAGAACTGCTGGGAGGGCCGCGCCGACGCCCCGAACTTCAAGGGCCGCCTCCGCACGGTGATGTCCGTGGACATCCCGCAGGGCCGGGACCTGAACATCACCCGCGTGCACCGACGCTGGGGCATGGTCAACATTCCCAAGGTGGGCCGGGTCCGCTTCCGGTGGACCAAACACCTTCCGGTGGGCAAGCGGGCAGGCGCAAAGAACCGGATCACCGGGGCACGGCTGATCAAGGACGCGCTCGGCTGGCACATCGCCTTCCGTATCCAGGCCTTGGAGGTCGAACCCGAACCACACCAGGGGCCGGACGTCGGCATCGACGTGGGCGTCACCGTGCCCATAGCCCTCTCGGACGGCGAAACGTACGAGCACGGCGAATGGCTGACCAAGAAGGAGAAGGCCAAGCTCCTGCACCTGGAGCAGCGCGCCGCGCAGCGTAAGCAGCACCGCAAGCCCGGCGAGCGCACCAGCCGCCGGCTGCACCGCACCTACGACCAGATCAAAGGACTCCGCGCGAAAGCCAAGCGCCGGGCCTTGGACTGGCAGCACCAGACGACCACCGTCATCGCCCGCACATACGGCACCGTCGTGGTCGAAGCACTCACCATCACGAACATGGTCAAGTCGGCCAAGGGAACCATCGAGGAGCCGGGGAAGAACGTCGCCCAGAAGTCTGGGCTGAACCGCTCCATCGCTCAGGAGGCATGGGGCCGGACGGTCACCATGCTGACGTACAAGACCGCCCAGCACGGCGGCACCCTGGTAAAGGTCCCCGCCCCCGGCACCTCCCAACGCTGCTCCGCGTGCGGCTTCACCGCGCCCGGCAACCGGGAGAGCCAGGCCGTGTTCGTGTGCAAGAACCCGGACTGCGGCTGGTCGGGCAACGCCGACCACAACGCAGCCCGGAACGTCTTGCACCTCTACCGGATGGGCCTCGCGCTCATCCCGGCTGCCGGGAGGGCAGTCGTCAGGCGCGCGAAGCGCGTCAAGCCCGCTGCCACAAGGTAAGCAGGAATCTCCCGGCTTCAGCCGGGAGAGCACTTCAAGGTCGTCAGGTCACGCAGAGCTGCAGGACCGGCAGGACGGACAGCAATCCCGTCGGGTTGATGATGGTTACCACGCCGGGATAGAGGTCCTCTCCGGCAGATTCCTGTCGGCCGTCGTGGCGTTGAGCCACGGCGACCCGGTGCCTGGGACCAGGTCCGCGAGTTGCGCGAGGGGTGTTCCTGGACTCTCCTCTCAGGAGTCCGCCCAGGTGGCTCTCCTCGCGAGAAGTACCGACATCGGCAGATTCCTGGTGCCGTTCGACAGGACTGCCTGACGGGTCGGTGTAGTCCTCGGGGCGGAAGGCGACGAGGGTGCGACCGTCGAAGTCGACGGGGATGCGGCGTCGTTCGCCGGCGGTCAGCAGTGCGTAGCCCTGCTCGTTGGAGTCGGGGTGGACGAGTACTGCCGCGCCTGCTCCGATGGAGGCGCTGACCACGCGCCAGAGTTCGTCGCGGACTCGTGCCGACAGTGTGCCGACATACAGGCCGGGCATGGGTTCGATCATCCACCGGGTGAGTGCGCCGCGAATGTGATCGGGGACCGCAGTGGTGGTGAGGACGGTCATGGACGGCATGGTGCGGCCCCTTCTCGAGGGCTTTCAGCGCCGGACATCGGGCTCCCCCTCGTTGACTGCGCCATCTGGCAGGGGTGCGTCTGCAGGGTGTGCGCTGGCCTCCGATGCGTAGTTCACACCCGCAGGGACAGATCCCGTCCCCGGGTCCCACAGATTGACCAGTTCCACTGCGTGGCCCTCGGGTAGCGGTGCGGTCTCGTCCGGAGCAAGAAGGGACTGGACGTCTGCGACGATCCGTGGCAGCAGTCTGTACAGGCGCAGTTCCTCGCGGAAGCTGCGTCGTGCCATGGCTTCGGGATGGGGCGAGTCGTGCAGGGAGAAGGCGAGCGGGATGGTGAGTTCGGCTTTGTATAGGTCGGCGATGTCGTAGACGAGGGCATGTTGTTTTCCCTGGTGGACGAACCCGAGGGCGGTTGAGCAGCCGAGCGCGACGATGGCAGCGTGGACGATGCCGTACAGACATGTGTTGGCCGAGGACAGAGCGAGGTTGACGGGGTCCTGTTCGTCCCACGAGGCGGGGTCGTAGTTGCGTCGGAAGCGGCCTATGCGGTGCTGCTGTGCGAGCAGCTTGTAGAGCGCTTTGACACGCTGTCCTTCCAGGCCGCGCAGCTTGTTCAGCGGGGTGTCGGGTGGGACGGAGATGTTGAAGCGCTTGAGGTACATGCGCTGCGCGACGGCGAGGCGGCGTTCCGGGTCGCTCCACTGGTGGACCTGGTGCTCCAGCCAGCGGGTGGTCAGGGCGTCGGAGGTCGTTGCCGAGTAGCAGCGGACGCCGCCGGAGCCGCTGCACACGACGGTGGTTCCGTGGCGGGCGAAGGTGGACAGTGCGGGCTGGGTGATCGAGGTTCCGTGGTCCCCGCGCAGGCGGGGGTGGTCCGCCGGTGGCTCGTGCGGCGTGCCGCATGCAGCAGTGGTCCCCGCGCAGGCGGGGGTGGTCCGCGGTTAGCCGGGGGACAGATGCCGGATGTGGCGTGGTCCCCGCGCAGGCGGAGGTGTTCCGGGCAGGTCGACCTCGGCGGAGTCGCCCTGGGCGTGGTCCCCGCGCAGGCGGGAGCGGGTCCGCCTCGTCCCCGTCGTCTGTACCTGCGGCCAGACCCTCGGCATCACGTTGGACACCGGCGTCCGCTGCCCCACTTGTGAACAGCAGCCTGGGCATGCCAAAGCGTTGAACCTACCGCTCGCCGAGAGGCGGGGCGCGGCGTAGGCGTGCCACAAGTTGGTGACGGGTTGCCACACTCGGTGGCGGCGGCGGATCTCAATGCACAAAGATCCGCCGCATGTCCGTCAGCCAACAGACCGAAGTTCGCATGGTCTTCGTCACCTGCCGTCTCGGCCACAGCGAACTCAGCCGCCTCTTCGCCCTCGCACCCGAAGGCATCCCCGCCGGTTCAGCCGTCGTGTCAACCCAGCGCGACAACACCCGTTACAGTGCGCAGACGCTCGACGACCTGATCGATCACGTGCGCAACGCCAACGCATCGGGGAACCTCGACGAATGGGAGAACCTTGCCCTCGAGGCGCACGACGGCACCGGGGATCGTAACGTCAATATCTCGATAGACACTCAGCGCGTTGAGGTCCACGTTTCCGGGAGCGACGCGACCTGGGTGTACGGCCAAGCAGCCCGCACGGAAAAGCTCTTGCGTGGTGCAGGCGGAACGAAGAGGTCCGACGATGCGGCACTCAGAGCACGCAAGAAGAGGATGCTCTGGGCGCTAGCTGGAGGCGCTCTACCCTATGTGGGCGTGTTCGTGGGCGCCATCATCGCGAACTCTGGAATTCCATCCGGCGCGGGCTCACAGGACATCTCCAGAATCCGCCTCATTGGCGCAGTTCTCGGCGGAGTCGTCGTCTTCCTGGCAATGTTCGCGGGGCTTACCATCTGGCGACGAGCCAACCGGGCAATCCTGAAGCCCACAGGCAACGTTCCACATGGGTCTTGGTGGGGCCGTGCTTCCACAACTGACCGAATCGCCCTGGCCGCCCTCGTCGTCACGCTGCTCTCGTTTTTTGTTGCGGCGGCCACTTTGGCGAAGGAACTGATTGGCGGAGAAGACAAGAAAGCGTCGGCCCCCATCGCCCGAGTGTGGAGCCACGCTGACGATCACCAGCCTCCCATTCCGCCGGCAGTCTGAGGGCGAGCCCGTGGTCCCCGCGCAGGCGGGGGTGTTCCGACGCACGGCATCCCGCTGCGCATCTGCCGCACGTGGTCTTCGCGCAGGCGGGGGTATCCGGCGGGGTTCGCGGCGGCCGTGGCGGGTCGGCCCCCAGGAGGCGGAGGCAGGGTGTGGCGATCCTGCGGATGCGGGTGAACCGCCTCTCGTGGCGGGTGGCGGAAATTCCTGTGCTTCTTCACGGGCGCACGGGCAGGACACACAGGGCCGTGTGGCCGGTGAGCAATGCCGCATTTTCCGGACCTGCAGGGGCCGGGCGGGCCCGGGGCCGCCCGGCCTGAGTGCCTGGCCTGAAAGGGCGGCGCCGGGTGCCCGGGCGGGCCGGCGGCTCAGGCGTGGAATTCGGTGAGGTCGATGCTGTGGACGCGCAGCGGAAAGCCGTACACGGGGTGCACCGTCTCGCGCTCGAGCACCATGCCGAGCTTGCGGATGACGTTCTCGGACGCGTCGTCCCCGGCGCGGCTGATGCTGATGACGCGGTCGATTCCGCGGTCCTGGAGCGCGAACTCGAGCGTCGCGTGGGCGGCTTCGGACGCGTATCCCTGGCCCCAGAACTGGGAGCCGAGGCGCCAGCTGATCGCCACGGCGGGCATCACCTCCGGCAGGAACTCGGGTACGGACAGTCCGGTGAAGCCGGCCAGCTCGCCGGAGGCGAGCAGTTCGACGGCGAAGAGACCGAAGCCCTCCTCGTCCCATTCCTCTTCCCACTGCTCGATCGCCTCGGCGGTGCGCTCGAGATCGTGCGGGGAGGAATCGTCGACCCAGCGCATGACCTGGGGGTCCGCGTTGATGTCCGCCATCGGCACGAGGTCGTCGTCGTCCCAGCGGCGGAGGATGAGGCGGGGGGTGCGGATCTCGGTCATGGGGGCTCATCCTGCCGGAGGCAGGGGGGTCACCGTTAATCGGTGCCCGTGCCGGTCCGCGGGGGCCGCGGTGCGGGGCCGTGCGCCGGGCGGGGTGGGCGGGCCCGGCCGGGGGTGGCGTCCGGGTAAAATGGGGTCACGCTTCGTCGTTCCGGGGGCCCGTACCAAGGGGTGCGGGCCCCGGCTCGTTCCGGGCGCCAGACCACGGAAGGGTCCCCCCATGAATGCGAAGCCATCAGCCGCCGGGCGCCTCGGTGCCGGCAAGACCCGGCCTGCGGCCGTGCAGGGTGAGCTTTCCGCGGTGACGCTGACGCCCGGTTCGCCGCCCGCGCAGTCCTTCGCCGAACTGGGCCTGCCCCCGGAAGTGGCGCGGGTGATGGCCGGCTCCGGGGTGACGGAACCGTTCCCGATCCAGGCGGCCACCCTGCCCGACGCGCTGGCCGGCCGGGACATCCTCGGCCGTGCGCGGACCGGGTCCGGCAAGACGCTCGCCTTCGGGCTGGCCCTGCTCACCCGTACCGCGGGCCGGCGTGCCGAGCCGAAGCGGCCGCTGGGGCTGGTCCTGGTGCCGACCCGGGAACTGGCGCAGCAGGTGAGTGACGTGCTGGCCCCGTACGCGTCGGCGCTGGGGCTGCGGTCGGCGACGGTGGTCGGCGGGTTGTCGATCGGGCGGCAGGCGACGGCGCTGCGGGCCGGCGCCGAGGTGGTCGTCGCGACCCCGGGCCGGCTGGCCGACCTGGTGGCGCGCCGGGACTGCCACCTGGACCAGGTGCGGATCACGGTGCTGGACGAGGCGGACCAGATGTGCGACATGGGGTTCCTGCCCCAGGTGTCGGAGCTGTTGGACCAGGTGCGGCCGGGCGGGCAGCGCATGCTGTTCTCGGCCACCCTCGACCGCAACATCGATCTCTTGGTGGGGCGCTACCTCCATGATCCGGTGCTCGCGACGGTCGACCGGGCGGCGGGCGCGGTGACCACGATGGAGCACCATGTGCTGAACGTCCATCCGGCGGACAAGTACGCCACGGCCACGGAGATCGCCGCCCGGGACGGGCGGGTGCTGATGTTCCTGGACACCAAGCACGCGGTCGACCAGTTCACCCGCCATCTGCGCGGCAGTGGGATCCGGGCCGCCGCGCTGCACAGCGGGAAGTCGCAGCCGCAGCGCACGCACACGCTCGCCCAGTTCAAGAGCGGTGAGGTCACCGTGCTGGTGGCCACCAATGTGGCGGCGCGGGGCATCCATGTCGACGCGCTCGACCTTGTCGTCAACGTCGACCCGCCCGCCGATCCCAAGGACTATCTCCACCGGGGCGGCCGTACGGCGCGTGCGGGTGAGTCGGGTCGGGTGGTCACCCTGGTCACGCCGGGGCAGCGGCGTGAGGTGAACCGGATGATGTCCGATGCCGGGATCCGGCCGGTGGTCACCCAGGTGCGTTCCGGCGAGGAGAAGCTGACGGGTATCACGGGGGCGAAGCGGCCGCCTGTCGCCGACAGGTCCGCCGGCGGCAACGCGCCGTTCCGGGGTCTGGGCGCCCGGGCCCCGAAGGAGTCGCGCAGGACGGCCGAGGCCCGGGGTCTCGCGGAGGCCCGTAAGGCGGCCCGGGTCCGCAGAGGCCGCTGACGGCTCTTCAGCAGCAACTGCGGTCACAGGAAGAGCGGTTCTCCTCCTGTGACAGCCCTTCGGCGCTCCGGCTTTCGCTCGGCGGGGGTCCCCTGTACCGGGTGCTCGCACCCCGCCCTGAGGTGCGGGATTTCGCGTCTCAATCCTGTGTGCTGTTCTCGTCCCGGCTCAGAGGTGCCACGCCCTTGCCCGGTTCGACGACATCGCGCCGGCCGGTGGTTTCGGCCGCGTCGAGCTGGGTTACGGCCGGGTGGTGGAGGTCGAAGGCGGGCGACTCGGAACGGATCCGGGGCAGCGTGGTGAAGTTGTGCCGCGGCGGGGGGCACGAGGTGGCCCACTCCAGGGAGCGGCCGTAGCCCCAGGGGTCGTCGACGTCGATGCGCTTGCCGTTCCTGGCCGTCTTCCAGACGTTGTAGAAGAAGGGGAGCGTGGAGGCGCCCAGGAGGAACGCGCCGATGCTGGAGAGGGTGTTGAGGGCGGTGAAGCCGTCGGCGGCGAGGTAGTCGGCGTAGCGCCGCGGCATGCCTTCGGCGCCGACCCAGTGCTGGACGAGGAACGTGGTGTGGAAGCCGGTGAACAGCGTCCAGAAGTGGATCTTGCCGAGGCGTTCGTCGAGCATCGTGCCGGTCATCTTGGGCCACCAGAAGTGGAAGCCGGCGAACATGGCGAACACGACGGTGCCGAAGACGACGTAGTGGAAGTGGGCCACGACGAAGTAGCTGTCGGTGATGTGGAAGTCGAGGGGCGGCGAGGCGAGGATGATGCCGGTCAGGCCGCCGAAGAGGAACGTGACGAGAAAGCCGATGGACCACAGCATCGGCGTCTCGAAGGACAGCGACCCGCGCCACATGGTGCCGATCCAGTTGAAGAACTTCACCCCGGTGGGCACCGCGATGAGGAACGTCATGAAGGAGAAGAACGGCAGCAGGACGGCGCCGGTCGCGAACATGTGATGGGCCCACACGGTCACCGACAGGCCCGTGATCGCGATGGTCGCCCCGATCAGGCCGATGTAGCCGAAGATCGGTTTCCGGGAGAAGACGGGGAGAATCTCCGTGACGATGCCGAAGAACGGCAGGGCGATGATGTAGACCTCGGGGTGGCCGAAGAACCAGAAGAGGTGCTGCCAGAGGAGCGGGCCGCCGTTCTCCGGGTTGAACACCTGTGCGCCGAAACGCCGGTCGGCCTCCAGGACCAGCAGCGCGGCCGCGAGGACGGGGAAGGCGAAGAGCACCAGGACCGAGGTGAACAGGATGTTCCAGGTGAAGATCGGCATCCGGAACATCGTCATTCCCGGGGCGCGCAGGCAGATGATCGTCGTGATGAAGTTGACCGCGCCGAGGATCGTGCCGAACCCGGACAGCGCCAGGCCCATGATCCACAGGTCGCCGCCCACGTACGGTGAGCGCTCGCCGCCGCTGAGCGGTGTGTAGGCGGTCCAGCCGAAGTCGGCGGCGCCCTGCGGGGTGAACAGGCTGCTCAGCACGATCAGGCCGCCGAAGAAGAACAGCCAGAACGACAGCATGTTCAGCCGTGGGAACGCCACGTCGGGAGAGCCGATCTGCAACGGCATGACGGCGTTGGCGAAACCGGCGAACGTGGGCGTCGCGAACAGCAGCAGCATGATGGTGCCGTGCATGGTGAACGTCTGGTTGTACTGCTCGTTCGAGAGGATCTGGATACCCGGCCGGGCCAGTTCCGCACGGAGCAGCAGGGCCATCACCCCGGCGACGACGAAGAAGAGGAACGACGCGATCAGGTAGAGGTGCCCGATCTTCTTGTGATCCGTGGTCGTCAGCCACACGATGACGACCTGGCCCCGCGTGCGGCCCTTCACGGGAACGGGCGCCGGCGTGCGGGTGGATGTGACCATGTGTGTGACCCCCGGGCGGTTCTGGCGGTTCCTTCGTGCGCGGTTCGGAAGCGGCGGTTCGGAAGCGGTGGAGTGCCCAGCCAACGCGATGCCACACGTTATGCCGCGAAGCCGCGCCCGGTGCCTTCGCAGTTGCCCTCGGCCGGGTCAGCGGGCGGGTCGGCGGGCGGGGACCGTGCCGGCTACTTGCCTTGCGGCAGCGGCTCCGCCTCGCACACCGCGCCGCTCCTCGGGAGCTTCCCGTCGAGCAGATACGCGTTGACGGTGTTCTGCACGCACGCGTTCCCGCTGTCGTAGGCGCCGTGGCCCTCGCCCTTGTAGGTGAGTTCGAAGCCCACGCCCTTGCCGAGCTGCTGCGCCATGCGGGCGGCGCCCTCGTAGGGGGTGGCGGGGTCCCCGGTGTTGCCGACCAGCAGGATCGGCGGCGCGCCGGGCGCGCTCACCTCGGGGTGTTCGGCCTCTCCCCGCACCGGCCAGCCGTCGCAGGCGAGTGTGCCCCACGCCAGGGCGGGTCCGAACAGGAGCGACGTCTCGACGAACTCGGGCATCTTTGCCTCCACGTCCGCCACGGTGTAGCGGTCGCTGGAGTCGTCGCAGGTGATGGCTCTGAAGGCGTCGTCCTCGTTGCTCTCGTTGGCGTTGCTCTCGTCGTCGTTGCCGGCGGTGTCGCCGCCGGCGCCGCGCTGTCTCAGCTCCTCCGCCAGGTCCAGCAGGATGTCGCCGTTGCCGCCGGCGGCTGCTTCCAGGCCCACCAGGAGCGCGGGCCAGAACTCCTGCCGGTAGAGCGCTCTGATGATCGCGCCGGTGAGCTTGTTGCCGTCGAGTTCACTGCCGTCGGAGGTGGGGAGCGGAGCGTCGTCGAGGTCGGCCTCGAGCTCGACGGTGGTGTCCACGATCTCCTCGCCGCTGTCGCCGAGCGTGCAGCCCTGCTCGGCGCACCAGGCGGCGAAGTGCTCGAAGGCGAGCTGGAACCCTGCGGCCTGCCCGAGGGCTTCCTCCATCGTGGTGCGGGTGGGGTCGACGACGCCGTCCAGAACGGCCCGGCCGAGGTTCTTCGGGAACAGGTGGGCATACACGCCGCCGAGCCGGGTGCCGTAGGAGATCCCGAAGTAGTGGAGCAACTTGTCGCCGAGGACGTGGCGCATCAGGTCCATGTCCCGGGCGGCCTCTGTGGTGCCGACGTGCGGGAGGATGTCGCCGGAGTTCTTCTTGCACGCCGCGGCCGTCTCGCGGTTGAACGCGACCAGCGCGTTGTTCTCGTCGCCGCCGTCGTCGGGGGTGTCGTCCACCTCGTCCTCGTCGGCGGCGCCGGCGTCCAGGCAGCGCACGCCCCGGCTGTTGCCGACGCCGCGCGGGTCGAAGCTGACCAGGTCGTACCGGGAGCGGAGCTTCTCGTAGTCGGGGGCGAGGCGGGGCAGGGTGGCGACTCCCGATTCCCCGGGGCCGCCGAAGTTGAAGAGGAGCGAACCGATCCGGTCGCCGGCGTCGGCGCTGGATCGGGCCCGGATCAGCGCGATGCCCATCGACTCCCCCGAGGGCTTTTGCCAGTCCAGCGGCGCCCGCAGGGTGGTGCACTGCCACCGGGTGCCGTCCGGCAGGGGCTCGGGGGCCCGGCCGCCGCCCTGGATGGGCGAGGGCGCCGGGCAGTCCTTCCAGTCCAGGGGCTGCTGCCGGAACCGGCCTGTGTCCTGTCCGTCGGCGGCTGCGCCGCCGCGGCCGCCCTGGTCGCCGTCCTGCGCCGCCGGCGTGCAGGCCGTGAGGGAGCAGGAGAGCAGGGTGGCGGTGGACAGCAGGACGGCGGCGGACATCGCTCGTGTGGAGGGCATGGCTTCACCCTCTGGCGGCCATGCCGGAGACGCACGGCACGGCGTCCGTTCGGGGGCCGTGGGCGGGCCGCCGTGGAGGCGCCCTGTGCGGGCAGGTGTTCGCCGGGGAGACGCCCTGTGCCGCTGGTGTTCGCCGCGAGGTCCGCGCGGCAGTTCGCCGAGCGGTACGCGCAAGGGTCGGAGAGCTGTTGGGCCGGCCGGTGCGGCATTCCGGTCCTGGCGGCGTGCGGCGGGAGCGCACATCGCGTGCGGGCAGAAGGGCCGGGCGGGGCGTCGGGATCCGGGTGGAGTGTGTGCCGAACGGGTGAGCCCGCGGCCGTCGGGGCCGCACGTGGTTAGCATCCGGGAAGGGGGACGCCCACCGATGGCACGGAGGCCGTCATGCCGCAACGACCCGCATCCCGCCTGTCGACGAACCGGTCGAGCCTCGGCCACAAGGCGCAGTACGCGCTGCGGCATCCGCGACGCGTCCTGCCCTACCTGCGCCGGGCGGGCCGGGACACATGGCTGCGGCTGCGCCACCGCGGCGGCCACGTCGCCTACTACCGGGCGGTGATGGCCTCCGACACCGCGAGGAGCCCGGAGGCGGCGGTCGGCGGCGGGCCCTCGCACGACCGCTGGCTCGCCATCGGGCAGATGCAGTTCGACTACCTGCGCGAGCACGGGCTGGCGCCGCAGGACCGGATGCTGGAGATCGGCTGCGGCAATCTGCGGGCCGGCTGGCGGTTCATCGACCATCTGGAGCCCGGCCACTACTACGGGATCGACATCTCCCCCGACATTCTCATCGAGGCCAAGAAGACCCTCGTGCGCTACGGGCTCCAGCACAAGCTTCCGTATCTGACGCCCGTCGACAACCTGACGCTGGACTTCCTCCCCGACGCCGCGTTCACGGTCGTGCACGCGCACAGCGTCTTCTCGCATTCGACGCTGGAGATCATCGACGAATGCCTGGCGAACGTGGGGCGGGTGCTCGCACCGGGCGGGTTCTTCGACTTCACCTACGACCGCACCGAGACGCGCGAGCACCAGGTGCTGGGCGAGGACTTCTACTACCGCACCCAGACGCTGGTCCGGCTGGCCGCCCGGCACGGCCTCACCGCCCGCTTCATGGACGACTGGGAGCAACTGCCGCACGGCCAGTCGAAACTGCGCGTCACCCACGCCGCGTGAGCGGCCCCGCGGGGGCCCGCTCCCCCGGTGGCCGGTGCCGACCGGCGGTGCGGGGCGGCGACGCCGTGCGGCTGCGGAAGCGGAAGCGGGTACGGTGCGGTCGCGGGGCGGATGCGCCCGCTCCGTACGCCGTTCACCCGAATGCCCGGGCATCTGGATTCCCGGGTCGTCCCCTCGCCCCCTCGGCCGTGCCCGCCGTTGCGGTCGGGCACGGCCCGCGTGAAGGTCAGGCGCCGGCCGCTGCCGCGTAACGGGCGCCGACGTCCTCCCAGTCGACCAGATCCCACAGCTTGGTGACGTAGTCGGGGCGGACGTTCTTGTACTGCAGGTAGTAGGCGTGCTCCCAGGCGTCGAAGACCAGTAGCGGGGTGCTGCCCAGGCCCACGTTGCCGTGGTGGTCGTAGACCTGCTCGACGATCAGGCGGCGGCCGAGCGGCTCCCAGGCCAGCACGCCCCAGCCGGACCCCTGCACCGAGGTGGTGGCGACGGTGAGCTGCTTCCTGAACGCCTCGAAGCCGCCGAGGTGTTCGTCGATGGCATCGGCGAGGGCGCCTACGGGGCGGTCACCGCCGTCCGGGGAGAGGTTCTGCCAGAAGATCGAGTGCAGGGCGTGCCCGGAGAGGTTGAAGGCGAAGGTCTTCTCCAGACCCACCAGTCCGGTGGGGGTGATCAGGTCCTTCTCCCGGGCCTCGGCGAGCTGTTCCAGGGTGTCGTTGGCTCCCTTGACGTAGGCGGCGTGGTGCTTGGCGTGGTGCAGCTCGAGGATCTCCGGCGTGATGGCCGGGGCCAGAGCGGAGTAGTCGTAAGGCAGGTCGGGAAGCGCGTAGGTGCCCATCAGGCACGTCCTCTTTCGTTCCGTGTGGGTGATCGTCCAGGGACACCCAACCTCTATTGCGCATTACTTGCAACAACGTACCTGTTGCATCAATATGGCCGGGGGGCGGGGTCGGCACGTCAGCTTTCGGCGGTGCGGCATTCGACGTGCTGCCGTTCCTCCGAGAGGTGATCGTCTTCTCACCGGCGCCCGCCGGACGCCGACCCCGCTCCCCCGGCCCGGGCGGCCCCCGCCGTGGTCCTCCGACACCGACCCGGCGGCGGCGCGGCGCGCCCGCCGCCGGGACCTGCGCGCCTCGTCGCGCCGGTCCGCGCGACCTGAGAGCGACCACGGGTCCGCCGAACGGCCGAGGCGGGCGCGGGGAGTTGCCGCTTTGGGCCGATGGCCCGGGAGGGGACGGTGTGAAGGATGTGACGCGCCGGAACACACCGACTCCCGGGAGATCACCGTGCTTTCTCCGTCACCACGCAGGACCGTGGCCGTGCTGACCGCGGCAGTCGCAGCGCTCGCCGTGAGCGGCGCCTCCAGCACGTCGGGGGCCTCTGACGCCTCCGGCGCTTCCGCCGCAGGCCGTGGCACGCAGTCGATCGCGAGTGTCACCGGCCGTGCGGATTTCGTGCTGCCCTACCACCAGGACGACGACGTCCGCTCGTTCAGCTTCGACGCGGTCGCCGCTCCGTACAGCCGGCCGCTGCCCGGGATACCCACGGGTCTTCCCACCGACGCCCGGGGAACGGTCAGGATTTCGCACTACTCGGCCGCACGGGACGTCACCTACACGGCCGAGGGGCGGGTGGACTGCCTGGTCACCGGCCCTCGCACGGCGACACTGACGGCCGTCATCACCGAGGTGGGTCCCGGCGGGCCCCTCGACATCGGGCGGCGGCTCGGATTCAGCGTCCACGACGGGGGCAAGGACGGCAAGAACCGCTCCGGCGACCGTGTGGGCTTCTCGTGGAACGGGGTGAATCTGCTGCCGGGCGGCGCGACCGCCCCCGAGGAGGCCCCTGTCGGTACGTGCATGGCGCCGGCGCCGTACGCCCCGGTGACCAAGGGCGGCTACACGGTCGTGCACGCCGAACTGCCGCCCCCGGCAAGGCCCTGACCTGCCCGCACGGTGGGCCCGGGCCCCGGCCGTTCGGGTGCGGTCGGGGCCCGGGGCCCGCCCGTCGCGGATTCGTCAGTGCGGCCGCCGGGTGCCGTGGTAGTGCTGGGCGAGCCGGGCGAGGGCGACCGCGCCGAGCAGGAGACCGAAGTCGCGCAGCGCGATGTCGTAGTGGCCCGGGACGGTCAGCAGGTTGACGATGATGCCGGCGAGCCAGCCGGCCACGAGCCAGCCCCCGAAGCGCGGTGCGAGCGCAACGGCGACGCCTGCCACGATCTCGATGGCGCCGACGGCGTACATGGCCTGCTGTGCGCTGCCGGGGACGATGTCGTTGATCCACGGCGCGAGATAGACGGGCCAGTCGACGAGCAGGTTGGTGAACTTGTCCAGCCCGAACAGGACGGGCGCCACGGTGAACCCGATGCGCAGGATGACGAACGCCTGATAGCCGGGGTCGGTGAGCGCGGCCCGCCGTACGGGGGCGGACGGGGTGGTTGTGGTGGGGGACGACATGGTGGGCGCCCTTCTTTCCGTCTTCGGTTCTCTGCCGACCTTCTATCGACAACTCTCACTATCGATAGAAGCGCGGATCACTTCTTTAGTCAATGGCTGTTGGTTTTACACTGGTGTTCGTGGACCACCCGAAAGAAGCACCCCGCCCGGATGCCGCGCCGGACCCGGATGTCTCCGCCGTCGCCGCCCTCGACGAGCCGACCCGCAGAAGGCTCTACGACCACGTCGCGCGCCGGCCGGGACCGGTCAGCCGTGACGAGGCCGCCGAAGCTCTCGGCCTGGCCCGGCAGACGGCCGCCTTCCACCTGGACCGCCTGGCCGACGAATCGCTGCTCGACGTCGTCTACGAGCGGCGCAGCGGACGCACCGGTCCGGGGGCGGGCCGGCCCGCAAAGCTGTACAAGCGCTCGGCCAAGCAGGTCGCCGTCAGCCTGCCCGAGCGTCACTACGAACTGGCCGGGCGGCTCCTCGCGCAGGCCGTGGAGGCGTCCGAGGCCACCGGCGAACCGGTCAGGACCGTCCTGCACCGCGAAGCGCACCGGCTCGGAGCACAGCTCGCCGGGCAGGACGCCACGGATGTGCTCGACCTGCTGGAGCGGTACGGATTCGAGCCCCGCCACGACGGGGACGCCGTCGTTCTGGGCAACTGCCCCTTCCACGCACTCGCCCGCGAGCACACCGAGACGGTGTGCGGCATGAACCTCCACCTGCTGCGCGGCGTGCTCCAAGGGCTCGGCGAGGACGGCCTCCAGGCGTGTCTGGCGCCCGCCCCCGGCCGGTGCTGCGTCCGCCTGGAGCCGGCGTCCTCCCCGTGCGCGGAGCCTTCTCCGGATGCCGGACGCTGAGTGTCCGGGTGGATTCGGATCACGGGAGTGAAGTGCCGCCCGCGGCAGCTTCACGGACCGCAGGCGTCAGGCGGGCAGTGCGGAGAGCCGGGCGGCCAGGAGCCGGTTGACCTCAGTGGAGCGTTGCGGTCGGGCGGGAGAGCGCGTCGGGCGGTCGGGGCCGGTGGGGCGGGTGGTGGGGTTGCCGGGAACAACCCGGGATGGTTTACCGTTCATCTGTATGTGGTCGCGGAGGGGACAGTGTCCCCGGGCCTCACCTGTAGCCCATGGGGAAGATCGTTCGGCTGAAGCCCTGTGGAGCCCTCGCCGAGAGGCGACCGCCCTCCGTGTCCACCCTGTGCCGATCCCGGCTGGTCCCCCCCCGTCCAGCCGGGATCTTCCTTTCCCGGGGCAGGACGCCGCGTATGCCACCGTTCCCCCGTCGGGGGACGGGGTCACCGACCTGATCGCCGAGGCCGGCCGTCATCTCGAGGTGCAACTCGCGGACCGGATCGACGCCGCGGTGGAGGCCGTGGGGTCCGGCGGCCGTCACGGATGACCCGTACCGGCCGCCCGCCGGGCCCTTCGCGCCCGCGCGGCGGGCCGGACCAGTAGCAGGGCACCCTGACGGACAAGATCCGCCACTCACTGGACGACGAGCCGACGGGCCCCCCTCTTCGCGGGCAGTTCCGGCGTCGCGTGAGCGGACGGGCCGGCCGGTGCCCCGCCGGCAAGGGCGTGACGGCCGGAGTCCGGGGCAGCGGGCGACCGGAGCCGTGCGGCTCCGACGTCCCCCGGCCGGGGCCCCGGTGACGAGGCCGAGCCCCGGCGCCGGGTAGGGCGCTCGCGTACGGCCGGTGGGCCGGTTCGGGGGCGGGCCCGGTGTGCCGGTCCCCGGTGCCGGTGGCTAGGCCGGGGCGGGTGGGGCGAGGGTGCGGGTGAAGCGCAGGGCGGGGTGCCCGTCGAGGACGGTGGTGCCCGTTTCCGTGAAGCCGTTGCGGGCGAGGACGGTCCGCGAGCCGGTGTTGGCGACGGTGGCCGCCGCGTGGAGGGTGTTCAGGCCGTAGGCGGTGGCCGCGAGTGCGCACATCTGCTGGACGGCTGTGGTGGCGAGGCCTCGTCCGGCGGCCTTCTCGGCGATACGGAAGCCGAGTTCGGCTTCGCCGTCGGCGAGGTCGACGAGGTTGACGCGGCCCACGATCGCGCCGGTGTCGTCGACGAGGACGTGGAAACGGCAGGTTCCCGCGGCCTGTTCGGCGAGGAGGGCGTCGTGGCGGTCGGCGAAGTGGGTGAAGTAGTCGTCGCCGCGGTCGGGGACGTGGGCGGCGAAGTAGGCCCGGTTGTCGCGTTCGAAGGCGAGCAGGGCGTCGGCGTGGCCGGCGTGCAGGGGTTCGAGGCGGGACATGGAGGGAACGGTACGCGGCCGGGCGTGGGGCCGGGCGGCCGGGTGGGACGTGGCCCGGCCACCCGGTGCGGTGGGGGCGGTCGTGGTCACGGCGTGCGGGTGATCCAGCGCTGGAGGGCGGCGTGGGTGGTGTCGTCGAGGGCGCAGAGCGCGTCGATGGCGGCGAGGTCGCCGGGCAGCGGGGCGATGCCGGCGGTGGTCAGGGCCGCGTGCAGGTCCAGGCGGCGGCGGTCGGCCGGCTCGAGCGGGAGGGGGACGCGCTGTCCGGGCCGGGGCGCGGGCAGCAGGTAGTCGTCGGGGGCGCCGGGGAAGCGGTAGGGGTCGATGGTGGTGGTCCCGGTGGTGGTGTGCCAGGCGGTCATGTCTGCCTCCCTGAGGGTGGTGCGGTGTGTGTGGTGGCAAGGACTGCGCTGCGGGCGGCGGCAGTTGCAGTGCGGGAGGATCGCCACCCGAATGCCCCCTATGGCATTTCGTCACATGACAGTTCGTCACAACAGTGGTGGTGTGACGGACATACCGGCCCGCCCGACGTGTGGGCGGGCCGGTGCGGGCAGGGCCGAAGGTCAAGAGGCCGGAGGCCGGGTCCCGTCTCCGCGTAGGTCTTCAGCCGCTGGCACTCGCCGTAGGGACCCATGCGCAGCAGTGCGGCGTCCAGGCGGTGTGGGCGGTGGTGCAGGGGTTGTCGGCGCTGGTGGGGGCTGCCTGAATGCACCTGTCGGCGGGTGCGTGCGGGGGGTGTCCGGGACGTGTCCCGGACACCCCCCGGGGGCGGGTGCGGGTCAGGGTGTCCAGACGCCGGTGGCGGCGGTCTCGCGGGCGAAGTCGGTGAAGTCGCGCGGCTCGCGGCCGAGGACCTGGCGGACGCCGTCGACGAGGTGGGCGTTGCGGCCGTCGAGGAAGACGGCGAAGACGTCGGCGTAGGTCTGGTCCTGGCCGGCGTCCTCGAGGATGGTGCGGTACTCCTCGACGGTGACGGGGCGGTAGGTGATGGTGCGGCCGGTGGCCTTGGACAGTTCGTCGGCGATGTCGGCGAAGCTGAGCAGCCGGGGGCCGGACAGTTCGTAGGTGCGGCCGGTGTGGGCGGGGTCGGTGAGGGCGGCGACGGCGACGTCTGCCACGTCGTCGGCGTCGACGAAGGGGGCGACGGTGTCGGCGGCGGGGACGGCGAGTTCACCGGAGAGGACCGGCGGCAGGAAGAAGCACTCGGAGAAGTTCTGGTCGAACCAGTTGGAGCGCACGACGGTCCATTCGGCGCCGGAGGCCTTGAGCTGGTCCTCGGCGGCGCGGGCGCCTTCCTCACCGATGCCGGAGAGCAGGACGATGCGGCGGACGCCGGCGGCGACGGCGGTGCGGCAGAAGGCGCCGACGGTGTCGGCGGCGCCGGGGAAGGCCAGGTCGGGGTAGTAGCTGAGGTAGACCGAGCCCATGCCGTCGAGGGCGGCGTCCCAGGTGGCGGGGGCGTTCCAGTCGAAGGGCGGGGTGCCGGTGCGCGATCCCGTACGGGGCCGCAGGCCGCGTAAGGAGAGCCGCTCGGCGACGCGGCGTCCTGTCTTGCCGGTGCCGCCGGTGACGAGGGTCGGACGGGTGTCTGCTGTGACTGCGTCAGGTGTCATGCGTGCCAGTCAAACCGAGCGGTTCCGGGCCGCGCCAGGTCCCTCGAGTCGGAGCCGAGGATTCCTGGCGACCGGGTGGAGTGCGGCGGTGAGGCGCACGGGGAGGGTGTGGTGTCCGTAGGCGATGAACCCTTCGGTGGGGGGCGGTCCGCCGGGTGCGGCGGCGAGCTGGAGGCCGGGGAAGCGGTCGAAGAGGGCAGGCAGCGCGACGGCGGCTTCCATGCGGGCGAGGGGGGCGCCGGGGCAGAAGTGGACGCCGTGTCCGAAGGCGAGGTGTTCGGCCGCTCCCCTGCCGGGGCGGGTGATGTCGAACCGGTCCGCGGTGGGGCCGTGTTTGCCGGGGTCGCGGCCGGCGGCGGCGTAGGCGGCGAGGATCGCCTCGCCCTTGCGGATGGTGGGGCCGCCGGGCAGGGGGATGTCCTCGACGGCGTAGCGCAGGGGGACGTTGGCGACGCTGGGGGCCCAGCGCAGGGTCTCCTCGAGGGCGTCGTGCCAGGAGACAGTGCCGTCGAGGACCAGGCGCAGTTGGTCGGGGTGGGTGAGCAGGGCGTGGACGGCGTTGCCGATGAGGTTGACGGTGGTCTCGTTGCCGGCGCCGATGACGAGCAGGAGGGTGTCGAGGAGTTCTCTTTCGCTCAGGTGTGATCCGTCGTCGTCGCGGGCGGCGACGAGGGCGCTGGTCAGGTCGTCGCCCGGGTGCCGGCGCCGGTGGGCGACGAGGGCGGCGAGGGCCCGGTCGACCTCGTGGACGGTGTGTTCGGCCTCGTCGGGGGTGAGGGTGGTGTCCATGGCGCGGGCCATGAGGTGGGCGAGGCGGGGGCGGGAGGTTTCCGGGACGCCGAACAGGTCGCAGATGACCTGCATGGGCAGCGGGTGGGCGTAGGTGGCGCGCAGGTCGACGACGGCGCCGGGGGCGGTGTCCTCGAGGGCGTCGAGGAGGCGGTCGGCGGCGTGCCGGACGCGGGGCAGCATGGCCTGGGTGCGGCGGCCGGTGAAGGCGGGGGCGACGAGTTTGCGCAGCCGGCGGTGTTCGGGGCCGTAGGCGGTGTCCATGTTGTGGACGCCGACCCAGGTGCGGATCCAGGTGTCGTGGTGTTCGCCGCGTTGCCAGGCGGGCCAGTGGCGGCGCGGGTCCTTGGAGACGCGGTCGTCGGTGAGGAGGGTCTTGAGGAGGTCGTGGGTGTTGATCGACCAGGCCTGGATGCCGGCGGGGAGTTCGACGAGGACGGCGGGGCCCAGCGCGCGCAGGCGGGCGGCCTCGCCGTGCAGGTCGCGGCCGGCGGGGTCCAGGACGAACGGCCGGGGGCCGGGCGTGGCGGGCGGGTGCGGGTGCGGGTGGGCCATGGGGTGCTCCTCGGGGCTCTGGCTCATGCCGGGCGGGGGGCGGTGTCGATGCGGGCGAGGCCGCGGGCGTGGTGGCGGGCCTTGCCGCGGGAGACGGCGAGCGGGTCGAAGTCGTCGCCCCGGTGCGGCAGCAGGGACCGGTCGGCGAGGACGGCGCCGCGGGTGACCTCGGGGACGAGCCGGCGGCCGAGGATGGTGGAGGCGCACATCATGGCGCCCGTGGCGACGCCTTCGATGCCGGAGCCGTAGCGGACGCTGGTGCCGACGACGTGCAGGCCCTCGACGCCGGTGGTGGTGTCGGGGCGTTCGCCGGTCGCTCCCCAGCCGGCCAGGCCGTAGGGGGTGCCGCCGCGGGAGTGGATGTAGCGCTCGTGGGTGAGGGGGGTGGCGGCCTCGAGGTGGGTGATGTGGCCGCGGAAGGGGCCGAGTGCCTCCTCGGCGGCGTTCAGCATGGCGTCGGTGAGTTCCTGTTTGCGGCGCCGGTAGAGGTCGGTGCGGCGGTAGCGGCCGCCGTCGGCGGGCGCGGCGTCGGCTCCCCAGTAGGCGTGGTCGGGCGGGACGAGGGTCATCACCTGGAAGTTGCTGTGGCCTTCGGGGGCGATGTTGCGGGCGCCGGGGTCCTTGAGGGAGGAGAAGGACACGAACAGGAACGGCACGGGGTCGATGCGGTGCTCGGCCAGTTGCCGGAAGCCGGTGTCGATGTCGGTGTGCCGGTACCACCACAGGTTGGCGTTGGGGCGCTCGGGGAGGGTGGTGTCGAGGGCGACGTACAGGACGGCGAAGGGCAGCGACATGCTGGAGCCGCGGGTGCGTTCGACGGTGCCGGGGTCGAAGTGTTCCTCGCCGACGAGGTTTTGGACGGTGCGGGTGTAGTCGGCGTTGGAGACGACGAGCGGTGCGGTGAGGACCTCGCCGTCGGTCAGGGTGACGCCGTGGGCGCGGCCGGCGGTGACGAGGATGCATTCGACCCGGGTGCGGGTGCGGACCTCGCCGCCGTGCGACTCGATGACTTCGACGAGGCCGGCGGGCAGCATCTGGCCGCCGCCCTTGGGGTAGTAGGCGCCGTGGAGGTAATGGTCGATGATCGCCGCGTGGGTGGGCAGCGGGCACCGGGCGGGCGGCAGTCCGTAGGTGGGAGCGTGGGCGGCCAGGACGGTACGGGCCCGGGTGGAGAGGCCGCAGTGGTCGAACAGGTCGGCCAGGGTGCGTTGTTCCCAGGCGGTGAAGGCGGGGCTGCGGGCGGCGAACTGCTCGTCGGTGAGGTCCGTGTCGCCGAGCAGGGCGCTGCGTCCTTCGGCGCCGACGGCCGAGCAGATCGAGGTGAACGTGTCGATGCCGGCGGCATCGCCGGGTAACGCCTCCTTGAGGCGTTTGCGGTAGCCGTCCCAGCCCGCGGGGACGTCGAGGGTGAGGCCGGGGACGACGATGCGGTCGAAGCCGTCCTGGTCCATGGGCAGGTAGGTGATCCGGTCGGCGAGGCCGAGGCCGCCGAAGACGGACGGCAGCAGGCCGCCGGGGCCGCAGTCGCCGAGGTAGTGGATGCCGACGTCGAACTCGTAGCGGCGGCGGCGCCGGAAGACATGGCTGTTGCCGCCGGCGACGTCGTGCTGTTCGAGCACGAGGACGCGCAGTCCGCTGACCGCGAGGTAGGCGGCGCAGACGAGGCCGCCGATGCCGGAGCCGACGACGACGGCATCCCACTCTTTGCGTTTCGCCATGTTGCGAGCAAAGCGGGCGGCTCGCAACAGGCGTGCAAGGCGGCGCGGACTGCGGCGCTCCGGTCCGGGGGCGGGTGCGGGCCCCGAAGGCGGCTGTGGTCCCGGGGGGTGCGGCCCGGGCGGGTGTGCTCCAGGAGCGTCTTCGGGTGCGGGAGCGGCCGCCGTCAGGCGTCGGTGGCGGGAGGGGCGGGGCCGAGCAGGCGGGGGGTGAGTTCGCCGATGAGGGCGGGGCGCGGCCGTCGAGGTGGAATCGGATGCTCGTCACGAGTTCCGCGGCGAGGGCCTACTTGAGTTCGGCGGCCGGTTCGGGGCGGCGGGCGCCCTCCAGTCGCGGTTCGAGCATCGCCAGGTGGCCGGCGCGGTCGTTGTCGCTGCGCTGGTGGACCCGGGCGGGCTCACGTCCCCGGCTCCCGGCCGGAGCCGGCGCCGGTACGCGGCGGGTGTCGGGCCGCGGCCCGCTCCCTGACCCGAGAGGTTCAGGCGGTGGCGGCGAGGCGGGCGGGCCGGCGGACGGCGGGGCAGGCCGCGGGGGCGACGCTCTCGGCGGCCACCAGGGCGAGGAACTCGTCCCAGTCGAAGACCCGTTCCGCCCGGTGGGCGGTGATCGGCCCGTGGCACCACAGCACGGGACGCGGGTGGCCGGCGTCGACGAGGGCGTCGCAGTTGCCGGGCGAGTCGTCGAGGAAGACGTCGGTGAACCGGCACGCCTTGTCGGCGGCGATGGTCAGCGAGTCGACGGGGAAGTCCCAGGCGGCCAGCCACGCCGCCGTGCGGTTCCAGGCCAGCTGCGCGGGCACGCCGGTGATCGCGCGGGCCGTCACGTAGTGCAGCCGGTGGCCGGCGCGTGCCAGTTCGCGGACCGCCTCGAGCGCGCCGGGCAGCGGGGCGCCCTCGGTGAACACGACGTTGTCGTGCACCCCCCGCCCGCACAGCGCGAAGAACTCCTGCTCGCTCAGGCCCCATTGGTGCACGTACCAGTCCCATGACTCGGCCTTCGCCGAGCACGGGCGTCCCAGGGTGTCCTCGGCGTAGCGGGCGACGACGTCGACGAAGGGGTAGAGCACCCCGTCGATGTCGAGACCGATGTCCAGTGTGCGGGTCACGGCTGCCTCCTTGACCTCGTACCGCGTGGAGACGGCCGCCGGCTCCCGGATCTCCCGGGGGGCGGTGCCGCCCGGTCGGCATCGTGGACCGCCGTGCGCAACGCGGTCGCAACGGGCCCGCAAGGGGCGGGCCGGCAGGACGGGGCGGGGGGACTTGCACCGCGCTTGCTCCCGGCGGGATTTGCTGGCCTGCGGACGCGGGACCGTTCGCCAACGCCGAAAGGCCCCACTGACAACGAAAGAGAGTGCAGGTCGGAACAGATACACAGAGAACTCCGCCGCTTCGCGGCTTCGCCCCAAGGACCAATCCTCCCCGGCCTGAAGGCCGGAGCCTCCTGGGAGAAATCAGGTGACGCAGCAGCACGAACATGCCGAAGCCATCGCCGTCGTCGGGATCGGCTGCCGCCTGCCGGGCGGGATCGACACCCCCGGCGCGTACTGGACGTTCCTGACCGAGGGCCGTGAGGCCGTCGGCGATCTGCCCGAGGGACGCTGGGACGCCTACCGGGGCCGGCCGGGCGCGGCACGTGCGCTGGCCGGCGCACCGCGGCGGGGCGCGTTCCTCGCCGACGCGGCCGGTTTCGACGCCGCGTTCTTCTCGATCACCCCGCGCGAGGCGGAGCTGATGGACCCTCAGCAGCGGCTGACGCTGGAGGCGGGCTGGGAGGCGCTGGAGGACGCGGGGATCGCCCCGCACACCCTGGCCGGTTCTGACGCGGGCGTGTTCATGGGCGCCGGGTCCGACGACTACGGGCGGCAGATGCTCGAGGACCTGCCCGCGATCGAGGCCTGGTCGGGGATCGGCGCGTCGCTGTGCGCGATCGCCAACCGCCTCTCCTACGTCCTTGATCTGCGCGGGCCCAGCCTCGTCGTCGACACGGCCTGTTCGTCCTCGCTGGCCGCACTGCACCTGGCCTGTCAGAGCCTGCGGGCCCGCGAGTGCACGCACGCCCTGGCGGGCGGGGTGCACCTGGTGGCCGCCCCGGGGCTGTCGATGGTCCTGGACGCCGCGGGAGCCACCTCCCGCGACGGGCGCTCCAAGTCGTTCGACGCGTCGGCCGACGGCTACGGCCGCGGTGAGGGTGTGGGGGTCGTGGTCCTCAAGCGGCTCTCCGACGCACTCGCCGACGGTGACCCGGTACGGGCCGTGATCCGTGGCAGCGCGCTGGCGCAGGACGGCCGCACGAACGGGATCATGGCGCCCAGCGGCGCCGCGCAGGAGCGGGTGGTGCGGGCCGCGCTCGAACAGGGCGGCGTCGAGGCGCTGTCGGTGTCCTTCGTGGAGGCGCACGGCACCGGGACCCGGGTGGGCGATCCGGTGGAAGTGGGCGCGCTGGCCCGGGTGTTCGGGGCCGGACGGGCCGCGGAGCGACCGTGCCTGATCGGGTCGGTGAAGGCCAACATCGGGCACCTGGAGGCGGGCGCCGGGGTCGCCGGGGTGATCAAGGCCGTGCTGGCGCTCCAGCACGGCGTGATCCCGCCGACCGCGAACGTCCATGAGCTCAACCCCGACATCGACTGGGCCGCCTCGGGGCTGGCCGTGCCCACGGAGCCGGTGCCCTGGCCCGCGCAGGACATGGTGCGGCGGGCCGGGGTGTCCGGCTTCGGCTACGGCGGCACCGTCGGCCACGTCGTACTGGAACAGGCCCCGGCCACGGCGGACACCGCCACGGCCGGTACGGGGACGGGCGCGGCGGCCGGGAACGCGGCTGCGGGTGCCGCACGCACCGAGGGGCCGGGCGATGCGGCGGGTCCGGGGCTGTTCGTGGTGTCCGGGGCGTCCGGGGACGATGTGCGGGCGCAGGCCGCCTCGCTCGCGGCCTGGCTGCGGGGTGAGGGCGCCGGCGCGCCCCTGGAGGGTGTCGCGCACACGCTGATGGTCCGTCGTAGCCATGCGGTGCACCGGGCCGCGGCCGTCGCGCGGGATCACGGCGGGCTCGCCGCGGCGCTCGAGGTGATCGCCGAGGGCGGCACCGCGCCGGCCGCGGTCGCGGGCCAGGTCCTGCCCGGTGGCGCGGGCGGCGCGGTGTGGGTGTTCTCCGGGCACGGCTCGCAGTGGGAGGGCATGGGCCGCGAACTGCTGGCCACCGAGCCGGTGTTCGCCGCGGCGGTCGACCGGCTGGAGCCGGTCTTCGCCGCGGAGCTCGGCATCTCGCCGCGCCGGGTGCTGAGCGAGGGGCCGCTGGGCGGGACCGACCACGTCCAGCCGATGATCTTCGTGGTGCAGGTCGCCCTGGACGCCCTGCTGCGCTCCAAGGGCCTGACGCCGGCCGCCGTGGTGGGCCACTCGGTCGGCGAGATCGCGGCCGCGGTCAGCGCCGGGGTGCTCGGCGCGGCGGACGCCGCCCGGCTGATCTGCCGCCGCTCCGTCCTGCTGCGCCGGGTCATGGGGCGCGGCGCGATGGCGATGGCGGGCGCAGGGTTCGAGACCGTCCAGGGCCTCCTGGGGGACCGTACCGACGTGGTGGCCGCGATCGCCGCCTCCCCCGCCTCGACCGTCGTCTCCGGCACGCCGGAGGCCGTCGAGGAGGTGTGCGCCCGCCTGGAGGCCATGGACGTGATGGTGCGTCGTGTCGCCTCCGACGTCGCCTTCCACAGCCCGCAGATGGATCCGCTGCTCGGTGAACTGGCCAAGGCGGCCGACGGGTTGGAGGTGCGGGAGCCGGTGGTGCCGCTGTATTCGACGGCACTGGAGGACCCGCGGTCGGCGGCGGTGCGCGACGGCGCCTATTGGGCGGCGAACCTGCGCAACCCGGTCCGCCTGGAGGGTGCGGTGCGGGCGCTGGCGCAGGACGGGCACCGGGTGTTCGTCGAGCTGTCCGGGCATCCGGTGGTCACTCATTCCGTCGGCGAGACGCTGGAGGCGGCCGGTCACGACGACGTGCTCGTCACCGCCACCCTGCGCCGTGAGCGGCCCGAGCGGGCCACCCTCCTCGCCCACCTGGGCGCCCTGCACTGCCATGGCGCCGCCGAGGGTCTGGAAGTGCCGCGCGGTCCGCTGACCGCGCTGCCCCGCCGGGCCTGGCAGCACGTGCCCTACTGGCGCACCCCGTCCTCGCAGGGGCCCGTGGCGGAGGAGCACGACACCGGCTCGGGCACGCTGCTCGGCGGGGAGGTGACGTGGGCGGGCGGCGTCTCGCCGCGGCTGTGGCGGACCCGGCTCGACGAGGACTGCCGTCCCTATCCTGGCTCGCACCCCATCCACGGCGTCGAGGTCGTCCCCGCCGCGGTGCTGCTGAACACCTTCCTCGCCGCCGGTGGCACCGACACGCTGCACGACGTGGCGCTCAAGGTGCCGGTCGCCGTCACCGGCGAACTGGAGGTGCACGTGGTGCGCGACGACAGCGGCATCCGTCTCGCCTCCCGCCGCACCGCCGCCGCTTCCCCTGACCTTGCCGCCGGTACGGCCGGCGGTGCGGCGCAGGCGGGTTGGAGCACCCACACCACGGCGCGGCTCACCTCCGGCCGCCCCGGCGGCGGTGACGGCGGGGGCGGTGAGGTCGCGGACCGTGCCGGTGACGGCGGATGGGACGGGTCGGCAGCCGTGGCACTGGACCCCGGGGCGGTGAACGAGCGGCTGCACGCGGTCGGTGTCGCCGATGTCGGATTCCCCTGGCGGATCACCGAACTCGCCTCCTCACGGGGGCAATTGCGTGCCCGGGTGCTGCCCGCGCCCGGCGGGGACCTCTCCCCCGCCCTGGCCCGCGCCTCGCTGCTCGACGCCGTCTTCTCCGTCGCCCCGCTCGTCTTCCCCGCCGACGGTCGGCTGCGGATGCCGGCCGCCGTGCGGCGGGTACGGCTGCCGCTGGCTCTGCCGGAGGCGGTCACCGTGCGGATCGTCCCCTCCCCCACGGGCGGCGACGCCATCGACGCGGTCGTCCGCGACGAGGACGGGCAGGTCCTCGGCACTCTCGAGGGACTGGTGTTCGCCACCCTTGACGGCGGCGCGGGCAGCGGCCCCGGGCTCCCGCCGCAGCGCCTGGCCCACACCCTCGGCTGGTCCGCGGCCGCGCTCACCGCCGAGCCCCGTACCCGGCTGCGGACCGTCGCCCTGGTCGGCGAGGGCGCCCCCGCCGGGCTCGCCGACGATGTCACCCGCGCGCTCGGCGAGGCCGGACTGCGCTGCCTGCACGCGAAGGACGCCGACGCGCTCGGCGGGCTGGTCGACGAACTCGGCCCGGGGGACGCGGTCGTCGTCCTGCCCGACACAGCCGGTCCGCCGGCCGAGGCGGCGCGGCGCTCCGCCTGGCGGCTGGCGTCGACCGCCCAACTGCTGCTGGAGCGCTGCGGATCGCTCCCGCCGAGGCTGTGGGCGCTGACCCGCGGCGCCTGGGAGGCCGCCGGCGGCGACGCGGTCGCGCAGAGCGCCCTGCTGGGCCTCGTCCGCATCGTCGCGGGCGAGCACCCGGAGCTGAACGCCCGCGCGGTGGACCTCGACAACGGCACCCCGCCGGCTCTCCTCGCCGGGCCTCTGGCGCAACTGCTGCGCTCCGCGCCACAGGCGGACGTCTACCGGGTCGGCGAGGGCGGGGTGCGGGCCGCCCGTCTCACTCCCCTGGTACCGGACCCGGACGGCCAGGGCGCCGGGCCGGGTGCGGGCGCGTGCCGGGCGGACGGGACGTACCTGATCACGGGCGGGTTCGGCGCGCTGGGCCTGGAGGTCGCCGACTGGCTGGCCGGCCGGGGTGCGCGGCGGATCCTGCTCGCGGGCCGCACGGCCCTGCCGCCGCGCCGCAGTTGGCCCGCCCAGAGCGACCCGGTCACCGTGCGGCGTATCGAGGCGGTCAGGCGGCTGGAGGCGCGCGGCGTGAGCGTGACGAGCGTGGCCGTCGACATCGCCGACAAGGCGGCGGCCCGCGCGGCGCTGGACACCGACGCGCTCGGCCTGCCGCCCGTGCGCGGTGTGGTGCACGCCGCCGGAGTCCTGGACGACCGGATGCTCGGCGACCTCGACGAAGCGTCGCTGGAGCGGGTGCTGGCGCCCAAGGCGGGCGGGGCACTGGTGCTGCACGAACTGTTCCCGCCCGGCAGCACCGACTTCTTCGTGCTGTTCTCCTCCGTCGGCTACCAGCTGGGCCTGACCGGCCAGTCCAGCTACGCCGCAGCCAACGCCTGCCTCGACGCCCTCGCCCGCCACCGGCAGGCGGCCGGCGACACGGGCAGCACCGCTTACGCGTGGACGTCGTGGCGCGGCGCGGGAATGGCCGTCAGCGACTTCGTCGACGCCGAACTCGCCGACCGCGGCAGCGGTTCCGTCGAGCCGGCCGACGCGCTGCGGACCTGGGAGTACGCGCTGGGCTGCGGTGTGCGGCCCTATGTCGCCGTCCTGCCGGTGACCGGCGCCACCGGCCTGCCCGTCCTCGGTGAGCTGTCCGCGCCGGGCGGGGAGGCGGCGGACGGGCCGGACGACGCGGCCGCGTACCGGGCCGACGGGCTCACGCAGGAGGAGCTGGGCGCGCTGCTGCTGGCCGAGGTGGGCCGGCAGATCGAGGCCGAACTCGGTCTGAGCGCCGAGCGACTGGACGTCCACCGGCCACTGACCGAACTGGGCCTGGACTCGGTGATGACGCAGGTCCTGCGGCGCGGCCTGGAGCGGCGGCTGGGTCTGAAGCTGCCCGCCACGCTGGTGTGGAAGCACCCCACGGCCGCCGCCGTCGCCGCGTTCCTCACGTCGCGGCTGGCCACCCCCTCCCCCGCGTGACGCATCCCCGCCCCCGTCCCCCGCGTAGCTGCTCCCGCCCCCGTCCCCCGGCCCGTTCCCGCTCTGTGCCGTCCCCCTCCCCGTGCCCGTTCCTGTGCCGTCACGAAAGGACCGTCCCATGCGCCACGACGACATCCATCTCGCCGCCACCGGTGCCTGGCACCCCAAGACGGTGCCGGTCGACGAGGCGATCGCCGACGGCCGCTACAGCCGCGAGTACCAGCGTGCGACCGGGCAGCAGCGGGTCGCCGTCTGCGACGACGACGACTCGCAGCCGGCGATGGCCATGCGGGCGGCGCGGGCCGCGCTCGGCCGGTCGGGGATCGGGGCCGAACGGTTCGCGCTGCTGCTGCACGCGGTGGCCACCCACAACGGGCTGCCCGGCTGGAACGCCGCCTCCTATCTGCAGCATCACGTCCTGGACGGGCACGGTGTCTCGCTGGAGATCCACCAGCTGTCCAACTCGGCTGTCGGCGCGCTGGAGTTGGCGTGCACGCATCTGGCGGCCGGCCCGGCCGGCCGGGCGGCGATGATCACCGCGGCGGACCGGTTCGGCGACGGCGCCTTCGACCGGTGGCGTGCCGCGCCGCCGGTGTTCGTCTTCGGTGACGGGGCGAGCGCCGCCGTGGTGACCCGTGGTGAGGGTTTCGCCCGGGTCGTGTCCACCGTGTCCGTCGCCGACACCGGCCTGGAGGGCATGCAGCGCGGCGCGATGCCGTTCTCCGCCGACCCGCGGGCGGGCTACCCGATCGGCTTCTTCGACCGGGTGATGGAGTTCTCCGACACCCTCGCAGGCGGGCTCGACGAGGCCAAGCGGCGCATGGCGGACCTGATGCAGCGGGCGGGTGCCGAGGCCATGGCGGAGGCCGGGATCACCGCCGCCGACGTGCGGTGGGTGGCCGGGCCGGCGCTGGGACGCGAGGCGCTGTACGAGCAGTGCCTGGACCCGCTGGGCATCGACATCGACCGCTCCACCTGGCCGTTCGCCCGCCGGGTGGGACATGTGGGCTGCACCGACCAGTTGGCCGCCCTCGACGACCTGATCGTCTCCGGCGCGATCGGGGCGGGCGACCGGGTGCTGGTCGCGGGGCTGGGCGGCGGCTACAACTGCACGGTCGCCGTGCTGGAGTTCACCGCCGTACCCGCCGTACCGGAGGCCGGGGAATGTCGCTGACGCCGGCCGTGGTGCGGATGCCCGAGGACGTGCGCCGCTGTCTGGAACCCGGCCGCTATGTCGACAGCGCCCACCCCGCGGTGCGGGAGGCCGCGGCCCGCATCGCGCCGGGCGCGCACGGCGTCGACAAGGCGTGTGCCCTGTACGAGCAGGTACGCGACCGGATCGGCTACTGCAGCATCCCGCCGGGCCGGGCGATCTCCATGGGCGCGTATCTGCGGGACCAGGAGACCTACCGGGCCAGCAGTGTGCTGGCCGAGGGGCACGGCTTCTGCGTGAGCAAGGCGTCGCTGCTGACGGCGCTGGCGCGGGCGTCGGGCATCCCGGCCCGGGTGGCGTTCGCCGACGTGGTCAACCACCATCACACCGGGCGGCGGCTGCGGGCGGCGACCGGCACCGACGTGTTCGCCTGGCACGGCTACAGCGAACTGTGGCTGGAGGGCCGCTGGGTGAAGGCGACCCCGATGTTCCACCGCACACTGTGCGAACGGCTGGGCGTGGAACCGACCGACTTCGACGGCCGCGGCGACGCGCTGCTGCCCGACCGGGACCGGCGGGGCGCGGCGTTCTTCTCCTACGCCGCCCGGCACGGCAGCTTCCACGACGTGCCGGCCCGGTTCCTCACCACGCAGATCCCGCAGCGCTACCCGGGGCTGGACGAGTACCGGCAGCTGCCGGACGCGGGGCCGGCGGCGCGGCGGACCGGCCCGTAGCGCGGGTTCTTCGGCGTTCGGCGGAACACCGGCGCCGGCGTGACCTGGTCCGCCCTGAAGGAGTGACGGCCGGGCGCCGGCGGAGCGGTCGTCGGGCCGAAGATGTGCGGCGACGGCCCCGGGGCGTTTGCCCGGGGCCGTCGCGGGACGGGGTGGTGGCGTCGTGGTTCAGCTGTTGCGCAGGGCGGCGAGGGTCGCGTCGAGGTCGGCCCTGCGGGGGCGGTTGTGCGGCAGCTTGGCGAGGACGGCGGCCATGCCGCAGGTGTTGGTGAGAGCGGAGAAGACCAGGCCGCCCGCGATGCCGGCGGACAGGAGCTGAAAGGCCGGGTGGAGCAGGCCGAGTGCGAGGCCGGTCAGGACCAGAGCGCCGGCGGTGAGGCGGACCTGGCGTTCCATGCCCCACACCGTGCGGGTGGACTGCTCGGGACGGTGCAGGTCGTGTCCGTCTGCGGCCCAGGCTCCGGTGCCGCCCGTGAGGGTGGCGGCGGCGATGCCCCGCGCGGCGAGGCGCTCGGTCGCCTGGGCGGAACGGGCGCCGGAGGCGCACACCACGAGGAGGTCGCCGCGGGCCGCCGCTTCCTTCAGGGCCGGCAGGGCCTTGTCGAGGGCGTCGAGGGGGATGTTGTGGGCGCCCGGGAGGTGACCGGAGGCGTATTCGCCGGGGGTGCGCACGTCGATGACGGTCAGTTCGTGCAGCTGGGCGCGGGCCTGGTCCGGGGCGAGGGCGTTGGTGGTCACTGGTTTCCTTTTCTTTCCGGGGTCTCGTCCCCCTGCGGGTAGGATACCCGTAGGGGTATATCGAAGGAGTTGCTTGTGGAACTGGCGATGGCGGCCGAGGAACTGAAGACGGTGGTCAACCGGCTGCGCCGGGCCCAGGGCCAGATCGCCGGGGTGATCAAGATGATCGAGGAGGGCCGGGACTGCGAGGACGTGGTCACCCAGCTCGCGGCTGCCTCACGGGCGCTCGACAAGGCCGGTTTCGCGATCATCGCCACCGGTCTGCAGCACTGCCTGACCGACTCGGACATGGCGGCCAGTGGTGACCGGGAGCAGATGCGGGCACGGCTGGAGAAGCTGTTCCTGTCCCTGGCGTGAGGTACACCCGGGGGTCGCAGCGGGTCAGGTCATGGCGTCCACCAGCATGAACGTGGCCACGGCGAGCAGCACCAGCGCGAAAACGCGCTGCAGCAGGGGGCCGGAGACCTTCTGGCCGAGGCGTTTGCCGTCCCAGGCGCCCAGGATCGCGGTCGCGGTGAACGGTGCGATCACCGCCCAGTCCAGGCCGGCCGTCGTGGCACCGCGGGTGGCCAGGGAGGCCAGCGAGTTCGTCGAGATGACCAGCAGGCTGGTGCCGACCGCGGCCTGCATCTCGAAGGCCAGGACCGTCACCAGGGCCGGGACGGCGAGAAAGCCGCCACCGACACCGAGCAGCCCGGTCAGTGCGCCCAGCCCCGCGCCGGCCCCGGCCGCCCTTCCGGGCCTGACCGCATCCGACGCCCCGTCGGCGGCCAGGGGGCCGGGACGCAGCATCTTGACCGCGGCGAGGGCCGCGACGGCGGCGAACGCCGCGGTCAGCGCCGCCTGGGGCAGGCGGGCTGCCGCGGCTCCGGCGAGTGCCGCGGGCAGGATGCCGGCGGCGGCGAACGCCGCGCCCGCCTTCCACCGCACATGGCCGGTCCTGGCGCGGGCGTACAGGGCGGTCAGGGAGGTGGCGGTGACGATGATCAGGCTTGCGGTGGTGGCCGCCGCAGGGGTGAAGCCGAGCAGGTAGATCAGCGCGGGCACGGCCAGGACGCTGCCGCCGCCGCCGAGTGCGCCGAGCGCCAGGCCGACCACGGCTCCCGCGATCAGGGCCAGGATCAGGGTGCTCACGCGATCCGGCCGCCCTGCCCGCGTTCGTCGACCACCGGCAGCCCGGCGTCCGCCCAGGCGTTCATGCCGCCGGCGACATCGACGGCGTCGACGCCGCGTGCGGACAGGAGAGCGGCGGCCTGCTGGGAGCGGTGACCGGACCGGCAGATCACCACCACCGGCCGGCTTCGCACGTCTGCCGGGAGGGCGGCGCCGGCCAGCAGTCGGGTCAGCGGCAGATGCAGGGCGCCGGGCGCGTGCCCGGCCTTCCACTCCGGCGTCTCGCGGACATCGAGCAGGACGGCGGTGCCGTCACCGGTGCGGGTGCGGGCCTGGTCGGGTGTGAGGCGGTTTCCACCGCGGCGGAGGAGGAACATGCTGTGCCTTCGGTACGTGGGGGGCGGGTCAGGCGCGGGTGACGGCCAGGCCCGCGTCCGTGGCGGCGTCGAAGCCGTCGTCGACCGCGACGACCTGCCGCCCGGCGGCGTCCAGGAGCGAGGCGGCGATCGCCGCGCGCATTCCGCCCGCGCAGTGCACCCACACGGTGCCTTCCGGGACCTCGCCGATGCGGCCGTGCAGCTCGTGGATCGGGATGTGCACCGAGCCGTCGACGTGTCCGGCGGCGCGTTCCAGGTCGCGGCGCACGTCCAGCACCACCACCCGCTCACCGCGCTCACGGCTCGCGGCGAGGTCGGCGAAGACGGCGCGGGGGAACGAGGCGAGCACCTCGCCCTCACCGATCCAGTCGCCGGGTTCTCCGGTGGCGGCGGCGGCCGGGCGGTCGATGCCGACCCGCGCCAGCTCGCGCTGGGCCGCGGCGATCTGCTCCGGGGTCTGCGCGAGCAGGGTGACGGGCTTGCCCCACGGAATCAGCCAGGCGAGATACGTGGCGAGCTTGCCCTCGCCCTCGAAGTTGAACGATCCCGCCACGTGCCCCTCGGCGAAGGCGACCCGGCTGCGCAGGTCCACCACCCACTCGCCGGCCGCCAGCCGCCGCGCGATCTGCGCGGCGTCGGCCCGCTCCGGCGGGGTCAGGTCGAGGGGCGCCGGGCCGGCGGCGTTGGCGGGGCCCATGTGGGCGTAGTAGGCGGGCACGTCCTCCAGCCCGGCCAGCATCCTGGCGACGAAGGTGTCGACGTCCAGGGTGAGCGCGTCGTTGGTGGCCCGTTCTTTGCCGATCGTGGTGGCGTCCCCTTCGGCCTGCGAGGAGGAGCAGAAGCTGCCGAACCCGTGGGTGGGCAGCACCGGCACCTCGTCGTCCAGCTCGGCCGCCAGGCGGTGGGCGGAGGCGTGCTGGGCGCGGGCGAGCTCCTCCGTCAGCCGCGGCTCGACCAGATCCGGACGGCCCACCGAACCGATCAGCAGGGAGCCGCCGGTGAACGCGGCCACACCGCGCCCGGCCTCCTCCAGTACGTAGGAGGTGTGGTGCGGGGTGTGGCCGGGGGTCGCGATCGCCCGGAGCACCAAGCCTTCGTCCACCGCGACCGTGTCGTTGTCGGCGACGGGCGTGCGGGCGAAGGACACGTGGGCCGCGGCCGGCACGAGATAGTCGGCGCCGGTGACACGGGCCAGCTCCAGGCCGCCGGTGACGTAGTCGTTGTGCACGTGGGTCTCCGCCACGTACGCGATCCGCACCCCGCGCCGGGCCGCGGCGGCGATCACCTGGTCGATGTCGCGCGGCGGATCGATCACGACGGCACCGTCGGCGCCACCCGCCAGGTAGCTGCGGTTGCCCAGGCCCTCGAACTCCAGGGTGTCGACGAAGAACACGACTACGGCTCCTTTACGGGACGATGTACCCCCGGGGGTATCTGACGCTCACCCTAACAAAAATACCCAGGGGGGTATTTCAGGGGTCGGGGTCACCCGTGCGGCGCCGCCTCCCACGGGGCGCGGGTACCCGGCGGGGTACCAGGGAATCCGGGGCTTCCGCACTCCGGAGGAGCCACGCAGTGTGATGTACGGCAGCGCCGTCCGCCGGGGAGACCGCCGGTTCCAAGCCGCGCCGCCTCGGTCCGCGAGGCCCTGGCCGACCGGGGGCGGGCGTCCTGACCGGGACCGGCGGGAAGGCCCCACCCGGACGCACGCCTGGGCCCCGCCCGCTCCCCTGCCGGGGTAGGTCGTCCGGCAGGCTCCGGGGCGCCCATGCACGGGTGGCAGCGGTGCAGGCGGGGCCGCGGGGGTACAGCGCGCGGGCGAGCACGGCGTGCGCGGCCCGGGCGTTCAAGGCGCCCCCGCCATCGCGGCCCGGACGTTGCTCGCAGGGCCGATCCGCAGGGTCCGTCCCGCCGGAGTCCTCGCGCCGGCCCCGGCGGCGGGAGGTTTCGTCACCGCTGTCGGCCGGGTGTCGGGGCGGGTGCGGCCCGGGCCGAGCACTTCGACCTGAGCACCGGCCTGCCGGGCAGAGGAGACACCGTCGTCGCAACGACGTCCGGTTCGGCCACGACACCATGGTCATGCCCGGAGTGCGCATCGGGCACGGCACGATCGCCTCGGGGGCCGTCGTCGTGGACGACGGCCCCGCCTGCGCGATCGCCGGCGGCAACCCGGCCAAGGTCATCCGTACCCGCTACACCGACGAGGACGTCGCCCGCCTGCTGCGCCCCGCCTGGTGGGACTGGCCCGCGGAACACCTCACCGAGCACATCCGCACCGTCATGACTCGGCGTCGACGACCTCGAGAAGGCCGCTCCACGGCCCTGAATCGGGCGCCCCCATGCCACGCCCCCGACGGTCGGCGCGGGGGGGGGTCAGCGGGTGCGCGGGGCGTACGGCGGGAAGTGCGGCGGCGGAGCCTGCGGGGCGGCAGGGGCCGGGGCGCCGGCGGCGGCGGTGGCGCGGCCGTGGAGTTTCAGGCAGTGGGCCAGGCAGCCCAGCGCGGACACGCACAGCAGGGTCCGCATGATGTTGGTGGTCTCCCAGATGCCCTTGAACTTGTCGACGAGGGCGAAGTCGGTGGCCTTCGCCGGGTCGCCGAGCTGCGCGAGTTCCATGTTCAGGGGGATGTTGACGGAGAACGTGATGAGCAGTGCCACCAGGTAGAGGGACGCGGCGATCGCGGCCCACAGCGCCGGTGAGCGGTGGCCGCGACGGAAGTCGAGGACGGCGGCCGTGGTGGTGGCGATGAACGCGCCGATGAACACGAGCGCGAACAGGCCGCTGTTGTCGATGAGTTGGTTGAAGTTCTGCATCGCCTCGACGTAGACGCGGTCGTCGGTCCGGGCGAGGCCCGGCATGATCGACACGTCGAAGGTGAAGAACAGGCCGGCCATCAGGCCCATGGTGACGGTCGAGGTCACCAGCAGTGGGCCGGTCGTCCTGCTCGGCCGGCGGGCCGGGCGCGGGGGCGGCGGCGCGGGCGCGTACGGGTTCGCGGGGCCGTACGGGTGGTACGGGTTGGCAGCCATGGGGTCCTCACTCGGTCGGTTGCGAGGCTCGCGGCAGGTGTCGGGCGACGCGCACACGGGCGTCGGGAGCCTAGGCGCGGGCCCGGTGACCGGCCAGGGCGGTCCGAGCGGATCTGGACCGGGCCTCGAGACGGCACCGGCCGACCGGCGGGCGGCGGCCGGTGGCGCCGGGCGGGGCGGAACACCGGGGCGAGCGGGTGTCGACGGTTCCTCGAGCGGTCCCTGAGAGCGTGCCGGGGGCGCTGTGGGCGCCGGAAGCATCTCGAGGAGGCCGAACCATGACCGCGCAGCTCTCCGACCAGCCGGTGCCGGCCGCCCCGGCGGGGCCCCGGCCCACGACCGCGTCCCGGTCCATGTCCGTGGCCCGGCCGGCGTCCGGGTCGGGGCCCGGTGCGGGCGGGCGTGCGGGGAAGAAGCGGCGGGCCGCCGGCGCGCTCGCGGTGATCGCCGGCTGCAACGCGATGATCCAGCTGGACGATCCGATCGTGAACATCGCGCTGCCGGGGATGCGGGCCGACCTGGGTCTGTCGGCCGTCGGCGCGTCGTGGGTGCTGACCGCCTATCTGCTGGCGTTCGGCGGGCTGCTGCTGCTCGGCGGGCGGCTGGGTGATCTGCTGGGCCGGCGGCGGGTGTTCATGGCCGGGGTGGGGCTGTTCACGGCCGCCGCGGCGCTAAGGGGCGCGGCCTCGTCGGGCGAGATGCTGATCGCGGTGCGGGCGGTGCAGGGCGTGGGTGCGGCGCTGGCCGCGCCCAGCGGGCTCGCGCTGCTGCTGAGCATGTTCCCCCAGGGTCCCGCGCGGACGCGGGCGATCGCGGTGTGCACGGCGGCCGGGGCGCTGAGCACGGCCGGCGGGCTGCTGCTGGCCGGTGCGCTGACCTCGCTCGGCTCGTGGCGGTGGGTGGTGTATCTGGATGTGCCGGTGGGGGTGGCGATCGTGGTGGCGGCGCCGTTCGTGCTCGCCGAGACGCCGCGGGTGAGGGGCCGCCTCGACGCGGCGGGGGCGCTGCTGTCGGCGCTGGGCGCGGCGGCGCTGGTGTTCGGGCTGGCGCGGGCGGCCGAGCGGCCGTGGGGCGACATGAGTGTGGCGGGCAGTGTGCTGGCGGGAGTCGTGGGGCTGGTGCTGTTCGCGGTGGTCGAACGGCGGGCCCGGCAGCCGCTGGTGGCGCCGTCGCTGTTCGCCGACCGGGACCGGCTGCTGGCGTACGGGGCGACGCTCGCGGTGCCGGGCGCGGTGATCGGCACGTACTTCTTCCTCAACCAGTTCTTCCAGGCGGGGCGGGGCTGGTCGGCGCTGGTGGCGGCGTGTGCGCTGCTGCCGCTGCCGGTGACCACGGCGCTCGCCGCGGCCGGTGGTGAGCGGCTGCTGCGGCGGCTGGGGGCACGGCGGATGCTGGCGGTGGGCGCGGGGCTGCTGGTGTGCGGGAACGGGTGGCTGGCGTTGTCGGCGACGGGCCCCTACCCGTTGGTGCTGCCGGCGCTGGTGCTGCTGGGAGCGGGGATGGCGTGCGGGGTGCTGCCGTTGACGGTGCTGGCGACGTCGTCGCTGGCGCCGGGCGGGGCGGGGGCGGCGTCCGGGGTGCTGAACGCGGTGCAGAGCGTGGGTGGTTCGGTGGGGCTCGCGACGCTGGTGACGGTGGCGTCGCACGGCGGCGGGGCGGCGGCCGGGTTCGTCGCGGGCGCCGCTTTCGCCGCGGTGGCGCTGGTGGCCGCCGCCGGGTTGCGGGGGCGGCCGGCGGCCGGCGTCAGCTGATGCGCATCTGGGCCATCATGCCCATCGCGGAGTGGTCGAGCAGGTGGCAGTGGTAGACGTAGGTGCCGCGGTAGGTGTCGAAGGTGGCGTGCAGGCGGACGGTTTCGCCGGGCAGCAGCCGCACGGTGTCCTTGAGGCCCGACTCGGAGGGGCCGGGGGCCTGCCCGTTGCGGGCGAGGACCCTGAACTGCACGAGGTGCAGGTGGAAGTTGTGCGGGACCAGGGTGTTGGGGTTCGTGACGGTCCAGATCTCGCTCGCGCCGTGGCGGATGCGGGTGTCGATGCGGTCGTGGTCGAAGACCTGGCCGTTGATGAGGCCCTGGGCGGTCGGGGCGCCGCTCTCGTCGTTCATGCGCAGTTCGAAGGAGCGTTCGGCGGTCGCGGTGGGCAGTGGCGGCAGGGTACGCAGCACGGCCGGGACGCGGCTGGGGTCGGATGCGGTGCGCACGACGTCGAACCGCAGGACCTGGCCGACCTGTTCGGGGCTGCCGGGGCCGAGGGTGTTCTCGAGGACGAGCCGGGTGCCGACGGGGTAGCGGGAGAAGTCGATGACGATGTCGGCGCGTTCGGCGGGTGAGAGCCACAGGGAGTCGAGGGTGGCGGGGGCGGGCAGCAGGCCGCCGTCGGAGCCGATCTGGGTGAAGGGGCCGCCGTCGGCGAGGCGCAGGTGGAAGAAGCGCAGGTTGGAGGAGTTCAGCAGCCGGAAGCGGTACTTGCGGGCGGCGACCTGGAGATAGGGGTAGGGCTTGCCGTTGGCGAGGAGGGTGGTGCGGCCGAGGGCGTCGTCCATCTCGTAGACGAGGCGGCCGCCTTCATCGAGGCGGGCGTCGCGCAGGGCGATGGGGATGTCGTAGGAGCCGGCTGGCAGCGGCAGTGCCTGTTCGGTGTCGTCGGTGAGCAGGTAGGAGCCGGACAGGCCGCGGTAGACGTGTTCGGACTCGTGGTGGTGGGCGTGGTCGTGGTACCAGAGCGGGGCGTGCGGCTGCCGGTTGGGGTAGGTGTAGGTGCGGGTCGTGCCGGGGGCGAAGGTGTCCATGGGGGCGCCGTCGTCGCCGGGCGGGACGGAGGCGCCGTGCAGGTGGACGGAGGCGGGGTTGTCCAGGGCGTTGCGGTGGTGGACGACGACCGGGCGGCCGGATCTGGCCTTGATGGTGGGGCCCGGGAAGTGGCCGTTGTAGGTGAGGACCTCGGTGCTGATGCCGGGGAGTATCTCGGTGCGGGCGCGGCGCAGGGTGAGGGCGTAGGTGTCCTTGCCGCCTGCGGTGGACAGCGGGGTGAGGACGGGCGGTACGGGCATCGCGGTGGCGAACAGCGGGGCGCTCGCGGTACGGGTGCCGGCCTGGGCGCTGCGGGCCTGGAGCAGCGGGGTGAGAGCGGCTGCGGTGATCAGTGAGGTTCCGGTGGTGGCGAGCGCTGCGCCGAGCACGCGGCGTCTGGTGACCATGGTGTTCTCCCTTGAGGGAAGGGGCTGGGCGGGCTGAGTGCAGCACGGGCGGCTCGCACGGCACTCGGGCAGGCCCGCGCCGGGCGGGACGGGTCCGGGGGCCAGGGCGCCGCGGCGCCCGGGTCCGTGGCGTCCCGGCGGGGCGATGTGCGCGGCGTCCGGGCGGGTGGCGGCCGGGAGCGGGCGCGGAGTTGCGGGGGCGTTGCGCCGCTGTCCGTATACCTGGTGCGTCGGTCGTGCCGCCCCGGGAGGACGTTGTCGTGGATCTTCGCTACTGGCTTCCGCGTGCGGTGGACGTCTTCGAGCGGTTCGGGGAGCGGTTCGGCCCGTTCACCGCCCATCCCAGTCACCGGATCGACGACGCGGCGTTCACGCCGGTCTTCGAGCGGTTCGCCAAGCGGATGGACGACAACTATCCGTTCTTCCACCCGTCGTACGCGGGGCAGATGGTCAAGGCGCCGCATCCGGCGGCTGTCGTCGGCTATGTGACGGCGATGTTGTTCAACCCGAACAACCATGCCGCGGAGGGCGGTCCGGCGACGACGGAGATGGAACGCGAGTGTGTCGCCGCGCTCGGTGCGATGTTCGGTCTTCAGGAGCCGCTGGGCCATCTGACGACCAGCGGCACGATGGCGAACCTGGAGGCGCTGTACGTGGCGCGCGAGTCCCATCCGGGGCGGGGTGTCGCCTACAGCTCCGAGTGCCATTACACGCATGAGCGGATGTGCCATGTGCTGGGCGTGGAGGGCCACCGGGTGCCGGTCGACGCGCGGGGCCGTATCGACCTCGAGGCGCTGGAGCGGCTGCTGGCCACGGGCCGGGTCGGGACCGTGGTGGTGACGCTGGGGACGACGGGGCTGGGCGCGGTCGACGAGGTGCACGAGGTGCTGCCGATGGCGCGCCGCCACGGCGCGCGGGTGCATGTGGACGCGGCGTACGGCGGTTTCTACGCGCTGCTGGGCCGTTCCGCGGACCCGGTGGGCCTGGACCCGCGGCCGTGGGCGGCGGTCGCCGGGTGCGACTCGGTGGTGGTCGACCCGCACAAGCACGGTCTGCAGCCCTACGGCTGCGGGGCGGTGCTGTTCAACGACCCGGGGGCCGGGCGGCATTTCGCGCACGACTCCCCCTACACGTACTTCACGCAGGCGGAGCTGCATCTGGGCGAGATCAGCCTGGAGTGCTCGCGGGCGGGTGCGGCGGCGGCCGGTCTGTGGCTGACGCTGCAACTGCTGCCGCTGAACCGGGAGGGCTTCGGCGAGATGCTCGCCGCGAGCCGCCGGGCGGCGCTCCGCTGGGCGGATCTGCTGGCCGGCTCCGATGTGCTGGAGCTGTACCAGCGGCCGGATCTCGACATCGTCACGTATGTGCCGGCGGTGCGGCCGTTCTCGCTGCTGTCCGTCGACGCGGCCTGTGAGCGGCTGCTGCACGAAGGCATGTACGCGGCCGACGATCCGGTGTTCCTGAGTGTGCTGCGCGCGGACGCCGACGCGTTCGCCCGGCGTCATCCGCGGGTTGTGCGGGACGCCGGTGCGGCGCGGGTGATGCGCAGTGTCCTGATAAAGCCGGAGGCCGAGCTCCGTCTCGACCGGCTCCACGCCAGGGTGGAGCAGCTGGCCGCCCTGGCCGCCGGGAGGCAGTAGGCCCCTTTTCTCCTTCGCGGGCCGGTCCGCCGGCGAGCGGGGACCTGGTGCCGCCCTCCGTGATGCGCGGGCGCGGGCACGGCTTGTGCCGTGTCCGGCGCCGGCGGCGCGGCGGGCCGGCGGCGGGGCCCGTGAGCCCGGCCGGGCCCGCGGGGCGGGGCGTGCGGGGCGCGGACGGCCGGCGCCGTTCTCTTTGGAGGGATGGGTCCCTTGTCCTCGTCAACAGTTCCGGTGGTGCCTGCGCGTGTCGGGAGGCCCGCGTCGCGGTCCGATTCCGATGTGCTGGCCGCGCTGCTGGCCGATGCTTTCTTCGATGATCCCCTCGCCCGGTGGATCACTCCCGACGACGGGCGCCGCGCCGCGGTGCTGCCCGGTTTCTTCCGGGTGTTCCTTTCCATGTCGCTCGCGTTCGACTCGGTGCGCACCACCGCCGGGCGGGATGCGGTGATGACGTTCCTGCCGCCGGGCGGCTTCGAGGAGGTGGAGCGGCACGGTGACGCCTACGGGCGGCAGTTCGCCCAGGTGCTGGGCGAGGACGCGGCCCGGCTGGCGGAGATCACCGCTCTTCAGGCGGCGCACCATCCGGTGGGCCGGCCGCATTACTACCTGTCGTTCGGTGCGGTGTCCCCCCGGGCGCGCGGCGCGGGTGTGCTGGCGTCGCTGGTGGGTGAGGTGACGTCGTGGGCGGACGCCCAGGGCGTCGGCGTGTACACGGAGGCGAGTTCGCCCGGCGGGCGGGCGGCGTGCCTGCGGCACGGCTTCACGTCGGCCGGGCCGGCGCTCACGCTGCCCGGCGGGCCGTCGCTGGAGCCGCTGTGGAGGGATCCGCGGTGAGGGGCGACGAGACGCTGAGAATCTTCTCCGCCTCCGAGGTGGAGCAGGACACGGTGCCGCCGGAGCATGCCGGGCCGCTGCGGCAGGTACTGGAATGGAGCCGCGAGTTCCTGGTGAGCGGGCATCCGGCGCTGGGCCGCAGCGGCCCCGTGTGCCCGTACACGCAGCCGTCGCTGCGCCGTGACCTGTTCCTGCTGGCCGTGCCGGCAGGGGGGACGGAGGAGGCCGATCTCGCCGACGCGGTGGCGCATCTGCGGGTCTGGTACGAGAAGCTGGCGGTGGACCTGGACGCGGAGGAGCGGGAGCTGCTCACGCTGCTGATGGTGCTGCCGCATCTGGACCGGTCGGACTCGGCGCCGCTGGACGCTTTGCAGCGGGCGGCGAAGGACGAGTTCGTCGCCGAGGGGCTGATGATCGGCCAGTTCCATCCGGTGTGTGCGGAGCCGGGCCTGTGGAACGAGGACTTCCGGCCGTTGCGTTCGCCGGTGCCGCTGCTGGCGGTGCGCCGGCTGCTGGTGTTCGACCTGCCGTTCCTGGTGAACACGGATCTGCATCTGTCGCACTATCTGCGGCAGTTCGCGCCGGGGATCCCGGCGCGGATGCGGGACGAGCTGGTGAGCCGGGTGGTGTCCTGACCAGTGGAAAACGCTGCTGCCCCGGTCCCTGTCTCAAGGGGCCGGGGCAGCGTCGTGCGGTGGGCGGTCAGCGGTTGGGGCAGCATTCCTCGAGGAAGGCGAGGGCGCGCAGATGGTAGGGGCGGGCGGCCCAGCCGAGGCTGATGTTGTGGCCGGCCGCCTCCTGGCGGTCGACGCGGACCCGCGGGGAGGCGCTGAGGCGGGCGGCCATCGCGGTGAGGGCGGCGTCGTCGGTGTGCCACCACTGTTCGTGCTCGGCGAAGGTGAGGCGTACGGGCACCCGCACGCGGGGGGCGAGCTGCCGGTAGCGCAGCGGCCAGGGTGGGCCGGGGTCGTGCTCCTCGCGGCGCGGGGTGGGGGCCATCAGGTCGCGGGCGCCCTGGAAGGTGCCGGGCGGATAGAGGTGCATGGGGCCCCAGTTGAGACCCCAGGCACCACCGCCGAGGGTGGCGGGGAAGCCGCGGGCGGCGGGGGCGTAGTGGTCGCCGAGGCCGGAGATGTCGAGGCCGATCAGGGTGTCGTCGGTGTCGTCGGCCGCGGCGTGCAGGGCGAGCTTCCCGCCGTAGGAGTGGGCGATGAGGAAGAACCCGGCGCCGGTGGGGTGTTCCCGGGCGAACGCGGCGAGGGCCCGGTGCAGGGTCGCGGACTGCTCGGCGAGCGGCTGGCCGTCCGGGTGGCGGGCGGCGAGGCGGCCGTGGCCGGGGCGGTCGACGGCGAGGACCGGGTGGCCGAGGCGCGCGGCGAGGGTGAGCAGGGACAGATCGGGGTGGGCGGGTGAGTGGAAGTAGCGGGCGTGCATGCCGAGGCCGTGGACGGCGACGACGACGGCCCGTGGCTCACCGGCGGCCGGGTGGGGTCTCGCGTACAGGGCGGACAGCTGAAGGGCGCCGGCGTCGAGGGTGATCTCCTCGATCCGCACGCCCTGGCTCGCGGCGGCCGCCGTCCCCGGCCGGGCGGCGGGCCCGGGCCCGGCGGGGGCGGCTGCCGCCCGGGGCGCAGGTACGGGCGCGGCGGGGGGTTCAGGCGGCCGGGGCATGGCGGGCGCTGCTGACGGTGGGCCAGGCGTGCAGGTCCTCGGTGCGCAGCAGTGCGGTGGCGATGAGCAGGCCCCGGTAGCCGGCCCGCAGCAGGCGGGCGGCGGTCTCGGGGGTGTCGATCGCGCTGGCGCTGACCGGGCAGGGGGTGCCGGCGGCGGTCAGGGCGGGCAGCAGCGCGAGGCTGCGGCCGATGTCGCCGGTGTCCTGTTCTCGGGTCTTGATGTCCTTGTTGTTGACGGCGATCACGCACTCGTCGGCGTGCGGGACGTGTCCGAGCTCGGCCTCGCCGGTGATCTCGACGAACGGGGTGAGGCCGGTGCGCAGGGCGGCGGTCACCAGGGAGCGCATGCTGGAGGCCGGCAGCAGCGCGGCGGTGAGCAGCACCGCGGACGCGCCGAGGGTCCTGGCGGTCTCGAGCTGGTCGCGACGGGTGATGAAGTCCTTCTGGAGCAGTGGGAGTTCGGTGAGGCGGGCGACGTCGCGCAGGAGGTCGGGGGTGCCGCCGAACCAGCGTCCGGTCACCACGGAGATACAGGGGGCGCCGGCCGCCTCGTAGCCGGCGACGATGTCGGCGGGCGTGCGGCCCGACATGAGGTCGATGCCGTGCGCGTCGCGCCGCTTGACCTCCATGACCAGGGGGCGTTCGGCGCCGAGCAGGGCTTCGATGAAGCGGGACGACGTCATGGGGGCTCCTTCGCGTGCGAGAGGTGCGGTGCGGTGTGCCGGCCCGGCCGCCGGAAAGGCAGGGTGGACCGGCGCACCGGAGCGGGGGCGCAGTGCCGGTGGAGGGCACCGGCACTGCGCCGGAGCGCCGGGGGCCCTCAGGGCAGCAAAGCGTGCCGGGGGCAAGCGGGATGCAAGGGGTCCGCGGGCGGGTCCGCCCGGCGCGCGGGAAGTGCGGGCGGGGCAGGCGGGCGGGGCGTTGCGCCGGTGTTGCGGGGCGCGTGGTGAGGCGGGCCGAGCCCCGGCCGGGCCGCCCGGGGCGCGTGGGGAGGCGACTGGACGCGCGGGCGGGCCGCCCGGGGCGCGTGGGGCCGGCCGCACATCCGCGGGGAGTTTATGTCGGGAATGTCACTGTGCGGGGGTGGTGATTCCCGCAGGGGCGGCGCATACCCTGTCGCTGTCCTCCGCTGCGTGCGGTCCCGAGCATCTGGAGCTCCCTGGTGGAACGCGTCCGCGGCCCGCTCGTTCCCGGGCAGGCCGCTCCGAAGGCGCCCCTGCCGCCCGGTGAGCTTCCCGCCGACGCCTCCGGGCCGCACAGCCACCTCGTCCCGCCGCAGGCCGGCCCCCCGCAGGTCCCTGCCGGGGCCCAGGTCCCCCCGCCGCAGCCAGGTCCCGCGCAGGGCGTGGTCCCGCCGCAGGCCGGGCCCGCGCAGGCCGTCGCCGCGGCTCCGGACGCCGGGCTCGAGGAGCTGCGCCGGCGGGCCGCACAGGTGCTGGTGGGCAACTGGACGGGGGCTTCGACCGTCCCCTCCCCCGCCCTGTATCCGCACCAGTGGAGCTGGGACTCGGCGTTCATCGCCATCGGGCTGCGTCATCTGTCGCCCGAGCGTGCCCAGCGCGAGCTGGAGACGCTGCTGGCCGCGCAGTGGGCCGACGGGCGCATCCCGCACATCGTCTTCAACCCGGCCGTGCCGCTCGGTGCGTACTTCCCGAGCCCCGACTTCTGGCGGTCCTCCACGGCGGGCCGGGCGGCGGGCGCCCCGGCCGCGACGGAGACGTCCGGCATCGTGCAGCCGCCCGTGCACGCGCTGGCCGCCTGGCTGGTCCACCGCAGCGACCCGGGCGCCTCACGCCGCCGGGGCTTCCTGGAGCGGGCGTGGCCCGCGCTGGTGGCCTGGCACGACTATCTGCTGCGCTGCCGCGATTTCGGCGGCCGGGGGCTGGCGGCCGTGCTCCACCCGTGGGAGCCCGGCATGGACAACAGTCCCTGCTGGGACGAGCCCCTCGAGCGGGTGGAACCGGCCCCGGCCGGTTCCTTCCGGCGGGCCGACCTCGGTCACGGCGACCGTGCGGACCGGCCCACCGATCTGGACTACGGCCGGTACGTCGCTCTGGCCGCGCACTACCGGGACCACGGTTACCGCGACGCGGGCACGGAGCACGCGTTCGTCGTCGAGGACCCCGGGTTCAACGCGCTGCTCGCCCTGTCGGAGCATGCCCTGGCGGCCATCGCCGGCGAGCTGGGGCGGGACTCCTCGCCGCACCGGTCGCGGGCGCAGCGGCTGACCGCCGCGCTGGTGGAGCGGCTGTGGGACGAGGAGGCGGGGATGTTCCTGTGCCGGGACGTGCGCACCGGCGCCCTGCTGCGCGACAGGAGCGTCACCGGTCTGCTGCCGCTGGCGCTTCCCTCGCTTCCCGGGCCCGTCGCGCAGGCTCTGGTGGGCACCATGACGGGGCCGCATTTCGGGCTCGGTTCGGTCTGTGGCCTGGTGCCCAGCTACGACCTGCGGGGCCCTGCGTTCGACGCGTCCCGCTACTGGCGCGGGCCGGCCTGGTTCAACGTGAACTGGCTCCTGGAGCGGGGGCTGCGGCAGCACGGCGAGGCGGGCCTGGCCGACGCCCTGGAGCAGGCGGTGCTCGCCTTCGCCGGTGGTTCCGGCTTCGCCGAGTACGTCGATCCGCACACCGGGCAGGCGCGTGGGGCGGCCGGCTTCAGCTGGACCGCTTCCGTCGTCCTCGATCTGCTGGCCCGCTCCGGCCCGTCCGCGCAGGCGAAGGCGGGTGCGCAGGCCGGTACCGCGGCCGGTGCGGCGGCCGCGGTGGCGGAGGCCGGGGAGTGACCGTTCCCCGCCCCGGAGGGCGGGGATGCTGTCAGGTGCCCAGGCCCAGCATCGAGGCGATGCGGTTGTACTGGATCTCGTTGGTGCCCGAGTAGATCGTGCCGCCGACCGCGTTGCGCACGCCCTGCTCGAGCCCGTACTCGGACATGTATCCGTGCCCGCCGAAGATCTGCACGGCGGCCAGGGAACTGGCCACATTGGCCTGGCTGGTGAGGAGTTTGGCGATGGCCAGGTCGATGGTGACGTTCTCGCCGTCGTCGAGGCGCTGGGCGGTGTCGTACAGCCATTTGCGGGCTGTCTCCAGGCCGATCTTGGTGTCGACGATCTTGTTGGCGATCGATTGGTAGGAGCCGATGGGTTTGCCGAAGGAACGGCGGGTCTTCGCGTATTCGATGCAGCGGTCCAGCCGGTGCTGCATCTCGCCCGCGTTGACGACGAAGGAGAAGAGGACCTCCCGTTTCATCACGTGGTCGAGGACGATGAACCCGCCGCCGACCCGGCCCAGTACCCGGGTCTTGGGGATGCGGCAGCCGTCGAAGTAGAGCTCACTGAGCGGCGAGGTCCGCAGTCCCATCTTCTTGATCGGCTTGCCGACGGTGAGGCCGGGGGTGTCGCGGTCCACGAGGAACGCGCTGACACCGAGCGCTCCGCCGTCGGGGCGGGTGCGGGCGTAGACGACGAACACGTCGGCGACGGGACCGTTGCTGACGAACGTCTTGCTGCCGTTCAGCACGAAGTGGTCGCCGTCGCGTTCGGCGCGGGTGGTCATCGCCATCGCGTCCGAGCCGCCCTCGGACTCGGTGATGGCGTGGGCGCCGATCGCCTCGCCGGAGCAGATCTGGGGCAGGTACCTCTCTTTCTGTTCGGGTGTGCCGAACCGGGTGAGGGGGATGCCGGTGCTGGCCAGGGTGGTGGTCACCGAGAAGTTCAGGCCGGCGTCCTGGCAGTGCTCCCCGAGGCCTTCGAGGACGTACATGGTGGTGAGGAGGGACTGCCCGAGGCCGCCGTGTTCCTCCTCGAAGGGCAGGGCGAGGATGCCGGTCTTCTGGATCAGCTTCCACTTGTCCCAGGAGAAGGTGGCCTGCTCGTCCAGCTCTATGTGGTCGGCGCTGAGCGCCTCGCCCCACCGTGCCAGACCTTCGCGGAGCTCGGCCTGTTCGGTGTTCCATCGGATCACTTCGGATCCCTTCAAGGGTTTCGCGTCATCAGTACGCGGAGGAGACGTGCTCGTCGAGACTGTGGGTCTCGTCGCCGTTGAGGGCCGGGCTGAAGACGCACACGAGCCGCAGGTCCTCGTGGGGGCTGGCCACCAGGTAGTGGGCGTCGTGCTTGTCGAGCGCGTACATGCGGCCCGGCGTGATGGGGTGGGAGGTGCCGTCGAGCTCGATGACCTCTCCGGAGCCGGCGATGCAGTAGCAGGCCTCGAGGTGGTTGCGGTATTCGAGGCGGGACTTGGTGCCGGCCAGGACGACGGTGTCGGTGAGCGAGTACCCGACGCCGTCGGAGGCGAGGAGGAAGCGGCGGCTGACTCCGTTGCCCCAGTCGACGGTCTTCACGTCCTCGATGTCGCGGATGATCATGGTCAACTCCGATCTGGGTCGTGTGCGGCGCGGTGCCGCACGCTGGGAAGGACCCGGGGGTGGCCGGCGGCCACTGCTCGTGTCCCGGCCCCGCGGCCGGCGGCCGGCGGGGACGCATGGGGGCGCCGCGGATGCGGCGGGTTCATCGGACGGCGGGTGCGCCCGCCGCCGGGGCGGGGGTGCGTGGTGCGGTGCGCAGCCGGTCGGCCAGGGCGCGGGCGGCGCCGGAGGCGACGGCCTCGCGGGTGGCGGCGAGCGCGCTCGGCCAGTCGCCCGGGTGGCCGGAGGCGAGGACGAGGGCCGCGGCGTTGAGGCACACGGTGTCGGTGGCGGCGGGGTGGGCGGTGCCGGCGAGGACGGCGAGGAAGTGGTCCGCGGCGTCGGCGGGCGGCACCGGGCGCAGGTCGTCGAATCCGCCGCCGGGGGCGACGAGTTCGCCGGGTGGGAGCCGCCGGACGCTGCCGTCGTCGAGGTGGACGGTGTTGTCGGCGAAGCCGAGGAGCTCGTCGGCCCCCTGGTCGTTGGAGGTCAGCCAGATCCGCCGGCCGGGGAGTGTGCGGGCGAGTTCGCGCAGCACGGGCAGCGGCATGGCGGCGCTGACGCCGGTGACCTGGGCGGTGACCGGCAGGTCGGCGAGGAAGGGGCCCAGCGCGTTGAGGAAGCGGCCGAACGGTTTCATGCCGAGCGGTGCCACCGTGCGGGCCAGGCGGGTCAGTTCGGCCGGGTAGACGAACGGGCCGGCGAACGCGATGCCGTGCCGCTCGAGCATCTGCTCGGTCTGCCCGTAGGAGGCGGTCAGGCGGATCCCGAGCCGCTCCAGCAGGTCGACGGAGCCGAGGCTGGAGGTGTAGGCGCGGGAGCCGGTCTTGACGACCCGTACGCCGGTGGCCGCGGCGGTGACCGCGGCGGCGGTGGAGATGTTGAAGGTGGCGGGTCCTCCGCCGGTGCCGACGATGTTGACGGTGCCGGGCCAGGGGCCGGGCGGGGGCGTGGTTCTGCGCTCCCGCAGGGTCTCCAGCAGGGCGTCAAGGGTCTGGTGGCCGGGGAGGCTGGTGGTCAGGGAGGCCAGCAGGGCGACGGCCTGCTCCTTTTCGAGCGTGCCGTCACCGAGCCGGTCCCACAGTGATCGCCAGGTCTCGCGCTCGGTCACCGGGGCGCCTGCGAGCAGGCCGGTGAGCGCGGGATGCATGGCTAGCTGCTCACCCCCTGGCGGGCGTCCTCGATGAAGGCGTCGATGGCGCGCACGCTGCGGAAGTTGTCGGGGTCCAGGTCGGCGTCGCCGACGGCGAGCTGGAAGTGGTCCTCGACCCAGGCGATGAGCTTGAGCACGCCGAGGGAGTCGATGACGCCGTCGGAGAGCAGGTCGTGGTCGTCGGCAAGCTCGTGGACACCAAGGTCGGGCAGGAATTCCTCGATGACGAACTTCTTGATGGTGTCGTTGTGGCTCATGACGTCCTTCCTTGGACTGGGATCGGTTCGTGCGGTCGGCCGGGCGCGGCGCGTCCGGCCCGTCGGGTGGTGGCGGGGGGCCGTTGTGCGGCGGTGACCCGCCGGGCGGCGGGGGCGGGCGTGCCGGTCCGGTGCCGGGTGCCGCGGACGGTGGTCCGGGCGTCGCCGGCGCGGCCGGTCAGGTGGAGCAGGCCGTCGGCGTCGCGGCGGACCAGGTCGCCGGTGCGGAACCAGGTGCGGCCGTCGTCGGCGCCCAGGGGGTGGGCGGTGAACGGGTCGCGGTGGGCGGTGCGGCCGAGGTGGCCGGGCGACTGGAAGGGGGTGGAGACGTACAGTTCGCCGGTGCCGGGGCCGTGGACGGGTGTGCTGTGGGCGCCGATGAGGAGGGTCCGCACGCCGGGCAGGGGCCGGCCGACGGGGACGGGCGGGAAGACGGTGGCTCCGGGGCCGGTCTCGTGGACGAGGCTGGGGCCGGTCTCGGTGCAGCCGTAGAGGTTGTGCAGGCGTGCGCCGGGGAACAGGCGCGGCAGCGCGGCGACGGTGCGGTCGGGCAGGGCGCGGCCGGTGAGCACGGCGTGGCGGACGCCGTTCAGGGTGGCGCCGGCTGCGCGGGCGGCGTCGGTGAGCGGCCCGTAGAGCGTGGGGCGGGCGGCCACGACATGGATGTCGTGGGTGGTGAGGAGTTCCAGCAGGGCGGTGGTGTCCGCGGCCCGGCCGGGTTCGGCGAGGACGACGGTGGCGCCGGCGGCGAGGGGGGTCCACAGGTCGAGGAGGCTCGAGCCTGCGGCGAGGGTGCCGGCACCGAGGACGGTGGTGCCGGGGCCGATGCCGAAGCGGCGGGCGGCCCAGGTGGTGAAGCGGTCCACGGCGGTGCGGGCGAGCGGCACGATCCTGGGCGGCGCGGTGGTGCCGGAGGTGGTGAACAGCAGGGCGGGCCGTTCGCCGGGCGGGTCGGGCAGCGCGCCTGCCGCCGACGGCGGCAGGCGGACGGGGCGTACTTCGCCGGCGGGGACCAGGACGCGGGCGCAGCCTGCCTGGGCGGCCAGGTCGGCGAGTCGGCCGGCCGGTGCCGGGGAGGGCAGCAGAAGGGGACGCTCGGACAGCAGGCCGGCCAGGACCAGGGCGATCGCGCCGGGTGAGGTGCGGGCGAGGACGCCGACGGTGTCGTGGGGTGCGGTGCCCAGCACCGCGAGGCGTTCGCGTTCACGGCCGGCCGCCTCGTACAGGGCGCGGTAGGTGGTGTGTTCGCCGCCGTGGATCAGGGCGGTGGCGTCGGGGTGGTGGCGCACCTGGGTGAGGAAGCCGGCGACGAGGCCGGCGGGGGCGTTCATCGCAGTTGGGCCCAGCCGCTTTTCACGGCGGGTCCGTCCGGGGTGCGGCAGGTGAAGCGCACCACGGTGCGGGTGTCGTCGGGCTGGAGGGCGATGTCGAGGGGGACGCCGGGCGCCACGGGGGCGGAGAAGCGGCCGCCGACGGCGTGGATGCGGGCGATGTCGCCGTCGGCGTAGCGGTCGGCGATCTCCTCCAGCGCCAGGGCGACGACGCTCATGCCGTGGGCGATGACGGTGTCGAAGCCGGCGGCGCGGGCGGCTTCCGCGTCGAGGTGGATGGGGTTGAGGTCGCCGGAGGCGTGGGCGTAGGCGCGGATCGTTTCCTCGGTGAGGGTGTGGCGGGCGGTGGCCGGCTCGCCGCCGGGGCCGGCGGGGCCGGGGGCGGCGGCCGGGGGGATGTCGCCGAACGGTTCGGTGCCCTTGGCGCCCAGGAGCAGGGCGTGGGTGGTGAGTTCGGCGAAGGCGGTGCCGTCATCGCCGGTGAGGCGGCTGCGTACGGCGATGCGGGTGCCGCGGGCCTCGCGGCGGGCGCCGGTGACGTCGAGGTGGACGGTGACCTGTTCGCGGGGCCGCACGGGCCGCTCGAGGCGGATGTCCTGGCCGAGGTGGACGACGGAGGTGGTCTCCTCCCCCGCGGTCAGCGCGCGCACGGCCTTGTCGGCGAGTGTGTGGGCGAGGACGAAGGTGTGCACGGGTGAGGCGTCGCCGCTCGCCGCCGGCGGCAGGCCGGGGCGGACGGCGGTGCGGTAGGCGTCGATCTCGGCGGCGCTCGCGGTGCGCTCCGCGGTGCGGGCGAGGGCGGGGGTCGTCGTCATACCGGCGCCACCACCAGTGCGGCGTTGTGGCCGCCGAAGCCGAAGGAGTTCGACAGGGCGGGCCCGGAGGCGATGGTTCGGGGACGGTGGTGGACCACGTCGATGTCCATTCCTGGCTCCAGGCGGTGGTGGTTGGCGGTGGGCGGTACCTCGCGCTCGCGCATGGCGAGGACGGCGGCGACGGCCTCGACGGCGCCGGCGGCGCCGATCAGGTGGCCGAGGACGCCCTTGGGTGCGGTGACCGGCGGGCAGGCGGTGCCGAACACCTTGGCCAGGGCGGCTGCTTCGGCCCGGTCGTTGTGAGGTGTGGAGGTGCCGTGGGCGTTGATGTGGGCGATGTCCGCGGGGGTGAGACCGGCGTCGGCGAGGGCGGCGGTCATGGCACCGGCGGCCCCGGAGCCGTCGGGCAGGGGCATCGACAGGTGGTGGGCGTCGCAGGTGGCGCCGTAGCCGGCGACCTCGGCGTAGGGGCGGGCGCCTCTGGCGCGGGCGTCGTCGGCGCGTTCGAGGACGACGAAGCCGGCGCCCTCCCCCATCACGAACCCGTCGCGGTCCGCGTCGAAGGGGCGGCTGGCCTGCTCGGGTTCGTCGTTGCGCAGGGAGACGGCGTTGAGGTTGCCGAACCCGGCGAGGGTGACGGGGGTGAGGGTGGACTCGCAGCCGCCGGCGATGACCACGTCGGCGCGGTGGGTCTGCAGCAGCAGCCGCGCCTGGCCGATGGCGTCGGCGCCGCTGGCGCAGGTGGTGGCGATGGTGGTGGCGGGGCCGGTCCAGGCGAGGCGCATGGCGATCTGGGCGGCGGCCGCGTTGGGCATCGTCATCAGCGGCATCAGCGGGTTGACGCGGTGCGGGCCGTGTTCGGAGAAGTGGGCGGACTCCAGGTCGCTGGTGGCCCGTCCGCCGACCGCGTTGCCCACCACGACGGCGGTGCGGTGCGGGTCGGGGGCGGGGGCGCCCGCGTCGCGGTGGGCGGCGAGGGCGGCCGTCGTTCCGTACAGGGCGAACGGGTCCATCCGGCGGGCGTCCTTGGCGCCGACGAGGCCGACGTCGTCGAGTCCGCTGACGCGGCAGCCGATCCGTACCCGGTGGCGGTCGAGGTCGAGGTGGGTGAGGCGGGCCGCGGTGGAGCGGCCGGCGCGCAGCGCGGCCCACAGTGCGTCCGGGGTGCAGCCCGCCGGTGTGACCACGCCGATGCCGGTGATCACGACCGGGGGTGGGGTGGAGGTTGCCATGGTTGGTTTCCCGTTCCTGTCTGCCTTCGGTGTACGGGCCGGCCCTCTTCAGGCCGGGAGGATGCCGCACTCGCGGGCGGAGGTGAGGAACGCCTGGGCCGCGAAGTCGATGTCGGCCTCGGTGTGGCGGGCGGTGACCGCGATCCTCAGGCGTGCGAGGTCGTTGGGGACGGCGGGGGTGACCACGGGCAGGCCGATGACGCCGTTCTTGCGGCAGGTGGTGGCCAGGTCGTAGGCGGCGTCGTCGGAGCCGGCGATGAGCGGCAGCACGGCGGTCTCGCTGTCCTGGGTGCGCAGCCCCTCGGCGTTGATGATCTTCCGCAGGCGGGCGGACTGGTGCTGGATGTGGGCGACGCGTTCGGGTTCGCGCTGCAGGATGCGCAGCGACTCCAGGGCGGCGGCGGCCTGGGCGGGTCCGAGGGCGGCGGAGAACAGGAAGGGGCGTGCGGCGTAGCGCAGGTGGCCGATGAGTTCGGCGGGGCCGGCGACCCAGCCGCCCATGGAGGGGATGGCCTTGGAGAGGGTGCCGAGTTTGACGTCGACCCTGGCCTGCCAGTCGAAGTGCTCCTCGATGCCGCGGCCGGTGGCGCCGATGACGCCGAGCGCGTGGGCCTCGTCGACCATGAGGAGGGCGTTGTGCTCGTCGCAGACCTTGCGCAGCTCGGGCAGCGGGGCGATGTCGCCGTCCATGGAGTAGACGCTGTCGACGATGACGAGCCGTACCCCGTCGGGGCTCGCGGCGCGCAGCCGGCGCTCGAGGTGGTCGACGTCGTTGTGGCGGAAGCGGGTGACGGTGGCGCCGGAGAGGCGGCAGCCGTCGACGATGGAGGCGTGGTCGTACTTGTCGATGAAGACGGTGTCGCCGGGGCCGACGAGGCCGCCGACGGTGCCGGTGTTGGCGGCGTAGCCGGAGCCGAAGACCATGGACGACTCGCGGTCGGCGAACCGGGCGACCTCTGCCTCGAGTTCCTCGTGCAGGGGGATGGATCCGGCCAGGGCGCGCACGCCGTGGTTGCCGGTGCCGTAGAGGTCGACGGCGGCCTTGGCGGCGGCGACGACACGTTCGTCGCCGGCCAGGCCGAGGTAGCTGTAGCCGGACATCATCAGCAGCCGGCGGCCGTCGAGGTCGGCGTAGGCGCTGTCGCGTTCGACGGTGTAGGCGACGAAGCTGTTGCGGCGGTCGGGTTCCCATTCGAGTGCCTGGACGCGGCGCCGTGTTGCCGCCAGCTTCGGCTCGAGGCGTTCCCATCCTCCAGATGCGTTCACGTGCGTCTCCTCATCCACTTCTCGGTTGCTCCAGGCGCGCCGTCCTTTCTATGCGCCGGGCCGCAAGGCGGGCGCAACACGGTTTTCGGCACCGCAATTCCCTTGCCGGCGGGGGAAGTCGACCTTCAGGTCGAATACCGGAGGCGCTGATTCCCAGTTATTCCCCCCGGTATGTTTTTGGCCACGGTTGAATGTGGCGACAATTGGCCGGTACGGTCGAATCCACGGGAAAGTGAGTACGAACAGAGATCTGGCTGCGAAGCCGGGGCGCGAATTCGCGGCCTCCCTTTCCTGAAAATCGCGCCCCCGCACGTGCGATGACCGCGTGCAGCCGAAGTCTTGGGGGACTCAGCGTTGCTGATCAGACTCGTAGGTCTTGTCACCATCGAACACGACGGGACGGCGCCCCAGCATCTGTCGAGCGCGCAGGCCCAAGTGGCCTTCGCTCGACTGATACTGGAGCGAACGTCGGGAACCAGCCGCGACCAGCTCGCGGACACCGTGTGGCCGGAAGGGCTGCCCGACACGTGGGCCTCCGCGCTGCGCAGTGTGGTGAGCCGGGTCCGCGCCTATGTCACCGGCCCGCAGCAGAAGCCGGGCGGGACGCCCCTGATCGCACAGAGCGGCCGGTACATACTGCGACTGCCGGACGACGCGGCGGTCGACCTGGAGGCGGCGGAGGCCGCGATGACGGAAGCCAGGGCGGCCTTCGCGGACGGTGCCCACGCGGTGGCGCACCAGCTCGCGGCGGGCGCCGTGTCCAACCTGCGCGGCTCGTTCCTGCCGGCGCACGAAGGCGAGTGGGTCAACGCCGTTCGTGAGCGGGTCGACGAACTGCGCCTGATGTCACTGGAGCTGGCGAGCTTGTCCTCGTCGGCGCTGGGCGCGGAGCACCACGCGGTGCGCTACGCCGACGAGGCGGTACGGCGCGCGCCGTTCCGCGAGAGCGCGCACCGCTGCCGGATGACGGCGCACGCCGCCGCGGGCAACCGGGCGGACGCGCTGCGCGCCTACCAGCAGCTGCGGGAGGTCCTCGCGGACGAGCTGGGCATCGACCCGGCGGCCGAGACCCAGGCCGCCTATCTGGAACTGCTGCGCGCCGAGCCCGCGGGCCCGCAGCGCCGGGCCCCCGCGGGGCGGATGACGGCCGACGCGCTGGACCCGCTGCTGATGGGAGCGTTCGAGGCCCTGACCCCGCCACCGGCGGCGCCGCTGCCGACGCGCTGAGCCCGCCACGACGCCGGGTGGCCCGGCACCTGCCAGGTGCCGGGCCGCCCGGCGTCCGTGTGCGTGCGTGTACCAAGGCGCGCGGGCTGCGGGGAGGGCCCGGGCAGGGACCCGTGCAGAAGTGCGCACTACTGCAGACTTCTGCGCATGGACACCTGTCCCATCACTGCGGCGCGCAACAAGCTGGGAGCGCTCGCCCGACAGGTCAGCGCGGAGCAGAAGCACGTCGCTCTCACCGACCGGGGCCAGACCACGGCCGTGCTCATCAGCCCCGCCGAGCTGGAAGAACTCGAGTACCACCGGGTCACCGCGGAGTACCTGGCCCGCAAGGAGCGCGGTGAGACCGGTCCCGGCGTAGCTCATGAAGAAGCTCATCGCCGGGTCTTCGGGGACGCTTCGTGACCTACCGCGTCATCTGAGAGCCGTTGCTTTGAGTCTCAGTGACTCTCAGCATTCCGGGCGTTTCCGCCGGGAAGGTTCGTGACGGTGTCACCAGAGCGCGGGTTGCTCGCGTCTGGTGCCCTGTCGACGATCTCTCGTTTCCGTCCCCTGGCGGGGTGTTGCGCCAGCCGCCCGCGTGCCCGTCCCCTTGCGGGTTCGGGCGGTGCGGGTCTTCTGCTTGGCTCCACGAGGCTTCGGCACCACCGCCAGGGTGGCGCCCGGGTCTCCGGCCACTCCGGTACCCGTTTCACTGTTGGCCGCCGCGAGGGCGGCCAGGTTGTGGCCTGCGTTCGCGTCCCGGTCCAGGACGAATCCACAGATGAGGGCAGATAACTACTGATAAAAAATACGACTGTTGTTCACCCCATGCAGGGGCGAGCGGCCGGCGACAGGGCCGGCCGCTCGCGGGAAAGCGGGTCTCAGGTGATGGAGACGCCGCTGTCGATGCTGATCACCTGGCCCGTCATGCAGTCCTGGTCGAGGAACAGGGACGCGCTGCGGGCCACCTCCTCCACGGTCACGAAGCGCGGAATGGGGGCCTTGCCCTCCATGCCCTCGACGACGCGGTCGGGGAGGTCCTTGGTCATGCCGGTGATCATGAAGCCCGGGGAGAGGGCGTTGACGGTCACCCCGCGCCGGCCGCACTCGGCGGCCAGCGTGCGGGTGAAGCCGATCAGGCCAGCCTTGGAGGCGGAGTACGCCGTCTGTCCTGCGGTCGCGATCAGGCCCGAGGGCGAGACCACGTTGATGACGCGGCCCCACCTCTGGCGCAGCATGTGCGGGACGGCGACGCGTGCGGTGTGGAACGAGCCGATCAGGTTGGTCCGGATGACCTGGGCCCAGTCGTCCGGGTTCTGCATCGCCATCAGCGCGTCCTTGCGGATCGCACCGTTGTTGACGAGGACGTCGACGGGGCCGAGGCGCTCACCGATCTCCCGGTACAGCGCGGTGACGGCGTCGTAGTCACCGACGTCGCCGCTGACGAGGACCGAGTCGTTGGTGAGTTTGTCCTGCACGGCCCGGGCCGCGTCCTTCGAGCTGTTGTAGTGGACGGCGACCCTGCAACCCAGTGCGTCCAGCTCGAGGGCCAGGGCCTGGCCGAGGCCTCCCGAGGCGCCGGTGACCAGCGCCACCGGCTGCTCGGGGCGGTTTCCGGTCTGTGGGCCCGTACTCATGGCGTTACCTCCGTGGATAATCCGCACTTCACGGCGGAAGCGACTCCTGCCGGCAGGGCAGGGGAAAGTGATCCGCCGTCAGGACCGGCCGCCGCGCGGGACGGGCCCGCGGGCCGGCCGGCCGCGTGGCGTCAGGCGTTCTCCAGTGCCGGACGGCCGGCGTTGACGGTGGTGGCGAGCTGGTACTCGCCCAGGTCGAAACGGCGCGTCGCGCGGCGGAACCGCCACGTGTAGGTGGGCCAGATCGACGGGTTGCGGCCGTGCTCGTCCAGGTACCAGCTCTTGCAGTTCCCGGCGTTCCACACGGTGCCCTCGAGCCGGCCCTGCAGCCGTTCGTTCCACTGCTGCTGGGCCTCGGCGCGGACCTCGACACTGGCCAGGCCGCGCTTGTCCATCTGTCCCAGCGCGTCGATGACGTAGCCGATCTGCGCCTCGATCATCACCACCTGCGAGGAGTGCCCCAGCGTGGTGTTGGGGCCCAGCAGCAGGAACAGGTTCGGGAACCCGGCGACCGTGGTGCCGCGGTGCGCGGCCATGCCGCCCTCGCGCCACACGTCCCGCAGCAGCCTGCCCTCGCGGCCCGTGATCCGGCCGGCGACGGGCCGGTCGGTGGCCTTGAAGCCGGTGCCGAGGATGATCGTGTCGACCTCCCGCTCGGTGCCGTCCGAGGAGACGATCGACTTCGCCCGCACATGGTCGATGCCGTCGGTGACCAGGTCCACATTGGGCTGCTGGATCGCCGGATACCACGTGTTGGAGAACAGCAGGCGCTTGCACGCCATCACGTAGTCGGGCGTCAGCTTCGCCCGCAGCTCCTCGTCCGCGACGGACTTCGCCAGATGGTCGCTGGCCATCTTCTGCATCTTGCCCGCGACCTTGGGCCGCTTCATCACGAACGCCAGGACCTCACGGCCCCACATGTTGAAGTTGCGGCGGAAGCGCTGGTAGCCGGGGACGTTGTGCAGCAGCTTCGACTGCAGCGCGCTGGTCGGCTTGTCGTTCTTCGGCCCGATCCAGGCGGGGGTGCGCTGGTACAGGTCCAGCCGTCCCACCTCCGGCTGGATCTTCGGCACGAACTGGATCGCGGAGGCGCCGGTGCCGATGACGGCGACGTTGCGGCCCGCGAGGTCGTGCTCGTGGTCCCAGCGCGAGGAGTGGAACACCGTCCCCTCGAAGTCCTGAAGGCCGGCGATGGCGGGCACGGCCGGCTCGGAGAGGTAGCCGGTGCCCGACACCAGCACCTGGGCGGTGTAGTCACCCTGGGAGGTGCTCACGTGCCAGCGGCGGGCGGTCTCGTCCCAGCGGGCGGCGAGCAGTTCGTGACCGAAGCGGATGTAGGGGCGGACCCCGAACCGGTCGGCGACGTCCCGCAGGTACTCGTACAGCTCCGCCTGCTTGCCGAACGTGGACTTCCAGCCCGGGTTCTGCGCGAAGGAGAACGAGTACAGGTGCGACATCACGTCGCACGCCGCGCCCGGGTAGGAGTTGTCCCGCCAGGTGCCGCCGACCTCGTGGGCACGCTCGAAGACGAGGAAGTCGTCGATGCCCTTCTGCAGCAGGCGCACCGCCATGCCCAGGCCGGAGAAGCCGCTGCCGATGACCGCGACGCGCAGATGCCGGGTGGGGCCGCCGCCCGTCGCCCGCCCGCCGGGCGAGGGACTCCCGTCGCTGCGCGCGGGTTCCAGAATGCTCGTCACGTGGGCCTCCTCTAGCGGCGCGCGATGGTGACGCGGAAGTTGTTGAAGAACTTGTCCTCGAGCGTGTACGCGAAGATGTCGAGGTAGCGCTCGAAGCGGGCCACGACCTCCTCGCCCTCCAGGGCGACGGCCTCGTCCCGGCGCGCGGCCAGGAGCTTCAGCCAGGCGCGGCAGGCGACGGCGAACGACTCGCGCTCGTTGACGATCTCGACCACGTCGAACAGGCCTTCCGCGGCCTGGGTGAGCTCGTGGAGGTGCGGGATGTGGCAGTTCTCGAACTCGGAGCGCTGGAGGAACTTCAGGTCGTCCAGCAGCTGCCGGTTCATCGGCAGCGCCTCCGCGGTCATGGTGTGCAGGACGAACCTGCCGCCCGGCTTGAGGGCCGCGCCGACCTTGTTGAAGAACACCCGGTACTTCTTGGTCCGCTCGCGAGGCGGGAGCGTGGAGGACACGAAGTGCTCCAGCGCGTTGATGCAGAACGCCGCGTCGTAGGGGTCGTCGGTCGTGTGGTCCTCCCACGACTCGACCCGGGTGGTGATGCGGGGGTTGTCCAGGCCGGCGATGAACGCCTCCTGGGTGCGGCTGAGCGTCAGGCCGACGGCCTGCTCGACGCCGTGGACGGTGGTGAGCCGGTTGAGCATGGTGCCCCAGCCGCAGCCCACGTCCAGCACCCGCCGGCTGCCGGCGGCGCCGGCGAGCTCGACGAACCGGTCGAGCTTGCGCTCCTGGGCCTCGTCGAGGGCCTCGGTAAGGCCCTCGCCCTCCTCCCAGTAGCCGCCCGAGTACATCATCGTCGGCCCCAGCAGGAGGCGGTAGAAGTCGTTGCTCACCTCGTAGTGGTGCCTGATCGCGTCGACCTCGGGGACCGACCTGTCAGCGACCGTCGTCATCTCTTCCTCAACTCCTGTCGGGGTGCGCGGCTGTCGGGGTCGAGGAAAGCGAAGTGCTCGCAACAGATGTGCAAGACGACGCCGGGCCGGCGGTGTTGCGCCCCGCTTGCGCGGCTGCCGGTTCGATTCCTAGGCGTAACACCCCAAGCCTTGCGAGAGAGGACCGAACCCCATGTCGCTGCCCACCGTCGAAGAACTGGCGAGCCAGCTCGAGGCCGTCTCCGGCGCCCAGAAGGTCGACCCGGACCAGCCGCTCCAGCACATCGCCGACGTCGACTCGCTGGACCTGATGGAGTGGTTGTACGGGTTCCAGAACCAGTACCCGCACATCCCGGCCGACGAGTCGCTGTTCGCCGACATCGACGACACCACGACGCTGCGCGTCGTCCACGACCGGATCGTCCAGCTCGTGCCCGCCCAGGCCTGATCAGGGGAGAGTCCTGTGAACGGCTTCGACATCACCGGGTGGGGCATGGCCGTACCCGAACGCGTGGTCTCCAGCACGGAGCTCGCGCAGCGCTTCGGCGTCGACGAGAACTGGATCGTCAGCCGGTGCGGGATCCACGAACGCCGGGCCGTCGGGCCCGGCCAGACGACCGCCTCCCTTGCTGTCGAGGCCGGCCGGCGCGCACTGGACAAGGCGGGGCTGAGCGGCGGCGACATCGCCCATCTGATCGTCGCCACCGCCACCCCCGAACAGCCTTCGCCGGCCACGTCCGCGTTCGTCCACCACGAACTGGGCATCGCCGGCAGCGCGCACGACGTCAACTCCGAGTGCGCGGGCTTCGTCTACGGCCTCGTCCAGGCCATGGCACTCATCAAGATCGACCCGCGGCCGATCCTGCTGATCGGCTCCGACACCCACACCCTCACCGCCAACCCCGCCGACCGGGACCTGTCGATCCTCGTCGGTGACGGCGCGGGCGCGGTGGTGCTCCGGCCGGCCCCGTCGGACCCGGTGCTGGGCTGGAACCTGGGCGCCGACGGCAGCTGCGCCGGCAGCCTCAAGGTCCTGGCCGGCGGCAGCCGGATGCCGACCACGGAGGAGACCGTCCGCCAAGGGCTGCACTACGCACAGATCAACGGCAACGAGATCTACCTCAACGCCGTGCGCTACACCGTGCGCACGGTGCGGGAGACGCTGACCAGCGCCAAGGTCGAGGCGGCCGACGTCCGCCACGTCATCCCGCACCAGGCGAACATCCGGATCATCAACTCGATCCTCAGCCACACGGGCCTGCGGCCCGAGGCCCTGGTCACGAATCTGCACAAGTACGGAAACACCGCGTCCGCGTCGATCCCGATCGCCCTGACCGAGGCACTCGACGAAGGCCGCATCAACGACGGCGACCTGGTCCTGCTGGCCGGCTTCGGCGCGGGCATGACCTGGGGATCGGTCCTGCTGGAATGGGTCGGAGGACAGAAATGAACAACGCACTCTCGCGGCGCAAGGTACTGGGCGGCATCGCCGCAACGGTCGTCGGCTGGAGCGTCGCCAACCAGACGTGGGCGACGGCCGCCGAAGTCGACGGCGGCCAGTACATCGACGTCAGACAAGTGCCCGCCCTGGACGGGACGCTGACCACGTCGGCGACCGACCTGGACGGATTCCGTCAGGACTTCGGGCGGCTGAAGCCGTCCGCGCCGTGGGCGGTCCTGCGTCCTGGTTCCGACCAGGACATCGTCAAGATGGTCAACTACGCCCGGAACAACAAGCTGAAGATCGCCGTCAACGGGCAGGGCGGCACCGGCGACGACATGGAGTCCCACTCCGTGTACGGCCAGGCGGCGGTGCCGCAGGGCGGCATATCCATCGACGCCCGCGCCATGTCGAAGATCCTCAGCATCAACGCGACCAACGCGGTCGTCGAGGCCGGTGTCACCTGGGGGCAGCTGACGGACGCCGCGCTGCAGGTGGGCAAGACACCGCCGGCGCTGCCCGACTACCTGCACCTGTCCATCGGCGGCACCGTCTCCATCGGCGGCATCGGCGGCACGGTGCAGAAGTTCGGCCTGCTGGCCGACACCGTCCACTCCATGGACGTCGTCACCGGCACCGGTGAGCTCGTCACCGTCTCCGCCTCGGCGCGGCCCGACCTGTTCCACTCGATCCTGTCCGGCGGCGGCCAGACCGCGATCATCCTGCGCGCCAAGGTGAAGCTCGCCCCCGCACCCCAGCGGTCGGTCGTCTTCAGCCTCTTCTACGACGACCTGGCGACCTACCTCGCCGACGGCGAGAAGGTCATGGCGGAGAACCGGTTCCACGTCCAGGCCGGCGAGATGCTGCGCCGCCCCGACGACACCGGCTGGCGCTACAAGATGGAGGTCGCCGCGAACTACTCCGGCACCGCCGTCCCCGACCGGGCGGCCCTGCTGGCCGGACTGCGCGACAACCGGGCCCAGGCCGTCATCGAGGACGTCGCCTACCGGGACTACATGTTCCGGCTCGACGGCTACGAGGTCTACCTGAAGGAGACCGGCCACTGGTTCCAGCCCAAGCCGTGGCTGAGCCTGTTCCTGCCGGCGTCCAAGACCAAGGCGTTCATGGAGCTGGTGGAGCAGGAGCTGACCGCCTCCGACCTGGGCGGCGGGTTCCTGCTGTTCTACCCGTACTACACCCGCAAGATCACCCGGCCGCTGGCGGTGCAGCCGAACGAGTCCGTCGGCTACCTCTTCGACCTGCTGCGGTTCCCCAACCCGGGCGACCCGAACATCTCGCAGATGCTCGAGCAGAACCGCCGCCTGTACGACAAGGCCGTGGCGATGGGTGCCAAGCGGTACCTGGTCGGTGCGATCCCCCGGATGACCACCGCCGACTGGAGGACTCACTTCGGCTACCGCTGGGAGGAGTTCTACAAGGCCAAGCGGCGTTACGACCCGGCGAACATCCTCACCCCCGGTCAGGGCTTCTTCGGCTGACGTGTCCGGCCGCGGGCCCCGTCCCCGGGGCCCTTCGCGGGGCCCGCACCCTGACCCGTACACCAACAGGAGAAGGACATGACGAGTTACGACCTGATCGACGAGGCGGTCATCGACGCTCCGCCGGACGTCGTCTGGGACGCGCTGCTCGCCGAGTTCCGCGGCGGCGCGCAGTGGTGGGTGCCGGCCAACACCTTCGTCGCCGCGTCCGGTTCACCGGACGAGGTGGGCGGCGAGGTCAAGGTGACGGTCCACACCAAGGGCGTCGACAAGGGCGGTCCGAAGCTGCGGTTCACCTCACGCACGACGGCTGTCGAGATGGGCAGGCGACTGTCGGTCGAGTACGTCGAGGGGGTGTTCCGCGGGCCGAGCGACTTCCTGCTCGAACCGCTGGACGGCGGGCGCCGCACACGGCTCGGCATGCACTTCCGGGGCCGTCCGCACGGCTGGCTGAAGGTGCTCGCCAAGGTCGCAGACATCGGCGCGGAGCACTCCAAGGCCACCAGCGCCGCGTTCGCGGCCCTGGGCGGCGTGCTGGCCAGGGAGAAGGAGGGGGCGCGATGACGACGACGACGGCGCCGCCCGCCACGGAGAGCGCACTCGTCACCGACGACGGCGCCCGCCTGGCGGTGAGCGTCCTCGCCCCGCTGGGCGCGCCGTCGGGCCGCACGGTCGTCCTCGCGCACGGCTGGGCCGCGGCCCGGCGGGTGTGGGGTACGGTCGCGGACCGGCTGATCCGCGACGGGCACCGGGTCGTGCTGTACGACCTGCGGGGTCACGGCGCTTCCACGTCCGGCCGGGAGCCGTTCTCGGTGCCCCGGCTGGGGGCGGACCTGGGCGCGGTCCTGGATCATGTCGGGGCGCCCGGCGACACGATCGTCGTGGGGCACTCGGGCGGCGGGTTCGCGGCGATGGCGTACGCCGTCTCGCCGGCGGCCCGGCTGGGCGGTCTGGTGCTGCTGGGCACCGCCGCGCACGACCAGGACACGCCCGACAGCGAAGTGAAGATGATGGGCAGCCCTCTGTTCTCGTGGGCGGTGCGGCGGCCGGCGCTGGGCCGTCTGCTGCTGGGGCAGAACATGCTGGGCAAGCGGGCCGACGCCTGTGCCCGGGAGGTCAACCGGCAGATGTTCGCGGCCGCGTCGCCGCGGGTGCGGTCCGAGGCGTTCGCCTCTTCCCGGGGGATGGACCTGCGCGGGCAGCTGGCCGCGCTCACCGTCCCGGCGGTGGTCCTGGCGGGCGGCGGCGACAAGGTCATCGCCCCGGCGCTCGGGCGGGCGGTGGCAAAGGCGCTGCCGGGCGCCCGCTTCGAGGAGATCGAGGGCGCCGGCCACATGCTGCCGCTGGAGGCCCCCGAGGCGATCGTGCGGGCGGTCGGGGAGGTGGCCGGCCGGGTGGGATGACGGCCGGCTCCCCCGCACGCGGGCGCCGGGCCGCCGGATCTTCCGGTCGGCCCGGCGCCGCTTCATGTTCGGAGGCGGAGGTCTGCCCTCCAAGGACTTGCATCCATGCCACTTGCATGGATGCAAGTCTTCAGCCTGAGCTGGGTGCGGTGCATCGACAACTGGCGCGGCCGTCTCTTCCTTGACCTCACGGACGGCTGCGCCTGGTAGCGATTCGGTGGGTCCTGAACCCGACCGGCGGCGCACCGGCGGCCGGAGCTCCGCGTCGGCCGGCGTCGGTGCGAGGCCTTGAGCGGCCTCGGCCCTCACCGGTGCGGCCGGGCCGGTTCAGCCGGTGCCCAGGACGACGGTCTGGGCGGGGGTGCCGGCAGGCATCGGCTGGTCGGCGGTGCGGCTGGTGCGGTATTCCTGGGGGCTCATGCCGCGGACCCGTTTGAACGCGGCGCTCAGCGCGAACGCGCTGCTGTAGCCGACGCGGCGGGCGACGGTGGCCACCGTGGCGTCAGGTTCGCGCAGCAGGTCGGCGGCGAGGGTGAGGCGCCAGGTCGCCAGGTAGGACATGGGCGGCTCCCCCACCACGGCGGTGAAGCGGCGGGCCAGGCCGGCGCGGGAGACGCCGACCTTGCGGGCGAGGGTCTCCACCGTCCAGGCCTGGCCCGGGTTGTCGTGGAGCAGGCGCAGCGCGGGGCCGACGGTGGGGTCCGACTGGGCCCGGTACCAGGCGGGTGCGCCGGCGCCGGGTTCGGCGAGCCAGGTGCGCAGCACGCTGACGAACAGCAGGTCCAGCAGGCGGTCCAGGACGAGTTCCTGGCCGGGTTCGTCGCGGCTTATCTCTTCGGCGAGCAGGGCGACGAGTGCGTTGTCCTCGGCCCCGGCGGGCCGTACGAGCAGGGCGGGCAGGGCGTTCAGCAGCCGGCGGCCGATCTCGCTGGGGGCCTGGTAGGTGCCGCTGAGCATCACGGAGGAGCCCTGGCCGAGTGTGTCGCCCCAGGTGCGCACGCCGAGGGCCATGGTGTCGGTGACGTCCTCGCCTTCCGTGGTGTTGCAGCGCTGTTCGGGGCCGACGACGATCTGCACGCCGGTGTCCTGCTCGTCGGCGATGGTGTACGGGTCGGGGCCGCGCAGTACGGCGACGTCGCCGGGGCGCAGCAGGGCGGGGGTGGAGCGGTCGGGCAGGACCCAGGCGTCGCCGCGGACCATGGTGACCAGGGAGATGGGGGCGCGGTCCTCGACGCGCAGGGCCCACGGCGGGCTGAACACCGACTTGATGAGGAACGCGCCGCGGGCCTTGGGGCCTTCGAGCAGGCCGGTGAGAGCATCCATTGGTGTTCAACCCATCGGCTGGGGCGAGGCGTGGGAGGCCTCGGGGGACGGAAAGGGTCGCGCCCGCCCTGCCGTGCGGGGGACGTCCGGCAGGACGGGCGCAGTTGTGGGGACGCGGCGCCGGTTCAGTGGCGCAGCGTCGACAGGGCACGGCCGAGGCAGAGCAGGGCGGCGGTGCAGGCGAGGGTCCGGGCGGCGTTGGAGGGTGCCCAGGTCTTCTTGAACGTGTCGCGCAGGGCGGCGAGTTCGCCGGCGGCCTGGGGCAGGCCGGCTGCGGCGAGGCGCTTGTTGAGGGGGACGTTGATCCGCATGGTGAGGATCACGGCGGCGGTGTAGAGGGCGAGCGCGGTCCAGGTCCAGCGGGCGGCGGTGCGCTGCCCGATGCGGGTCAGGCGGGCGCCGGCGATTCCGGTGGCGAGGAAGGCGCCGAAGAAGACGAGCCCGAACAGCCCGTTCTCGATGGCCTCGTTGATGTTCTGCATGGCGGCGACGTAGGTGTGGTCGTCGCCGCGGTCGAGGCCGGGCAGGACGGAGACGTCGAAGGAGAAGTACAGGCCGGCGCTCAGGCCCATGGCGATGGTGGCGGCGTGGAGCGCGGGCTGGGCGGCCGTGGGCATCGGGCTTCCTTCCGGCGGGCGGTTCGCGGGGGCCCCGGGCGGGGCGGGGGTGGTCCGGGCCGGGGCGGTCCGGACCGTGGCTCAGCGGGGGTCGAGGACGGCGCCGAGGCCGCGTTCGTAGCGGCGGCGCAGGACGGTGCGGCCGAGCAGCCGTACGGGGGGCGGCATGGTGGCGGCGACGAGGTCGACGGACCGCCGGTCGGCGCCGTCGAACATCCACGGCGGCAGGTAGGTCAGGACGCCGGGCGGTGCGGTGCGCACGAGGCGCTGTTCGAGGGTGAGGTAGTCGCGGGCGGGGAGCTGGGCGAAGATCGGGAAGACGGTCTTCTCCTCGTCCGCGAGGTGGTGGGTGAGGACCTGGCGGAAGTGTTCGGCCGCGGCGGGCAGGGCGGCCGGGCCGCCTGTGGCGGTGAGGGCGGCGGTGACCTGGTCCATGGCCCGGTCGAGTTCGGTGTGGTCGCCGGCGATCTCGTCGGCCTGCGGCCGGAACTGCGGGTGGCGCCGCAGCAGTTCGGGCCACAGGAAGTCGTCCTCGCTGCGGTGGTGCCAGTCGATGACGTCGCGCAGGCGCTGCCACCACTGGCCGGCGGGGCCGGCGCCGCGGGCGGTGAGGCGGGGGGCCGCGGTGGTCAGGCGGTGGGCGTCGCGGCGCATGGCGACGTGCATCAGGGCGAAGCCGTGGAAGTGGCCGGGCAGGGTGTCGAGGCGTTCGCTCGACATGGGGGTGCTCATGGCCGCCTCCTCGGGGGTGGCTGTCGGTTCGGGCTGGTCCGGTGCCGCGGCCGCGGGTGCGTCCGTCGGTCCGCGGTCGCGGCACCGGGGCTGGGGCTCCGGGTCAGACGTTCCAGACGCCGGAGGCGGCGGCCTGCTTGGCGTATTCGGCGAAGTCCTTCGGCTTGCGGCCGAGGGCCTCCTCGACGCCGTGCACGAGGTGGGCGTTGCGGCCGTCGAGGACGTTCTCGAACAGCTCGGCGAAGTCGGCCGGCAGGCCGTGCTCCACCAGGGCGGCCCGGTACTCGTCCTTGGTGATGGGGATGTACTGGATCTGGCGGCCGGTGGCCTTGGTGAGCTCGTCGGCGACGTCGCGGAAGCTCAGCAGGCGCGGCCCGGACAGTTCGTAGGTCTTGCCGATGTGCTTGGGGTCGGTAAGGGCTGCGACGACGACGTCGGCGATGTCGTCGGCGTCGACGAACGCCTCGACGGCGTCACCGGTCGGCAGGGCGATCTCGCCGGCCAGGACGGGCTCGAGGAAGAAGCTCTCATCGAAGTTCTGGTTGAAGAAGCTGGAGCGCACGATCGTCCAGTCGGCGCCGGACTCCTTGAGCTTGTTCTCGCCGATCACGGCGCCCTCCTCACCGCGGCCGGAGAGCAGCACCAGGCGGGTGGCGCCCTTGGAGACGGCGAGCTTGGAGAAGGCGGCGATGTGCTCGTCGGCGCCAGGGAAGGCGAGGTCAGGGTAGTAGGTGACGTAGACGGCGCCGACGCCCTCGAGGGCGGCCTCCCAGGTGGAGGAGTCCTCCCACACGAAGGGCGGCTCGCCGGAGCGTGATCCGACGCGCACCGGGAGGCCCTGTGCGGTGAGCCGCTCGGCGACCCTGCGGCCCGTCTTGCCGGTGCCGCCGATCACCAGCGTCGTCTTCGTTCCGGTCGTCTGCGTGTTCTGTGTGTTCGTCATGGTGATGAGTCAACTCCAGTGCGGTGAGACGAGCCATAGTCCAAGCGCTCAGCTCCATAAGCGTGCGTCTCAGGAGGAGCGAAGGCCGGATGGGTGCTGGTGCGGTGCCCGGGTCAGGGTAGGCAGCGCGGTGCCGGGGCGGCCATGGGCCCGGTCCGGTTCTCGAGCGGGTCGCGAGCGCGTCTCCAGGCGCCGGGCCGGAGGGGCTCGGGCGCGGATCGTGGCGGGCCGGCAACGGCCCCTCGTAGAGCGGTACTTGAGTGGTTCTCCAGGGTCCTTGGCGAATCTCGTCCCATTCACCGGTGGGGCGAAGGGATACGCGATATGAACGTCACCGACGGGCCGCTGCGGCGTGAACTCGCCGTCTGGCGTTCCTTGGGCGGTGAAGCGCCTTTTCCTTACGACAGCACCATCGACCATCTGCGTGCAGTGGGAAAGCACTTTCTCGGACGGGAACTCCTGGAGCTTCTCGCGGCGTGCCGTTCACTGAATCGGGAGCGGAATCCGGCGGCTTTTCCGGATGCCTTTCTGGACCGGTTCCTCGATGTGCTGCTGGACAAGTTCGACGGCCGTTACGACTATCCCAGCTATACGGCCCTGCCCCTGCTGTCGCACGGCTGGGACGAGGCGGCGAAGGACGTGCCGGAGGGCGGGCGGGCGCTGCGTGACCGGCGGGACCGTACGGTTCTGCTGCTGCTCGCCGATCTGATCGGCTTCGAGTCGCTGGTCCTGGACGGCCGTCCCGCCGACCCGCGGGGCATGCTTCCCTCGCCGGTGCTGCTGACCAAGCGGCTGCGGCTGGCGGTGAGGGTGATGGAGCCGGCCGCGCTGCGGGTGCTGGAGGGGGCGGTCGACCCGGTCGCGCTGGCGGCGACGCCCGGCCGTACCCCGGCCGGGGAGCTGGCGGACGCGGTGCTGGCGACGGCGACAAAGGCCGAGCGGCTGCTGCTGCGGGCCAGTGTGCAGCCGGTCCACGTGCTGCACGACGAGTACCTGTTCCTGCGTGTGCTGCAGAGTTTCGAGGCGACGTTCACGTTCATGTCGGCGACGCTGCGTACGGCGGTGTCGGTGCTGCGCGGCGAGCGGCCCGGGGACGCGGCCGCGCTGATCGCCGAGGTCGCCGACGTGCTGCGCGAGTCGCTGCCGCTGTTCTCGCTGCTGGCGACCATGCAACCGGCGTCGTTCCAGAGCTTCCGGCGGTTCACCGACGGGGCGAGCGCGATCCAGTCCGAGGGCTACAAGCGGTTCGAGAGCTACTGCTCCACCCCGGCGCGAGCGCGGCTGGACTCGGCCGCGTTCACCTCGGTACCGGGCGTGCGCGGTGAGGTGCTGGCCGGGCGGGAGAGCGTCCAGGGCACGTGGGAGGACGTGATCTCGAGTGGCTGGCTCGCGGAGCCGGACGCCGCCGCGGTGCGGGCGGCCGCCCGGCATCTGGAGGCGGTGCACCAGCGGTGGAAGCAGACGCACTTCCGGCTGGCGGTGCGGATGATCGGCACCCGCACCGGCACCGGGTCCACCGAGGGTGTGCCGTATCTGGAATCGGTGATCGCCAACCGTCTCTTCCCCGCCATGGAGCAGCAGCCGGCAGGCGGCTGATGCCCGATCCCGACCGAAGGACTGCGAAGCCGATGAGCAAGCGTGCCATGACCGGACGCCCGGGTGCCGCCCGTCGCGCACTGAACCCGGAGGCGGCCGACCACCTGCTCGTCTACGAGTACGACCGCGGCAGCAACTACGAGCAGGACACCCGGCTCACGCAGGCGTTGTCGGCCCTGCTGCCGGAGAGCGAACTGGTCCACCCCGACCAGCGGCTGTTCCAGTCGGTGCATCTGATCACCGAGTACGCGTGGGCGGCGATGCATTTCGAGATGGGGCGGGCCCTCGCGCTGCTCGACGACGGCGACGCGCTGCTGGCCGCACAGGTGCTGGAGCGGGCCGCCTCCCTGGGCCGGATCCCGGTGCAGGCACTGGCCGTGCTGACCGATTTTCTACCGCAGACCGCGCTGCTGACGATGCGTGAGACGTTCCCGGAGAACACCACCGGCCTGGACTCCCCCGGCGCGCGGAACCTGCGCCGGGCGGCGCAGCCGCTGTGGCAGGCGTTCGTGCGGGCGCTGGAGCGGGCCGCTCTTCCCATGGAGGAGCTGATCCGCGTGCAGGGCCGCACGGCCCGGCCGGCCGAGGCGGAACGGGACGCGGTCGCACTCGCCCTGGTGCGTCAGGCCCTGATGCGTCTGGACGGCGCGGTCGGGGACTGGAAACAGCTGCATCTGCGGATGGTGTGGGGCCAGTTGGGGGGCCATCCCGAGGCGGCGGCGCACCGCGCCCCGGGGAATCCGTCGTGCCCGCACACGCCGCAGGATGCGGGCGCCCGCCGGGGCGAGGGCGCGGACGGGCTCCCGACGAGCCTGCGCGGGCAGTCCACGCAGAGCCTGATGACGATGTCCGAGCGGACGCTGTTCCCGCAGTTGTGGGACTCCGTGGACGCCGTCTACCGGCAGTTCGTACCCGCCGCCCCGGCCGCCCCCGCCGACGAGACGTCCTGAGAACGAAGGAGCCCGCGCAGCCATGACATCGATGCCTGAGACACCGTCCACGCCGCACGAGCCGGCCGCGCCGGTGGTGCTGGTGCGCACCGCCTGGGCCGAGGGCCTGGGGCACGACGAGTTCGACGACGACGACAACTTCTTCGCGGTCGGCGGGCACTCCATGTGCGCTGTGCGGATCGTGCGGGCGCTGAAGGACCGGCTGGGGCATCCGCTGACGGTGCGCCAGTTCCTGGCTCACCCGACCGTGAACGGGCTGGCCGCCCACCTGGCGGGCGCCGGCGCCGCGGGCGGCGAAGCGAAGACGGGCCCGGCCGCTGCGGGGGCCGGGGCGTGAGCGCGGCCTCCTCCGCGCAGTTGGAGATCTGGCTCGCCGACCGGTGCGAGCCGGAGTCCGGCCGCTACAACATCCCGCTGTGCCTGGAGTTCACCCCCCGTCCGGACGAGCAGGCGCTGCGCGCCGCCCTCGCCGATGTGCTGGAGCGCCATCCGGCGCCGGCGGGGCGTTTCGAGACGGCGCAGGGCACGCTGTTGCGTGTGGCGCAGCCGGGCGCGGTGGTGCCGCTGCGGATCGTGGAGCGGCCCGGGCGCTACGACCGCGAGACGGCTCTCGAGGATGCCGCCGACGCCGCGGCGCGGCCGCTGGACCCGGGGACGGCGCCGCTGCTGCGGGCGGAGGTGCTGCGGTACGACGACGGTGCGCTGGTGACGTTGACGGTGCATCACATCGTGGCGGACGGGCGGTCGGTCGAGGTGCTGGCCGAGGACCTGGTCACCGCCTACCGGGCGAGGGCCGCGGGCCGGGACCCCGGGTTCGCGCCGGTGCCCGTGCCCGATCCGCTTCCGGTGGCCGCGGCACCGGATCCGTACTGGACGCGGCTGCTGGAGGGCGAGCCGGCGCTGCTGGCGCCGCTGCCGGACCTGGTGCGCCGCGAGGACGGCCTGCGCGGGCAGGCGGGGTTCTGCGAGCGGGAGCTGCCGCTCGAGCGGCTGGCGCAGGTGCGGGCCCTTGCCGCCGCGGGGGGTTTCAGTCCGGCCGTGGCGCTGCTGTCGGTGTGGAGTCTGCTGCTGCACGCCTGGTCGGGCGAGGAGGACGGGCTGCTGGGCATGCCGTTCGCCGGCCGTGACGAGGACACGCAGGACGCGGTGGGCCTGTTCACCCGCGTCCTGCCGGTACGTTCCGTCTGCGAGCCGGAGCGGCCCTTCGCCGACCACGCGGCCGTCCTCGGCGATCAGGTCCTGGCCTCGATGGAGGCGCACGCCGAGGCGGGCGACCTGCCGCCCGGCACCGCGCCGGTCTTCTCCGCGGTCTTCCTGCACCAACCTCGGCGCTCCGCGTCCTGGCAGCTGCCCGACGCCGAGGTGCGCCTGCTGCACCCGCACAGTGCCGTGGCCAAGTACGACCTGGCGTTCGCTGCCGTGGAGGGCGACGACGGGCTGGTGCTGCGCATCGACTACGACCGGGCCCTCTACACGCCCGCCACCGCGCAGCTGATGGTCGAACAGGTCGACGCGCTGCTCCGGGCCGCCTCCTCACGGCCGGACGGCACCTGCCGCGACCTGCTGGCCTCGCTGGCCGCAACGCACGCCGACGCCGCGGCGGGGGCGGAGTCCGCGCCGCACGCCGACGCGCCGGGCAGCAGCGTGCCGGGGGCGGCACCGTGCTCCCCCCGCGTGGCGGGGAGCACGAGCGGAGCCGGGGCGGCCGGGAGCCTCGTCGGGGCCGGGAAGACGGCCGGGGCGAACAGCAGGGCAGGAGCCAGGAGCGGGGTATCGGCCGGGGCCGGGAACACGGCCGCCGCCGGGAGCACGGCGGAGCCCGCGGCGGCCGGTGTCGCGGAACTGGTCGTGGAGCAGGCGCGAAAGGCGCCGGACGCCGTCGCCGTCCTGCACAACGGGCGGCGCCTGAGCTACGGCGAGCTGGTGCGGGACGCCGCGCGGATGGCGCACTGGCTGCGGATCCAAGGGGTGCGCACCGACGACATCGTGGCGCTGGTGCTGCGGCCGGGCACGGACACCGTGACGGTGATGCTCGCCGTCGCCCTGGCCGGGGCCGCGTACCTGCCGCTGGATCCGGCGTATCCCGACGCCCAGCTGGAGATGGTGGTCGCCGACGCGCGGCCGCGGCTGCTGATCGCCGAGGAGGGCGAGCAGGGGCGGCTGCGGGGGCTGCCCGTGCACACGCCGCAGGCCGTGCGGGCGGCATCGGCCGCGCTGCCGGTGTCCGCGCCGCTCACCTCGGCAGGCCCCGACACGGCGTTCAACGTGCTGTACACCTCCGGGTCCACCGGCCGCCCCAAGGGCGTGGTGCTGCACCACGGGGGCGTGCTGCGGATGATGCACCGGCCCGAGTTCGTGCCGCTGGGCCCGGGCGACACCGTCTCGCATCTGTCCCCGCTCAACTTCGACGGCGCCACGTACGAGATCTGGGGCGCCCTCACCCACGGTGCGCGGCTGGCGGTACTCGACAAGGAACTGGTCCTCAGTCCCCGCGAACTGCGGGCAGCGCTGCGCGAGTCGGACGTGACCACGCTGCTGGTCACCACCCCGCTGCTGAACCGGCTGATCGAGGACGCCCCGGATCTGCTGCAGTCGCTGCACCGCGTCTACTTCGGCGGCGAGATCGTCTCCGTGCCGCACATCCGCAAGGCGCTGCGCTGGGCGCGGCCCGGCACCCTGCTGCACAGCTACGGACCGACGGAGAACTCCTTCACCTCCTCCTGGCACGCGATCGAGGAGGTGCCCGAGGGGGCGCGGACCGTGCCGATCGGGCGTGCGGTGCCCGGCACCCGCCTCCATGTGGTCTGGGAGGGCACGCTGGTGCCCGCCCCCGCCTATGTGCCGGGCGAACTGGTCCTGGGCGGCGCCGGGGTGGCCCGCGGCTACCTGGGGGACCCGCGGCGGACGGCCGAACGGTTCGTGCCCGACCCGTTCGGCGGTGAGCCGGGCGCGCGTCTGTACCGCACGGGTGACCGGGTGCGCTGGACGGCCGAGGGGCAGCTGGAGTTCATCGGCCGTGCCGACAACCAGGTCAAGATCCGCAGTCAGCGGGTCGAGCTGGGCGAGGTGGAGGCGGCGCTGCGGGCACATGCCGAGGTGCGCGGCGCGTTCGTCACCGGCCGCGTCAACGGGCGGGGCGAGAAGGAGATCGTCGGATACGCGGTGCTCGGCCGGCGGGCCGCGCTGGATGCCGTGCGGGCCCATCTGCGGACCGTGCTGCCACCGTTCGCGGTGCCCGCGCATCTGCTGGCGGTCGACGAGCTGCCGCTGACCGCGAACGGCAAGATCGACCGCAAGCGGCTGCCGGTGCCGCCGGAGGCGGCGGCGCCCGCCGCGGCGCACCGGGCTCCGCAGCCGGCCGTGCGGACCGGCACGGCCGCCGACCGGCCCGGCGGGGCCGGCGTGAGGGCCCGGGCGGACGGCGGGGCGGCAGACGCGGTGATGCGGGCCTGGCGGCAGGTGCTGCCCGCCGCCGACATCGGCCCGGACACCAACTTCTTCGACGCGGGCGGCCATTCGTTGCTGCTGGTCCGCCTCCAGGACGCGCTGCGCGAGGCCACCGGCACCGGGCCGTCCATCGCCGACCTGATGCGGCACACCACCGTGCGGGCACAGGCCCGGCTGCTCGGCGGCGACGCGGCCGCCGGACCGGACACGGCGACGGACACGGCGACGGCCGCGCTGCGGGGCGCCGGTCGCGCCGCGGCACGCGGCAGCGGTGACGGTGACGCGATCGCCGTGATCGGCATGGGCGCCCGGTTCGCCGGCGCCCCCGACCTGGCCGCGTACTGGGACAACCTCGTCGCGGGCCGTGACTGCTTCCGTCAGGGGCCGGGGCCGCTGGTCACCGAGCACCCCGACGGCACCCGCCGCATCGCACGCTGGGGCATGCTCGCCGACGGCACCGGCTACGACGCGGGCCTGCTCGGCTTCACCCCCGAAGACGTCGAGGGCGGCGACCCCCAGCAGGGCGTGCTGCACGAGGTGCTGTGGGCGGCCGTCGAGGACGCGTCGCTGCGGCTGTCCGACATCTCCCGCCGCACCAGCCTGTACGCGGGCTGTCCCAAGGTGGTGCGCACCGACGGCGAGGCGCGGGTGGACGACGTCGTGAGTCTCGACCCGACGTTCGTCGCCTCCCGCTTCGCCTATCTGCACGACCTGTGGGGCGAGGCGCTGCTGCTGGACACCGCCTGCTCCACCGGCCTGTACGCGGTGCACCTGGCCTGCCGTGCGCTGCTTCGCGGCGAGAGCGACTACGCGCTGGCGGGAGCGGTGTCCCTGGACGGCGCGTTCGACGGCGCCTACACCTACCGGCCCGGGTTCCTGTACGCCGACGACGGGGTGTGCCGGCCCTTCGACCGGCGGGCCTCGGGCACGGTCGGCGGGTTCGGCGCGGGTGCGCTGCTGCTGCGCCGGCTGAGCGACGCCGAACGGGACGGCGACCCGGTGCACGCCGTGATCCGCGGCAGCGCCGTCAACAACGACGGGCGGGCGCGGGTCGGTTACTCGGCGCCCGGCGTCGAGGGCCAGGCGCGGGTGATCCGTGCCGCGCTCGCCGCGGCGGGCATCGGCCCGGACGCCGTCGGGTACGTGGAGGCGCACGGCACCGGCACCCGACTCGGCGACGCCATCGAGGCCACCGCACTGGGCGAGGCGCTCGGCACGGCGGGCCCCGAGGTCGCGGTCGGCTCGGTGAAGGCGTCCATCGGCCACTGCAACACGGCCGCGGGCATCGCCGGCCTGATCAAGGCGGTGCTCGCCGTGAACCACGGGGTGCTGCCCGCCACCCCGAACGTGGGCGAGCCGATCGACGAGCTGGCCGGGCCGGGCGGCCGGTTCACTCTGCTGGCCGAGGGCCGGGCGTGGGACGTGCCCGCCGGCCGGCCGCGGACGGCGGGCGTCAGCTCCTTCGGCGTCGGCGGTACCAACGCCCATGTGGTCGTCCAGGAACACGTCAGGGAAAGGGTGTGAGGTCGGCGATGACGACGACGTTCTTGACGGGGCCGGACGCGCCGCGGGTCCTGGCCGTCTCCGCGCGGGACACGGAGACGGCCGCGGCCGCGTGCCTTCGGCTCGCGCAGCGGCTGGAGCAGGACCCGTCGCCGGCGGTGGACGACGTGGCGGCCACGCTCACGCACGGGCGGGAGCGGTTTCCCGTACGGCATGCGGTGATTGGCACGGACCTCGCCGAACTGGCTGCCGCGCTGCGGGAGTCGGCCGGCCGGCCGCGCCCGGCGGGGCCGGTTCCGGCGCTGGTCCTGGACCTCGGGGACGGTTCGGCGCTGCGCGGCGGCCCGGAACTGGCGCAGGTCGCGCAGGCGTCGGCCGTGGCGGGCGATCTGTCCCTGCCCGCCGGTGCGGACCGCCTCGCGGCCTGCACGGCGGCGGCCCTGCACGGCATTGGAGCGTGGCTGTCGGCGCACGGGCTGCGCCCGGACACGGTCCTCGGCCGGGGCGCGGGCGCCGCGGCCGCGGCGGCCCTGCGCGGCGAGCTGCCGCCGACGGACGCGCTGCGGGCGGCGGCGACGGGCGCGCGGGTGCCGGCGGCGGGGGCGCTGCCGGACGGCGCGGTGGTGCTCCGTGTGGGTGTTCCCGCCGTCGACCGGGCCCCGGCCCGCCGCACGGGCGCCGGTAGCGGGGGGTTTCGGGACGCGGACGGTGCGGTCTTCGCACTGGACCCGGCCGATCCCGCCTCGTACGCGCGGGTGTTCGCCGGACTGTGGGAGCACGGCTTCGACATGGACTGCACGCTGGGGCGGGCGGGGCGGCGGGTGCGGCTGCCCGGTTATCCGTTCCGGCGCGCGCGCTCCGCGGCCGGCATCGCACCGCCGGCCGGGCTGCGGGCCCTGACCCCGCACGAGCAGCGGTGGCTCTTCCACGACCTGGTGCGCTCGGGCAGCGCCGCCGAGCACGCGCTGTGCGCGACGGCCGTCCTGCCGCGGCCCGAGCCCGCCGTTCGGGAGGCGCAGGCCGCGCTCGGCGCGCTGCTGGACGCCCGCCCCGCGCTGCGCACCGTCTTCACCCGGCACGGCGGGCGCTGGTACGCCCGTGCCTCGGCCCGGCCCGTGCCGGTGACGGTGCTCGCCCCGGACGACGGCGCCGACCCGGTCGAACGGGTGCGGGCCGCCGTGGCCGGACAGACCTTCGCCGCGGCCGACGTGCCTCTTGTGCGTCTGGCCCTCGCCCCGGCGGGCGAGGGCTGGGCGGTGGCCTTCGCCGCCTATGCCCCCGTCGCCGGGGCCTCGTCCGCGGACGAGCTCCTCGCCCACTGGGCCGAACTGGCCGGCGCCGCCGCGCTGCCGGCCGCCGCGCCAGCCTGAACCTCCCCGTCCACCCTCGTCCGCACACCGGAAGGACCCGCCATGACCGCCGCCCTGGACCATGCCGCAGCACCCGCAGCGCCGGCCGCCGTACCCGCCGACTGGGCAGGTGCCGCGCCGGCCCCGATAGGCGTCGATGCGGCCTTCAACGGCTACGTCGCCGCCACCGTCGTCCACGCCCTTGACCGGCTCGGCATCTGGGACCGGCTGGAACGCGACCCGCTGCTCGACCTGCGTGCCCTTGCCGCGGAGACGGGACCGGCCGTGCGCGAGCGGGTGCTGCGCGAAGTGGTGCGGGCCGCCGCCGGCTGCGGCTGGCTGCGGCTTCAGGACGACGGCGGCACGGCGCTGCTGACCACCGCCGGCCAGGAGATGATCCGCATGCGCGGCTACTTCACCTGGGGGGTCGGCGGTTACGCCGAGGTGTTCGCCCAGGCGCACCGGATCGTGTCCGGGGAGGCGGAGTTCGGCACCGATGTGCTGCGCGACGAGGCGATGGTGGCGCTCGGCTCCGGCCAGAACGACCGCTCCTTCATGGCGGGCACCCTCGACGAGGTCCTGGCCGACGTCGACTTCTCCACCCTCGCCGACCTCGGCAGCGGGATCTCCGCCCGGGTCAGCCGCGTCGTCGGCAACCGTCCCGGCACCCGCGGTCTGGGCCTGGACATCAGCGGCCCGGCCACCGAACTCGGCCACCGCACGATCGCGGAGGCCGGGCTGAGCGGCCGGGTCGAGGCGATCAGGACCGACGTGCTCGACGTGTGCCACCGGGCCGCGCACCACGACAAGCTCGCCGAGGTCGACACGGTGATGAGTTTCTTCCTGCTGCACGACCTGCTGGCCGACCCGGCGACCCGCCCGCACACCTTCACGCGGCTGCGCGAGGCGTTCCCGGCGGCCCGCACCTTCGTGTTCGCCGACACGATGCTGCGCCCGGACGCGGAAGACGCGCGGACACTGCCGGTGTTCTCGCTCGGCTACGAACTGGCCCACGCGCTCATGGGTGTGCCGCTGCACACCAAGGAGACGTACGAGGAGCTGTTCGCCGCGGCCGGCCTGGTGCCGCGCCGCACGGTGCCGTTCGGCACCCCCCACTCGTGGCTCTATGTGCTGGAGGCACGGTGACCAGTCCCCTCGCCCTGCTGCGGGAGTTCTCGCCGCGCACGCGTGTCGTCCTCGCGGTCAACGCCGTCAACTCCTTCGGCGGCGGCCTCGTCCTGCCCTTCCTGTGGATCTATCTGAGCGATGTGCACGGGCTGCCCGCCTGGGTGCCCGCCGTGACCCTGGCCGTCCAGGCGGCGACCGCGGTCGCCGGCGGGCTGCTGTGGGGGGCGCTGCTCGACCGGTTCCCGCCACGCACCACGGTGCCGCTGGTGATGGCCGTGGCGGGAGCGGGCACCGCTTTGTACGCGCAGGCGGACGGGGCGCCTTCGGCGCTGGTCGCGGCGCTGGTGTACGGCTTCGGGATCAGCGGCGTGGGCACGGTGCTGCGGTTCCTGTACGCGGGGGCCGCCTCCGCACGGGAGCGCGGTCTCGCCTACAGCGCCGACTACGCGGTGTTCAACGCGATGACCGGGCTGGGTGTCCTGGCCGGCGGTGTGGTGGCGTCGATGGACGCGGGGTCGCGGGCGGCCCGGTTCGCCGCGCTGTACCTGGCGGACGGGGCGACGTTCCTGCTCGCGGGGGCGGTGCTGTTCTGGCTGCTGCCGAAGGTGGTCCAGGCGGGCGAGGACAAGGGCGCGCAGGGGGGCCGGCGGCCGGCGGGCTACCGCGAGGTGCTGAGGCACCGTCATATCGCGGCGCTGCTGGGCGCTCTGGTGGTCTGCTCGCTCGTCTCGTACGGGCAGTTCCGCTCGGGTCTGCCGGGCTATCTGACGCAGGGCGGTGCGCTGGGCCCCGAGGGCATCTCCGGCGCGTTCGCGGTCAACATCGTGGTCGCGGTCGGGGCGCAGTTCCTGCTGGCCGAGCGGATCCAGAAGATCCGCCGCTCCACGGTCCTCGCCGTCTCCGGCGCGGTGTGGGCGGCGGCCTGGGCCCTGGTGGCGGTCGCCGGGTTCACGCACGGCTCGGCGGCGCTGACGCTCGCCCTGGCGGGTGTGGTGCTGTTGTCGGTGGGCGAGGCGCTGGTCTTCCCGGTGGTGACGTCGCTGCTGAACGATCTGGCGGCCGAGCAGGTGCGGGGCAGGGTCAACGCGCTGCTGTCGGTGGCGATCTCGACCGGTTCGGTGGCCGGCCCGGCGCTCGCCGGCGCCACGCTGCCGTGGGCGGACGGCATCGCGTTGATGGCGGTCCTGCTGGGTGGCTGCGTCGGGGTCGTCGCGGTGGCGGTGCGGCTGCGTACGGGGTTGAGCGCGCAGGCGGACCTGCCGGCACCGGAACCCGAGGCCGAGCCGCAAGCACAGGCCGGGGTGGAGCCGCAGGCGGAGGCCGGGGTGGAGGAGCCGCTTCCGGCACCGCCGCAGCCGGTGCCGGCCGGCGCGGCGCGTCCCGCCGAGAGTGCCGTCTCACCCGTGTGACGGGCCCGGCCCGGCGTCCCCCTCATGCTTCCTTCCGTCCCGACGAGGTGCCAACGATGATGAACAACTGGCCGCTCACCGGTATCACGGTGCGCACAGGGCGCGTCGAGCTGCGCTGGCCGACGCCCGAGGATCTCGACGCGCTCGCGGACCGGGCCGTCGAGGGGGTGCACGCACCGGGTTTCATGCCGTTCTTCTCGCAGTGGACGGACGGCACGCCGGCCCAGGTGGCCCAGCGGGTGCTGCAGCGTCACTGGAAGGCGATGGCGTCCTGGACGCCCGAGGACTGGACGCTGTATCTGGTCGTCGTCGCCGACGGGCAGGTCGTGGGTTCGCAGAGCCTGGGCGGCCGGGACTTCGGCGTCACCCGTGAGGTGCTGCTGACCTCGTGGCTGGCGCTCGGCCGGCAGGGCGAGGGGCTCGGCGGGCATGCCAGGGCCGCGGCGCTGGAGCTGGCGTTCACGGGGCTGGGCGCCGAGCAGGCGTTCTCCGTCGTGCGGCGCGGCAACGACGCCTCGCAGGGTGTGTGCCGCAAGTTCGGCTTCGAACGGGACGGCAGCCAGATCAACGCGGTCCGCGGCGAGCAGGTGGTGAGCGACCGCTTCCGGCTGACCCGCCCCCGCTGGCAGGCGCACCGGCGTATCGGCGCCGAGGTGCACGGCGTGGCGGACGCGTTGCCGTTCTTCGGCGCGGGCGTCGCCCCGGACGCGGGGGCCGCGTCGTCCGGCCGGGCCGAGGGCGTGCCGTTGGCGAGCGTGCTGTCCGGGGTGCGCTTCGCGGAGGAGTCCGACCAGAGCGCCGCCTGAACCACCGCCCCCCTCTCCCCCGTCCCTCGAAGTGAAGGAGCCTCCTCATGGCTCAGCGACGCCCGCTCGTCGCCGTCGTCTACGACCGTGGCTCGGCCTCCCCCTTGCACATCGTGGAGGGTCTGGAGGTGCTGGGCGACGTGGTCCTGGTGCTGTGCCCGTCCCCGCACAGCGACGAGGTGGCGCCGCTGGCCGAGGAACTGGCGCCGGTGGTGCGGCTGGATCCGGCGGACCTGGACGCGACGGCCGCCCGGCTGCGGGAACTCGCCCCGGACGCGATCCTCACCTTCAGCGAGTCCCGGCTGCCGGAGACGGCCGCGCTGGCCGCGCGCCTGTCGCTGCCGTTCCACTCGCCGGCCACCGTGGAGCTGCTGCGCGACAAGTACGCGCAGCGCACAAGGCTGCGGGAGCGCGGCGTGGAGGGGGTGCGGTCCTTCCTGCTGCGGCAGGCCGGTGACTGGTCGGCGGCGCTGTCGGCCGTGGGCCTGCCGGCGGTCCTCAAGCCGGCGCGCGGGGAGGGCAGCCGCAGTACGCATCTGGTCACCGACGCCTCACGGGGGGCGGAGCTGGCCGCCCGTCTGCTGTCCGGCGGCGCGGGGGAGGCCGAGGGCGGGCCGGGTGAGAGTGCGCTGGTGCTGGAGGAGTATCTGCGCGGCCGGGACTGCGGGCCGTTCGGCGACCATATCTCGGTGGAGTCGGCGGTGACCGGCGGCCGCGTCTCGCACTGGGCGGTGACGGGGAAGTTCCCGCTGGCGCCGCCGTTCCGCGAGACCGGGCACCTGTGGCCGGCGCCGCTGGAGGCGGCGGATCGGGAGCAGGTGCTCGGTCTGGTGAGCGGCGCGCTGCGGGCGCTGGAGGTGACGACGGGTGTCACGCACACCGAGATCAAGCTGACGCCCGACGGGCCGAGGATCATCGAGGTCAACGGGCGTCTGGGCGGGTTCCAGGTGCAGTTGGCGCATCTGAGCGGCGGCTTCGACGCGGTGACGCTGGCCGGGCGGGTGGCGCTCGGTGAGGACGTGTCCGGGCTGCGGGCCCCGGACGGCCCGGTGGTGTTCACCCGGTCGGTGCCCTCCCCCGCCGGCGGCGGGACCTTTTTGGGGATGCGGGGGCTGCGCGAGGCGCTCGCCGTGGACGGGGTGGTGGGTGTGGTGGCCCGGCACGCTCCCGGCACGGTGCTGCCGGCCGGGGTGGACACCGGTGAACTGGCCTGGGTGGAGGGCCGGGTGGCCGACCACGGCGCGATGTTCGAGGCCGCGGAGCGTGCTCTTCAGGCGCTGTCGTTCACGTTCGCCGGTCCCGGCGGCGCACCGAAGACGGTGTCCGCGGCGCCCGCCGCCGGGCCGGTGCCGGCCCGGTGAGCGGCCGCGGCCCGCGTCGCTGCCCCTCCCCTCGCGGCGGGCGCCGCTGGCCGCGCTCCGGTCCCTCTCGCCGCGGGGGCCGGTGCGGCCGGACCGCAGCTCCAGTCCCGCTCGAGCCGGGTCGTGGAGTCTCACCACCGTCGAGGCCCGTAGCCGGAAGGGAAGGTGGCCCTGTGGCAGCCGCTGAGATCCGTACCGACGTACCGCAGTTCCTACCGGTCGCCGGTCATCACGAACCCGCACCCTTCTATCTGACGGCCGACATGTTCGGCGGGGTCCCGGTGCAGGTCGCGGGCGGCCCGATCGACCATCTGGTGGGCCGTCCGGTCGCCGACCCGCACCGGCACGAGGTCGCCGAGATCTACTTCCTGGTCTCCCCCCGCCCCGGTGGCGCGCGTATCGAGGTGACGGTCGACGGGCGGACGCATCAGCTGTCCTCCCCGGCGCTGCTGCACGTGCCGGCCGGGGCCGAGCACCGTTTCGTCACCCTGGAGGCGGAGCCGGGCAGTTACTGCTTCGGCATCCTTCTGGGGGAAGCGGCATGACCACGGCGCCGGCCCGGGTCGCACCTGCCCGGCTGCACCTGAGCGAGAACGCCTACGGTCCCAGCCCGATGGCCGTGCGCGCGGCGCACGAGGCCCTCGATCCGGCTTCCGTCTACCCCGATCCGGGCCGTGCCGTGCCGGTGGCGGCGATCGCGGAACGGGTCGGCGTCGGGGAGGCCCAGGTGGCCGTCGCCAACGGCAGCGACGAACTGGTGCTGCTGAGCGCCCTCGCGCTGGGCGACCGCGGCCGGCCCGGGGTGACGTCGGCCGGGACGTTCCCCGGCTACCGCATCTGTCTGACGCAGGCCGGGCGTGGCTGTAGGGAGATCCCCCTGCGGGAGGCGCAAGCGGACGCCGAAGCGATCGCCGCCGCCATGGAGCAGGCGGGCATCGTCTACCTGTGCCACCCGCACAACCCGACCGGCGCCGTCCTCGACCGGGACCGGTTCGGCATGCTGGTGGAGCGGGCGGCGGTGACCGGCACGCCTTTGGTCGTCGACGAGGCGTACCTGGAGTTCGCCCCGGCGGGGACCCCGCAGGTGCGGGACTACCTGGGCAGCGGGGCGCCGCTTCTGTCGCTGCGCACGTTCTCCAAGGCGTACGGTCTGGCCGCGCTGCGGATCGGCTACGCGGTGGGCTCGCCCGATCTCGTCGCCGCGCTGCGCGCGGCCCAGGCCACCCTGCCGTTCAGCGTCAACACCGTCGCGCAGGCGGCCGCCGTGGCCGCGCTCGCCGACCGGCCCCACCTGGACGAGGTGCGCCGGCAGAACGCGCTGCGCCGCGCATGGTTCCGCGGCACGCTCCGCTCCCGCGGGCGTACGTCGCTGCCGTCGGCGACCAACTTCGTCGCCGTCGCGGTCCGCGACTCCGCCGCCGCGGAGCAGCGGCTTGCCGCGGAGCACGACATCCTCGTCCGCGACGCCGGACGGTTCGGCTTCGCCGGGCATCTGCGGGTCTCCCTGGGGCCCGTCGCCGATCTCACCCGGCTGCTGGACGCCCTCGACGTGATCGACCCGGTCCGGTGACCGGGCCCGCACCCGTACCGCCTTCACAGGAGCACCCCGTGACCCATGCAGTGATCGTCAACGCCCGGCAGCAGTACGCGGTGTGGCCCAGCGGCACCGGCCTGCCGGCGGGCTGGCAGGCCACCGGCTGGTCGGGGGGCGAGCAGGCCTGTCTGGACCGGATCGCCGAGCTGTGGACCGACGGCCGCCCCACTCCGGTGCGGCGGGCCGCCGCCGAGGACGCGCGGCGGCCCGCCGTGCAACTGCTGGCCACCGCACGGCTGTGGCTGCGTGAGGTGCTGCCCGAAGAGGCGCGGCAGATCGCCGCGGGCGCGGACGCCGGACTGAACTGGCTGGGCGGCGCGCCGAGCGAGCAGACCCGTGTCGCGGCCCGCATGCTCGACAGGGCGGCCGGTGCCGGCGCGCATGTGGCCGCCTGGGGCATGTATCTGCTGTTCCGGGCCGAGGACGCCCTGGTCGTCGGCGCGATGGGCTTCCACGGGCCGCCCTGCGACGGCAGCGTGGAGATCGGCTTCGACCTCGCCGAGCAGGCACGCGGCCACGGCTACGCCACCGAGGCGCTGGGCGAGCTGGCCCACTGGGCGCTGGGCCGGAGCGGGGTGAGCACGGTGGTCGCCACGACCACCGAGGACAACACCAAGTCCCAGCACGTCATGCGGCGGGTGGGCTTCGAGCTGCTGGACGGGCGCGACGCCGAGGGGCTGCTCGTCTTCCGGCTCTCCCGCTGAACCGTCTCCCCCGGCCCCTTCTTTGTGACGTTCCGACGAACCGCAGGCACAACACACCGAGGAGCATGGTGTCCCGTCCACTGAGCACCGGGTCCGTCACCGCGGACACCGCCGCCGAGCCCCTCCCCCAGCCGTACGCCTATGCCCGGCACGAGGCGGTCGAGCCCGACTGGCGCCGGTTCCCGGGCTGGCGGCACGTCACGGACGAGCAGTGGCGCGATCCGCAGTGGCAGCGCGCGCACTGCGTCAAGGGTGTGAAGGACCTGGCCCGGGTCGCCGGCGGCGGCCTGGACGAGGCGTTCTACGCCGATCTGGAGGCCGACCAGCGCGAGCACGCGACGATGCCCGTCCTGCTGACGCCGCACGTGCTGAACACGATGGCGCCGCACACGGCCGTTCGGACGGCCGCCTGGTACGAGGACCCGGTGCGCCGCTACATGCTGCCGCTGGCGTCCGACCGGCATCCGCTGTGGCCGAGTCATCCGCTGGCCTCCCGCGACTCGCTGCACGAGGCGGAGATGTGGGCGGTGGAGGGGCTCACCCACCGCTATCCGACGAAGGTCCTGGCCGAGCTGGTGACCACCTGCCCGCAGTACTGCGGGCACTGCACGCGGATGGATCTGGTGGGCACCTCCACGCCGCAGATCACCAAGTACCGCTTCGTGCTGCGTCCGGCCGACCGTCTGGACCGCATGATCGAGTATCTGCGGGCGACGCCGTCGGTGCGCGACGTCGTCGTCTCCGGCGGGGATGTGGCCAACGTGCCGTGGCCGCGCCTGGCGTCGTTCGTCGACCGGCTCCTCGAGCTGGACTCGGTGCGCGACATCCGGCTGGCCAGCAAGGGGCTGGTGGGCCTGCCGCAGCACTGGCTGGCCGGTCAGGTCCTCGACGGTGTCGCCGCGCTGTCCGCCAAGGCCCGGGAGCGCGGCGTGTCGCTGGCCCTGCACACGCACGCCAACGCCGCCCAGCAGATCACGCCGCTGGTCGCAGAGGCGTCGCGGGCGCTGCTCGGGGCCGGTCTGCGGGACGTGCGCAACCAGGGCGTGCTGCTGGACGGGGTCAACGCCACACCCGAGGCGCTGCTCGACCTGTGCTTCGCGCTGCTGGATTCGGCGCAGATCATGCCGTACTACTTCTACCTCTGCGACATGGTCCCCGGCGCCGAGCACTGGCGGCTGCCGCTGGAGCGCACCCAGGCGCTGCAGCGGTCGATCATGGGATATCTGCCCGGGTTCGCCACGCCGCGGCTGGTGTGCGACGTGCCGTACGTCGGCAAGCGGTGGGTGGACCAGGTGGACGCCTACGACCGTGAGCGCGGGATCTCGTCGTGGACGAAGAACTACCGTACGACGCTCGACCAGGACGACCCGACCGGTCTGGAGCGGGTGCACCACTACTACGACCCGGTGCACACGCTGCCCGAGAGCGGCCGGCAGTGGTGGACAAGCGCCAGTTCCCTGATCTGCGGGGCGTCGTGAACGGCCCCGGGGCGCAGGCCTGTTCGCCGCTGGGGCTGCACCGGGTGCGCGAACCGCGCGGGGTGCTGCCGCAGGCGGCGCTGCGGCTGGACACCGACCCGCGGCCGGCGGCGGACGAGGTCCGCGTCGCGGTGGAGTGCCTGAACCTCGACGCCGCGTCGCTGCGGCAGCTGCGCGAGAGGCACCACGGCGACGGTGACGCGGTACGGGCGTACGTGTGCGAACTGGTGCGTGAGCGGGGCAAGATGCACAACCCGGTGACCGGCTCCGGCGGCATGCTGATCGGCACCGTCGCCGCGTGCGGGCCCCGTTCGCCGCTGGGGCTGCGGGTGGGCGACCGGGTGGCCACGCTGGTGTCGCTGACGCTGACCCCGCTCGTGATCACCGACGGGCTGCGTGACTGGGACGGGCTGAGCGAACGGGTGCCGGCCCGCGGCCACGCGATCCTGTTCGGCCGGTCGATCGCCGCGCGGCTGCCCGGTGACCTGCCCGACCCGCTGGCCCTGTCGGTGCTGGACGTGTGCGGCGCGCCCGCGCTGACCGGCCGGGTCGTCGCCTCGTACGCGCGGCGCGGACGTGCCCCTTCGGTGCTGGTGCTCGGCGCGTCCGGCAAGTCCGGGTCGCTGTCGCTGGCGGCCGCCCGGCGGGCCGGGGCGGGGCGGGTGACCGGGGTGGTGCCGGATGCGGCCGAGGAGGCGGCGCTGAAGGCCGCCGGCCTCGCCGACACGGTGGTGCGGGCCGACGCCAGGGACGCTCTGGCCCTGCGCACGGCGCTGGAGCGGCACGGCGGTGAGGCCGATGTGACGGTCGTGTGCACCGATGTCGCCGGCTGCGAGCACGCGGCGATCCTGGCCACGGCGGACGGCGGCTCGGTGGTCTTCTTCTCGATGGCGACCTCCTTCAGCGCGGCGGCCCTCGGCGCGGAGGGCATGGCCCGCGACGTGACGATGCTGATCGGCAACGGCTACCAGCCCGGGCACCACACACTCGCGCTGGACCTGGTGCGCCAGGAGCCGGGCGTACGGGCCCTGTTCGACCGGACCTGCGGCCCCGCGCGGGCAGGGGCGGGGGCCGTGCGATGACCTCGGTGACGGCCCCGGTGCCGACGACCGCCGTGGCGGGGAAGCTGGGCCTCGACGCCCGCACGGTGGCCCGTGCCCGTGCGCTGGCGGCCCGCGCCGGCGGGCCGGTCGTCGAACTGGCCCGCACCCGCACCACCGTGTCGGTGGAGCGCGCCACGCTGCGGCTGGCCGGGCTGGACGGCGCGGACGCCGAAGGCATCCCGTGGGTGAACCGGCTCGTCGACGCGGTGGCCGACACCGTGGGCCTGGAGCACGGGGTGTGCCTGCCGGTGTGGGACGCGCTGCGCGGCGGCCGATACCGGGACCTGGCCGACCTGGCGGCCTGCGCGGCTGCCCGCACGGTGCGCTTCCGCCTCCCGGACGGGGCGGCCGCCGAGGCGGCGGCCGCCGAGGCACAAAGGGCGGTGGCCGGCGGGATCGGCGTCATCGACGCGCGGCGTGCGGAGCGGGAGCGGATGGCGGGACGGTGGGGAAATCCGCCCGCGCCGTGGATCTATCTGATCGTGGCGACCGGCGACATCCACGAGGACATCCGCCAGGCCCGGGCGGCGGCCCGCGGCGGCGCGGACGTCATCGCGGTGATCCGCTCGACGGGCCAGTCGCTGCTGGACTACGTCCCCCAGGGCGCCACCCGCGAAGGGTTCGCCGGCACGTACGCCACCCGGGAGAACTTCCGGCTGATGCGCGCCGCGCTGGACGAGGTGTCGGCCGAGGTGGGCCGCTACATCCGGCTGACGAACTACGCGTCCGGGCTGTGCATGCCGGAGATCGCGGCACTGGCGGGCCTGGAGCGGCTCGACATGATGCTCAACGACTCGATGTACGGGATCCTGTTCCGCGACATCAACCCGGTGCGCACCTTCGTCGACCAGCGGTTCTCCCGGCAGTTGCACGCACGGGCGGGCATCGTCATCAACACCGGCGAGGACAACTACCTCACCACTGCCGACGCGGTCGACGCCGCGCACACGGTGACCGCCAGTCAGCTGCTGAACGAGTACTTCGCCAAGGAGGCCGGGCTCGCCGACGGGCAGCTGGGGCTGGGGCACGCCTTCGAGATCGACCCGGAGCGGCCCGAGTCGTTCCGGCTGGAGCTGGCGCACGCCCTGCTGGCGCGTGAGGTGTTTCCCGACGCGCCGCTCAAGTGGATGCCGCCGACACGGCACATGAGTGGCGACGTGTTCCGCGGCTACCTCCTCAACGGCTTCTTCAACCTGGCCGGGGCGCTGACGGGGCAGAGCATCCTGCTGGTCGGGATGATGACCGAGGCCGTCGTCACGCCGCTGATCGCCGACCGCGACCTGGCGCTGCGCAATGTGCGCTACGTGCTCGGGGCGGCGGGTTCGCTGGCGGAGGACTTCCGTCCCGCCGCGGACGGGTTCATCGTCCGCCGCGCCCATCAGGTCCTCGACGAGGCCGTCGGACTGCTGGAGCGGATCTGCGACCGGGGCCTGCTGGAGGCCATCGGGCAGGGCACGTTCGGCGGGGTGCGGCGCCCGGCCGGGGGCGGGCGCGGCGCGGACGGCGTGGTGCCCCGCGCGCCCGGCTACCGCAATCCGGCCCTGGAACTCCTGGACCGACCGCACGAGACCGACCGCGACACGAGCGAGGCGACATGAGCATTCCGTTCCCGGCCGCCGGCGCGGTCCGGCCCTATGGCGACACCCCCGACGACGGCATGGTGCAGCTGTCGTTCACCCTGCCCCTGCCGCACGGTCCGCGCGCCGAGGGCGCGGCCCTCCAACTGGCCGGCCGTATGGGGATGGAGCGCCCGCTGCTGGTGCACAGCACCGCGGTGGGCGGTACCGACTTCAGTTTCTTCGTCGTCTACGGGGCCGTCACCCACGCGGTGGACCTGGCCGAGGTCACCGTGGCCGAGCGCGACTATCCGCTGCTGTCGGCCAAGGAGGCCGACCAGGTGGTGGCCGACCGGCTGGGCCGCCGGCTGGTGGTGATCGGTGCCTGCATCGGCACCGACGCGCACACCGTCGGCATCGACGCGATCCTCAACATCAAGGGCTTCGCGGGCGAGAAGGGCCTCGAGTACTACAAGCAGCTTCGGGTCATCAACCTGGGCGCGCAGGTCCCGGTCGGTGACCTGGTGCGCGCGGCTCGCGCCGAGCGGGCGGACGCCGTGCTGGTGTCCCAGGCCGTCACCCAGAGGGACGCCCACCTCACCAACGTGCGTGAGCTCAGCGCCGAGTTGCGGGCCGAGTTCGCCGACGACGAGCGGCCGCTGCTGGTGGTGGGCGGGCCCCGGTTCGACGCACGGTCGGCGCAGACGCTGGGCGCGGACCGCGTCTTCGGCCGCGGCACCACCCCGGGCGACGTCGCCAGCTACCTGGTGCACGCTCTGGCCGTCGCACCGCCGCGTGCCGCCGGCCCCGCCGGTCCCGAGGTTCCTGCCGTTCCTGCTCGTTCTGCGGGTTCCGCAGGTTCCGCAGGTTCCGCAGGTTCTGCTGTTCTCCAGGGCGTCGGTTGAACCGTCGACCCGCAACCGCCCCTTGAGGAGGGTCCTTTGAACGCCTACACCGGCGAAAATCCCGGTACACCGCCCGACCTCGACCGGCTCGCCGGCGACGTGGGCGCCCTGCTGGACGTCCTGGGCCTGACCGGGACCGCCGCCGAGCAGCCGGCCCACCGCATCGACACCCGCTTCGCCGCCACCGCCGCCCGCAACGCCGCCCGTACGGCGGCCGTGGACGCGGACGGCGACGTCACCTACCTCGAACTCGAGTGCCTCGCCGACGACATCGCCCGCCGCCTCGAGGGCCGCACCGGACCGGGCCGGCTGGTGGCCCTGCGGGTGGCCCGCAGCCGCTGGGCGCCCGCCGCCGTGATGGGCGTCCTGCGCTCCGGCGCCGCCTACCTGCCGGTCGATCCCGCCTACCCGGCCGCCCGCCAGGAGTACCTGCTCCACGACTCGGGCGCCGAACTGATCCTTTCCGACGGCGAACTGCTCGACGGCGAGACACCGCTCGCCAAGGCGGGCCCCTTCGTCCTCGCCACCCGCCCGGCCGCCCCGGCAGGTGAGAACGGCCCGTCCGGGCCGCCGCCGGTGCCCGAGGACACCGCCTACGTCATCTACACCTCCGGCTCCACCGGGGACCCCAAGGGCTGCATGGTCGGCCACGCCCAGGTGCTGGCCCTCCTCGACGCGGCCCTGCCGCTGCTCGAGGCCGGCCCTGAGGACGTGTGGACGCTGTTCCACTCGCTGAGCTTCGACTTCAGCGTCTGGGAGCTGTTCGGTCCGCTGCTGTCCGGCGGCCGGCTGGTCGTCGTCGACCGCGAAGCGGCCAGTGACCCGCTGGAGTTCGCCCGTCTGCTCGCGGACCGGGGCGTCACCGTCCTCAACCAGGTGCCCTCCGCGTTCGCGAACCTGACCGCGGAGGCCGTCGCGGAGGACCTGCGCCTGCCGGCGCTGCGCCGCGTCGTCTTCGGCGGCGAGGCGCTGGTGGCGGCCGACGTCGAACGCTGGTGGCAGGCCGGCATCGCGCCCGGTGCGCAGCTGGTCAACATGTACGGCATCACGGAGACCACCGTCCACGTCACCTACTGCCCGCTCACGCCGGACGTGCTCGTGGCCGCGGCCGCCGGACACACCCCGATCGGTGTGCCGCTGCCGCATCTGACTGTCTCTCTGCGCGACGGGGAGGGCCGGCCGGTGGCGCTGGGCGAGCCCGGTGAGGTCTGGGTCGGCGGCCCCGGGGTCGGCCACGGCTACCTCGGGCGGCCGGAGTTGACCGCCGACCGGTTCGTCGACACCGAACAGGGCCGCTTCTACCGCAGCGGCGACTGGGCCGCCGCCGGCCCCGACGGCCATCTGTACTACGCGGGCCGCCAGGACGGGCAGGTCAAGCTGCGCGGTTTCCGCATCGAGCTCGGCGAGATCGAGGCGGCACTGCGGCAGGTCGCGGGCGTGGCGGGCGCGGCCTGCCGGGTCGTCACCGACCGGCACGGCGGCCAGTCGCTCGCCGCGTACGTCGTCGCCGACCGCGCCGACGTGCCGGCGGCCACGGTCCGCGCGGCACTGGCCGCCCGCCTGCCCGCCCACATGGTCCCCCAGCAGGTGCGCCACCTGGACCGTCTCCCGGTGACCGCCCACGGCAAGCTCGACCGGGCCGCGCTGCCGGGGTAGGCGCGCGGCGGTCACCGGCCCGGCGGCTCCCCGGGTGTGCTCCGGGGCCATCAACCCCGATGAGCCCCTCACATGCGTGGAAGCCGTGCTCTCCGCGTCCGGTGCTTTGGCGATCCCGTCGAAGAGATCAGCGCCACCGCCGTGTGCGACTACTTCGTGGCGCCACTGCCGCTGCTGGACGGGGATTTGGCTGCGGATCCGCGCGGCTCAGCAACCCCGTCCGGCTCCGGCGCCGCCGGACCGACCGCGCTGGTGGCCAATCGGCGGGCAACGCGTCGGCATGCCTGTGCAAGTTGGGGCGGGTGGAGGTCGGTGAGTTCGGTGTCGAAGGTGGCGAGGATTCCGGCGACGCCGGCCCAGGACCAGGCTCCGAGGGTGAGCCGGCAGTGCTCGGTGTCGAGGTGTTCGACGACCGAGCCACCTGGTGCCCAGCGAGCGACGACGTCGGCCGGCAGGTGGAGTCGCGCGGTGCCGGTGCACGGCCAGGCGGCGACGGTGTCGCCGCGGTCGTGACTGCTCATGACGAAGCGGGCGAGGTCGTCGTGGGGGAGCTCGCGTGCGCTGAAGGGATGTGTCGTGGGGCGGGGGCGGAGCCGGTCGACACGGTGCACTCGCCACTGGTCGTCTTCGAGGTCGTAGGCGACCAGGTACCACCGGCCGGCCCAGACGACCAGATGGTGGGGCTCGATGCGGCGGGCGGGCAGGAAGTCGTCGTCGCCGGTTTCGGGGCGTGAGCCATCGGCACGGAGGGTTTCGGTGACGAGGACGTGGCGGTGGCGCACCGCGGCTCCCACGGCGGTGAGCGCGGTCGGGTCGATGGGGGGCGCCAGGAACTCCCAGTAGTTCTGCAGCCTGGTCAGACGTAGGGACTTCAGGGATGCCCGTAACGCCGCGGGCATGGCCTGTTCCAGGGTTGCCAGCGTCCGCGCCGCGTCGTCTCCCAGGCCGAGCACTGTGCTGGGCGCGGTCTGCAGGGCCACCGCGGCCGCGAGGGCCTGATCGTGGTCGAACACGAGTGGGGGGAGGGGGTGCCCTGCGTCGAGCCGGTATCCGCCATCGGGTCCGTGGACGGTGGTGATCGGGTATCCGAGCCGGCGCAGCGTCTCGATGTCCCGGCGGACGGTGCGCTCACTGGCTCCGAGCCTGCTGGCGAGTTCACGAAGTGGCCACAGTCGGCGCGATCCGAACAGGGACAGGAGCCGAAGTGCCCGTCGTGAGGTGTTCGCCATCGTCCCATCATGACCGGTAGTGGCCACTCGGTGTCCACTACCGGTGTCAGGGTGGGGCCCGTTGAGGCAAGCGGTGGCGGAAGAGGACGGTTCGGTATGCGTGTTGTGGTGGTCGGTGGTGGGATCGGCGGACTCGCGCTGGGGGCGGGATTGCGCCGCCGGGGGTACGAGGTGGCGGTGTTCGACCGCGACACCGACGTGGCGGCGACAGGCGGTTACCACATCACCCTGGACGAGCGGGCCCAATCGGCGCTGCGGGAGTTGGTGGCGCCGCAGATCATGCGGCGGCTGCTGGCATCGGCCTCGGCGCTGCGGCTGCGCGACCGCGAGGCGTTCTGGGACCGCCGCGGCCGGCTGCTCGGCCGCGGGCCGGATCTCAGCGGCGCTGCCGGCGTCGACATCGACCGGATCACCCTGCGCATGCTGTTGGCCGAGGCGGTCGGCGACGACCTGCATCTGGGGCGGACCGTGTCCGGCGTCGGCCAGGGCGACGACGGCGCGCCCCGAGTGCTGTTCACCGACGCCACAGCTGTCTCGGCGGATCTGGTGGTGGGCGCGGACGGTACCCACTCCCTGGTTGCCCAACACCTGGCGGGAGGCCCGACAAACAGCCCGGCGGGCATCATCGGGTTCTCCGGCCGCACGCTGCGCACCGACCTGGGTCCCAGTGAACAGCAACGGCTCGGACGACGATCAGGGCTGGCGATCGGCCCACGGGGGGCGGCACTCTACGTCGGCTTCCTCGACCCGGTCGGCAACGCCGCGCTCGACGCACCCGAACTGCGGATGTCCCTCACCACCGGCCCCACCTACATCTGGGGCGCCATGTTCCCCGAATCCGCCGCGACCGACTCCCTACGCGGCCTGCGCGACGGCGCGTTGCAGGCCGCGCTGGTGAGACGTTTTGGCGAGCGGGGCTGGGCCGAGCACACGCTGGAGGTCATCGCCCGCGCCGACCCGCACAGCCTGGCCGCGTACCGCTTCAACGCCGCCTCGACCCGAGCCACCGATCTCGCACCATGGCCCACAGGCCGCATCACCGCGCTCGGCGACGCCGTTCACGCCACACCGCCCACCGCCGGAATGGGCGCAGGCGCGGCCATCCGCGATGCTGCCGCCCTGCTTCAGCACCTGGGCGACGTCACTGACGGCGGTACCATGCTGACCGAGGCCGTGAACCGATTCGAGGCGGGCACGCGCCAGCGCGGCAGCGAGATCCTCACCCTGGCCATGAGAACGGTCCGCCTGGTCCTGGCCACCGACACCACACTCGGCGCCGCCGCTACCGCCGTGGCCACCCCGATCCTGGCCGCGGCAGCCCGGCTGCGCCATTGACGATCAGTGTCGGTGCAAGCCGCTCAAGTACCGGCTGAAGCCGTCTCCTGGGCCGAACGGACGCGACGCCGTTCGTCAGCTCGAGGGCACGGCCGGCGACCGCGGCAGCCTGTAGTACCGCTGCCTCGTGGGACGGTGTGCGAGCGCCCCTCGGGGAGGGCCGGGCCGGCGGCGGCGGCCCTCCCCTGCCTGTCGGTGTGGACGCCGACAGGCGTCAGTAGCGGTAGTGGTCCGGCTTGTACGGGCCGTCGACGTCGACGCCGATGTAGGCGGCCTGCTCCGGGCGCAGGGTGGTGAGCTTGACGCCGAGGGCGTCGAGGTGGAGCCGGGCGACCTTCTCGTCGAGGTGCTTGGGCAGCACGTAGACGTCGGTCGGGTACTCCTGCGGCTTGGTGAACAGCTCGATCTGCGCCAGGGTCTGGTCCGCGAACGAGTTGGACATCACGAAGGAGGGGTGGCCGGTCGCGTTGCCGAGGTTCAGCAGGCGCCCTTCGGACAGCACGATCAGGACCTTGCCGTCGGGGAAGGTCCAGGTGTGGACCTGCGGCTTGACCTCGTCCTTGACGATGCCGTCGATCGCGGCCAGGCCGGCCATGTCGATCTCGTTGTCGAAGTGGCCGATGTTGCCCACGATGGCCTGGTGCTTCATCCGGGCCATGTCCGAGGCCATGATGATGTCCTTGTTGCCGGTCGTGGTGATGAAGATGTCCGCGCTCTCCACCACCTCGTCCAGCGTGGTGACCTGGTAGCCGTCCATCGCCGCCTGCAGCGCGCAGATCGGGTCGATCTCGGTGATGATCACCCGGGCGCCCTGGCCGCGCAGCGACTCCGCGCAGCCCTTGCCCACGTCGCCGTAACCGCACACGACCGCCGTCTTGCCGCCGATCAGCACATCGGTGGCGCGGTTGATGCCGTCGATCAGCGAGTGCCGGCAGCCGTACTTGTTGTCGAACTTCGACTTCGTGACCGCGTCGTTCACGTTGATCGCCGGGAACAGCAGGGCGCCGTCGCGGTGCATCTCGTAGAGGCGGTGGACACCGGTGGTGGTCTCCTCCGTCACGCCGCGGATCTCCGCGGCGAGCCGGGGCCAGTCGAGGGTGGAGCGGTGCAGGAGTTCGAGGATGACGCGGTACTCGTCGTTGTCCGCGGTGGACGGGTCGGGGACCGCGCCGGCCTTGGTGAACTCGACGCCCTTGTGGACCAGGAGGGTGGCGTCGCCGCCGTCGTCGAGGATCATGTTGGGGCCTGCGTGGCCGGGCCAGGTCAGGGCCTGCTCGGTGCACCACCAGTACTCCTCCAGCGTCTCGCCCTTCCAGGCGAAGACCGGGATGCCCTGCGGGTTCTCCGGGGTGCCGTTCGGACCGACCGCGATGGCGGCGGCGGCATGGTCCTGGGTGGAGAAGATGTTGCAGGACACCCAGCGGACCTCGGCGCCGAGCGCGACGAGCGTCTCGATGAGGACGGCGGTCTGCACGGTCATGTGCAGGGAGCCGGTGACGCGGGCGCCGGCGAGCGGCTGGGCGTCGGCGTACTCCTTGCGGATCGACATCAGGCCGGGCATCTCGTGCTCGGCGAGGGTGATCTCCTTGCGGCCGAAGGCGGCGAGGGAAAGGTCCGCGACCTTGAAATCCGTGAAGTCAGCGGCCGGCTGCGAGGGCATGTGCACTCCTTGAGTTCTGGATGTTCTGGTGGATCTCGAGCGTCGCGGTGGAGCGGTTGAGGGTGATGTAGTGCAGTCCGGGGGCGCCTTCCGCGAGGAGGCGCTCGGCCATGGCGGTGGCGTACTCGACGCCGATGCGGTGGCCGTCGGCCCGGTTGTCGCGGGCCGCGTCGAGGCGGGCGGCGAGGTGGGCCGGGAAGGTGGCGCCGGACAGCTGGGCGAAGCGGGCGATCTGCTTCACGTCGGTGGCCGGCATGATCTCGGGGATGATCGGGGTGTCGCAGCCGGCGGCCGCGACCCGGTCCCTCAGGCGCAGGTAGTCCTCGGTGTGGAAGAACATCTGGGTGATGGCGTAGTCGGCGCCGGCCTTGCATTTGGCGACGAAGTGGCGGATGTCGTCGTCCCAGTCGGTGGAGCGGGGGTGGCGTTCGGGGAAGGCGGCGACGCCGACGCTGAAGTCGCCCGACCTGCGTACCAGGGAGACGAGTTCGTGGGCGTGGGTGAAGCCGTCGGGGTGCGGTGTCCAGGGGGCGTTCGGGTCGCCGGGCGGGTCGCCGCGCAGGGCGAGGACGTCGTGCACGCCGGCGTCCGCGTACTGGCCGATGATGTGGCGCAGTTCGGCGACCGAGTGGTCCACCGCGGTCAGGTGGGCGACGGGGCGCAGGGTGGTCTCGGCGGCGATGCGTTTGGTGACGGCGACGGTGCGGTCCCTGGAGGAGCCGCCGGCTCCGTAGGTGACGGACACGAACGTCGGCGCGAGGGGCTCGATGCGGCGGACGGCGTTCCACAGGGTGCGGGTGCCGGCCTCGGTCTTCGGCGGGAAGAACTCGAAGGAGAACGAGGGCCGGCCCGAGGCGAGAGCGTCGCGCAGGGTGCTCATGAGCGGCCTCCGGCGTTGAAGTAGCTCGCCTCGGGGTGGTGGACGACGATCGCGTCGGTGGACTGCTCGGGGTGGAGCTGGAACTCCTCGGACAGCTGTACGCCGATGCGTTCCGGTTCGAGGAGGGCGGCGATCTTGGCGCGGTCCTCGAGGTCGGGGCAGGCGGGGTAGCCGAGTGAGTAACGGCAGCCCTGGTACTCGGTGCGGAGCATGCCGTCGAGGCCGGTGGGGTCGCTGCCGGCCAAGCCCAGTTCGGCGCGCACCCGGGCATGCCAGTACTCGGCCAGTGCCTCCGCGAGCTGGACGGACAGGCCGTGCAGTTCGAGGTAGTCGCGGTAGGAGTTGGCCTCGAACAGCTTGGCGGTCTCCTCGCCGATGCGGGAGCCGACGGTGACGACCTGGAGGGCGACGACGTCGGTCTCGCCGGACTCCTCGGGGCGGAAGAAGTCGGCCAGGCACAGGTAACGGCCGCGGCTCTGGCGGGGGAAGGTGAAGCGGGTGCGTTCGGAGCCGTCGTCGCCGAGGATGATCAGGTCGTCGCCCTTGGACACGCAGGGGAAGTAGCCGTGGACGACGGCCGCTTCGAGGAGGTTGTCGGTCTGCAGCCGCTCGAGCAGGCCGCGCAGCCGCGGGCGGCCCTCGGACTCCACCAGTTCCTCGTAGGTGGGGCCGGTGCCGCGGGCGGCCTTCAGGCCCCACTGGCCCTTGAAGAGGGCGCCCTCGTCGAGCCAGGAGGCGTAGTCCCCCAGCGGGATGCCCTTGACGACCCGGGTGCCCCGGAAGGGCGGGGTGGGGACGGGGTTGTCGGTGGCGACGTCGGAGCGGGTGGGCCGCTCCGGGGGGCGTTCGTCGACGATCGTGGTCGTGGCCTTGACGCGGCGCTGCTTGAGTTCGGGCAGGGCCGCGCCGGGGACACCCCGCTTGATGCCGATGAGGGCGTCCATCAGGCGCAGGCCCTCGAACGCGTCGCGGGCGTAGCGGACTTCGCCGTCGTAGATCTCGTGGAGATCCTGCTCGACGTAGGCGCGGGTGAGGGCGGCGCCGCCGAGGATGACCGGGTAGTCGGCGGCCATGCCCCGCTGGTTGAGCTCCTGGAGGTTCTCCTTCATGATCACCGTGGACTTGACCAGCAGGCCCGACATGCCGATCACGTCGGCCCTGTGCTCCTTGGCCGCGTCGAGGATCGCGGAGACGGGCTGCTTGATACCCAGGTTGACCACGTTGTAGCCGTTGTTGGACAGGATGATGTCCACGAGGTTCTTGCCGATGTCGTGGACGTCGCCGCGGACGGTGGCCAGCACGATCGTGCCCTTGCCCTCGGCATCGGACTTCTCCATGTGCGGCTCGAGGTGCGCCACCGCGTTCTTCATGACCTCGGCGGACTGGAGCACGAACGGCAGCTGCATCTGCCCGGAGCCGAACAGCTCGCCGACGACCTTCATGCCGTCCAGCAGCGTGTCGTTGACGATGTCGAGCGCCGGGCGGTCCTTCAGCGCCTCGTCGAGGTCTGTCCCGAGTCCGTTCTTCTCGCCGTCGATGATCCGCCGCTTGAGGCGCTCCTCCAGCGGCAGCGCGGCCAGTTCGTCGGCCTTGCCGGCCTTCATGGAGGTGGTGTCGACGCCGTCGAAGAGTTCGAGGAATCTCTGCAGCGGGTCGTATCCGTCGCGGCGCCGGTCGTGGATGAGATCCAGGGCGGTGGTGACCTGCTCCTCGTCGAGGCGGGCGATGGGAAGGATCTTGGAGGCGTGGACGATCGCCGAGTCCAGGCCGGCCTTGACGCACTCGTCGAGGAAGACCGAGTTGAGGACGATCCGGGCGGCCGGGTTGAGGCCGAAGGAGATGTTCGACAGGCCGAGTGTGGTCTGCACGTCGGGGTGACGGCTCTTCAGCTCCCGGATGGCCTCGATGGTGTTGAGGCCGTCCTTGCGGGACTCCTCCTGCCCGGTGCAGATGGTGAAGGTGAGCGTGTCGATGAGGATGTCCGACTCGTGGATGCCCCAGTTTCCGGTCAGGTCGGCGATCAGCCGCTCGGCGACGGCGACCTTGTGCTCCACCGAGCGGGCCTGGCCCTCCTCGTCGATGGTGAGGGCCATGAGCGCGGCGCCGTGTTCGCGGGCGAGGGCGGCGACCTTGGCGAAGCGGGAGTCGGGGCCGTCGCCGTCCTCGTAGTTGACGGAGTTGATGACGGCCCGGCCACCGAGTTTCTCCAGGCCGGCGCGCAGGACGTCGACCTCGGTGGAGTCGAGGACGATCGGCAGGGTGGAGGCGGTCGCGAAGCGTCCGGCGAGTTCGGCCATGTCGGCGACGCCGTCGCGGCCCACGTAGTCGACGCACAGGTCGAGCAGGTGGGCGCCCTCGCGGATCTGGTCGCGGGCCATCTCCACGCAGTCGTCCCAGCGGCCCTCGAGCATCGCGTTCCGGAACTTCCTGGACCCGTTGGCGTTGGTGCGTTCGCCGATCGCGAGGTAGGAGGTGTCCTGGCGGAAGGGGACGCTCTGGTAGAGGGAGGCGGCGCCCGGCTCCGGCCTCGGTTCGCGGGCGGGCGGGGTGGTGCCGCGGACCCGTTCGACGATGCGGCGCAGGTGCTCCGGGGTGGTGCCGCAGCAGCCGCCGACCAGGGAGAGGCCGTAGTCGGCGACGAACTGCTCCTGCGCGTCGGCGAGTTCGGCGGGTGTCAGGGGGTAGTGGGCGCCGTCCTTGCCGAGGACGGGCAGTCCGGCGTTGGGCATGCAGGACAGCGGGATACGGGAGTGGCGGGCGAGGTGGCGCAAATGCTCACTCATCTCGGCCGGGCCGGTGGCGCAGTTGAGGCCGATCATGTCGATGCCGAGCGGCTCGAGCGCGGTGAGCGCGGCGCCGATCTCGGAGCCGAGCAGCATGGTGCCGGTCGTCTCGACCGTCACCGAGCAGATCAGCGGCGGGCGGCTGCCGGTGGCGTCCATGGCGCGGCGGGCGCCGATGATCGCGGCCTTGGTCTGGAGCAGGTCCTGCGTCGTCTCCACCAGCAGTGCGTCCGCGCCGCCGGCGATGAGTCCTTCGGCGTTCGCCTGGTAGGCGTCGCGGAGCAGGGTGTAGGGGGCGTGGCCGAGGGTGGGGAGCTTGGTGCCGGGGCCCATCGAGCCCAGCACCCAGCGCTGTTCGCCGGTGGAGGCGGTGTACGCGTCGGCCACCTCGCGGGCGATCCGGGCGCCCGCCTCGGACAGTTCGTGGACACGCTCGGGGATGTCGTACTCCCCCAGGGCCGCGTGGTTGGCGCCGAAGGTGTTGGTCTCCACGCAGTCGACGCCGACGTCGAAGTAGGCCTCGTGGACGGAGCGGACGATGTCGGGGCGGGTGATGTTGAGGACCTCGTTGCAGCCCTCGAGGTTCTGGAAGTCCTCGAGGGTGGGGTCCTGGGCCTGGAGCATGGTGCCCATGGCGCCGTCGGCGACCACCACGCGGGTGGCGAGGGCTTCGCGCAGGGCCTCGATGCGCCGGGCGTCGGTACGGGTGGTGGTCATGGGCGCTCCCCCAGTGCCGGTGCCAGCGCGGCGGCCGCGGTGGGGCCGTAGGCGCGTTCGGCGGTGGCCAGCAGGCGGGCCGGGTCGGCGTGGTAGGACTGCGAGCCGACCGCGCCGAGGGCCTCTGCCGCCACGACGCAGCCGAGGTGGGCGGCGCCGGTGAGGTCCAGGCCGCGGGCGGTGCCGGCGAGGAACCCGGCCCGGAAGGCGTCGCCGACGCCGGTGGGGTCGGTGGCGGGCGCGTCGGGCACGGCGGCGACGGTCAGGGGTTCGTGGCCGGCGCGGTCGATGCGGACGCCGGCGCCTGCGAGGGTGGTGATCCAGGCGCCGACCTTGGCGAGGACGTCGGCATGTTCCCAGCCGGTGCGTTCCAGCAGCAGGGCGGCCTCGTACTCGTTGGTGAACAGCCAGTGGGCGCCGTCGACGAGGTCGCGTACCTCGCTGCCTTCCAGGCGGGCGAGCTGCTGGGAGGGGTCGGCGGCGAACGGCAGGCCCAGCTCGCGGCATTCCGCCGTGTGGCGCAGCATCGCGGCCGGGTCGTTGGGGCAGACCAGGACGAGGTCGGGGCGGGCGCCGGTGGTGGTCAGGTGCCACAGGTCGATGTCGCGGGCCTCTTGCATGGCGCCCGCGTAGAAGGAAGCGATCTGGTTGGCGTCCTGGTCGGTGATGCACATGAACCGGGCGGTCTGGTGCTCGGTGGAGACCAGGACGGGGCCGGTGTCGACGCCGTGTTCCTTGAGCCAGACCTCGTACTCGGCGAAGTCGCCGCCCACGGCGCCCACCAGCAGGGGGGTGAGGCCGAGGCTGCCGAGGCCGAAGGCGACGTTGGCCGCCACTCCGCCCCGGCGCACCTCGAGGTTGTCGACCAGGAAGGAGAGCGAGACATGAGCGAGCTGGTCGGGGATCAGCTGATCCGCGAACCGGCCGGGGAAGACCATCAGATGGTCGGTGGCGATGGAACCGGTGACAGCGATGCGCACGTCAGGATCTCCTCACAGGTCGGGCGGGCCTCAGAGACCGGCCGCGGCCTTGAGCCGGTGGGCGCGGTCGGTCCGCTCCCAGGTGAAGTCGGGCAGTTCACGGCCGAAGTGGCCGTAGGCGGCGGTGGCGGCGTAGATGGGCCGCAGCAGGTCGAGGTCGCGGATGATGGCGGCCGGGCGCAGGTCGAAGACCTCGGCGATGGCCTTCTCGATGCGGTCCTGGGCGACGGTCGCGGTGCCGAAGGTCTCGACGAACAGGCCGACGGGCTCGGCCTTGCCGATGGCGTAGGCGACCTGGACCTCGCAGCGCTCGGCGAGACCGGCGGCGACGACGTTCTTGGCGACCCAGCGCATGGCGTAGGCGGCGGAGCGGTCGACCTTGGAGGGGTCCTTGCCGGAGAAGGCGCCGCCACCGTGGCGGGCCATGCCGCCGTACGTGTCGATGATGATCTTGCGGCCGGTCAGTCCGGCGTCGCCCATGGGGCCGCCGATCTCGAAACGGCCGGTCGGGTTCACCAGGAGGCGGTAGTTGTCGGTCTCAAGCTTGATGCCGTCCTCGGCGAGAGCGGCGAGGACGTGCTCGACGACGTGTTCGCGGATGTCGGGGGTCAGCAGGGAGCCGAGGTCGATGTCGGCGGCGTGCTGGGAGGAGACGACGACGGTGTCGAGCCGGACGGGGCGGCTGCCCTGGTACTCGATGGTGACCTGGGTCTTGCCGTCGGGGCGCAGGTAGGGGACGGTGCCGTCCTTGCGGACCTCGGTGAGCCGGCGGGAGAGGCGGTGGGCGAGCTCGATGGGCAGCGGCATCAGCGAGGGTGTCTCGTTGGTGGCGTAGCCGAACATCAGGCCCTGGTCGCCGGCGCCCTGCCGGTCGAGCTCGTCCGCGGCGGCGCCCTCCACCCGCTTCTCGTACGCGGTGTCGACGCCTTGGGCGATGTCCGGGGACTGCGCGCCGATGGAGACGGAGACACCGCAGGAGGCGCCGTCGAAGCCCTTGGCGGAGGAGTCGTAGCCGATGGCCAGGATCGTGTCGCGGACCAGCTGGGCGATCGGCGCGTACGCCTTGGTGGTGACCTCGCCGGCGATGTGGACCTGACCGGTGGTGATCAGTGTCTCCACCGCGACGCGTGAGGTGGGGTCCTCACGCAGCAGGGCGTCGAGGACGGTGTCGCTGATCTGGTCGGCGATCTTGTCGGGGTGGCCCTCGGTCACGGACTCCGAGGTGAACAGACGTCGGGACATGACTCTCCAGATGTGTGCGGTCGGTTGGACGGTCGGTTCGTCGGCTCGGTCACCGCCCGGTGGTCACCCGGCCCGGCCGGCGACGGCTTCGAGGAGGCGGGCGAGGTCACCGGCGGCGGTCGCGGGGCCGGTGAGCACCACGAGGGGCGGCCGGCCGCCGTCGGCCGCGACGAGGCGGACGATGTCGTGGGCGGCCGGTCCGTGGCCGGAGAACCCGCCGAGCACGAGGGGACCGCCGGCGTCGGTCAGCGGCCGCAGCGCCGTGTAGCGGGCGTGCGGGTCGTCGGGGACCGGGTCCAGCAGCACGAGCGCTTCGGGGCCTGCGTAGGAGCGGGCGAGCAGGTCGTAGCAGGAGTGCGGCGTGCCGTGCGCCGCGAGGAGGCAGACGGTGCCGGCGCCGGCACCGCGGGCGGGGCGCAGGACGGTGAGGGCGGGGGCGCCGGGCGTCTCGTCGTCGGTGGCGGGTCCGGCCGGCGGCTCGAGGGTGAGGTCCGCCGCGACGGAGTGCGCTCCGGTGCCGGCCGGCCGGGCCAGTACGTCGGCGATGGTCAGGGACTCGTCGCCGACGCGGGGCAGGTCGTGCAGCAGGTGCGCGGCGCGGCCGAGGACGTCGGTGATGCCGGTGAGCAGGGCGCGGTCGTAGGTGGCGGTCACCACGAGGGCCCCGTCGCTGTCGTGGTGTGCGGCGAGGGTGAGGGGGAACGCGGTGCGGGCGCCCTGCGGTTCGGGCGGGCCGACGCGGACGGAGCGGGCGGCGAGTTCGGCGGCCAGCGGGTCCAGGGACGGCCGGCCGGCGTCGAAGACGACGAGGCTGCCCGGGTGGACCGTCGCCCTGGCCGGGTCGTCGGTCCAGGCACGGATCTGGCCCGCGGAGACCCATTCGTACGCCGCCATGTCCAGGGCCCGGTCCCGCAGTTGGGCCAGCAGGTGCGGCACGCTGGAGCGGGGGTCGACGGTGACGGTCACCGGCAGGGGGTTGCGCAGGGCGCCGGGCAGCCGCTCCACGCCCTCGAGGAGGATGCCCCGTCCGGAGACGGTCACGCTGAAGCGGACCGGTTCGGGGCGGGCCGATCCGGTGGCCGCGTACAGCAGCAGGGCCCACACGGCCTGCAGTGCGCCGCTCTCGGTGCTGCCCCAGCAGGCGGCCCACTCGCGGAGCAGGGTCGTCCGGGCGGGGGTGAGCCGCAGCCTGGCACGGCCCGTGCCGGCAGGCCCGGCGGCCGGGGTGGCGGGTCCGGCGGGGGTGGGGGGCTCGGGCCAGTGGGCGGCTTCGGGCGGCGGCGCGGCGCGTGCGAAGAACTCCTTGGCCGCGGTGGTGTCCTGGCGCGCCAGCCAGGCCGCGTGGTCGCCCAGGTCGGGGCGGCGTTCGCCGCCCGGCAGCCGGCCGCCGGCCAGGTAGGCGCGGCAGAACTCCCGCAGCAGCAGCCGTACGCTCCACTCGTCGAGCAGGGCGTGGTGGTAGGTCAGCAGCAGCCGCACGGGCGGGGGCGGGTCCGATGCGGCGGGCCCGCCGTCGAGCACGGTGATGCGCAGCGGTCCGGGGCGGCGCGGGTCGAGGCCGCGTCGCCGGTCGCGTGCGACGAGCAGGTTCCAGTCGTGGGTGTGCGGCAGCCGGACGATGTCGGGGGTGACCTGTTCGTGCAGCACGATCCGGGGTTCCGGGCCGTCGTCGAAGGCGGCGCGCAGCACGCTGTCCCGTTCGAAGAGGGACTGCCATGCGGCCGTGAAAAGGTCGGGATCGAGCGGCCCGTGCCAGGTCCAGGTGAGCTGTTCGACGTGCCGGTCGGTGCCGGGGTGGGCGTCGGCGTCGGCGAGCAGGTCGCGCTGGAGCGGGGCCGCCGCGACGGAGTGCAGGGGCGCGCGGCCGGTCGACGCGTCCGTGAGCAGGTCGGCCAGCAGACCGATGGGGAAGTCGCCGGGGGCGCCGGGGGTTTCGGGGGTGATGCTCAGCGCGTGCAGCCCGGGCCCCAGGTACTGGAGCCGGTGCTGCCAGGGCGGGGTGTCCGGGCGGCGGGCGGCGATCCGTTCAAGAGCGGCCTCGATGCGGCCGGTGTCCAGCGGGCCGCGCAGCTCCAGGACGGGCGGGGTGTCGTAGGGGGGCTTTCCGGGGTCGAGGACCACGGCCATCGGCTTGTCCGGCGACTTCCGGGACATGGGTGAGGAGTGATCGGTCGTCATGGTCCGTACGGGGCACGCCCCCTCCCTCCCCTCTCTGCGAGCTCGGAACGAGTATGCGAGGGCCCGCCCATACGGGCCTGATACGGCGCTGACACCGCGGTCGGACGTGCTTTCGGCGCTCCGGGGCGGCCCGGCCCGGGGGGCGTCGCGGCCCCCTCGCCCCTGCCGGGCGGGTGGTGGCGGAGGTGCGGGTCCGCAAAGGGGCACCCGGAAGCCGGACACCTCGGACCGGCCGGGCCCAAAACCGCCCGAGGGCCCGTCACGGCGGGTCGAGGAGGCCGGCGACGGCGCCCATGAAGCCTTCGTCGAGCATGGTGCGGGCAGCGGTGTCGCGGGAGGTGTCGAGGCCGGCGTCGTGGCAGGCCACGCTGATCAGGTAGCGGCCGAGGACACGGTGGGAGGCGAAGGCCCACTCGCCGCGGGCGGCCGGTGCGCCGTCCGGGGCGTACAGCCCGCCGGTGTCGACGCCGAAGCCGAACTCGGTGAAGCCGAGCCGCAGTCCCTGGCCGAGGGCCTTGGTGTAGGCCTCCTTGAGGGTCCACAGCCGCAGCAGTCCGGCTCTGCGCGCGTCGTCCGGCAGTGCTTCGAGTTCCGCGCGCTCGGCCGGGGTGCACACATGGCTCTGGAGCAGGTCGAACGACATGTGCCGGTCGGCGGGTTCGGCGTCGACGCCGATCCGGCCGTTGCGGCTGATGCCGACGGCGATCAGGTCGTCGGTGTGGGTGAGGCTGACGTCGATCTGGTCGAGGCCGCGCAGATAGGGCCGTCCGCCGATCTTGTAGGCGAGGTCGAGGTCGGCGGGGGCGGTGCCCAGCGCGGCGGCGGCCGTGAACTTGGTGGCCAGGCGGGAGGCGACGAAGCGGTAGCGGATCGTCGGGTCCGAGGTGTGCCGGTAGCGCTGCCAGTCGCGGCCGAGCAGCGGGCGCAGCGAGGGGTCGGCGACGGCGCCGGTGAGCCATTCGCCCCACGTGGTGTGCACGACGGCGTTGCCACGCAGATCCATGCCTTCGCGGACCCGGTCCCACGGTCCGTCGGGGCCGCTGACGTGGATCGGTTCGGTGATGCGTTCGGCGTCGGTCCACTGCGCGGGCGTCGCCTCGGTTCTGGTCAAGGGGGTGGTCCTTCCCTGTGTCGCGGCCCGTGCGGGTGTCACTGGGCGAGGGCGGTCGCGTCCAGGTCGCAGCTGCGGCCTGTCCGATAGCGGCGGACCAGTTCGTCCAGTACGTGTTCGGGGCAGCTGTCGGGCAGGCGGGGCACCGGGATGCCGAGCCGTTCGCCGAGCCGGGACAGGGCGAGCACGGCCCAGGCGGGGTCGGCGAGGAAGGGGTCGGCGCCGTCCTGGCCCTCCCAGACGCCGAGGACCGCGGCAGCGGCGAGGATCAGGCTGTAGCGGTCGCTCAGGACACACACGGCGGGGTCGGCGAGTGCGGTGGTGCCGTAGGCGGGCAGCCGGCGGCACTGGTCGCGCAGGGCGCGCAGTTCGGTGACGAACCCTTCGGCCAGGTCGGCGAGGGCGGCGATGTGGCCGCCGACGCCGCGGGAGGCGCCGAGCCGGGCCGCGGAGCCGACGAGGGAGGCGGCCATGAAGTCTCCGCCACCGGCGATGCCCAGCGAGGGGTAGTGCAGCGGGGTCAGGGGGGCGCTGCGGCGGAACAGTTCGGGCGGCGGCTCCTCCTCCGCGAACCAGGAGCGTTCGGCCAGGGTGCGCAGCTGGGGGACGATCACGGCCTGGCAGGAGGCGGTTCCGGCGTGGCCGAGGCCGGCGACCGGCAGGTCCCGTACGAGTTTGTCGAGGGCCCCGTACTCGGGGCTGTCGTGTTCGTAGCCGCGTGCGCCGAGGACGGTGGCGAGCTCTTCCAGGTCCTCCCGCAGCAGGTTGGGAACCACGTATTTGACGGTGGCGGCGAAGATGTGGGCCCGGTCGGGCAGCAGGCTGAGGGCGCGCAGCGCGACGGTGGACATGCTGTCGCAGGCCAGCAGGTCGGCGAAGACGCCGGTCAGCGGTTTGTGCCAGCGGCGTGCGACGGGGCCGCTGCGGCCGGTGGTCGCGGCCCGTACGGCGGAGTGCAGGACGGTGTCGGCGGCCGCGGTGACCACTCCGCAGATCAGGCTGCGGTTGACCTGGAAGGTGCGCAGGGCCAGGGTGACGCCGTCGCCGGTGCCGCCGACGAGGGCGTCCGCGGGGACGGCGTAGTCGGTGAACTCCAGCCCCGAGAAGAGCGCTCCGCGCATGCCCGGGGTGGTGACGCGCGGCAGGTGGCGTACGGCCGGCGGCTGTTGCGGGGCCCGGTCGGGGTCGAGGAGGAGCACGGAGTGGCTGCGTGGTCCGCGGGCCGCGGCGGTGCGTGCGTAGACGATCTGCGCGTCGGCGCGTGCGGCGTTGATGATGACGTCCTTGCGGCCGTCGAGGCGGTAGTCGCCGTCCGCTGCGGTGCGGGCGGTGAACTCGTGCCGCAGGATCGCGTTGGAGTGGGCGAGTTCGTGGTGCAGGATCGTGGCCCGCCCGCCGCTGAGGAGCAGGTTGGCGAGGTGGCGGCGCTGTCGGCCGGTGCCTGCCGCCCATACGGCGCCGGCGGCGAACAGCGAGGTGATGCCGGCGCCGAAGCCGAGGGCGACGTCGCGGCGGAACAGGGGGCGCAGGACGCGTGCGAGCAGGTCCGCCCGGGTGAGCCGGCCGCCGTACTCGGCGGGTACGAACTCGGCGCCGAGCCCTGCCCGGATGAGCAGGCTCTCGGTCTGCGCGGGCGGGGTGCGCCGGTCGTCGGCGGCGAACAGGGCGCGCAGTCCGTGCGGGTTGGCGGGGTCGTACGGGTCGCCGAGGAGCATCTCGAGCCGGGTGGCGCGCCGGACCGCGTCCGCCTCCGCGTCCACGTCCGGTGCCGGGGCCGGTGGCCGGCCGCGCTCATGGCCCGGGTCCCGGACCGGGTCCCGGTCCCGGGCCGTGAGCCGGCCAGGGTCCCGGGCCGGCCGGCTCGCGGCGTGCGCGGCGAGCGCCGGGACGGCGACGGCACTCGCATGCGGCGGGTGAGCGTTCTGATCCAGCACCTCGAACACTCCTTACTCTGCACGTACGCAGGACTTTCGGTGAGGGCGGTCGAGGGCCGGTGGACCGGCGCTCGACGTGGGGTCCGGGTCCCGTGGACATGAACCCGGTCATGGCTTTCTGTCCGCAAATCGCATCCGCAGTTCAGCGGTCCGGTCCGGATTTCCGATCGAGCTTGGCGCGAGCGACGTCCGAGTGTGACGCGAGGGGAATTCGAGTGCGTCTCGAGCGGCCTCCGTCCGCCCTTTTACCGGGCACGAGGAAGGGCTGCGGCCCCCTTCGGGAGCCACAGCCCTTCTTCTGCGCGGCGGTCAGCCCGTCTTGCGGCGGAAGTACCGCTTGCCGCCTGCCGGGTTGGTGCTGCCCTGGATCCGCGCCTGGATGTCGCCCTGCGCCTGGCGGGACGCCCCCTTGCGGTCCTTGCGCTCGAGCGCCTCCCGGAACTTGCGCCTGGCGTCGTCCTCTACGGCATCGTTCTGCGGCGTATCGGCCATGCGAACCTCCTCGGCATAATCAACAGCCGGACCAGCGTGGCACAGAAAGGAAACTCTGACGAGGTCCGATTTCGGCCCTCAATTCGCTACCGTTGAGCCACAATCATGAATTGCTCGTGCAATTGTTCTCAGGGTCCGCGTGTTTCCGGGTGGGCCACAGGTTTTCGGGGTTTCCTGAGGTTCCTGGTTCCTGGGGTGTCAGGGTGCCGCGAGTTCCGCGGCGGTGTCCGGCTTGCGTTCCTCGCCCGGGGCCGCGGTCTGTCCGTCCGGCCCGGGCAGCAGGCGGCTGAGCGCCGCCGTCAGCAGGAAGGCGCCCACGTTGTACCAGAGGGTCGTGGACAGCGCGCCGCCCAGCAGTTCGGCGTCGCCGGTGCCGTGGCCGCCGGTGAGGGAGAAGAAGACCATGCCGACGACCGCGATGCCGGCGGCCGAGCCGAGTTGCATGAAGGCATTGACGACGCCGGAGCCGACGCCGGAGTCCTTCGCGGGCACGTCGCCGAGGACGACGGCGGTCAGGACGGGTGAGCACAGGCCCATGCCGATGCCCATGACGATGCCGGCCGCGGCGACCTGCCACAGCTGCAGTCCGGCTCCCGAGGACCGTACGGCCACGATCGCCGAGAGCACACCGAGGGCCAGGACCAGTGACCCGGCGCCCACCCAGGTGCGTCCGCTCACCGACTTGACCCGCCAGGACACCTGCGTGGCGGCGATGATGGCCAGCGGCCACGCGGCCGTCGCCAGGGCGGTGCGCCACACGGACCAGCCGAGGCCGAACTGCAGGTGGTAGGTGAGGACGAGGAAGAAGGAGCTGATGCCGGTGTAGAACAGGAGGGTGAGGGCCAGTCCGACCCGGAACGACGGCGGGCGGAACAGCGGCGGGGGGATGAGCGCCGAACCGTCGCGTCGGTGGCGGGCCCGCTGCTGCAGCGCGAACAGCACCAGGAGGGCCGCTGCCGCCGCCATGACGGCGAACATCCACAGCGGCCAGCCCTCTTCGCGGCCCTGGACGAGCGGATACAGCAGGCCGAGCGCCGCTGCGGCCAGCAGCAGCACGCCGGTCACGTCGACGCGCAGCGGCTCGTCGGAGCGGCTCTCGGGCACGTAGAAGGCGGCCAGCAGGAGGGTCAGCAGACCCAGGGGCACATTGATCAGGAAGATCGCGCGCCAGCCGAGGCCCAGCAGGTCCAGTTCGGTCAGCACGCCGCCGAGCAGCGGTCCGCTGACGCTGCCCACGATGAGTCCGACGCCGACGAGGGTGAACGCGTTGGCCCATTCCTCGCGGCGGAACAGGGTGACGACGACCGCCATGGTCTGCGGCACCATCAGCGCCGCCATGAGGCCCTGCACGAACCGGCCGGCCACCAGCATCTCGCCGCTGACGGAGACGCCACAGACCACCGAGGCCGCGGTGAATCCCGCGACGCCGGCCATGAAGACGCGTTTACGGCCGAAAATGTCGCCGAGCCGGCCGCCGGTGATCAGCAGCAGTCCGAAGGCGAGGGTGTATCCGGCCAGGGTCCATTGCGCCATCGCGTAGTTGCTGTCGAGGTCGGTCTGGATGGCGGGCAGGACGACGGTGACGATGGACGCGTCGAGCGTGTCGAGGAACATCGCCGCTCCGACGATCGCCAGCGCCAGCCAGCGGCGGCGTGAACCCTGTCCGGGTCCGGAGGTGGTTTCGTTCACCTGATTTCTCCCGGGATGCTCCGGCCTCCAGGCCGGGGAGGAATGGGCCTTGGAGCGGAGCCGCGAAGCGGCGGATTTCTCTGCATCCGCTGTGACCTGCACTTTCGGCTGTTGTCAGTGGTCGGGGGCAGGTTGGACGGGTGAAGATCGTGGTGCGGGTGGATCTGCTGCCGTCGCCCGAGGCGGCGACGGCTTCGGCTGCGACCCTGCCCGCGTGCAACCTTGACCTCCCCAGCTGGTGGACGCGACCCGTGACCGCCCTGCCGTGGGCGGCAGTTCGGGAGCGCGACGAGGCACAGACGACCGAGCCGACGAGTTCTGCCGTTCACGGCCGAGAAGTTGACGTTCAAAGGCTCCCCAGGACGGCGTCGAGCGCCTGATCCATCTCGTCGGCGGTCAGTTCCTCCGCGGCCTGCAGCGCGTCGGCGGTGCGCACCGCGTCGGCGGCCGCTTGTGCCGCGGGCCGCGGCTGGGCGATCTCCAGCAGCCTGGCGAGCACACCGCTCTGCTGAAGCTGCTCGGCGCTCACCCGCGACAGCGCCCATCGGGCCGCCTCCGCGGGGTCGGCGGGCGGGCCGGACTGCTCGGGTTCCCCGTCGAAGTCCAGCCGTACGTACAGGAAGTCGGCGATCGCCCTGGGTGTGGGGTAGTCGAACGCCATGGTGCTCGGCAGCGCCGCCTGCACGTACTTGGACAGCCGGTTGCGCACTTCGACCGCCATCAGCGAGTCCAGGCCGAAGTCCTTGAGCCGTTTGTCGGCCGGCACCGCGGCCGCACCGGCCAGTCCGAGCACGTCGGCGATCTCGTTCTGCACGGTGGTGAGCAGCGACGCGACGCGCTCGTCGGGGGTCAGGCCGGCGAGACGCTCGGCGAACGACACGGTCTGCGGGGCCTGTGCGCGCACCTGCCGCAGCTGCGGGCGGACCAGCGAGCGCAGCAGCGGGACGACCTCGCCGGTGTCGCCGCGCAGCGTGGCGACATCCAGCTTCAGCGGGACCAGCAGGGTCTCCGGCCGGGCCAGCGCCACATCCAGCAGGGCCATGCCCTCCTGCGCCGTCAGTGCCCGGGCGCCGCGGCGGCGCACCCGGGCCAGGTCCGCGTCGCCGAGGTGCGCGGTCATCCCCGTGCCGCCCTGGGCCCACAGGCCCCAGGCGAGACTGGCCGCGGGCAGGCCGCGCTTGCGCCGGTGGGCGGCGAGTGCGTCCAGGAAGGCGTTGGCGGCCGCGTAGTTGCTCTGGCCCGGGGCGCCGAGGGTGCCGGCCGCGGAGGAGAAAAGGACGAACGCCGCGAGGTCGAGGTCCTCGGTCAGTTCGTGCAGGTGGAGGGCGCCCGCCACCTTGGGTTCCAGGACCCGCCGGAACCGCTCCGCGCTCTGGTTGTGCACCACGCCGTCGTCCAGCACGGCCGCCAGGTGGAGCACGGCGGTGAGCGGGTGGCCGGCGGGGACGGCGGCCAGTACCGAGGCGACGTCGTCGCGGCGGGAGACGTCGCAGGCGGTCACGGTGACGGACCGGGCGCCCGCCTCCTCCAGTTGCCGGACCAGTTCGGCGGTGCCGGGCGCGTTCGGGCCCCGGCGTGAGGTCAGCACCAGGTGCCGTATGCCGTGTTCGCGTACCAGGTGGTGGGCCACCAGCCGGCCCAGTTCTCCGGTGCCGCCGGTGAGCAGTGCCGTGCCGTCCGTGTCCAGGGCGCGCGGCACGGTGAGGACGATCTTGCCCACGTGCCGGCCCTGCGCCATGTGGCGGAACGCGGCGGGCGCCTCGCGCACGTCGAACGCCTCGTACGGCAGCGGTGCGAGGACCCCTTGTTCCAGCAGATCGGCGATGACCCGCAGCATCTGCTGGATCCGGTCGGCGCCGCTGTCACGCAGGTCGTACGCCTGGTAGGTGACGCCGGGGTGGTCGGCCGCGACCTGCTCCGCGTCCCTGATGTCGGTCTTGCCCATCTCCAGGAAACGTCCGCCGCCGGGCATCAGCCGCAACGACGCGTCGACGAACGTGCCGGTCAGGGAGTTGAGTACGACGTCGACACCGCGGCCATGGGTCGCGCTCCTGAACCGGGTCTCGAACGCGGTGTCCCGCGACGAGGCGATCCGGTCGCCGGGCAGTCCCAGCCGGCGCAGCGTGTCCCACTTGGCCGGCCCGGCCGTGCCGTACGCCTCGGCGCCGAAGTGCCGGGCGAGTTGCAGGGCGGCCATACCGACGCCGCCCGCGGCCGCGTGCACCAGCAGCCGTTCACCGGCGCGCAGCCGGGCGAGGTCGTGCAGGCCGTAGTAGGCGGTGAGGAACACCAGCGGCACCGTCGCCGCCCGTGCGAACGACAGGCCGGGCGGGATCCGCACCATCAGGCGGGCGTCCACGCACACCTCGGTGCCGAAGGTGCCCGTCGCCAGGCCCATCACCCGGTCGCCGGGGCGCAGTCCGGTGACGTCGGGGGCCGTCTCGACGACGACGCCGGCGCATTCGAGGCCGAGCCGCGGCGAGTACACCATGTCGAGCGCGTTGAGTACGTCCCGGAAGTTCATGCCGGAGGCCCGGATCGCCACCCTGATGTGGCCGGCGGGCAGGGGCTCCGTCCCGGTGGGGCGGAACTCGAAGGTGTCCAGCCGTCCCCGTTCCCGGATGTCCAGGTGCCAGGGCGCGCCGCCCGGTGCCGGGGCGGTGCCGGCGTCGGGCGCCGGGGCACGCTGCAGCCGCGGCACCAGGACGGTGTCGCCCCGCAGCACCATTTCCGGCTCCCCGCCGACGGCGAGCGCCCGGGCCAGCAGACCGGGGTCGCTCACGTCGGAGCCGACGTCGACCAGGCGAAGCGACCGGTCGGGGTGCTCGGCGCGTACCGCGCGCAGCAGTCCGGCCAGCGGTGTGTGCGTCAGTGACGCGGCGGGGTCCTCCGGCCGGGCGGCGACGGCGTCCCGGGTGATCCACACGATCTCGCAGTCGTCCAGCAGCGGGTCGGACAGGAAGTCCTGTACCTGGTGCAGCGCCCGGACCACCGCGTCCTGGGCCGCGTCCTGGGTGTCGTTCTGCCGGATCCCGATCGCGGCGCCGGTCAGGTCGACGACGATGCGGGACGGGGGGATGTCACCGAAGTCCGGCAGGCTGGTGCCGGTGGCCGCCGGTGTGACTCCCAGCCATGCGGCGGCGATGCCGTCGGCGCCGACGAGCGCGGTCCCCCCGGTGCCCGGGGTGTCGGTGCCCGGGGCCGGGGTGGCGGCGTCCGTGTCCAGGGCGAGTTGCTGGTAGTGGATGCGGTGGAGGTCCTCGGAGCCGGTCTGCGGGGCGGCGGCCTCGCGCAGTCGGGCCATGTCGGCCCGGCGGGCCTCGAGCCCGCCGACGGTGAGGACCGGCTCGCCCGTGGCGTCGGCGACGAGGAGCCGCACCGTGGTCCCGTCGGTCCGCTCCGCGCGTATGCGCAGTTCGGTGCCGCCGGTGGCGTGGAGTTCGACGTCCCGCCAGGCGAACGGCATCAGGACGGTGCCGTCCTCCGCCGCGCCCTGCCCGTCGCCGGCGTCCATCGGTCCGGCTGCCGCGAGCAGGTGCAGGGCGGCGTCCAGCAGCGCCGGGTGGATCCCGTAACCGGTGACGGCGTCGGCAGGGGCGGCCGTGACGGCTGTGGCGGGGGCGGTGTCGGTTCCCGGGGCGGGCAGTCGTACGACCCCGTACAGGGCGTCGCCGGACCGCCAGGCCTCGGTCAGCCCCTGGAAGAGGGGGCCGTACTCCAGTCCTTGCGTGTGGCAGCGTTCGTAGAAGCCGCCGAGGTCGATACGGTCGCCGCCGCCCACCGGCCAGGCCGGCCCGCTGAGCGCGCCGGCCGTGGGGCTGTTCGTGCCGTCGTCGAGTTCACCAGTGGCATGCCGGGTCCACGTACCGGCATCGGCGGTGTTCTCCGGCTGACTGTGCACGGACAGTGAGCGCCGTCCTCGGTCGTCGGGGGCGCCGACCCGCACCTGGAGCCGCATGGGGACGCCGGGGTGCAGCACCAGCGGCTGGGCCAGGGTCAGTTCACCGACCCGCGCCGCGCCGACCGCCCGTGCCGCGGCGAGCGCCATGTCCAGCAGACCGGTGCCGGGCACCAGGACCGTTCCGCTGATCGCGTGGTCCGTCAGCCAGGGCTGGTCCTGGGTGGAGATCCGCCCGGTCAGCAGATGTCCCTCGCCGTCGGCCACTGTGGTGGCCGCCCCCAGCCAGGAGTGCCCGGAGGCGACCAGGCCCATGGAGCCGGCGTCGCCCGCACCCGCGCTCTTGCCCGTCGCCGGCTCCGGCCAGTAGCGCTGCCGCTGGAAGGCGTAGGTGGGCAGCTCCACCGGCGCGGCGGCGTCGGGCAGGAACGCGCGGAAGTCCACCGGGTGGCCTTCGCTGTGCAGGACGGCGAGCGAGCGCAACAGCTGGGCCATGTCGCCCCGTTCGCGCGCCAGGCTGCCGACCACGACGCCGCCGTCTGCGGAGCAGGCGTCGGTCAGCGGCATTCCCAGCACCGGGTGCGGGCTGATCTCGACGAACACCCCGAATCCGGCTGCGGAAAGGCTCTGCAGGGCCCGGTCGAGGCGGACGGTCTCCCGCAGGTTGCGGCACCAGTAGGCGGCGTCCAGCGTGTCCCCGTCCACCATCGTGCCGGTGACCGTCGAGCAGAACGGAACGGACCAGGCCCGCGGACGCAGACCGGCCAGGCCGGCCGCCAGAGCGGGAAGGATCGGATCCATGTGCGCGCTGTGCCCGGCGGCGTCGGACTGGACCCGGCGGCAGAACACGTCGCGTCCTTCCGTCTCGGCGAGCAGTCGCTCCACGGCGTCGGCATCCCCGGAGACCACCGTGGAGGTGGCCGTGTTGACCACCGCGACGGACAGCGCGTCCCCGTACGGTGCGATCAGCTCCTCGACGTCGGCGACCGGCAGTTCCAGCAGCGCCATCGCGCCGCGGCCGCTGCACTCACGCAGCAGCGCCTGGCTGCGCAGCGCCACCAGGCGGGCGCCGTCCTCGAGGGACAGCGCCCCGGCGACCACCGCGGCGGGCACCTCGCCCTGGCTGCTGCCGACCACGGCGGCCGGCTCGACGCCCAGGCCACGCCACTGGGCCGCCAGGCCGATCATGACCGTGAAGAGCGCGGGCTGCAGCACGTCGATCCGGTCGAACGGCGGCAGCGCGTCGTCCGGGAGGCCGCTGTCCGGACCCGCGAGCAGCGCCAGGACGGACCATCCCGTCCAGGGCAGCAGAGCGGCGTCGCACTCCTCGACCGTCTCACGGAACACCGGGGACTGCACGAGCAGTTGCCTGCCCATCTCCCGCCATTGGCTGCCCTGTCCGGGGAAGACGAAGACAGCCTTGCCCCGGTCGCGCGCCGTGCCTGTCACCAGCTGAGGATGCGACACGCCGTCCACGAGGGCCCGCAGGGCCGCGGCCGCCTCGGCGTTGGTCGACGCGACGGCGCCCGCACGGTGTTCCAGGTGGGTGCGGTGCAGGGCGGCGGTGGCGGCGACGTCCCGCAGCGGCACATCGGGGTGGGCGGCCAGCCAGTCGGCCCAGCGGCCGGCCTGTGCCCGCAGCGCGTCCTCGTCGGTGCCCGACACGACCAGCGGCACGGCCACCGGAGCCGGGGCCTCGACCACCGCCGGCGCGGCAGTGACGAGGGCGGGTGCTTCTTCGATGACGACGTGGGCGTTGGTGCCGCTCAGGCCGAAGGAGGAGACGCCGGCGCGGCGGGTGCGCTCGCCCTTGTGCCAGGGCTGCGGCTGCTGGAGCAGGGTCAGGCCGCTGGTGTCCCAGTCGACGTGCGGGCTGGGCTCGTCGGCGTGCAGCGTGCGGGGCAGCGTCTCGTGCTGGAGGGCGAGGACCATCTTCATCACGCCGACGACGCCGGCGGCGGCCTGTGTGTGGCCGAGGTTCGACTTGACCGACCCGAGGAAAACCTGATGTTCGCCGAAGACTTCGGCGAGAGCGCCGGCCTCGATCGGATCGCCCAGCGAGGTACCCGTGCCGTGTGCCTCGATCGCGTCGATGTCGGCGGGGGTGAGGCGGGCGGACGCCAGGGCGTCGCGGACGACCCGCTGCTGGGAGGGTCCGTTGGGGGCGGTCAGGCCGTTGCTCGCGCCGTCCTGGTTGACCGAGGAGCCGCGGACGACGGCCAGGACGCGGTCGCCGTCCCGCTCGGCAGCCGACAGGCGCTTCAGCACCAGGACGCCCGCGCCCTCGGCCCAGATGGCGCCGTCGGCCCGGGCGGAGAAGCTCTTGCAGCGGCCGTCCGTCGCCGTCCCCTTCAGACGGCTGAACTCCACGAACGTCGACGGTGTCGACATCACCGTGACACCGCCGACGAGGGCGAGGTCGCACTCGCCCTGCCGCAGGGCGCCTGCCGCCAGGTGCAGGGCGACGAGGGAGGACGAGCAGGCCGTGTCGATCGTGACGGCCGGGCCCTGCAGGCCCAGCGCGTAGGAGATCCGGCCGGAGATCACACTGCTCGCGTTGCCGGTGCTCATGTAGCCGTCGAGGGCGTCGAGGCCCTGGCCCTGGCGGTCGTAGTCCGAGCTCATCGCGCCGAGGTAGACCCCGGTACGGCTGTCACGCAGCGAGTCGGGCCGGATGCCGGCGCGCTCCAGCGCCTCCCACGACGCCTCCAGCACCAGGCGCTGCTGCGGGTCCATCGACTGCGCCTCACGCGGGCTGATGCCGAAGAACGCGGCGTCGAAGTCCTCGACACCGTCGAGGAATCCGCCCTCGCGGGTGTAGCTCTTGCCGACGGCATCGGGGTCGGGGTCGTAGAGGTCCAGGTCGTCCCAGCGGGAGGGGAACGGGCCGATGGCGTCGCCGCCCTCGGCCAGGAGCTGCCAGAAACCTTCGGGGGTGTCGATACCGCCCGGCAGACGGCAGGCCATCGACACGATGGCGATCGGGTCGTCGGGCGTGCCGCGCTCGGGTACGGGGGCCGACCGTGTCGCCATTGCGGTCGTGTCGGCCAGGTCGAGACGGTCGAGGAGGAGGTCGGCGACGGCGGCGGGGGTGGGATGGTCGAAGGCGAGGGTGGCGGGCAGCGCCACCTCGGTCGCCGCGGACAACCGGCGACGCAGCTCGACCGCCATCAGCGAGTCCAGGCCGAGCTCCTTGAACGCCTGGTGATCACCGACACCGTCCGCGCTGGACGCCCCCAGCACGACCGCCGCCTCAGAACGCACCAACTGGACCAGATACGGCAGCCGTTCGCCCTCCGCCAGCCCCACCAGCCGGTCACGCAACACGCTGCCCCGGCCACCGGAGGGGGTGCCGGCCGCCGGGCGGGGGCGCCTCCTGCGCACGAGTGCCCGCAGCAGGGCGGGCGGGTCCTCGACCCGCGCCGTCTCCAGCCTGACCGGAACGAGGTGCGCATACGACTGGAGCAGAGCGGCGTCCAACGCCGCCAGTGCCTGCTGCTGGGACAGAGCGCCGAAGCCCTGGCGCCGCATCCGCGCCACGTCCGCCTCCCCCAGCCCGGCAGTCAGCCCGAGACCGGCCTGCTGCCACAGACCCCAGGAGAGGCTGGTCGCGGCCAGCCCCTCACCACGGCGGAGGGCGGCAAGCGTGTCCAGCGCCGTATTGGCGGCAGCGTAGGTGCTCTGACCGGCCGTGCCCAGCACACCCGACGCCGACGAGAACAACACGAACGCCGCCAACTCAAGACCGAGTTCGCGGGTGAGGTCGTGCAGGTGGAGCGCACCCTCGGTCTTCGGGCCCAGGACGCGGGCCAGACGGTCAGGGGTCTGGTCGGTGAGGAGTCCGTCGTCGAGGACGGCGGCGAGGTGGAACACACCGGTCCACGGGTGGGCGGTGTCCACGCCGGTGAGCAGGGCACGGACCTGGGCGCGGTCGGCCACGTCACACGCGACGACCTCGACACGCTCGGCACCCGCCGCGGTCAACTCCCCCACCAACTCATCGGCGCCAGGTGCGTCCGTGCCACGACGTGAGGTCAGCACCAGACGGCGCACCCCATGCTCATGGACCAGGTGACGGGCCAACGCCTGACCCAACTCGCCCGTGCCGCCCGTGATCAGGACCGTGCCGGCAGGATCCAGCCCACGGCTCTGCGCGCCGGCGGCTGCCGACGCCCGGACCAGTCGGGCCGCCAGCACCTTGCCTGCGCGGACGATCAGCTCGGGCTCGTCCGCCACTCGCACGGCCGACGCCAAGCCCTCATCGGTGTCGGTGTCGATCAGGCGGATCACCCGCTCGGGGTGCTCACTGCGCGCCGAACGCACCAGACCCCACAACGACGCCTGGCCCACGTCCACGGCGTCCTCACCGACCGCACCGCAGGTCACCAACACGATCTCGGCTGTGTCGCCGGTCAACGCCTGCTGGAGTTCGGCCAGTCCACGTCCGGCGACCTCCGTCACCGCACCCGACCAGCCCCGCGCGTCGATCACCAGCCGCTCGGCGTCACGGGATTCAGCCGAAGCGCCCACCGGCTGGAACTCCACCCGGTACAGGTGGTCCACCGATGTCGCCGCCGCCCGGATCTGCTCCGCCGTGGCCGGCCGTACCTGGAGTCCCTCGATCCGGGCGACGGGGTCGCCGTTCTCGTCGGCGACCCGGATCCGGGCCGTCGAGTTCTCACTGTCCATCTCGGCACGGACCCGCAGCACGGAGCCCGCCACCGCCTCGAGGCTCACCCCGGTCCACTCGAACGGCAGCAGCACGCTGTCCTCGGTGCTCTGCTCCCCTGCTGCTGCGATGAGGGTGTGCAGGGCGGTGTCGAGGAGTGCGGGGTGGATGCCGTAGCCGTCGGTCGTGACGTCCTCGGGCAGCCGCACCAGGCCATAAGCCGTGTCGCCGTCACGCCACAACTCGCTCAGGCCCTGGAATGCGGGGCCGTACTCGATGCCGATGGTGTCCAGACGCTCGTAGAAACCGTCCAGGTCCACCCGCTGCGCACCCGCCACCGGCCACTGCGCCAACGCCTCGAACCCGCCGGACGCGACGGCCGGTGCCTCACTCAGCACGCCGGACGCATGCCGCACCCACTCACCGTCCTCACCACGCCGGCTGTAGACCGCCACCGCACGACGACCATCCGGACCGGGCACACCCACCGTCACCTGAAGCCGCAGCTCACCCTCCAGCGGAACGACCAGCGCCTCCAGGAGCGCCAGCTCCTCCACCCGGCCCGCACCCACGAAATGGCCCGCCGACAAAGCGAGTTCCAACAACGCGGTACCGGGAACGATCACCGTGCCGAACACCGCGTGATCGGCCAACCAGCCGAACTCACGCAGCGACACACGACCGCTGAACACATGACCCTCGCCGTCGGCGAGCGCGGTCACCGCACCCAGCCACGGATGCCCGGCCGACTCCAACCCCACCGAGGTCACATCACCGGAGGTGGACACCTGCTGCCAGAAGCGTTCGCGTTGGAAGGCGTAGGTGGGCAGGTCGATACGGGTGGCGCCGGTCCCCGTGAACAGGGCGTCCCAGTCGACGTCCTGGCCGAGGACGTGCAGTTCGGTGAGTGCGGTCAGCACCCCGGCGACCTCGTCCGCACCCTTGCGGGCACTGGCGACGAAGCGGCTGACGGAGTCGTCCGCCACGCCCTCGCTGCCCATGGCCGTCAGCACGCCCCGCGGACCGCATTCCACGTAGCGGCCGGGTCCGACGTCCTCCAGGGTGCGTACGGCGTCCCAGAAGCGCACCGCTTCGCGTACCTGCGTCACCCAGTAGGCAGGGGATCGCATGCCCTCGCCCGCCGTGAGCTCCCTTCCCATCCAGGCGCCGGTCACCGACGACACGAGGGGTGTCCGCGGCTCGTCGAACCGGCATCCGGCGGCGATCTCGGCGAACTCCTCCAGCATCGTGTCCATGTGCGCGCTGTGGAACGCGTGCGACACCTCGAGGCGCCGTGTGCGCCGCCCTTCGTCGGCGAAGTGCTGTTCGACCTGTTCAACGGCTGCGGCGTCGCCGCTGACCACGACCTGGGCCGGACCGTTGACCCCCGCCACCGACACCCGTCCGGGGACCATGTCCAGGACGGCCACGACCTCGGCCTCCGAAGCCTCCACCGAGGCCATGACCCCACCCGGTTCGCAGGCCTGCATCAGCCTGCCGCGCGCCACCGCGAGACGCGCCGCGTCCTCGAGGGGCAGGACACCCGCGACGTGAGCCGCCGCAACTTCCCCCACCGAGTGTCCGGTCACCACTGATGCGGAGAGCCCCCAGGACTCCCACAGCCGGAACAGCGCCACCTCGAACGCGAACAACCCGGGCTGGGCGAACTCCGTCCGTTCCAGCGTGGCCGCGTCGGACCCGAACACCACATCCTTCAACGAGCGGCCCAGCAGCCCGTCCGCCACGTCACACACCTGGTCGAACGCTTCGGCGAACACGGGGAACGCCTCGTACAACCCCCGCCCCATCCCTGCCCGCTGGCTCCCCTGGCCGGGGAACAGGAACGCCACGCCACCCGGCGTCGAGGACGTGGAGGTACCGGTGACCGCGCCGGCGGACGAGCGGCCCTCGCTCAACGCCCGCAGGCCCGTGACGGCCTCCGCCACCGAGCCGGCGATCACGCCCGCCCGGTGTTCGAACCGTGTCCGTCGCGCCGCGGAGAGCGCGACGTCGGCGAGGGCCGGCTCCTCGCCGACACCGGCCTCCAGCCGGTCGGCGAGGCGGGCCGCGTTCTCCCGCAGGGCCCCCTCGTCACGGCCGGACACCACCACCGGAAGCGCGGGGAGCCGACGGCCCTGGTCCTCCGCGGGCTCCACCGGCGTGGCTGCCGGGGCCTCCTCCAGCACCACATGCGCATTGGTGCCGCTCAGGCCGAAGGAGGAGACGCCGGCGCGGCGGGTGCGCTCGCCCTTGTGCCAGGGCTGCGGCTGCTGAAGCAGGGTCAGGCCGCTGGTGTCCCAGTCGACGTGCGGGCTGGGCTCGTCGGCGTGCAGAGTGCGGGGCAGCGTCTCGTGCTGGAGCGCGAGGACCATCTTCATCACGCCGACGACGCCGGCGGCGGCCTGTGTGTGGCCGAGGTTCGACTTGACCGACCCGAGGAACACCTGATGTTCGCCGAAGACTTCGGCGAGAGCGCCGGCCTCGATCGGATCGCCCAGCGAGGTGCCGGTGCCGTGCGCCTCGATCGCGTCGATGTCGGCGGGGGTGAGCTGCGACAGAGCGAGCGCGTCACGGACGACCCTCTGCTGGGAGGGCCCATTGGGGGCGGTCAGGCCGTTGCTCGCGCCGTCCTGGTTGACGGCGGAGCCGCGGATCACGGCCAGGACACGGTCGCCGTCCCGCTCGGCAGCCGACAGGCGCTTCAGCACCAGGACGCCCGCGCCCTCGGACAGTCCGGTCCCGTCGGCCCGGGCAGAGAAGCTCTTGGAACGCCCGTCGGCAGCGGCTCCCTTGAGGCGGCTGAACTCCACGAGGGTCGACGGTGTCGACATCACCGTGACACCGCCGGCCAAGGCGAGGTCGCACTCGCCCTGCCGCAGTGCCGTGGCCGCCAGGTGCAGGGCGACGAGGGAGGACGAGCAGGCCGTGTCGATCGTGACGGCCGGACCCTGCAGGCCCAGCGCGTAGGACACCCGTCCCGAAACCACGCTGCTGGCGTTGCCGGTGCTGACGTAACCGTCGAGGGCGTCGAGGTCATGGCCCTGCTGGTTGCCGTAATCGGCACTCATCGCGCCGAGGTAGACCCCGGTACGGCTGCCGCTGAGTGCGCCGGGGCGGATACCGGCGCGCTCCAGCGCCTCCCACGACGCCTCCAGCACCAGGCGCTGCTGCGGGTCCATCGACTGCGCTTCACGCGGGCTGATACCGAAGAACGCGGCATCGAAGTCCTCGACACCGTCGAGGAATCCGCCCTCGCGTGCGTAGCTCTTGCCCACGGCATCGGGGTCGGGGTCGTACAGGTCCAGGCCGTCCCAGCGGGAGGGGAACGGGCCGACGGCGTCCCCGCCCTCGACCAGGAGCTGCCAGAAGCCCTCGGGCGTGTCGATACCGCCCGGCAGACGGCACGCCATCGACACGATGGCGATCGGCTCCGTGCGCGCCGCGCGCTCCGTGCTGAGTTCCTTCTCCGTCTCGACCAGGGCGGTGGTGGCACGACGGAGGTAGGACTCGAGCTTCTCAACTTCGGACGCGGTCATCCGTCACACTCCAAGCTTGCGGTCGAGGAACTGGAGAAGGTCTTCTGTGCTGCCGGCCTCGATCTCGATCTCCGGTGCGTCGGGGACGACGGTTCGTGCGAGGCCGTCCTTGAGCTCCAGGAGGCGGGAAACCAGTCCCTGCTCCTGGAGTTGTTGCGGAGTCGCGGCACGCAGGAGGTCCACCAGGCTGTCGATCTGTGTCTTCGTCACGTGCGCACCGGCGCGGGAGACGGCGGTCCGGACGACGCCGGCCTGCGCCGTTGCCTCGGATGTGCAGCGGTCGAGGAGGAGGTCGGCGACGGCGGCGGGGGTGGGATGGTCGAAGGCGAGGGTGGCGGGCAGCGCCACCTCGGTCGCCGCGGACAACCGGCGACGCAGCTCGACCGCCATCAGCGAGTCCAGGCCGAGCTCCTTGAACGCCTGGTGATCACCGACACCGTCCGCGCTGGACGCCCCCAGCACGACCGCCGCCTCAGAACGCACCAACTGGACCAGATACGGCAGCCGTTCGCCCTCCGCCAGCCCCGCCAGCCGGTCACGCAACACGCTGCCCCGGCCACCGGAGGGGGTGCCGGCCGCCGGGCGGGGGCGCCTCCTGCGCACGAGTGCCCGCAGCAGGGCGGGCGGGTCCTCGACCCGCGCCGTCTCCAGCCTGACCGGAACGAGGTGCGCATACGACTGGAGCATGGCGGCGTCCAACGCCGCCAGTGCCTGCTGCTGGCTGAGAGCGCCGAAGCCCTGGCGCCGCATCCGCGCCACGTCCGCCTCCCCCAGCCCGGCAGTCAGCCCGAGACCGGCCTGCTGCCACAGACCCCAGGAGAGGCTGGTCGCGGCCAGACCCTGACTACGGCGGAGGGCGGCGAGCGTGTCCAGCGCCGTGTTGGCGGCGGCGTAGTTGCTCTGACCGGCCGTGCCCAGCACACCCGACGCCGACGAGAACAACACGAACGCCGCCAACTCAAGACCGAGTTCGCGGGTGAGGTCGTGCAGGTGCAGCGCACCCTCGGTCTTCGGACCCAGGACGCGGGCCAGACGGTCGCTGTCCTGACCCTGGAGGAGTCCGTCGTCGAGGACGGCGGCGAGGTGGAACACACCGGTCCACGGGTGGGCGGTGTCCACGCCGGTGAGCAGGGCACGGACCTGGGCGCGGTCGGCCACGTCACACGCGACGACCTCGACACGCTCGGCACCCGCCGCGGTCAACTCCGCAACCAGGCCTGACACACCAGGTGCGTCCGTGCCACGACGTGAGGTCAGCACCAGACGGCGCACCCCATGCTCATGGACCAGGTGACGGGCCAACGCCTGACCCAACTCCCCCGTGCCGCCCGTGATCAGGACCGTGCCGGCAGGATCCAGCCCACGCGTCTGCGCGCCGGCGGCTGCCGACGCCCGGACCAGTCGGGCCGCCAGCACCTTGCCTGCGCGGACGATCAGCTCGGGCTCGTCCGCCACTCGCACGGCCGACGCCAAGCCCTCATCGGTGTCGGTGTCGATCAGGCGGATCACCCGCTCGGGGTGCTCACTGCGCGCCGAACGCACCAGACCCCACAACGACGCCTGGCCCACGTCCACGGCGTCCTCACCGACCGCACCGCAGGTCACCAACACGATCTCGGCTGTGTCGCCGGTCAACGCCTGCTGAAGTTCGGCCAGTCCACGTCCGGCGACCTCCGTCACCGCACCCGACCAGCCCCGCGCGTCGATCACCAGCCGCTCGGCGTCCTGTGCCTGAGAGCCGGCCGTGACCGGCTGGAAGTCCACCCGGTACAGGTGGTCGACGGACACCGACGCGGCGGCGCGGATCTGCTCCGCCGTGGCCGGCCGCAGCAGCAGCCCTTCGACCGCCGCAATCGGAACACCGGCTTCGTCGGCGACCCGGATCCGGGCCGTCGAGTTCTCACTGTCCATCTCGGCACGGACCCGCAGCACGGAGCCCGCCACCGCCTCAAGGCTCACCCCGGTCCACTCGAACGGCAGCAGCACGCTGTCCTCGGTGCTCTGCTCCGCCATGGCGGCCTTGAGCACATGCAGCGCCGTGTCCAGCAACGCGGGATGGATGCCGTAGCCGTCGGTCGTGACGTCCTCGGGCAGCCGCACCAGGCCATAAGCCGTGTCGCCATCACGCCACAACTCGCTCAAGCCCCGGAACACCGGACCGTAGGCAATGCCCTGCTCCGCGAACCGCTCATAGAAACCGTCCAGGTCCACCCGCTGCGCACCCGCCACCGGCCACTGCGCCAACGCCTCGAACCCGCCGGACGCGACGGCCGGTGCCTCACTCAGCACGCCGGACGCATGCCGCACCCACTCACCGTCCTCACCACGCCGGCTGTAGACCGCCACCGCACGACGACCATCCGGACCGGGCGCCCCCACCGTCACCTGAAGCCGCAGCTCACCCTCCAGCGGAACGACCAGCGCCTCCAGGAGCGCCAGCTCCTCCACCCGGCCCGCACCCACGAAATGGCCCGCCGACAAAGCGAGTTCCAACAACGCGGTGCCAGGGACGATCACCGTGCCGAACACCGCATGATCGGCCAACCAGCCGAACTCACGCAGCGACACACGACCGCTGAACACATGACCCTCGCCGTCGGCGAGCGCGGTCACCGCACCCAGCCACGGATGCCCGGCCGACTCCAACCCCACCGAGGTCACATCACCCGACGCCTTGGTGACGGTGTCCAGCCAGAAACGTTCGCGCTGGAAGGCATAGGTCGGCAGGTCCACCACCGGACCGTGCGTTCCCAGCAGGGGCTCCCAGGCCACCTCGACGCCCGCCACGTGCAGCAGCGTCACCATGCGCGCCATCTGCGCCAGATCCCCGCGCTCGCGCTGGAGCGTGCCGACGACCACACCCCGCCCGGCACTGCCGTCCGTCAACGGCATGATCAGGACCGGGTGGGGGCTGACCTCCACGAACACGTCCAGCCCGTCCGCGAGCAGCGCCTGCTGCGCCGCATCGAGGCGCACCGGCCGGCGGAGGTTGCGGCACCAGTACGCGGCATCGAGCGCCGTGCCCTCCAGCAGCGCGCCGGTGACCGTCGAGTAGAACGGCACCTGTCCCGGGCGCGGCCGCAGCGGGGCGAGGCGGGCCTCCAGGTCGGGCAGCAGGGCGTCCATGTGGTGGCTGTGGGAGGCGACCGGCGCCTCCAGCCACCCGCACGACACATCCGCGTCGTCCAGTCGGAACAGGAGGTCCTCCACCGCTTCGGCGTCACCCGATACCGACACCGACCGGGGTGTGTTGACCGCCGCGACCGACACGGCCTCTCCGTACGGGGCGATCCATTCCTGCACCTCGTCGAGCGGGAGTTCCACCACCGCCATACGGCCCACACCGGCGACCGTCTGCAGCGCGGCGCTGCGCACACCGATCACCCGTGCACCGTCCTCGACGGACAGCGCACCGGCCACCACCGCGGCAGCCACCTCACCCTGCGAATGGCCCACCACCGCAGCCGGCTCCACGCCCAAGGACCGCCACACCGCAGCCAAGCCCACATACACCGCGAACATCACCGGCTGCAGCACATCCAGCCGCGACCAGTCCTCCACGCACCCTTCCCGCAGCAGGCCCTCCACCGACCGGTCCAAATACGGCGCCAGCGCCTGATCACACTCACGCACCGCGTCGGTGAACACCTGCGACTGCTCCAGCAGTTCACGCCCCATCCCCGCCCACTCACTACCCTGACCCGGGAAGACGAACACGGTCCTTCCGTGCTCCTGCTGTGTTCCGGTGAGGAGATCGGGATGGGTCCGGTCCTCGGCGAGGGCTCGCAGCAGTTCGGCTGCGTGTGCGGCCGTGCCGGCCATGACGACGGCACGCTCGCCGAGGTGGGTGCGGTGCTGGGCCGCGGTGGCGGCGATGTCCCGCAGGGGCGTGCCGGGGTGGGCGATGAGCCAGTCGGCCCAGCGTCCGGCCTGCTCGCGCAGCGCCGCCCGGCTCGTGCCGGAAAGCACCACCGGCAAGGGCGTGCCGGGAGCGGCATCGGTCGCCGGCGACGGGGTGGTGGGGGACGCGGTGGTGGGTGCTTCTTCGATGACGACGTGGGCGTTGGTGCCGCTCAGGCCGAAGGAGGAGACGCCGGCGCGGCGGGTCCGCTCGCCCTTGTGCCAGGGCTGCGGCTGCTGGAGGAGAGCGAGTCCGTTGTTGTCCCAGTCGATGTGGGGGCTCGGGTCGTCGGCGTGCAGGGTCCGGGGCAGCGTCTCGTGCTGGAGGGCGAGGACCATCTTCATGATGCCGACGACGCCGGCGGCGGCCTGTGTGTGGCCGAGGTTCGACTTGGCCGACCCGAGGAACACCTGATGTTCGCCGAAGACTTCGGCGAGAGCACCCGCTTCGATCGGGTCACCCAAGGCGGTACCGGTGCCGTGGGCCTCGATCGCGTCGATGTCCGCGGGGGTGAGCCCGCCGGCGGCCAGGGCGTCGCGGACGACGCGCTGCTGGGAGGGTCCGTTGGGGGCAGTCAGACCCTGGCTGCGGCCGTCCTGGTTGACCGCGGAGCCGCGGACCACGGCCAGGACGCGGTCGCCGTCACGCTCGGCAGCCGACAAACGCTTGAGCACGAGCATGCCGACGCCTTCCGACCAGCCTGCGCCGTCGGCCTGGGCCGCGAAGCTCTTGCAGCGGCCGTCGGGGGAGGTCGTCTTGAGCCGGCTGAACTCGACGTACGACATCGGCGTCGACATCACGGTGACACCGCCGGCGAGGGCGAGGTCGCACTCGCCCTGCCGCAGTGCGGTGGCCGCCAGGTGGAGGGCGACGAGGGAGGACGAGCAGGCCGTGTCGATCGTGACGGCCGGGCCCTGCAGGCCCAGCGCGTAGGAGATCCGGCCGGAGACGATGCTTCCGGCATTGCCCGTTCCGAGGTAGCCGTCGAGGGCGTCGAGGCCCTGGCCCTGGCGGTCGTAGTCCGAGCTCATCGCGCCGAGGTAGACCCCGGTACGGCTGCCGGTGAGTGTGCCGGGGCGGATGCCGGCGCGCTCCAGCGCCTCCCACGACGCCTCCAGCACCAGGCGCTGCTGCGGGTCCATCGACTGCGCCTCACGCGGGCTGATGCCGAAGAACGCGGCATCGAAGTCCTCGACACCGTCGAGGAATCCGCCCTCGCGGGTGTAGCTCTTGCCGACGGCATCGGGGTCGGGGTCGTACAGGTCCAGGCCGTCCCAGCGGGACGGTGTCCCTCCGATGGCGTCACCGCCTGAGGTCAGGAGTTCCCAGAAACCTTCGGGGGTGTCGATGCCGCCCGGCAGGCGGCACGCCATCGACACGATGGCGATCGGGTCGTCGGCCGTGCCGCGCTCGAGTACGGGGGCCGACGGGTGTGCCGCGGCCGTGGCGGCCAGGTCGAGACGGTCGAGGAGCAGGCCGGCGACGGCGACGGGGGTGGGATAGTCGAAAGCGAGGGTGGCGGGCAGGGCCACCTCGGTCGCCGCGGACAGCTGTCGCCGCAGCTCGACCGCCATCAGCGAGTCCAGCCCCTGCTCGGAGAAGAGTTGCTGCGGCTTGATGGCGTCGGCATCGGCGAGGCCCAGCACGACCGCCGCTTCACGCTGTACGAGCTGCACCAGATATGGGAGCCGTTCGGCCTCCGGCAGCGACGCCAGCCGGTCACGCAACGCCGTGACCTGACCGCCGGAATTGGTGCCGGCTGCCGGGCGGGTGCGCCTCCTGCGCACGAGTGCCCGCAGCAGGGCGGGCGGGTCCTCGACCCGCGCCGTCTCCAGCTTGACCGGAACGAGGTGCGCATACGGCTGGAGCATGGCGGCGTCCAACGCGACGAGTGCCTGCTGCTGCGTGAGGGCACCGATGCCTCGCCGGGCGAGCCTGACGAGTTCGGCCTGGCCGAGATGGGCGGCGAGGCCCGTTCCGGTCTGTTCCCACAGGCCCCAGGAGAGGCTGGTCGCGGCCAGGCCCTGACTACGGCGGAGGGCGGCGAGCGTGTCCAGTGCCGTGTTGGCGGCGGCGTAGTTGCTCTGGCCGGTGCTGCCGAGGACGCCGGAGGTGGAGGAGTAGAGGACGAAGGCGGCGAGATCGAGGCCGAGTTCACGGGTGAGGTCGTGCAGGTGCAGCGCACCCTCGGTCTTCGGACCCAGGACGCGGGCCAGACGGTCGCTGTCCTGACCCTGGAGGAGTCCGTCGTCGAGGACGGCGGCGAGGTGGAACACACCGGTCCACGGGTGGGCGGTGTCCACGCCGGTGAGCAGGGCACGGACCTGGGCACGATCGGCCACGTCACACGCGACGACCTCGACACGCTCGGCACCCGCCGCGGTCAACTCCGCCACCAGGTCGGACACACCGGGTGCGTCCGTGCCACGACGTGAGGTCAGCACCAGACGGCGCACGCCATGCTCGTGGACCAGGTGACGGGCCAACGCCTGGCCCAACTCGCCCGTGCCGCCCGTGATCAGGACCGTGCCGGCAGGATCCAGCCCACGGCTCTGCGCGCCGGCGTCTGCCGACGCCCGGACCAGTCGGGCCGCCAGCACCTTGTCTGCGCGGACGATCAGCTCGGGCTCGTCCGCCACTCGCAGGGCCGATGCCAGGTCCTGGGTGTCGGTGTCGGTGTCGATCAGGCGGATCACCCGCTCGGGGTGCTCACTGCGCGCCGAACGCACCAGACCCCACAACGACGCCTGGCCCACGTCCGTGGCGTCCTCACCGACCGCACCGCAGGTCACCAACACGATCTCGGCTGTGTCACCGGTCAACGCCTGCTGGAGTTCGGCCAGTCCACGTCCGGCGACCTCCGTCACCGCACCCGACCAGCCCCGCGCGTCGATCACCAGCCGCTCGGCGTCCTGTGCCTGAGAGCCGGCCGTGACCGGCTGGAACTCCACCCGGTACAGGTGGTCCACCGACGTCGAGGCACGGATCTGCTCGGCGGTCACCTCGCGCAGGTCGAGACGGCCGGACAGAACAGGCCCGCCGGCCGGATCGGCGACCCACAGCCGAAGGGACGTCCCCGAGGGGTCGAGATCCGCACGGACACGCAACTCGCTGCCGCCCATCGCCGACAGGTCCACCTGCGCCCACTCGACCGGCAGCAGAGCGCCATCCAACCGCTCCCGCGCGGCCGCCGAGCCCTTCAACACATGCAGCGCCGTGTCGAGGAGTGCGGGATGGATGCCGTAGCCGTCGGTCGTGACGTCCTCGGGCAGCCGCACCAGGCCATAAGCCGTGTCGCCGTCACGCCACAACTCGCTCAAGCCCCGGAATGCGGGGCCGTAGGCAATGCCCTGCTCCGCGAACCGCTCATAGAAACCGTCCAGGTCCACCCGCTGCGCGCCCGCCACCGGCCACTGCGCCAACGCCTCGAACCCCTCGGACGCGACGGCGGTATCCGACCCGGGTACCGGCCCAGCCACGGTCCCTTCGGCGTGACGTACCCATGGGGCATCCGCACCCGCAGCGCTGCTGTAGACGGCCACGGCGCGACGGCCCTCGGCATCGGCCGCGTCCACGGTTACCTGGAGGCGCAGTTCGCCCTGCTCCGGGACGACGAGCGCTTCGAGGAGTGTGAGTTCCTCCACCCGGTCGGCGCCGACGAAATGGCCTGCGGAGAAGGCGAGTTCGAGCAGTGCGGTGCCGGGGACGATCACCGTGCCGAACACCGCGTGATCGGCCAACCAGCCGAACTCACGCAGCGACACACGACCGCTGAACACATGACCCTCGCCGTCGGCGAGCGCGGTCACCGCACCCAGCCACGGATGCCCGGCCGACTCCAACCCCACCGAGGTCACATCACCGGAGGTGGACACCTGCTGCCAGTAGCGTTCGCGTTGGAAGGCGTAGGTGGGCAGGTCGATACGGGTGGCGCCGGTCCCCGTGAACAGGGCGTCCCAGTCGACGTCCTGGCCGAGGACGTGCAGTTCGGTGAGTGCGGTCAGCACCCCGGCGACCTCGTCCGCACCCTTGCGGGCACTGGCGACGAACCGGACGGGTGTGTCCTCGGGCAGGTTCTCCGCCGCGGCCGCCGTCAGCACACTTTGCGGGCCCAGTTCAAGGAAACGTTCGGCGCCTGCAGCCGCCAAGAACCGCATGTCGTCGGCGAAGCGGACCGCATCACGCACATGCCGCACCCAGTAGCCCGCATCCCGGGCACCGCCGACCGGCGGCATCGCAATCCTCGGCTCGGCATACGTGATCGAAGCAGCAACCTCCTCGAACGCGGCCAGCATCGGATCCATCAACCGCGAATGGAACGCATGCGACACCCGCAACGACCTCGTCCCGCAACCCGAAGCCTCCAACCGCCGGGCAACCGCCTCCACCTCCCCCCGCTCACCCGACACCACCACCGAACGCGGGCCGTTCACCGCCGCAATATCCACCCCACCCAACAACGGCCGCACCTCGTCCTCCGAAGCACGCACCGACACCATCGCCCCACCCGACGGCAACCCACCCATCAACCGGCCACGCGCCTCCACCAAACGACACGCATCCTCGAGCGAGAACACCCCCGCCACACACGCCGCCGCAATCTCCCCCACCGAATGCCCCGCCACAAACGACGCAGACACCCCGAACGACTCCACCAAACGGAACAACGCCACCTCGAACGCGAACAACCCCGGCTGCGCCCACTCCGTCCGCTCCACCAACCCCTCGTCCGAACCGAACACCACCCCCTTCACATCCCCATCGAAGAAACCGCACACCTCATCGAAAGCCGACGCGAACACCGGGAACGCCTCATACAACCCCCGCCCCATCCCCGCCCGCTGACTCCCCTGACCCGCAAACAAGAACGCCGCACCAACCGACGAACCAGAACCAGAAGCCGTGCCGGTGACCGCACCCGCAGCCGAACGCCCCTCCCCCACCGCCCGCAAACCAGCAACCGCCTCCGCCACCGAACCGGCAACCACACCCGCCCGACACCCGAACCGCGTGCGCCCCGCCGCCGAGAACGCCACATCGGCGAGAACCGACTCCTCCCCGTCACAGGCCTCCAACCAATCGGCCAGACGCACCGCGTTCTCCCGCAACGCCCCCTCGTCCCGACCCGACACCACCACCGGAACCACCGGCAGCCCGCCCACCCCCTGCGAAGACTCCACCGGCACCACCGCCGGAGCCTCCTCCAACACCACATGCGCATTCGTCCCGCTCAACCCGAACGAGGACACACCCGCCCGGCGGGTCCGCTCGCCTTTGCTCCAGGGCTGCGGCTGCTGGAGCAGGGCAAGGCCGCTGTCGTCCCACTCGACGTGGGGGCTCGGCTCGTCGGCGTGCAGAGTGCGAGGCAGTGTCTCGTGCTGGAGGGCGAGGACCATCTTCATCACGCCGATCACGCCGGCGGCGGCCTGCGCATGCCCGAGGTTCGACTTCGACGATCCGAGGAACACTTGGTGCTCGCCGAAGACTTCGGCGAGAGCGCCGGCCTCGATCGGATCACCCAGCGAGGTGCCGGTGCCGTGTGCCTCGATCGCGTCGATGTCGGCGGGGGTGAGGCGGGCGGCGGCCAGGGCGTCCTGGATCACGCGCTGCTGGGAGGGCCCGTTGGGCGCGGTCAGGCCCTGGCTGCGGCCGTCCTGGTTGACCGCGGAGCCGCGGATCACGGCCAGGACGCGGTCGCCGTCACGCTCGGCAGCCGACAGTCGCTTCAGGAGTACGACGCCGCATCCCTCTGCCCAGCCGACGCCGTCTGCCGCGGCGGAGAAGCTCTTGCAGCGCCCGTCGGGGGCCATGCCCTTGAGGCGGCTGAACTCCACGAGGAGCGAGGGGGTCGACATGACGGTCACGCCGCCGGCGAGGGCGAGGTCGCACTCGCCCTGCCGCAGTGCGGTGGCCGCCAGGTGGAGGGCGACGAGGGACGAGGAGCAGGCCGTGTCGATGGTGACGGCGGGGCCCTGCAGGCCCAGCGCGTAGGACACGCGTCCCGACACCACGCTGCTCGCGTTGCCGGTCTTCACGTAGCCGTCGAGGGCGTCGAGGTCGTGGCCCTGGTGGTTGCCGTAGTCGGTGCTCATCGTGCCGAGGTAGACGCCGGTGCGGCTGCCGGTGAGTGTGCCGGGGCGGATGCCGGCGCGCTCCAGCGCCTCCCACGACGCTTCCAGGACCAGGCGCTGCTGCGGGTCCATCGACTGGGCCTCGCGCGGGCTGATGCCGAAGAACGCGGCGTCGAAGTCCTCGACACCGGTGAGGAATCCGCCCTCGCGTGCGTAGCTCTTGCCCACGGCTTGGGGATCGGGGTCGTAGTAGTCCAGGCCGTCCCAGTGCGACGGAGACTCCCCGACGACGTCCCGCCCTTCTGCCAGCAGCTGCCAGAAACCCTCGGGTGTGTCGATGCCGCCCGGCAGTCGGCACGCCATCGACACGACCGCGATCGGCTCGTGGAAGCGGGCCTCGAGATCCGCCGCGCGCTTCTGGAGGAGGCGGATGGCGGGCAGGGCGCGTTCCAGCTGAGCCTGATTCGAGTTAGTCATCTCTGCGGTTCCCTAAACAAACGTCAGCGGAAATTGGGGCAGCGTCTTCGGGGCGGAAAGCGACGGGTCCTCTCAGTCGCCTGCGCCTGCGGCTTCCAGGAAGGCGTTGAGCTCGGCGTTGATGTCGTCGACCGACCGCTCCTCCAGGCGGGGGGCGTCGGAGGGCCGGAGGGTGGGGGCGGAGGGGTCGGCGGTGCCGTTCCCGCTCTCCCTGTTCGCCAGGTCGACGAGCATGTCGAGCAGGCCGCTGCGGTGCAGCTGATCGGCGGACAGGCGCTGGAGTACCCAGTCCAGTACGGCGGGAGGGCTGTCGGGGGACGGTTCTTGCCGGCCGGCGTCGGCGGCGATACCCAGCCGGTCGATCACCAGGTCCGTGATGGCGCCGGGGGTCGGATAGTCGAACACCAGGGTGGCGGGCAATGTGGTGCCGGTGGCCGCAGCGAGCCGCCTGCGCAGCTCGACCGCCATCAGCGAGTCCAGACCCAGTTCCTTGAGCACCTGGTCCGGTCCCAGGCCGGAGATGTCGCTGATGCCGAGGACCACTGCCAGTTCGCTGAGGACCACGTGCTGGACGCGCTGTGTGCGCTGTGTCTCCGGCAAGGTCGCCAGCTCGTCGCGCAGGGACGACGGGGCGTCGCCGGTCCGGCCGGCCGCCCGGCGCAGCTGCGGCCGGACCAGCAGACGCAGGAGGGCAGGGAGCGTAGCGCTCTTCTCCGCTTCCCGACGGACCGCCGCAAGGTCGAGAACGGCCGGTACGAGGTGGCTGTCCTGGCCGTGGAGCGCCCGGTCGAGGAGCCGCAGACCCTGGGCAACGGGCAGTGGGGCGATGCCCTGGCGGCGCATTCGGGCCAGTTCGGCCTGGCCGAGATGGGCGGTCATGCCGCCGTTCCCGGCCTGCTGCCACAGGCCCCAGGAGAGGCTGGTCGCGGCCAGGCCCTGACTACGGCGGAGCGCGGCGAGCGTGTCCAGCGCCGTGTTGGCGGCGGCGTAGGTGCTCTGACCAGCCGTGCCCAGCACCCCGGCTGCGCCGGAGTAGAGGACGAAGGCGGCGAGATCGAGGCCGAGTTCGCGGGTGAGGTCGTGCAGGTGCAGCGCACCCTCGGTCTTCGGGCCCAGGACGCGGGCCAGACGGTCAGGGGTCTGGTCGGTGAGAAGCCCATCGTCGAGGACGGCGGCGAGGTGGAACACACCGGTCCACGGGTGGGCGGTGTCCACGCCGGTGAGCAGGGCACGGACCTGGGCGCGGTCGGCCACGTCACACGCGACGACCTCGACACGCTCGGCACCCGCCGCGGTCAACTCCCCCACCAACTCATCGGCGCCAGGTGCGTCCGTGCCACGACGTGAGGTCACCACCAGACGACGCACCCCATGCTCATGGACCAGGTGACGGGCCAACGCCTGACCCAACTCCCCCGTGCCGCCCGTGATCAGGACCGTGCCGGCAGGATCCAGCCCACGGCTCTGCGCGCCGGCGTCTGCCGACGCCCGGACCAGTCGGGCCGCCAGCACCTTGCCTGCGCGGACGATCAGCTCGGGCTCGTCCGCCACTCGCACGGCCGACGCCAAGCCCTCATCGGTGTCGGTGTCGATCAGGCGGATCACCCGCTCCGGGTGCTCACTGCGCGCCGAACGCACCAGACCCCACAACGACGCCTGGCCCACGTCCACGGCGTCCTCACCGACCGCACCGCAGGTCACCAACACGATCTCGGCTGTGTCACCGGTCAACGCCTGCTGAAGTTCGGCCAGTCCACGTCCGGCGACCTCCGTCACCGCACCCGACCAGCCCCGCGCGTCGATCACCAGCCGCTCGGCGTCCCGTGCCTGAGAGCCGGCCGTGACCGGCTGGAACTCCACCCGGTACAGGTGGTCCACCAACGTCGAGGCACGGATCTGCTCGGCGGTCACCTCGCGCAGGTCGAGACGGCCGGACAGAACAGGCCCGCCGGCCGGATCGGCGACCCACAGCCGAAGGGACGTCCCCGAGGGGTCGAGATCCGCACGGACACGCAACTCGCTGCCGCCCATCGCCGACAGGTCCACCTGCGCCCACTCGACCGGCAGCAGAGCGCCATCCAACCGCTCCCGCGCGGCCGCCGAGCCCTTCAACACATGCAGCGCCGTGTCGAGGAGTGCGGGATGGATGCCGTAGCCGTCGGTCGTGACGTCCTCGGGCAGCCGCACCAGGCCATAAGCCGTGTCGCCGTCACGCCACAACTCGCTCAAGCCCCGGAACACCGGACCGTAGGCAATGCCCTGCTCCGCGAACCGCTCATAGAAACCGTCCAGGTCCACCCGCTGCGCGCCCGCCACCGGCCACTGCGCCAACGCCTCGAACCCGCCGGACGCGACGGCCGGTGCCTCACTCAGCACGCCGGACGCATGCCGCACCCACTCACCGTCCTCACCACGCCGGCTGTAGACCGCCACCGCACGACGACCATCCGGACCGGGCGCACCCACCGTCACCTGAAGCCGCAGCTCACCCTCCAGCGGAACGACCAGCGCCTCCAGGAGCGTCAGCTCCTCCACCCGGCCCGCACCCACGAAATGGCCCGCCGACAAAGCGAGTTCCAACAACGCGGTGCCAGGGACGATCACCGTGCCGAACACCGCATGATCGGCCAACCAGCCGAACTCACGCAGCGACACACGACCGCTGAAGACGTGGCCTTCGCCGTCGGCGAGCGCGGTCACCGCACCCAGCCACGGATGCCCGGCCGACTCCAACCCCACCGAGGTCACATCACCGGAGGTGGACACCTGCTGCCAGTAGCGTTCGCGTTGGAAGGCGTAGGTGGGCAGGTCGATACGGGTGGCGCCGGTCCCCGTGAACAGGGCGTCCCAGTCGATGTCCTGGCCGAGGACGTGCAGTTCGGTGAGTGCGGTCAGGACGGCACGCGGTTCGTCCAGTCCCTTGCGCAGGGCAGGAACGACCCGCGCGCCCGAGTCGGTCAGGCAGTCCTGGGCCATCGCGCTCAAAACCGCACCCGGACCGATCTCCACACAGGCGCCGGCACCCTGCCCCTCGACCCACCGCATGTCGTCGGCGAAGCGGACCGCATCACGCACATGCCGCACCCAGTAGCCCGCATCCCGGGCACCGCCGACCGGCGGCATCGCAATCCTCGGCTCGGCATACGTGATCGAAGCAGCAACCTCCTCGAACGCGGCCAGCATCGGATCCATCAACCGCGAATGGAACGCATGCGACACCCGCAACGACCTCGTCCCGCAACCCGAAACCTCCAACCGCCGGGCAACCGCCTCCACCTCCCCCCGCTCACCCGACACCACCACCGAACGCGGCCCGTTCACCGCCGCAATATCCACCCCACCCAACAACGGCCGCACCTCGTCCTCCGAAGCACGCACCGACACCATCGCCCCACCCGACGGCAACCCACCCATCAACCGGCCACGCGCCTCCACCAAACGACACGCATCCTCGAGCGAGAACACCCCCGCCACACACGCCGCCGCAATCTCCCCCACCGAATGCCCCGCCACAAACGACGCAGACACCCCGAACGACTCCACCAAACGGAACAACGCCACCTCGAACGCGAACAACCCCGGCTGCGCCCACTCCGTCCGCTCCACCAACCCCTCGTCCGAACCGAACACCACCCCCTTCACATCCCCATCGAAGAAACCGCACACCTCATCGAAAGCCGACGCGAACACCGGGAACGCCTCATACAACCCCCGCCCCATCCCCGCCCGCTGACTCCCCTGACCCGCAAACAAGAACGCCGCACCAACCGACGAACCAGAACCAGAAGCCGTGCCGGTGACCGCACCCGCAGCCGAACGCCCCTCCCCCACCGCCCGCAAACCAGCAACCGCCTCCGCCACCGAACCGGCAACCACACCCGCCCGACACCCGAACCGCGTGCGCCCCGCCGCCGAGAACGCCACATCGGCGAGAACCGACTCCTCCCCGTCACAGGCCTCCAACCAATCGGCCAGACGCACCGCGTTCTCCCGCAACGCCCCCTCGTCCCGACCCGACACCACCACCGGAACCACCGGCAGCCCGCCCACCCCCTGCGAAGACTCCACCGGCACCACCGCCGGAGCCTCCTCCAACACCACATGCGCATTCGTCCCGCTCAACCCGAACGAGGACACACCCGCCCGGCGGGTCCGCTCGCCTCGTGGCCAGGCGGTGAGCTCGTCGATGACGTGGACCGGCAGGTCGTCCCAGGCGATGTTCGGGTTGCGGGGGGTGCTGTGCATCGTGGGGGGCAGGGCCTCGTTGCGGAACGAGGCGAGGACCTTGCAGACGCCTGCGATGCCGGCGGCGGACTCCAGGTGGCCGATGACGCTCTTGGCGGTGCCGAGGGCGAGTGGCTGCTCGGGGGTGCGGCCGTTTCCGTACACGGCGGCGAGGGCCTGTACCTCGATGGGGTCTCCGAGGGCTGTGCCGGTGCCGTGGCACTCGACGTAGTCGATGTCGGTCGGGGTCAGGCCGGCGGAGCGGAGGGCGGCGCGGATGACCTTCTGCTGCGAGGTGCCGTTGGGTGCCGTGATGCCGCTGCTTGCGCCGTCGTGGTTGATCGCGGTCGCCCGGACGACGCCGAGTACGTCGCGGCCCTGCTCGAGGGCGTCGGTGAGGCGCATGACGGCGACGACGCCGACGCCTTCGCCGCGGCCGTATCCGTCGGCCGCCGCGGAGAAGGTCTTGCTGCGGCCGTCGGCGGCCAGTGCGTGCGAGCGGCTGAGGGCGACGAAGGCGCCGGGGTCGGCGAGGACCTGGACGCCGCCGGCGAGGGCGAGTTCGCACTCGTCGTTGCGCAGCGCCTCGCAGGCGAGGTGCAGGGCGACCAGCGAGGACGAGCAGGCGGTGTCGACGGCCAGGGCGGGGCCCTGCAGGCCGAGGTGGTAGGAGAGCCGTCCGGCGTTGAAGCTCGGGAGGCTGCCGGTCAGGGTGTAGGTGTCGGGGCCGGAGCCCTGGCGGTACTTGCCGTATTCGCCGGGCCCTGCGCCGATGAAGACGCCGGTCCGGCTGTCGCGCAGGTCGCGGGGGCGCAGGCCGGCGTTCTCCAGTGAGGTCCAGGCGGCTTCCAGCAGCAGTCGGTGCTGGGGGTCCATCGGTTCGGCTTCGCGCGGGCTGATGCCGAAGAACGCCGCGTCGAACGATGCCACGTCGTCGAGGAGGGAGGCGTGGCGGACGTAGGTCTTTCCTTCGGCGTCGGGGTCGGCGTCGTAGAACCGGTCCACGTCGAAGCGGTCGGTGGGGATGGGTGAGAGGGTGTCGCGGCCTTCGGCCAGTACGTTCCAGAAGCTTGCCAGGTCGTTCGCGTCGCCCGGCATGCGCAGGCCCACGCCGACGACGGCCAGTGGTTCGTCGGTGCGGCCCCCGGCGGGGGCGGGGGCGGGTGTGTCGGCGTCGGTGGCCGGGGTGAGTCGGTCGAGCAGCCACCGGGCGACGGCCAAGAGGTTCGGGCAGTCGTAGATCAGTGTCCTGGGGGTGGTGATGCCGACGCGGTCCTGGATCCGGTGGCTGAAGGCGATGGCCATCATCGAGTCGAAGCCGAGGTCCTTGAAGCCCCGCTCGGGGTCGAGGGCTGCCGGGCTCTGCATGCCGAGCACGGCTGCTGCCTCTGCTGCCAGGAGGTCCTGGACGTGGAGGAGCCGGGCTTCGTCGGTCAGGCCGAGGAGTGTGTCGCGCAGTGTCGCGGTGTGGCCGGTGCCGGTGTGCGGCTCGCTCGCGGCGCGGGCTTCGGGGATCTCGCTCAGCACGGCGCGCAGGGGGCCGCGTGGGCAGAAGGCGGGGACGGCGTGGGCCCAGTCCATGTGCGCGACGACGGTGGTGCGCCCGGCGGCCAGGGCCAGGTCCAGGCCGGTGAGGGCTTTGGCGGCCGGCATGGGGACGAGTCCGTTGCGGCGCAGCAGGGTGCCGGTGGCGCCGTCGGCCATGCCGCCGTCGGACCATGGGCCCCAGGCGACGCAGACCGCGGGGAGTCCGGCTGCCCTGCGGTGTGCGGCCAGGGCGTCGAGGCCGGCGTTGGCCATGGCGTAGCCGGCCTGTCCGGTGTTGCCGAGGGTTCCGATGACGGACGAGAACAGTACGAACGCGTCCAGTTCGCGGTCCTGGGTGAGGGCGTGGAGGTTCCAGGCTCCGCCGAGTTTGGGTGCCGCGATCGTTTCGACCTCGGCCGTGGTGAGGGTGGCCAGCAGTTTGTCGTCGAGGACGCCGGCGGTGTGGAACACGGCGCGCAGGGGGGCCTGTTCGTCGCGGTCGAGGGTGGCGAGGAGTTCGGCCGTGCGGGCGGGGTCGCTGATGTCGCAGGCGGCGAGGGTGACGCGGGTGCCTGTGGTCTCGAGTTCCGCCTTCAGTTCGGCGGCGCCGGGGGCGTCGGGGCCGCGCCGGGATGCCAGCACGAGGTGTTCGGTGCCGTGTGCGGCCAGGTGGCGTGCGAGGTGGGCGGCGAGGGCGCCGCTGCCTCCGGTGATGAGGGCGGTGCCGCGGCCTGTCCGTGCCGGGGCGGCGGTGTCGGGTGCGGCGGCGCGGCGGAGCCGTCGTACGAGGCGGCCGCAGGGGCGCAGTGCGACGTGTTCTTCCGCGTCGGTGCCGGTGACGGTGGCCAGGAGTTGCAGCGTGGCCTGTGTGTCGATCTCCTCGGGGAGGTCGATCAGTCCGCCCCAGCGGTTGGGGTGTTCGAGGGCGATCACGTGTCCCAGGCCCCAGGTCTGTGCCTGCCACGGGCGGGGGACGGTGTCGTCGGGGTGGGCCTGTATCGCGCCGCGGGTGAGGATCCACAGCGGTGCCTGTATCCCGTGGTCGCCGAGGGCCTGGGTGAGGGCGAGGGTCTGGGAGGTGCCGCAGGGCGGTGCGGCGTCGGCCTCAAGGTCATGGTCGGGGTCGACGGCTTCGTCGAGGGGGGTGAAGGCGAGCACGCCGCGCAGGTGGGTGGCTGTCGGGGCGGGGATTCCGGCCAGGTGGGCGCTGAAGTGTTCGCGTTCGCCGGCTGCGGGGACGACGTGCACCTTCGCGCCGGCCGCTTCGAATGTCCGGGCCAGTCCGGGCGGCGGGGCGACCAGCAGCCAGGGGCCGCGGACGGCGACGGGTGCGGGGGCGGGGGCGGGGGCGTTGTGCCAGGTCTCCTCGTAGAGCCAGTCCGCCACTTCGCCGGTGTGGGTGTGGCGGCTGTGCCAGGCGGCGAGGTGCGGCAGCATCGCGGCCACGGTCGTGCTGTCGTCGGCTCCGAGGAGGCGGGCGAGTTCCTCGGTCTCGCCGCGTTGGACGGCGTCCCACAGGGCGTCCTCGGCGTGGGTCCGGGTGCGGGTGGGGGTGGTGTCGGTGGGTGCGTCGAGCCAGTAGCGTTCGCGTTGGAAGGCGTAGGTGGGCAGGTCGATACGGGTGGCGCCGGTTCCCGTGAACAGGGCGTCCCAGTCGATGTCCTGGCCGAGGACGTGCAGTTCGGTGAGTGCGGTCAGCACCCCGGCGACCTCGTCCGCACCCTTGCGGGCACTGGCGACGAACCGGACGGGTGTGTCCTCGGGCAGGTTCTCCGCCGCGGCCGCCGTCAGCACACTTTGCGGGCCCAGTTCAAGGAAACGTTCGGCGCCTGCAGCCGCCAAGAACCGCATGTCGTCGGCGAAGCGGACCGCATCACGCACATGCCGCACCCAGTAGCCCGCATCCCGGGCACCGCCGACCGGCGGCATCGCGATCCTCGGCTCGGCATACGTGATCGAAGCAGCAACCTCCTCGAACGCGGCCAGCATCGGATCCATCAACCGCGAATGGAACGCATGCGACACCCGCAACGACCTCGTCCCGCAACCCGAAGCCTCCAACCGCCGGGCAACCGCCTCCACCTCCCCCCGCTCACCCGACACCACCACCGAACGCGGGCCGTTCACCGCCGCAATATCCACCCCACCCAACAACGGCCGCACCTCGTCCTCCGAAGCACGCACCGACACCATCGCCCCACCCGACGGCAACCCACCCATCAACCGGCCACGCGCCTCCACCAAACGACACGCATCCTCGAGCGAGAACACCCCCGCCACACACGCCGCCGCAATCTCCCCCACCGAATGCCCCGCCACAAACGACGCAGACACCCCGAACGACTCCACCAAACGGAACAACGCCACCTCGAACGCGAACAACCCCGGCTGCGCCCACTCCGTCCGCTCCACCAACCCCTCGTCCGAACCGAACACCACCCCCTTCACATCCCCATCGAAGAAACCGCACACCTCATCGAAAGCCGACGCGAACACCGGGAACGCCTCATACAACCCCCGCCCCATCCCCGCCCGCTGACTCCCCTGACCCGCAAACAAGAACGCCGCACCAACCGACGAACCAGAACCAGAAGCCGTGCCGGTGACCGCACCCGCAGCCGAACGCCCCTCCCCCACCGCCCGCAAACCAGCAACCGCCTCCGCCACCGAACCGGCAACCACACCCGCCCGACACCCGAACCGCGTGCGCCCCGCCGCCGAGAACGCCACATCGGCGAGAACCGACTCCTCCCCGTCACAGGCCTCCAACCAATCGGCCAGACGCACCGCGTTGTCTGCCAGGGCGCCGGGGGTGTGCCCGGACAGGGGCAGGACCACGGGGATCTCGGGCGTGCCGGAGCGGCCTGTGACGGCGGTCCAGTCGACGTGGTGGCCGTCGCACCACAGGCGGCCGGTCAGGTCTTCCAGTGCCGGGCGGGAGGGCTGGTCGCGCAGGCAGGTGGCGAGCACCCGGCCGGCTGTCGTGGTGCCGGTCGTGCCGTCGGCGAGGGCCGCGAGAGTGCGTTCGATGGAGTGCCGGGCGATCGGGTGCGGGCTGATCTCGACGATGCGCAGAGTGTCGTACCGGTCGGCGAGGGCGTGTACGGCCTCGGTCAGGAGCATGGGCTGGGACATGTTGCGTGCCCAGTAGGCTGCGTCGAGGGCGGTGCCTTCGACGGGGGTGCCGGTGACGGTCGACAGCAGGGGGACGGTGGTGGTGCGTCCGCGTATGTCGGCCAGGCGGGCGGTCAGTTCGGGTGCGAGGTCGCGCAGGGCCGCGCTGTGGGCGGCGTAGTCGATGTTGACGCGGTGGACGCGGACGCCGTCGTCGGTGAGGGCGCGTTCGGTGTGGGCGACGGCGGCGAGGGGGCCGGCCAGGCACACCTGGTCGGGGGCCAGGTGGCCGGCGATGCTCAGTGGTGTGCCGGCGACGAGGGCGCGTGCCTGGTCGAGGGGGAGGTCGCAGACGACGAGGGTGCCGTGGCCGCTTGCGTGTTCGGCGATGAGCGCGGACCAGGTGGTGATGATCCTGGCGCCTTCCCGCAGGGTCAGGGCGCCGGAGACCACACCGGCGGCGACTTCGCCGACGCTCTGTCCCAGGACGGCGTCGGGGGTCTGCCCCCAGGCCTCGAGGGTGCGGGCGAGGGCGATCTGGAGGGCGAAGAGCACGGGCTGGAGGATGTCCGTGCGGTGGAGGGCGGTGCGGTGTTCGGGGGCGCAGAGCTGTTCGGTGACGGACCAGCCGGTGCATTCCCGTACGGCGGCGTCGCAGTCGGCGAGTGCTGTGCGGAAGGCGGGTTCGGTGAGCAGGTCGCGTCCCATGCCGAGCCACTGTGAGCCGTGGCCGGAGAAGAACCAGACGAGGGCGGGGCGTTGGTCGCCGGTGGTGGGGTGCGCGTCGGGGGTGTCGAGGTGTGCGGCGAGGGTGTCGGCGGCCCGGGCGGGGTGGTCGGCGGCGGCGAAGAGGCGGTAGGGGCCGGTGCCGGGTGCGGTGGGGGTGGCGCCGTTGCGGATGCCGTCGATGAGGTCGTGGGCTGCTCGGGTCAGGGCGGTGGGGGTGTCGGCGCCGACGGCGAGCAGGGTGCGGGGCCGGGCGGGGGGTGCTTCCAGGGCGATGTGGGCGTTGGTGCCGCCGAAGCCGAAGCCGCTGACGCCGGCGTAGCGGTGGCGGGCCGATGGCCAGGGCCGGTGGGTGGTGACGACTTCGAGGCGGTTGCCGGTGAAGTCGATGTGCGGGTTGGGGGTGCGGAAGTGGAGGCTGGCGGGGAGTTCGCCGTGGTGGAGGGCGAGGGCGGTCTTCATGAGGCCGACGACACCGGCGGCGGGTTCGAGGTGCCCGAAGTTGGTCTTGGCGGAGCCGATGTGCAGTGGCTCGGTGCGGCCGGGGGCGAACACGGAGCCGAGGGCTTCGGCTTCGATGGGGTCGCCGAGGAGGGTGCCGGTGCCGTGGGCCTCGATGTAGGAGACGTCCTTGGGGGCGATGCCGGCGTCCTGCCAGGCGGTGCGCAGGACGTCGCTCTGGGCCTTTGGGTTGGGGGCGGTCAGGCCGTTGGAGGCGCCGTCGTTGTTGACGGCGGTGCCGCGGATGACGGCGTAGATGCGGTCGCCTGCGGCGAGGGCGTCGGACAGGCGGCGCAGGACGACGACGCCGCATCCTTCGCCGCGTACGTAGCCGGCTGCGTCGGCGTCGAAGGCGCGGCACTGGCCGTCGGGGTTCAGGCCGCCGAACTTGGTCATGGCGACGGTGGTGTGGGGGTGGAGCATGACGTTGACGCCGCCGGCGAGGGCGGTGTCGGTTTCGCCGTTGCGCAGGCTCTGTACGGCGAGGTGGGTGGCGGTGAGGGAGGAGCTGCACGCGGTGGCGACGGCGATGGCGGGGCCTTGGAGGCCGAGGGTGTAGGCGATGCGGGCGGGGATGACGGAGTTGTCCCAGCCGGTGGCGGAGTGGGTGGCGATCTGTGCGGGGTCGGCTCCGGTCGCCAGGTGGTATTCCTGGGCCATGGTGCCGAGGAAGACGCCGGTGCGGGTGCCGGTGAGGTCGGCGGGCCGGATGTGTGCGTCCTCGAGTGCGGCCCAGGCGACTTCGAGGGCCATGCGCTGCTGGGGGTCCATCTGGCGTGCTTCGGCGGGTGAGATGCGGAAGAACCCGGCGTCGAAGTCGGCGATGTCGTCGAGGAATCCGCCGCGGCGGGTGGTCGTCCGGCCGGGGGCGTCGGGGTCTTCGTCGTGCCAGTCGTCGATGTTCCAGCGGTCGGCGGGTACGTCGCGGACGGCGTCGAGGCCGTCGGTGAGGGCCTGCCACAGGGCATGGGGGCTGTCGACGCCGCCGGGCAGGCGGCAGCCGAGGCCGACGATGGCGACGGGTTCGTGGTGGTGGCTCTGGCGGGCGGCCGGGGCGCCGGGCGCGGGGGCCGGGGCGGGGTCGCCGGCGAGGTGGGCGGCGAGGGCGGAGACGGTGGGGTACTGCCAGGCGGTCCAGCTGGGGACCGGGTGGCCGAGGTGGGCGGAGAGCCGGCCGGTCAGGGCGATGGTGTGGACGGAGGTCATGCCCAGTTCGTGCAGGGGCCGGTCGGCGGTGACGGACCGGGGGGTGGTGCCGAGCAGGTCGGCGACGGTTTCCTGGATGAACTGTGCGATGTCCTGGGCGGTGGAAGAGGAACCGCTGTCGCCGTTCTCCTTGGCCATGCTCATGTGTTCACCCTCGCCCTTCTGCGACCGATGTCCGTGCGGGTGGCACCCCTTTCCGCGCCCGGACGCAACCGCATCCACCCTGGTGGGGGCGGCTCGGGGCGTGCTCGAGCGGCCGTCCAGACGGGCCGAGGGCCGCTCCGACGGTGCGGGGCGGCCCTCGTGCAAGGAGGTTGGGAACTGTCGGCCTTTGAGCACTGGCAGAAGCAGCTCACCAGCACCACCCGTAGGGCCACCCGTCACGATGCGGCCGGCATCGCGATCGGACGACGCGCCCAGGGGTGTCCGGTCCGGCGTCGGACGGCACCGCCCCGCATCCACCAGAGCGATGGTTGCGGGCATCGGACCGTCCAGGCCCCACCGGACACCCCCGGGGCGTGAGGGGCCCCGCCACCGCGTTCCCGGACCACGGACCCGATCCGTGCCACCGGACACGGAGCGAACGCGGGCGACCAGGACACCCAAAACCGTTCGGGATGTCCGCAGCGAGCAGGAATGGGTTCAAGACTCACTCCCGCTCACTGAATGGGAACGGTGTGTTCAGGTGGTCAGCGTTCGGCGCCGGCGGCGGCCGGCTCGGGGGTGAGGGGGCCGCTGCCGCCGTACCGGGACTTGTCGGCGGGTGTCAGGAAGCGGCGGTCGGCGATGCGTGCGTACACGGTGGCCGCCTCGGTGGGGGTGCGTTCCATGGTGGTGCGGTCGACGCGGTAGAGGCCGAAGCGGGGGGTGTAGCCGCCGAGCCATTCGAAGTTGTCGAGCAGGCTCCAGTGGTAGTAGCCGCGGATGTCGGTGCCTTCGGTGCGCAGGCGCTGGATCTGTTCGAGGGCGCGTACGAGGTGTTCGGCGCGGCGCTTGCCGGATTCGGTGGCCAGGCCTGACTCGGTGACGACGAGCGGCAGGCCGGGGTAGCGGCTGCTGATCTCCTTGAGGACGGTGTAGAGGCCCTCGGGGTTGGTCTCGTAGCCCATGGTGGGGACGTAGTACGTCTTGTCGAGCAGGGGCAGGCTCGGTTCGTTCAGGCAGACCTCGACGTTGAGGACGGGGTAGAGGATGCCGGCCGGGTCGGAGCCGGGGGCGGAGACGCCGGTGCGGGAGTAGCTCTGCGGGCCGAGCCAGTCGATCTTGTTCTTCCACTCGGGGTGGGCCTCGTCCATGGTGCCGTCGAGGTCCTGGTCGAACCGGCCCTGCCACAGCGAGTCGACGACGCTGTAGTCGATGAACTGGCGGTAGCGGTCGCGGGCGGCGATGTCCTTGGGGTCGTTGCTGAGTTTGCCGTCGTGGACCGGGACGTATTCCTGGGCGCCGGTGGTCAGGCCGACGCTGGAGGGTGCGCCGTCGCCGTCGGTGTCGGTGCGGTCGGCGCTCTTGATGGCGTCGTACATGGCCACGTGGGCCTGGATGTAGGTGCGTTGGGCGGCGGCGAAGCGTTTCACGTCGCCCTGCAGCAGGCTGGACTTGCCGGGCGGTCCGGCGCCGAAGGAGTGGGAGAGGGTCATGTAGACCATGGGTTCGTTGACGGTGACCCATTCGTCGACGCGGTCGCCGAACGTGGTGGCGAGGAGTGCGGCGAATTCGGCCATTTCCTTGACGACCAGCGGGCCGCCCTGGGGGTGGTCGAGGCCGCACAGGTTGGTGTCGCGGGGCCCGTTCGCGCATTCGTTGTCGGCCGGGTCGTCGACCCATACCGGATTGGCGAAGTGGTGCACGGTGATCATGGGGCGGATGCCCTTGGCGGCGAGGGCGTCGAGTTGCTTCTTGTAGTGGGCGAGGGCGTTCTTGTCGATGACGTTGCGCCGGGGTTCGATGCGCGCCCATTCGACGCCGAATCGGTAGGAGTCGACATTCAGGTCGTCGATGAGGCGGACGTCCTGGAGTGCTTTCGAGTAGCCTTTGACGCCTTCTCCGACGAAGGGGCTCTTGCCCATTCCCTCGGGCGCCGGGAGGGTCCACTTGTACCAGTCGGTGTTGGTGTTCCGGTCTTCGATCTGGGTGGCGGAACTGGCCACTCCGAACCGGAATCCGTTCTTGCCCGCGGGGCTGGATATCGGTCCAATGGGAGGGAAGGCGCCGTTCTTCGCGTGCGGGTGCCGGGAGTTCGGCTCCTGCTGCTCTCCGGCGTTCACTTCCATGGCCAGCACCGTCGTCATCGCCAGGGCGACGGCGAGTGCCGGCAGAGCTATGCGCTTCACGTCTTCTCCTTGATAAATCTACAGAAAGAAGCCGGCCGGGTCGTCGGGGGGCGTGGGGCCCCCGGTCCGGTCCGGCCGGCTGCGGTCGTCAGGGGGCGGGTCAGCGGGCGGAGGCCAGGAACCCTTCGATGGCGTCGGCGGCGACGACCGGTCCGTCGATCTGCTGCATCTTGGTCTGCAGGGCCGTGACGCGGTCCTTGACGCCCTGGTCGGCGTGGACGTCGTCGGCGAGCTTGCGCAGGCTCTGGACGGTGGTGTCGGAGGCGGTGAGCAACCGGCCGAGGCCCAGTTCCTCGACGCGCAGGCCGTTGGCCCGCTGCTCGTTCATCTGGGGGATGACGACCATGGGCACGCCGTTGTAGAGGGATTCCATGGTGCTGTTCATGCCGCCGTGGGTGATGAACAGGCTCGCGTGGCGCAGCACGTCGAGCTGCGGCACGTGCCGGGAGACGTGGAAGTGGGCGGGCAGGTCGCCCAGTTCGGCCGCGTCGACGTGGTCGCCGACGGCCATCACGACCTCCCAGGGGGCGTCGCGGAACGCTTCGACGGCCATGGTGAAGAACTCGGGCCAGCCGGTGGCGGCGGTGCCCAGGGAGATCAGCAGGACGGGCCGGTCGCCGGTGGGCTGCCAGGTGCCCTGGAATGCGGACCGGTCGCCGAGGCAGGGTCCGGCGAAGACGAATCGCTCGTCGAAGGTGTCGCCGTCGTAGTGGAACTCGCGGGGCAGGAAGATGATGCCGAGGTCCTCGATCTTGGTGAGGAACTCCATCGCGGAGGTTCCTTCCAGGCCGATGCTCGGCAGGTGCGCCTCGAGCTGGGTGAGCATGTCCATCACCAGCGGGTCGCTCATCTCCGCGACCGGGAACTTCTCGTGGATGGCGAAGTGCTCGTTGGCCCCGTACGAGGGGTGCAGCCTGATCGCGGGCACGTCGTGCTTCGCGGCGTAGAACCGGGCGCCCCAGGCCATGAAGTCGTAGACGACGAGGTCGGGGCGGTCGTCGGCGTAGGAGGCCTCGGCGGATTCGGCGAGGGTCTTCGCCTCGTTGAAGCAGCGCAGGCCTTCGCCCTTGAGGGCTTCGGGGGTGTAGGGGCTGGTGTAGTAGTCGCCGAAGACGGAGGTGTAGGTGACCGGGCGGGCACCGGACGCCTCGATGGCCGGCGCGAAGTGGTCGGTGGTGGTGCAGGTGACCTTGTGGCCGCGCCGGACCAGTTCCTGGACCACTCCCAGGTTGGGGTTGATGTGGCCGAAGGCGGGGAAGTTGAAGAACGCGATGTGCTTACTCATGTCACCTGTTTCTGTGGGGGGCGGGGTGGTGGGACGAGCCGCCGGCCGGTCGGATGGTCATCGCACGGGGTAGTCCTCGCGGACTTCGGCGAGTTTCGATTTGCCTTCGGCGAAGGTGGGCAGCCGTGCGGTTTCCGTGGCGACCCAGTGGGTGGACTCCCACGCGTACATCACCTTCTTGGTCTTCCGCATGGCCACCATGTGTTCCGCCGACGCGACGAACGCGCGCATGGACTCCTCGTCCTTCCAGATGGAAAGGCCCTTGGCGCTGTTCCAGCAGCGCTCGGAGTAGGCGAAGGTGGCGGCCAGCATCCCGTACTTTTCCCAGCCCTCTTGTATGAGGACCTGAATCATGTCAGCGGTCGTCTCTTCGGCGTCCGGTTTCGGCCATCCGCTGGATGCGGATATGAGATACCGGTCGGGCAGGGGGCCGCGCAGCAATCCGGTGCCGGGGTCGATGGCGGGCCCGGTCCACGGGACCACGATCTGCAGATCCGTCTCGTCGCAGTCGGCGAATCCCTGGAGTGTCGTCGGCAATTGAAGTGTTCTGCTGCCGGCGCATTTCCTGCCGGTGGCTTCCTGTGTGGACACGTCCGTCCCCTCTTCCCTGTCTGTCCGTGGATTTCGCCGTGGCGCTCTGCCCGCGGGCCGGTTCAGGCTGCGGTCTTCTTGCGCCGGACGGAAAGCTCGGAGTATTCGGCGACGACCATGCGCAGGACGTGCAGTCGTCCCTCGCCGGTCAGTTCCAGGGTGGGCAGCAGCGGCAGCAGTGCATGGAACATGGCCCGCAGTTCGATGCGGGCGAGTGCCATGCCGATGCAGCGGTGTTCGCCGGCGCCGCCGAAGGCGAGGTGCTTGTTGGGCGAGCGGGTGATGTCGAAGCGGTCCGGCTCGTCGAAGATGTCCTCGTCGCGGTTGGCCGAGGGGTGCACCATGGCGACGGTCTGGCCCTTGCGGATGAGCTGGCCGCGGATCTCGAGGTCCTGCTTGGCGACCCGGGCGAAGACGATGCCCACCGACGTCCAGCGCAGGATCTCCTCGACGGCGCTGTCGACCAGGGACGGGTCGTCGATCAGCTTCCGCAGCTGGTCCGGGTGCTCCAGCAGGGCCTTCACGCCGCCGACGATCGCGTTGCGGCTGGTGCCGTTGCCGGCGTGCACCAGGTTGGTGAAGTGGTAGGAGATGTCGTGGAACTGGAGCTTCTCGCCGTTCAGGCGGGCGTTCGCGAGCCGGCTGAGGACATCCTTGCCGTCGCCGCCGCCCTCTGCCATGCGGGTGCGCACCAGTTGGGCCATGTAGTCGTCGAGGTCCATGATCAGGCGCATGAAGGCGGCCTGCGGGTCCTCGCCGTCGAGGGACTTGAAGCCGGAGCTGAAGGCGCTGGCGATCTTGTGGTGCAGGTCGAAGAGGTACTCCCAGTCCTTCTCCGGGACGCCCAGCAGGTCGAACAGGGCGGCCAGCGGCAGCTTCGCGGACAGCTCGTGCGCCACGTCGGCGTGGCCGCGCTCGTCGAGGAGCTGGGTGAACTCGGCGACGTGCTGGACGGCGAGCTCCTTGAGCCGCACCTCCATCTCGGCCAGACCGCCGGCGGTGAAGGCCGGGTAGATGGCCTTGCGCACCTGGAGGTGGCCCGGCGGGTCCATGAACGGCAGGCCGTAGTGGTAGTCGACGGGGTGGCCGTACTGCTCGGCGCGGCGGACCCGTTCGGTCTCGAATGGCTCGATCTCGTCGGGGGTCTCGATCTGCACGCGCTGGCTGACGGTGAACAGGTGCGGGTTGGCGGCGACCCAGGCGAGGTCGTCGTACTTGGTCAGCGCCCAGAAGGGCTCGTAGCCCGGGCGCTGGTACCAGTAGACGGGGGCCTCGCGGCGCAGCTGCTCCCACTCCTTCCACGGGTAGCCGCGCTCGTTGATGAGCGCTTCGCTGGTGATGTCGAGGGAGTCGAGGGTGGGCATCGCGGTTGCCTTCTTTCGTTGTCAGCGGGGGGTGTGCGCGGTGAGGAACCCGGTGATCGCCTCGACGGTCGCGTTTCGCCGCTCGGGGGCGTCGAAGCCGTGGTCGAGGAGGGTCGCCCGCGGGGCCTCCGCGGCGATGCGCTTGGACACGCCCTCGGGGTGGTGCAGGTCGCTTCCGGGCAGCAGGAGCAGCGGGGCGGGGAAGCTGGTCATCCACTCCTCGGGGACGGTGAAGTAGGCCGACCCGTCGGGCCAGACGCCGTCGCGGAAGCGGACCAGGCGGGTGACGTAGCTTTCACGGGTGAAGGTGAGGAACTCCTCGCGGAAGGCGGCGTCGTCGTGGAGCCGCTGCGCGAAGGGCCCGGCGGCCGGGTTGAGGCTGAACCGGGGCTCGTGCAGGGCGGCTTCGATCACCGCGCGCAGTCCCATGGTGTCGGGGTCGTCGAGGGAGGCGGCGCGGACGTGGCGCATCGCCTCGTCGAACTCGGTGAAGAAGGAGCCGAGGGTGTTGGTGGAGTCCCGGCCGGCGGGCTCCTGGCCGACGACGGCGGCCACCCGGTCGGGGGCCTGGTGGGTGAGCCGCCAGGCGTGGGCGCATCCGCTGCCGGCGGCCACCAGGTGGGCCCGGTCGATGCCGAGGTGGTCGAGGACCGCGAGTTGGTCGCCGGTGGTCTGCTCGTACGAGAAGGGGGTGGTGGGGGCGTGGCTGCGGCCGGCGTGGCGCTGGTCCATCGCGATGACGCGGAAGTGGGGGGCCAGTTCGCGCACGGGGTGGTAGAAGTTCGCGTCCCAGGACTCGATCTGGCTGCTCACGCCGCCCGGGGCGAGGAGCAGGACGGGGAATCCTTCCCCGTGCTCCTGGTAGTGGATGCGGGCACCGTCGGGGCGCTGGATCTCGGGCATGGCGTTCCTCCGTGAAGGTGTGTCAGGAAGGGCGGGGGCGGGCGGGCGGGTCATCGGCCCGGGGCGGGGATCGCGGAGAGGAGTTCGGCGGCCATGGCCTGTGCGTTCTCGAGCGGTGCCGCGTGGGTGCCGGGGATGCTGCGCCGGGTGAAGGTTCCGTGGGTCATTTCGCGCCAGCTGTCCATGGACGGTGCGGGGACCACCGGGTCGTGGGTGCCGGCTATGGCGACGACGGGGATCTTCAGCGGGTCGCGGTGGACGTCGGCGAGGGTTTCGCGGTGGTTCTCGCCGAGCTGGACGTCGACGACGAGCCGTTGGATGTACTCGGTGAGGAGGTCTTCGTTGTCGAGGATCTGCTGGGGCAGCAGCCCTTGGTAGACCTCGGCGAGGTGGGCGGTCGAGGTGCCGTCCCAGGCGGCGGTCGCCTCCCCGATCCGCTGGATGATCTCGGGTGTGTCGGCGAACGGGGTGCGGGCGCAGGCGACCACGAGGGACAGCGGCGGTGCGTCGTCGCGTTCGGCGAGCCGGTGGGCGACTTCCCAGGCGAGCCAGGAGCCCTGGCTGTGGCCGTAGAGGACCAGCGGGATCGGGTCGTGGCCGGACAGGGCGGTCGTGATGTGTTCGGCGACGGCTGTCATGTCGGTCATCGGCGGTTCGTCGGTGCGGGCCTCGCGGCCCGGCATCTGCACGCCGAGGAGTTCGACGCCCTCTGGGAGGTTGCGGATCAGCGGGGTGTAGCCGCCGGTGGTGCCGCCCATGCCGGGCAGGCACACGATCCGGGCGTGCGGCCGGGTGGCGGGCTTGAGGACCCGCAGCCAGGGGTTGTCGCCGGTTGGGGGCGGCGGTGGCGGGCCGGCGGGCTCGCCGTGGAGTTCGCCGATGAGGTGGCGGGCGATGCCGTCGCAGGTGGCGTGTTTGATGAGGATGCCGGTGGTCAGGGGCAGGCCGGTGGCGCGGGCGAGGTTGCCGCGGACGGTGACGGCCATCAGGGAGTCGAATCCGAGCTGTTGCAGCGGCTGCAGGTCGGGGATGTCCGCGGCCGCGAGGCCCAGGACGTGGGCCATTTCGGTGCGGACGATCCCGGTCATGTGGTGCAGGCGCGTCTCGGGGCTCATGCGGGCGAGTTCGTCGGCGAGGCGGGCGCCGGCGAGGGTGTCGTCGGGTGTCTGGTGGGCGGCGAGAGCGGCGCGGACGTCGTCGATGTCCTCGATGAGGGGGCGGGGCCGGGCCGCGCAGTAGGCGGGGGCGAAGCGGGCCCAGTCGATGTCCGCGACACCGAGGGTGGTCAGGTCGGCGTCGAGGGCGGCGCCGAGGGCGTGCAGGGCGTGGGCGGGTTCCATGGAGTACAGGCCGCGGGCCTGGACGTGTTCTTCGGCCTCCGCGGTGAGCATGCCCTCGCCGGCCCAGCCGCCCCAGTGGACCACGGTTGCGGTCAGGCCGAGGGTGCGGCGGTGGCGGGCGAGGGCGTCGAGTCCGGTGTTGGCGGCGGCGTACAGGGCCTGGTGGGCTCCGCCCCACAGGCTGGCGCCGCTGCCGTAGAGGAGGAACGCGTCCAGGGGGCGGTCGGTGAGCAGGTCGTGGAGGTGCCGGGCGCCGTGGAGTTTGGCGGCCAGTTCCTCGCCTATCTGGTCGTGGGTGATCGCCTGGAGGGCGGTGCCGCGGGTGATGCCGGCGAGGTGGGCGACCACGCGCAGCGGTTGCGTCGCGTCGTCGTCGCAGTGTTCGAGGAGCCGGCGCAGTTGTTCGCGGTCGCTGATGTCGCAGTCGGTGGTGGTGACGGTGATGCCGGCGCCGGCGAGTTCGTCGCGCAGTGCGGCGGCGGCGGCCGAGCGGGAGGCGGTGCGGGAGGCCAGGACGAGGCGGGTGGTGCCGCGACGGGTGAGGTAGCGGGCCAGGTGCAGGCCCAGTCCTCCGGTGCCGCCGGTGATCAGTGCTGTGCCGCCGGTGGTCCAGTCGGTGGCGGGCCGGTCGGGGGCGGTTCGCAGCATCCGGCGGACGTAGCGGCCGTCGGGGCGCAGGGCGATCTGGTCCTCGTGGTCCTTGGCCAGCAGGGTGTTCACGAGTTGGAGGGCCCAGCCGTCGTGGGGGCTCGCCGGCAGGTCGACGGTGCCGCCGGTCAGGGCGGGCTGTTCCAGGGCGGTCACCCGTGCCAGTCCGGCCACCAGGGCCTGCAGGGGGTGGGGCAGGGGTTCGGTGCCGTCGATGCTGACCGCGCCTTGGGTGAGCATCCACAGCGGCAGGGGCAGGCCGGTGTCGATGAGGGCCTGGACGAGGGTGAGGGTGGTGCGGAATCCGTGCGGGACGCCGGCGGTGTCGAGGGTGGTGTCGAGGCCGCCGAGTGTCACGATGCCGGCGAGGCCGGGGGCGAGGGTGTTCAGGGCGGTGGCCAGTTCGGTGCGGTCCTGGCCGGTGTCGAGGCGGTGCATGGTGGCGCCGGCCAGGCGCAGTTCGCGGGTGAGTTCGTCGGCGAGGCCGGCCTGTTCGGGGCCGGCGGCCAGGGCCCAGCCGCCTTCGAGGGCGGCGGGGGTGGTGGCGGGCGGGGACTGCGGTTGCCACACGTCGTCGTAGAGCCAGGGGGCGACGGTGGCATGGGTGTGCTGCCTGTCCTGCCAGGCGGCGAGCAGCGGCAGGAGTTCGTCGATCCCGGCGCGCAGCGGTGCGGGGGCGTCCAGCAGGTCCGCGATCCGGCCGCTCTCGCCGGCGCGGACGGCTGTCCAGAAGGCGTCGACGGGTGCGGCGGTGGACGTGGTGGTGGTCTTGGCGGGGGTGTCGATCCAGTAGCGGCGGCGCTGGAAGGCGTAGGTGGGCAGTGCGGCCACGGGTGCTTCGCCGAGGACGCGTCGCCAGTCGACGGGGACGCCGTGGACGTGGAGCAGGCCGGCGGTGCGCAGGAACTGGGTGAGGTCGCCGTGGTCGCGTTGGAGTGTGGCTGCGACGACGGCCTGGTCGTGGCCGGCGTGCAGGGTGCCGTCCGTCAACGGCATGATCAGGACCGGGTGGGGGCTGACCTCCACGAACACGTCCAGCCCGTCCGCGAGCAGCGCCTGCTGCGCCGCATCGAGGCGCACCGGCCGGCGGAGGTTGCGGCACCAGTACGCGGCATCGAGCGCCGTGCCCTCCAGCAGCGCGCCGGTGACCGTCGAGTAGAACGGCACCTGTCCCGAGCGCGGCCGCAGCGGGGCGAGGCGGGCCTCCAGGTCGGGCAGCAGGGCGTCCATATGATGGCTGTGGGAGGCGACCGGCGCCTCCAGCCACCCGCACGACACATCCGCGTCGTCCCACATCTCCAGCAGCGCGCCGATCGCGTCCGCGTCACCGGAGACAGCGGTCGAGGACGGTGTGTTCACCGCCGCCACCGACACCGCGTCCCCGTACGGGCCGATCGCCTCCTCCACCTCGTCGAGCGGGAGTTCCACCACCGCCATACGGCCCACACCGGCGACCGTCTGCAGCGCGGCGCTGCGCACACCGATCACCCGTGCACCGTCCTCGACGGACAGCGCACCGGCCACCACCGCGGCCGCCACCTCACCCTGCGAATGGCCCACCACCGCGGCCGGCTCCACGCCCAAGGACCGCCACACCGCAGCCAAGCCCACATACACCGCGAACATCACCGGCTGCAGCACATCCAGCCGCGACCAGTCCTCCACGCACCCTTCCCGCAGCAGGCCCTCCACCGACCGGTCCAAATACGGCGCCAGCGCCTGATCACACTCACGCACCGCGTCGGTGAACACCTGCGACTGCTCCAGCAGTCCACGCCCCATCCCCGCCCACTCACTACCCTGACCCGGGAAGACGAACACGACCTGGCCCCGCTCCCCCGCCGAGCCCTGGATCAGGGCGCGGTGGGAGCGGTGTCCGGCGAGGGCGGTGAGGGCTTCGGCCGCGTCGGTGGTGGTGCCGGCCATGACGACGGCCCGTTCGGTGAAGTGGGCGCGGCGGGTGGCGGCGGTGGCGGCGATGTCCCGCAGGGGCGTGCCGGGGTGGGCCCTGAGCCAGTCGGCCCAGCGTCCGGCCTGCTCGCGCAGTGCCGTGTCGTTCCGTGCGGAGAGGACGACGGGCAGGGGGGCAGGCTGTTCGCCGTCGGTGCGGGGGGTTTCGTGCGGGTGGCGCGGCGGGGCCTGTTCGAGGACGACGTGGGCGTTGGTGCCGCCGATGCCGAAGGAGGAGACGCCGGCGCGGCGGGGGGTGTCCTGCTGCCACGGGCGCAGTTCGGTGTTGACGTGGAAGAGGGTGGGGTCGAGGCCCATCTCGGGGTTGGGGCGTTCGAAGTTGAGGCTGGGCACGAGTTCGGCGTGGTGCAGGCACAGGGCTGCCTTGATGAGGCCGGCGAGTCCCGCGGTGACGTCGGTGTGGCCGATGTTGGTCTTCACGGAGCCGAGGGCGCACGGCTCGTCGCGGTCGTCCGCGGCGAACACCTGCTGCAGTGCCTGTACTTCGATGGGGTCTCCCAGCGCGGTCGCGGTGCCGTGGGCTTCGATGAGCCCGATGTCGGCGGGGGTGAGACCGGCTGCGGCCTGGGCGGCGGCGATGACCTGTGCCTGGCCCTCGACGCTCGGCGCGGTGAAGCCGACCTTGTCGGCGCCGTCGTTGTTGACGGCGCTGCCGCGGATCACGGCGTAGACGGTGTCGCCGGCGGCGAGGGCGTCGGACAGGCGGCGCAGGACCACCACGCCGACGCCGCTGCCGAAGACGGTGCCGCCGCCCTTCTCGTCGAAGGCGCGGCACTTGCCGTCCGCGGAGAGCACCAGGCCCTGCTGGTACATGTAGCCCTGTTTGAGGGGGACGGTCAGTGACGAGGCGCCGACGAGGGCGACGTCGGACTCGCCGCGCAGCAGGCTTTCGCGGGCCAGGTGGGCGGCGACCAGGCCGGTCGAGCAGGCGGTCTGCACGGACAGGGCGGGGCCGCGGAGGTTGAGCTTGTGGGCGACGCGGGTGGCGAAGTAGTCGTTCTTGGTGCCGATCATGGTGCGGAAGAACGACGACATGTCGTTGACTTCCTCGCCGCCGTAGCCGCCGAAGCCCGATCCGCCGAAGACTGCGATGCTGCCGTCGTAGGTCTGCGGGACCAGGCCCGCGTGTTCCAGGGCTTCCCAGGCGCATTCGAGGAAGAGGCGGTGCTGCGGGTCCATCGTCTCGGCCTCGGCGGGCGAGTAGTCGAAGAACGTGGCGTCGAAGAGGTCCGCGTTCTCCACGTGGCCCTTGGCCCGCACGTAGTTCGGGTCGCGCAGCAGCGTGTCGGGGACGCCGGCGGCCCGCAGTTCGGTCTCGGAGAACCGGGTGATCGACTCGGTGCCGTTGCGGAGGTTGTTCCAGTAGGTGGTGATGTCCGGTGCGCCGGGCAGCCGGCAGGACATGCCGACGATGGCGATCGCGTCGTCGTCGGTGCGGCGCGGCGGTGCGGGTCGCGGGCCGCGGGCGGTCCTGGTGGCGTCGTGGTCGCCGCGCAGGAAAGCGGCGAGCTGCCGGACGGTGGGGTAGCGGAAGACCGCGGACAGGGGGAACTCGCGGCCGAGTCCTTCGCAGATGACCTTGTGGGCCTGAAGGGCGGTCATCGAGTTGCCGCCCAGCTCGAAGAAGCCGCGGTCGGTTTCGATCCGTGGACGGTCCAGCACCTGCGCCCAGGCGCGTCGCACCAGTTGCTCGACGCTGTCGCCGAGGGGGGCGGGCGCGGCGGGTGCGGTGTCGGAGGGGGCCGGTGCCGTGCCGGCGGCCCGCGGTGCGGGCATCCTGAGCAGCGCACCGCGGTCGACCTTCTTGTTGGGGGTGTGCGGCAGTTCGTCCAGGCGTACCAGCCGGGTAGGCACCATGTAGGCGGGGACCCGTTCGGCGATGTAGGCGCGTACGAGGTCCTCTTCGGCGGGCCGGCCCGTCCAGTACAGGAACAGCCGGGGGTCGTTCTCGGTGTCCTGGCGTACGACGGCGGCGCATTCGACGACGCAGTCGTGTTCGCCCGCGACGGCTTCGATCTCGCCGAGTTCGATGCGGTGTCCGTACAGCTTGATCTGGGTGTCGATGCGGCCGCAGTACTCGAGGCTGCCGTCCTCGCGGTAGCGCACCAGGTCGCCGGTGCGGTACATGCGGGCGCCGGGGCAGAACGGGTCGGGCACATAGCGTTGTGCGGTCAGTTCCGGCCTGCCGAGATAGCCGCGGGTGACGGCCCGGCCGCTGATCCACAGTTCGCCGCGGCTGCCGCGGGGCATCCGTGCGCCGTGGCTGTCGAGGACGTACAGGCCGGTGCCCAGGACGGCGTCGCCGAGGGACACCTCGCCCGGTTCGACGTTCCAGGTGGTGGACCACACGGTGCATTCGGAGGGGCCGTAGATGTTGGTCACCGAGCCGCGTACGGTGCGCAGCAGTTTCTTCGCGAGCGGCCGGTCCAGCGCCTCGCCGCCGACGATCATGCGGTCCAGGCCGCCGAGCAGGGCCCGGCCGTCGGCGTCGGCCAGCAGCATTCTGGCCAGCGAGGGGGTGCACTGCAGGTGGGTGGGTGCGAAGGAGCGGTAGCCGGGCCATTCGCCGACGCTGCCCTGGGCGATGACGACGCGGTAGCCGCGGGTGAGGGTCCAGATCAGTTCGACGGTGGAGATGTCGAACGAGGGGCTGGTCACGGCCAGCCAGGTGTCTCCGGGGCCGCCGCCGATCCGCTCGTCGACGCTGCGGCAGAAGTTGACGAATTGTCCGTGCTCGATCAGGACGCCCTTGGGGGTGCCGGTGGAGCCGGAGGTGTAGATGACGTATCCCAGGTCGTCGAGCGCGGGGCGGGCGGCCGGCGGGGGCCATGCGGCGTCGAGGGGGGCGTCGGGGATGTCGCCGATCAGCAGGACGTGGGCCGTGGTGTCCACCGGCCGGTCGGAGACGAGGACCCGCAGTCCGCTGTCCTGGATCACGTAGTCGACGCGTGCCTGCGGGTAGTGCGGGTCGACGGGCAGGTAGGCGCCGCCCGCCATCCAGATGGCGAGCACCGAGACGACCAGGTCCGCGGAGCGGGGCAGGTGCACCCCTACCGGGATCTCGGCCGTCACACCGGCCTCGGTGAGCCGCGCGGCCAGTGTCCCGGCCCGCGCCACCATCTGACGGTAGGTCGTCTCCCGGCCGTCGCAGACCAGGGCGATCGCGTCGGGTGTGCGCCGCGCCTGGGCCAGCACCAGGTCCAGGGCGGTCGTGGTGTCCGGGCCCGCCGTGAGCGACGGCCGGCCGCCGCGCTCGTCCAGCCAGGCCAGCTCGGCCGCCTCCAGCAGATCCAACTCGCTCAGGCGGCGCCGCGGCTGTGCGGCCAGCGACTCGAGCAGGGTGCGGAAGTTGCGCACCATCCGCTCGGCGGACGCCCGGTCCATGGTGTGGGGGAGGTACTCCAGTTCGCCCCACAGTCCGTCGCCGCTGGGCGCGAGGTTCATGCCGAGGGCGAACTTGGAGGCGCCGCGGACGTTGCCCGCGCCGTTGCCGCCGGCCGGCAGGAGCCAGGCGTCCTCGCCGCTGCCCAGGGCGGGGAAGTCGGCGCCCATGTAGTTGAACACGGCGCGGATCAGCGGGTTGTCGTCGCCGGTGCGGGGCGTGTCGGCGACCTTCATCACCTCGGTGAGCGGCACGCTCTGGTGCTCGACCAGCCCCAGGATCCGCGGCTGCATCGCGGCCAGCAGATCGGTGAAGACGGGGTCGCCGCTCAGATCGCAGCGCAGGGGCAGCGTGTTGGTGAAGAAGCCCAGCACGTCCGAGGTGCCCGGCAGCTGGCGGTTGGCCCAGACCGTGCCCAGGGTGAAGTCGTCCTGACCGGCGTAGCGGGCCAGCATCACGGCGAACGCGCCGGCGAAGACGGTGTACGGGGTCACGGACGCTTCGGAGGCGAGTGCCTCCAGTTGCCCGCGCAGCTTTGCGGGCACGGTGAAGTAGACCGCGTCGCCGCCTTCGGCGCCTTCCGCCACGGCCTGCGGGCCGGGTGGCAGTTCCAGGATCGGCGAGCCCTGAAGTTCGGCGGCGAAGAACCGCAGCCCTTCCTCGAACCGCCCCTCCGCGAGGCTGCGCTGTTCCCAGCGGGCGTAGTCGCCGACGTGGTGCGCGGGTTCGGCCGCCTGCGGCTGCTGTCCCTCCGTGAACGTGCGGTAGGCGTCGTACAGTTCGCGCAGGAAGACCGTCAGGGACCAGCCGTCGGTGACCGAGTGGTGGAAGGTCAGGCACAGGATCTGGCCGTCGGCGCCGGTGTCGAGCAGGCGACAGCGCAGCAGGGTCGGTCCGGCGAGGTCGAAGGGCTGCAGCTCCTCCTGCCGGATCCTGTCGTCCACCGCGTCCTGGCCGAGGCCGGACAGGTCCTCGTACGTGAACGGGACGGTGACGTCGGTGTGGACGTTCTGGACCAGCCGGCTCTCTCGGGAGCCCAGTCCGGTACGCAGTGCCTCGTGCCGCCCGGCCATCCAGGCCAGGGCCCGGACGAACGCGTCGCGGTCCAGCGGACGGGCAGGCCGTATACGCAGAGCCACGTTGTAGCGGGCGGTGCCCGGGTGCATCTGCTCCAGGAACCACAGGCGGTTCTGACCCTCGGTCGCCGGGTGGGCGTCCCGTTGTCCGGCGCGTTCCAATGGCAGCGGTGCTGCGCCGGCGGTGCCGGGGGTGACGATGCCGGGTGCGGCGTCGAAGACGTGGGTGAGGAGGTGGTCGGCCAGGGCGCCGGGGGTGGGGTGGGCGAAGGCGAGGTCCGCGGGCAGGACGGCGCGTACCTGTGCCGACAGGCGGCGGCGCAGTTCGACGGCCATCAGCGAGTCGAGACCCAGGTCCTTGAGCGGCTGGTCGTCGCCGATCTCCCGCGGGTCCGTGATACCGAGGACGACCGCGACGTCGCGGCGCACCATCTCGGTGACCGCGGCGCGGCGCTCGGCCTGCGGCAGGGCGGCGAACTGCTCACGCAGGTCGGAGCCGGAGCCGGGGGAACGGCGTGTGCCGCGCAGGCGGGCGGGGACCAGGGCGCGGAAGACGGGCGGGAGTTGCTCGCCGTCGTCGAGGGCGCGGCGCAGTGATGCGGTCTCGAGCTTGATCGGGACGAGGTGGGCGTGCGGCTGGAGCATGGCGGCGTCCAGCGCGGCCAGTGCCTGCTGCTGGGACAGAGCGCCGAAGCCCTGGCGCCGCATCCGCGCCACGTCCTGCTGCCCGAGTTCCGCTGTCAGTCCGATTCCGGCCTGCTGCCACAGACCCCAGGAGAGGCTGGTCGCGGCCAGGCCCTGACTACGGCGGAGGGCGGCGAGCGTGTCCAAGGCCGTGTTGGCGGCGGCGTAGTTGCTCTGGCCGGGGCCGCCGAGGACGCCGGAGGCGGAGGAGTAGAGGACGAAGGCGGCGAGATCGAGGCCGAGTTCGCGGGTGAGGTCGTGCAGGTGCAGCGCACCCTCGGTCTTCGGACCCAGGACGCGGGCCAGACGGTCGCTGTCCTGACCCTGGAGGAGTCCGTCGTCGAGGACGGCGGCGAGGTGGAACACACCGGTCCACGGGTGGGCGGTGTCCACCCCGGCGAGCAGGGCACGGACCTGGGCACGATCGGCCACATCACACGCGACGACCTCGACACGCTCGGCACCCGCCGCGGTCAACTCCCCCACCAACTCATCGGCGCCAGGTGCGTCCGTGCCACGACGTGAGGTCAGCACCAGACGGCGCACCCCATGCTCATGGACCAGGTGACGGGCCAACGCCTGACCCAACTCCCCCGTGCCGCCCGTGATCAGGACCGTGCCGGCAGGATCCAGCCCACGGCTCTGCGCGCCGGCATCTGCCGACGCCCGGACCAGTCGGGCCGCCAGCACCTTGCCTGCGCGGACGATCAGCTCGGGCTCGTCCGCCACTCGCACGGCCGACGCCAAGCCCTCATCGGTGTCGGTGTCGATCAGGCGGATCACCCGCTCGGGGTGCTCACTGCGCGCCGAACGCACCAGACCCCACAACGACGCCTGGCCCACGTCCACGGCGTCCTCACCGACCGCACCGCAGGTCACCAACACGATCTCGGCTGCGTCGCCGGGCAACGCCTGCTGAAGTTCGGCCAGTCCACGTCCGGCGACCTCCCTCACCGCACCCGACCAGCCCCGCGCGTCGATCACCAGCCGCTCGGCGTCCCGTGCCTGAGAGCCGGCCATGACCGGCTGGAACTCCACCCGGTACAGGTGGTCGACGGACACCGACGCGGCGGCGCGGATCTGCTCCGCCGTGGCCGGCCGTACCTGGAGTCCCTCGATCCGGGCGACGGGGTCGCCGTTCTCGTCGGCCACCCAGATCCGGGCGGCGGTGCGTGTCTCGTCGAGCTCGGCCCGGACGTGAAGCAGGCTGCCCGCGCCGGTGAGGATGTCGACCCCGGTCCATTGGAACGGCAGGGCGATGTCGTCTCCCGTGCCGTTGCCGTCCGGTACGGCGAACAGGGTGTGCAGGGCGGTGTCGAGGAGTGCGGGATGGATGCCGTAGCCGTCGGTCGTGACGTCCTCGGGCAGCCGCACCAGGCCATAAGCCGTGTCGCCGTCACGCCACAACTCGCTCAGGCCCTGGAATGCGGGGCCGTACTCGACGCCGATGGTGTCCAGACGCTCGTAGAAACCGTCCAGGTCCACCCGCTGCGCACCCGCCACCGGCCACTGCGCCAACGCCTCGAACCCGCCGGACGCGACGGCCGGTGCCTCACTCAGCACGCCGGACGCATGCCGCACCCACTCACCGTCCTCACCACGCCGGCTGTAGACCGCCACCGCACGACGACCATCCGGACCGGGCGCCCCCACCGTCACCTGAAGCCGCAGCTCACCCTCCAGCGGAACGACCAGCGCCTCCAGGAGCGCCAGCTCCTCCACCCGGCCCGCACCCACGAAATGGCCCGCCGACAAAGCGAGTTCCAACAACGCGGTGCCAGGGACGATCACCGTGCCGAACACCGCATGATCGGCCAACCAGCCGAACTCACGCAGCGACACACGACCGCTGAACACATGACCCTCGCCGTCGGCGAGCGCGGTCACCACACCCAGCCACGGATGCCCCGCCGACTCCAACCCCACCGAGGTCACATCACCCGACGCCTTGGTGACGGTGTCCAGCCAGAAACGTTCGCGCTGGAAGGCATAGGTCGGCAGGTCCACCACCGGACCGTGCGTTCCCAGCAGGGGCTCCCAGGCCACCTCGACGCCCGCCACGTGCAGCAGCGTCACCATGCGCGCCATCTGCGCCAGATCCCCGCGCTCGCGCTGGAGCGTGCCGACGACCACACCCCGCCCGGCACTGCCGTCCGTCAACGGCATGATCAGGACCGGGTGGGGGCTGACCTCCACGAACACGTCCAGCCCGTCCGCGAGCAGCGCCTGCTGCGCCGCATCGAGGCGCACCGGCCGGCGGAGGTTGCGGCACCAGTACGCGGCATCGAGCGCCGTGCCCTCCAGCAGCGCGCCGGTGACCGTCGAGTAGAACGGCACCTGTCCCGGGCGCGGCCGCAGCGGGGCGAGGCGGGCCTCCAGGTCGGGCAGCAGGGCGTCCATATGGTGGCTGTGGGAGGCGACCGGCGCCTCCAGCCACCCGCACGACACATCCGCGTCGTCCCACATCTCCAGCAGCGCGCCGATCGCGTCCGCGTCACCGGAGACAGCGGTCGAGGACGGTGTGTTCACCGCCGCCACCGACACCGCGTCCCCGTACGGGCCGATCGCCTCCTGCACCTCGTCGAGCGGGAGTTCCACCACCGCCATACGGCCCACACCGGCGACCGTCTGCAATGCGGCGCTACGCACACCGATCACCCGTGCACCGTCCTCGACGGACAGCGCACCGGCCACCACCGCGGCCGCCACCTCACCCTGCGAATGGCCCACCACCGCGGCCGGCTCCACGCCCAAGGACCGCCACACCGCAGCCAAGCCCACATACACCGCGAACATCACCGGCTGCAGCACATCCAGCCGCGACCAGTCCTCCACGCACCCTTCCCGCAGCAGGCCCTCCACCGACCGGTCCAAATACGGCGCCAGCGCCTGATCACACTCACGCACCGCGTCGGTGAACACCTGCGACTGCTCCAGCAGTCCACGCCCCATCCCCGCCCACTCACTACCCTGACCCGGGAAGACGAACACGACCTGGCCCCGCTCCCCCGCCGAGCCTTCGGCGACGTCCGGGTGGGGCAGGCCGTCGGCCAGGGTCCGCAGGGCGTGGGCCAGGGCGGCCGTGTCGTCTGCGACGACGCCCGCGCGTTCCGTGAAGTGCGTGCGGCCGGTGGCGGCGGTGGCGGCGATGTCCCGCAGGGGCGTGTCGGGGTGGGCCCTGAGCCAGTCGGCCCAGCGTCCGGCCTGCTCGCGCAGCGCCGCCCGGCTCGTGCCGGACAGCACCACGGGCGAGGGCGCGGGTGCCGAGGGCTCGACCGTCGCGGCGGGCGCGGGAGCTTCCTCGATGACGACGTGGGCGTTGGTGCCGCTCAGGCCGAAGGAGGAGACGCCGGCGCGGCGGGTCCGCTCGCCCTTGTGCCAGGGCCGGGCTTCCTGAAGGAGTGTCAGTCCGCTTCTGTGCCACTCGATGTGGGGGCTGGGCTCGTCGGCGTGCAGCGTGCGGGGCAGCGTCTCGTGCTGGAGGGCGAGAACCATCTTCATCACGCCGACGACGCCGGCGGCGGCCTGTGTGTGGCCGATGTTGGATTTCGAGGATCCGAGGAACACCTCGCGTGTGCCGAAGACTTCGGCGAGAGCGCCGGCTTCGATCGGGTCGCCCAGCGAGGTGCCGGTGCCGTGCGCCTCGATCACGTCGATGTCGGCGGGGGTGAGGCCGCCGGCGGCCAGGGCGTCGCGGATGACGCGCTGCTGGGAGGGTCCGTTGGGGGCGGTCAGGCCGTTGCTGGCGCCGTCCTGGTTGACGGCGGAGCCGCGGATCACGGCCAGGACGCGGTCGCCGTCGCGTTCGGCGGCCGACAGACGCTTGAGCACGATCATGCCGGCGCCTTCGGACCAGCCGCCGCCGTCGGCCTGGGCGGAGAAGCTCTTGCAGCGGCCGTCGGGGGCCATGGCGCCGAGCCTGCTGGACTCGACGAAGAGGCCGGGGGTCGTCATGACGGTCACGCCGCCGGCGAGTGCGAGGTCGCATTCGCCGTTGCGCAGGGCCGTGGCCGCGGTGTGGAGGGCGACGAGGGAGGAGGAGCAGGCGGTGTCGATGGTCATGGCGGGGCCCTGGAGGCCGAGCGCGTAGGAGACGCGTCCGGACAGGACGCTGCCGGCGATGCCGGTGCCCTGGTATCCGTCGAGGATCTCGTAGTCGGCCTGGGCGGTTTCGTAGTCGGAGCGCATGGCGCCGAGGTAGACGCCGGTGCGGCTGCCGGTGAGTGTGCCGGGGCGGATGCCGGCGCGCTCCAGCGCCTCCCACGACGCTTCCAGGACCAGGCGCTGCTGCGGGTCCATCGACTGGGCCTCGCGCGGGCTGATGCCGAAGAACGCGGCGTCGAAGTCCTCGATGCGGGTGAGGAATCCGCCTTCGCGGGAGTAGCTCTTGCCGGGGGCTGTCACATCGGGGTCGTAGAGGTCCAGGCCGTCCCAGCGGGCGGGCAGGGGTCCGGTGGTGTCCCTGCCCTGGGCGAGGACGTTCCAGAAGTCCTCGGGGGTCTCGATGTCGCCGGGGAGCCGGCAGGCCATGGAGATGATGGCGACGGGTTCGAAACGCTGCGCCTCGAGTTCCGCGTTGCGCTTTTGGAGCTGTAGAACGGCCGCCATGGCGCGCCGCAGTCGCTCTTCGTTCGCGGTGGTGTCGGCGGCGTTGGTGGCGTTGGCGTTCATCGGTTCTCCATGTGAGGCATCCGGCCTGGACGGGAGCGTGCGGTACGGCCGGAGGGTCGCCCGGGGGCGCGGCCGTACCGCACCGGCGGATCAGTCTTCGACGACGACTTCCATGTACGGGGGGAAGCTGGGGATGTGGGAGTTGTCGTGTTCGAGGACGGAGACGTCACCGTTCTTGGCCACTTCGCGGAAGCCGGCGAACTTGTAGGTGACGAGCATCGTCCGGTTGCGGTCGGTGGAGACGAATTCCGCCCGCAGGGTCACGCCGGCGTCGTGGGCCTTGCGGATGAGGTGGCCCAGGAGGACGGAGCCGACGCCGCGGGCCATCACGCGGCAGGACATCAGGAGCAGTTTCAGGGTCCATACGTCGGCGGAGCGTTCGACGAGGGCGAGGCCGATCTTGCCGTAGGTGCCGTACTTGTCGTCGAGTGAGGCGACGAGCAGTTCGTGGTCGGGCGAGGAGCGGAACGCGTCGAGCTCTTCGTAGGAGTACGTGTAGCCGGTGGCGTTCAGCTGGTTGGTGCGTACGGTGAGTTCCTCGGCGCGCTTGAGGTCGTCCTCCCGTGCGGGGGCGATGGTGAAGTGCATGTCGAGGGAGGCGAGGAACTCTTCGGAGGCGCCGGTGTGGGACTCCTCCGCGGCCTTGCGCCGGGCGTCGGCCCGGTACAGGTGGCGGCGTTCGCGGGAGTCCGCGGTGACGAACCGCGGCTGCATGCGGGGCAGGTCGGGGATGCGTTCGGCGTCGAGGGCGTCGATGCACAGCACCTGGGGGTGGGTGAAGCCGACCTCGTCGCGTTCGAAGGGCTGGTCGTCGACGAAGGCGAGGGTGTCGATGCCGATGTTGATCGCTTCGGCGACCGCCTTCACCGAGTCCGACTTCTGGCCCCAGTTGATCTGGGGATAGAGGAAGTATTCGGCGATGCCGAATTCTTCGAGTCGGGCCATGGCGGCGGCGTGGTCGTTGCGGCTGGCTATGGAGTGGAGAATTCCCCGCTCGTCGAGGGTACGCAGGACGTCGACGATTCCCGGGCGGAGTTTGACGTCCCCGTCCTCGAGGAGCACTCCGTCCCATACGGTGTTGTCGAGGTCCCAGACCACGCATTTCACGGTGATCGTCATCAATTTCCCCTGTTCGTGGTGCGCAGCTGATGGCGGCCGAGGGTGAAATCCTGGAACGCGTATTCGGCGAGGCCGACTTGGTGGAGCTGGGTGCTTCCCTCGATGATTTCCATGATTTTGGCGTCGCCGAGGTAGCGCTGTACGGGGTATGCGGAGCTGCAGCCGTTGGCGCCGTGGATCTGCACGGCGTCGGTCGCCGCGCGTACGGCGGCGCGGGAGGCGAAGTACTTCGCCAGTGAGGTGGCGGCGAGGGCTCCTGGGTCGCGCTCGTCGCGGAGCCGGCCGGCGTCCATGCACAGCAGGCGGGCCGCGCGGGCCTCCGTGTACATGTCGCTGATCATGCGGCGGACGAGTTGGTGGTCCTTGATGAGCGCGCCGAACTGTTCGCGTTCGCCCGCGTAGGCGAGACAGGCGTCGAGGCAGGCGTCGAGGATGCCGACGCTGCCCCAGCCCACGGTGTAGCGGCCGAGGTCGAGGGCGGCGCCGACGACGTGCGAGATGCCGAGGCCGGGGCGGGCGAGGATGTTCTGCTCGGGCACCGGGGTCTGTTCGAAGCGCACGTCGGCGGTCATCGAGGCGCGGATGCCGATGAGGTCCGTGATCAGGGAGGTGCTGAGGCCGGGGGCGGGGCGTTCGACGAGGACCGCGGTGGGTCCTTCCTCGGTCCGGGCGACCGTCAGGAACAGGTCGGCCACGTGGCCGTAGGTGATCCATTTCTTGTGGCCGTCGAGCAGGTGGCCGTCACCGGTGGGGGTGAGGCGGCTGGTGACGCCGGCGGCGTCGCTGCCGGCGCCGGGTTCGGAGACGGCGAGTGCCGCGATGCGTTCGCCGGTCGCGAGCAGGGGCAGCCAGGTGTCCTTCTGGGCGCGGCTGCCCCAGCGCATGATCGCGTGGGCGACCATGGTGTGCACGGTGAGCAGGCTGCGCAGTGAGGAGCAGGCGCGTCCTATCTCCGCGGCCAGCAGTCCGAGGGTGACCGCGTCCCTGCCGCCTCCGCCGTACTCCCGCGGGACGGCCAGGCCGAGGTACCCGCTGTCGGCCAGGGCGCGGACGAGCTCCGGCGGGGTGTGCTGGGCACGGTGGATCGAGTCCGCGGCCGGTGCGACGACGCGCTGGGCGAACTCCTGGAATTCCTCCCGGGCCTCGGTGTGCCCGGCGGGTGGCTGGGTCGTCAGGGACACGGGTCGCCTCACTGGGGCACGGCTGCGGACAGCTTGCGGTTGACGAAGGCCTCGAGGGCGCTGACGGAGCGGAAGTGGTCGAGTTCGAGGTCGTCGTTCTCGACGGTGATGCCGAACTCGTGCTCGACGAAGGCGACCAGTTGCATGGCGAACATCGAGCTGACGAAGCCCAGCTGGAAGATGTCGTCGTCGTCCTTGAGGTCGTGCACGGGGAAGAAGCGGGAGAGGTAGTGCGCGATCCGGGGCTTGATGTCCGTGCTCATGTCATTCCCTGTCTCTGGTGGACTCGTCCGGTGGGGTCGGGTACGGCGGGGGCCGCGGGCGGCCGCGGCCCCGTGCCGCTCAGGCGTAGCTGTGGAAGCCCTGGCCGCTCTTTCGGCCCAGCAGCCCGGCGGCGACCATCTTCTTGAGCAGCGGGGCAGGCCGGTACTTGTCGTCGTTGAAGCTCTCGTAGAGCACTTCGACGGACTTGAGGATGGTGTCGAGGCCGATGAGGTCGGCGGTCTCCAGCGGGCCCATGCGGTGGTCGAAGCAGCCCTTGAAGATGCGGTCGACCTCGGCCGCGGAGGCGACGCCGTCCTGGACGAGGAAGACGGCCTCGTTGACGGTCAGCATGAGCACGCGGTTGGAGACGAAGCCGGGGACGTCCTGGACGACGATGCATTCCTTGCCGAGTTCGGCGAGGAAGCGCGCCGCGGTGTCCAGGGTCTCCTGGGTGGTGTGGTAGCCGCGGATGACCTCGACGAGCGGCTTCATCGGCACCGGGTTCATGAAGTGCATGCCGACGACGCGCTCGGGGCGGCCGGTGGCGGAGCCGACCCGGGTGATGGAGATGGCGGAGGTGTTGACGGCGAAGACGGTGCCGGGCCGGCAGATCTTGTCGATGCGTTCGTAGACCTGCTGCTTGATGCCCCAGTCCTCGGTGACGTTCTCCACGACGAAGTCGGCGTCGGCGAGCCGCTCGTAGTCGACCGTGAACTCGATCTTCTCCAGGACCGCCGTGAAGTCGACCTTCTCCTTGCTGTTGAACAGGGCGTAGGTCCGCAGGCTGGTGCGCAGTTCCTTGCGGGCGCGCTCGAGGACGTCCTCGGAGATGTCCACGAGGACGACGCGGTGTCCGGTCTGGGCGAGGTTCTGCGCCACGCCGACGCCCATGACCCCGGCGCCGAGTACCCCTACGGTCTTGAATTCCATGGTCCGTCGACTCCGTTTACTGGTCGCTGCGAAGGGCGTAGATGTTGTAGATGTCCGTGCCGACGTAGATCTCGTCCTGTTCGGCGTGGACGGTGAAGCCGCGGCTGCTCAGCATCCGGGTCAGGTGGGCGACCCGGCCGTCGCCGTCGTGGGCCTCGAGCACCATCTGGCGGATCTTGGGCCAGTCGTGGTCGGCGATGCCGTCGAGGACCTGCTGCTCGCTCTTCTGCACATCGATCTTGATGAGGTCGATCCGTTCGACGCCCTGTTCCGCGATGACGGCGCTCAGGGGGCGCAGCCATGCCTTGAACGGGACGGCGTCGAAGCGGACGTCGATGAGTTCCTCGGCGTAGGCGTCGAGCTTCTCGATGCCCTCCTCGGCCTCGCCGGCCGCGCGCTGGTTGGCGATGATGGTGCGCAGGTTGCGCTTCTCCTCGTCCTCGTCGGGGTGGAAGGAGGACATGCCGGAGCTGCGCGGGTAGAAGGTGAAGTCGGCCTCCGTCTCGCTGTCGGAGATGCCGATGTTGAACAGCTTGGCGTTCACGCCGTGTTCGGCGACGTTGCGGCTGAGGAGTTCGAACATGGGCGGGGCCGGTTCGAAGGTGTAGATCTCGACGTTGTCGGCCTCGTAGTGGGAGAAGAGGGTGAACAGGCCGATGTTGCCGCCGACGTCGAAGACGGTGGCGCCGGGCTCGATGGTGATGCCGTTCTTGGCGTAGGTGCGGTGGTCGAAGATGTCCTCGTAGAAGTGCTTGGTCTCGGCCTCGTTCTGGTGGTGGACCATCAGGCCGTTGGGCAGCCGGTAGGCGGGGCGGGCGTCGGCCGCGGCGGTCCAGGCGGCCGTCTCGGCGGCGGTCGGCTCGTCGCCGGTGAGCAGCGCGTCGATGGCGGCGGACATCTGGACGATGCTGGGCATCTCGTAGACGCGGCGCAGGGTGAGCTCGACGCCGAACTCGCGCTCGATGCGCAGGATCAGGCGGGTGGCGAGCAGGGAGTTGCCGCCCAGTTCGAAGAAGCCGATGTCGGTGGGGAGCGCGTCCGACTTGAGCAGCCGGGACCAGATCGTGTGCAGCCGGGCCTGGGTGTCGGTCAGCTCCGGGGCGCCCTGCGGGACGGCGGCGGTGGCGGTGTGGCCGGTGGTGGGGATGCCGGTGGCGGGGAAGGTGTCCCAGCCGGCCTGTGCGTGGCCGGTCCACAGCCGGCCGAGGGCCTTCAGCAGGACGGCGGTGTCGTCCTGCGGCTCCATCGGGTGGCGCATGGAGGCGACGATGGCGGCGGTGTCGCCGTCGCGGGCGGTGGCGGCGAGGCTGCTGAGGGTCTGTCCGGGGCCGGTCTCCAGCAGGAGCGGCTCGGCGCCCAGGGCTGCCAGTCCGTCGGCGAACCGCACCGGGCTGCACAGGTGGCGGGCCCAGTAGGCCGGGTCGGTGGCCTGCTCGTCGGTGATCTGCCGGCCGGTCACGTTGGAGATGTAGGGGATGCTCGGCGCCTTGAGGTCCAAGGTGGCGGCGAGCCGGGTGACTTCGGCGGCCAGCGGCTCCATCATGACCGAGTGGAAGGCGTGGGTGGACTTCACCCGGCGGGCGGCCACGCCCTGTTCCATGAGGCGGGTGTGGAGCTCGTCCACGGCCGCGCCGGGGCCGGCGACGACGCAGAACTCGGGTCCGTTGACGGCGGAGAGCGACAGCTTCTCGCCGATCAGGGCCGTGACCTGGTCCTCGGGGAGCATGACGGCGAGCATGGCGCCTTCCGGCGACCGGTCGATCAGCCGGGCGCGCTGGGCGACGAGCTTGACGGCGCCCTCGAGGGTCAGCACCCCGGCGAGGGTGGCGGCGACGTACTCGCCGAGGCTGTAGCCGATCATGACCTTCGGGCGCAGGCCCCACGACTCCCACAGCTGCGCCAGCGCGTACTCGACGGCGAAGAGGGCCGGCTGGGCGACACCCGTGCGGTTCAGGCGGCGCTCGGCGTCGCTCCGGGGGCCGCTGTCGCGGCCCAGCATCTGCCGCAGGTCCATGGCCGGCGCCGGTGCGCCGGGGGCCTGGTCCTGCGGGAACAGGGCGTCGCGGATGTCGAGGTCCAGCTCCGCGGCGAGCAGGTCGGCGCAGCGGTCCAGGTGCTCCCGGAAGACCGGGAAGTGGTGGTACAGGCCCTGCCCCATGCCGACGTAGTGGTCGCCGAGGCCGGGGAACATGAACGCGACCGGCCGCTCGGCGGCGGGCGCGGTCGCGGCGTCCTTGGGGCGTATCTCGGCGGTGGCGCTCTCGTCGCCGGCGGCGGTCAGCAGGGCGGCGCGGCGCACGCCGGCCGTCGCGGTCGCATCGCCGGCGCTGTGGACGGTGACCAGTGCGTCGTGGGACGTGACGGGACACGCGGAGCGGGACCGGAGCGCGGCGATCCCGGCATCGAGGTCCGCTGCGCCGGGACCGGCCAGGAGCGCCAGGTGCCACGGGCTCACCGTGTGGTCGTCGCGGACGGACACGGGTGTCGGATGGGGATTCATGCCACTCCTTGGCTGTCGCAGGGCAGGGCCGCACAGGTCGGGGAATGCCGGAGACGGGTGGACCAATTGGTAGCAGCGCAGCCTTTGGTCTCACTCAATCCGCAATCGGGCCGTCTCTCTTGCGCGGTGCGCAGGGGCCCCGTGACGCATACGGAAAAGGCTCGGTCCACGTAGTTCTGCGTCAGCTTCTTTGCCGGTCTGTTTCAGTGTCAAGCCCCTTTGACCTGCCTCGGGTCGGTGGGGCGGCATCTTGAGGAATTCCGCTGCCGCGGCTCGAGCGGTTCTCGAGTCTTTCCTGATCCGGCCCTTAGGGCGGCCGTAACGAGGGGTGGATTAACGGAAAGCAGGAGCCGCACGTCTTCTACGCTCAATGCGCTCCCGTGAACGGGGTTGTCCCGCTCCCCCTTTCTTTCCGCGCCCTCTGTCCAAAGACCGTCATCGGCGTGCTTCGGACCGGTGCCACGCGGTGGCCGTGGTGATGCGGGAGCGGGCCGCCGGCGTGCTGCGGGCCGTCGCCCGGCAGGGCGGTGCCGTGGTGCCGACGACGAGAGGCGGCGTGCGGCGGCGTTGCGGCACCGGCCGCAGCGCCGTGACTTCGTCGCCGCGCATCTGCCGGCGTGGCCCTGCGTGCGGCGTTTCGCCGGCTGCCGGCCACCACACCGGTGACGCTGCGTCAAAAAGCGTGGGGCGCTGCGGCGGGCCAGGGCACGGCAGGCCGGTTCCCCGGCCTGTCGGTGAGCATGCCGCCGGCGGCGGGATCGTGGCCGCATGGCCGGCGCCTCACCGGTGGCGGTCGATGTGGAGAGCGCGGCGGGTGGCCCGGTGGAGGAGCGGCTGATGCCCCGCGCGGGCCGGGGGTGTGGTCAGGCGGGGGACGTGGCCGGCACGGGGCCCGCCTGCGCGGTGCGCCGTACGACGCGGCAGGCACGGCCGAGGAGCCGCGGCAGGTGCTTGCCGCGTACGAAGAAGTGGTCCCCGGGCACGGTCCGCGACACCGCGGGCCCGGTGCTCCAGGCCCGCCAGCCCTCCATCGCCGCGGCCGGCGCCAGCGGGTCGTCCACGCCGGAGACGATGAGCAGCGGAACGTGCGGCGGCCCGGCCGGGGCCGGCTCGCGGGCGGCGGTGCGCAGGGCGTCGGCGAGCAGCAGGTCGTCACGCAGGACCGGCATCACGGCCCGATGCCAGAACCCGCCGGGCAGGGCGCCCTCCGGCAGGGCGCCCAGCTCGCCGAGGAGTGCCAGCAGCCGCTCGTCGCCGTCCCGGCAGGCGTCGGCGAGGTCGGAGGCGGCGTCAGGTGGCGGGCAGGCGCCGAGGGCCAGCAGCGCGGGCCCCGGCAGGCCTGCCTCGTGCAGGGCGCGGGTGAGGGTGTAGGCGACCATCGCGCCGAGGCTGTGGCCGTAGAGCACGTACGGGCCGGGCGGCTCGTGCGTGAAGATGCCCAGCAGATCGCTCAGCAGGGCCTCACGGCCGGTGATGCGCGGCTCGCGGCGCCTGGCCTCACGGCCCGGCAGCAGATGGGGCACGGGCACGGCGCCCGTCCCCAGCTCGGCCGGCCAGCCGTGGAAGGAGGAGACACCGGCTCCCGCGTGCGCGAAGCAGTGGAGCCGTACCGGCTGTGCGTCCGACATCTGTCGTCCCTCCTCCTGGGGCGCCCTGGGGCCGGGTGCGCCGGTACCAGGATCGCCTGCGCGCCTCGAGATCCGCTCGGGCTCAGGCGGCGTAGAGGCCGAACGTGGAGCCGCGGCGTGGGCCGCTGACCACGTCCAGCGCCGGGTCGACGGTGAGCATGGCGTGGTGCAGCCGCTGCAGCTGGGGCGAGGGCTCCACGCCCAGTTCCTCGATCAGCCGTGTGCGCAGCCTGCGGTAGATGTCCAGCGCGGTGGCCTGCCGGCCCGAGCGGTACAGGGCAACCATGGCCTGCGAGTGGAGCCCTTCGTGCTGCGGGTGGCGGGCGGTCAGGTCGGTCAGTTCTGCGATGAGTTCGCTGTGCCGGCCCAGGCGCAGGTCGGCGTCGATCCGCCGCTCCACGGTGACCAGCCGGCTCTCCTCCAGCCGCAGGACCTCTATCTCGAGGATCGGGCCGACCCGCACGTCCACCAGCCCCGGCCCGTGCCACATCGCCAGCGCGTCGCGGAACAGGTGCGCGGCCCGTTCGTCCTCGCCGTCCTCGAAGGCGCTCTGGCCCGCCGACACCAGCTGTTCGTAGCGGTGCACGTCGACGGCCTCCGGCGGGATCTGCAGCAGGTATCCGCCGTGCCGGGTGGCCAGTACCTCCTTCGCGGTGCCCGGCGCGTCGGGGCCCATCGCGGTGCCCAGTCGGCGGCGCAGCTGAAGGATGTACGTCTGCAGGGTGGTCATGGCGCTCTGGGGCAGTTCGGTGCCCCAGATCTCCTCCATCAGGGTCGGCACCGGCATGACCCGCCCCGGGTAGAAGGCGAGCAGCGCCAGAATCTGGCGTGGTTTGCCCGCGGTCGGAACGATCGACATTCCGTTGACGTGTGCGCTCAACGGACCCAGAACCTGAATCTCCACGGTTTCCTCCCGTTACCTGGTCGAGTTCCCTCGATGGCTCAAAGCCGTCGGCGCGCAGCACGCTAGTCGCGTTCGAAGGACGGCCCCGAGATTTCGACCCGTGCTTGAGCAGCCCTCCAACAAGGCACTTCGGCGGAAGGAGCCGTTCGATCGAGAACGCTTGTACGGGTGGTCGAAGAAGACTCGGACGGCTGAACACCGTCCTTGCCGGGCGGCTATCGTCCGTGGTTCCGCACACGGGACCGTCGAGACGGGCACCACGGAGGCACCATGGAGCTGCGCCTGTTCGTGTTCCACCACGCCGGTGGTTCGCATCTGCTGTACCGCGACTGGCCCGGCCGTTTCCCGGCCGGCTGGGACGTGCGGCTGGTGGACGCCCCCGGCCGCGGTCTGCTGTCCGACCGTCCCGCGATCGGGGACGCGGACCGGCTCGTGGACCACTTCCTCGATGAGCTGGGGCCCGAACTCCAGGGCCGCTACGCACTGTTCGGGCACAGCATGGGCGGTCTGGTGGCCTACGAGCTGACCCGGCGGCTGCTGGATCTGGGGCGCAGGCCGCCGCTGTGGCTGGGGTTGTCGGCGCGCAGCACGCCACTGCCGCAGGGCGAGAACAGCGGCAGGCATCTGCTGTCCGACGCCGGGCTGCGCCGTGAGCTGGCCGCGATGGGCGGCACGCCCGCGGCGGTGCTGGAGGACGCGGAGCTGTGGGAGCTGTTCGCGCCGGCCATCCGGGGCGATCTGCGGCTGGTGGAGACCTGGCGTCCGAAGCCGCAGACCGAGCCGCTGCCCGTGGCGCTGTCGGTCTTCGGCGGCACTCGTGACGCGGTGGCCCCGCCGGGGCGGCTGGCCGGCTGGGCCGAGCGGTCGACGCGTTTCGTGGGCCTGCATCTGTTCGACGGCGGGCACTTCTACTTCCAGGACGATCCCTCCGCGCTGACCGGGCAGATCGCCGATGACGTCCACTGCGCCCTGGCCCTGGACGGCGCCGTGCGCGCGGTGCCCCGTTGACCGTGCCGGCGCCGGTCCGCCCCGCCCCTCCGGCGGCGCGGGGCACGGCGCCGACCGAGTTCCGGCTGCTGGGGCCGGTGGAGATACGCGACGGGCTCACCGGCGCGGACATCGCGCCGCCCGGTTCGAAGCAGCGTGCGCTGCTGTCCGCGTTCGTGATCCACGCGGGCCGGCTGCTGAGTGTGGACCGGCTGGCGGAGGAGCTGTGGGGCGACGAGCCGCCCGCGAACGCCGCGAACGCGCTGCAGGCCCATGTGGCCCGGCTGCGGCGGCTGCTGCCCGCCGCGGACGGGCCGGGGGCGGCGGGTCACGAGTGGATCAGCACGCTGCCGACCGGTTATCTGCTGAGCCTGGGCCGGGCCACGACCGACGTCCAGGCCTTCCACCGGCTGTCCGCGAAGGGCCGTGCGGCCATCGCCTCCGATCCCGGGCAGGCGGCGGAGCTGCTGCGCCGGGCCCTGGCGCTGTGGCGCGGGCCGGCGTTGCAGGACAGCTGCTACGGGCCGATCTGCCGTTCGGAGGCCGACCGGCTGGAGGAGAACCGGCTCACCGCGCTGGAGACGCTGTACGACGCGAGCCTGCGCTGTGCCCAGCACGGTGAGATCACCGGGGAGCTGGAGAAACTGACCGCCGACCATCCGCTGCGGGAACGTCTCTACGACCTGCTCATGGTGGCCCTGTACCGCAGTGGCCGGCAGGCCGAGGCTTTGGGTGTGTACGAGCGGGCGCGGCGCCGGCTGGTGGACGCGCTGGGGATCGAGCCGGGTCCGGCGCTGCGCGGCCGGATGGAGGCGATTCTCCATCATGCGCCCGGCCTGTCGGCCCCGTCGGTGGCCGTGGCACCACCGCGGCAGGCGGGGCCGCACGGCGCGGCGGGACGGGACGGCGTGGTGGGGCCGGACGGCTCGGTGGGGTGGGACGGCGTGGTGGGGTGGGACGGCGTGGTGGATCTGGGGGGCGAGATCGCCCGGCTGCAGCGCCGTATCGACGAGCTGGGCCTTCAGCAGCAGGCGCTGGTGCGCAGGTTCGAGGCGATGGTGGCCGAGGGGCTGCAGCCGCCGCGGGCGCGGGCCCGCTGAGCGCGGCGGCCCCGGGCCTGCGGTCCGGTGCACGTTCTCAGACGGCGACCGCCGCTGCCGCGGTGAGGTGCTGCTCCACGGTGCGAAGGACCTCGTGCTGCTGGTCGACGAGGAAGAAGTGGCCGCCGGGCAGGACCCGCAGTTCGAAGGCGGAGCCGGTGTGCCCGGCCCAGGCGCCGACGTCCGCCGCGGATGCCTTGGGGTCGCTGTCGCCGGTGAAGGCGGTGACGGGGCAGCGCAGCGCGGGTCCGTCGCTGTAGCGGTAGCGGCGCACCGCCGCGTAGTCGGCGCGCAGGGCGGGCAGGATCATGTCCAGGACCTCCGCGTCGTCGAGGAGTTCGGCGCCGGTGCCGTTCAAGGCGCGGATCTCGGCGACGACTTCCTCGTCGGTGCGCGGCTGGAGGTCTCCCTCGCGATCCAGGCAGGGGGCGCGGCGGCCGGAGACGAACAGCGCGGCGGGCCCGCGGCCGGCGGCCTCGAGGCGGCGGGCGGCCTCGAAGGCGACGGTGGCGCCCATGCTGTGCCCGAACAGGGCGTAGGGCCGGTCGGTCCGCGGGGCGAGAGCCTCGGCGATCGTGTCGGCGAGCACGGCGATGTCCGTGACGGCCGGTTCCTCGCGCCGGTCCTGCCGGCCCGGGTACTGGACGGCCAGGACCTCGATGCGCGGGGACAGCGCCTGCGCGACGGGGTGGTAGAAGGTGGCCGCGCCGCCGGCGTGCGGCAGGCAGACCAGCCGCAGGGGTGCGTCGGGGGCCGGTCGGTAGTTCCTGAACCAGGGGGTGTCTCCCGTAAGGGCGGTCATGGGGTCTCTCCTAGCCGGTCACGAGCAGGGCTTGAGACCACCATCGGCGGTCGCCGGCCGCGGCGGCTTCCCCTGACATCCCCCTGTGCTCGGGGCGCCGGCGAATGTAGGGGGGCGTCGGGGGTTACCGGTGCCGGCCGTGGTGGCACAGGCTCGGCGCAGTGCCTGCCGTGTGCCTGTGCCGCGTCCCTCCGGCCGTGCCCCGGCGCGCTGCGCGCTCCTCGACTCCCGAGAGAAACCAGGGAATTCACGTGGACGAGATCATCAGTGCCCTTCTCTGTGAGGATGCGACGCCGCAGGACTTCGCGGCTGTGCCGCTTCCCGACAGCTACCGCGGTGCCGTGGTCCGCAAGGAGGACACCGGCATGTTCGAGGCGATGGACTTCGCGGACAAGGATCCGCGCAAGTCGCTGCATCTGCAGGACGTGCCGGTGCCGATGCCTTCGGCCGGCGAGGCGCTGGTGGCGGTGATGGCGTCGTCGGTGAACTACAACACCGTCTGGTCGTCGGTCTTCGAGCCGCTGCCGACGTTCGGCTTCCTTCAGCGTTACGCGCGGCTCTCCCCCGCCGCCGCCCGCCACGACCTGCCGTACCACGTACTCGGCTCCGACCTGGCGGGGGTCGTGCTGCGCACCGGCCCCGGTGTGAACCGCTGGAAGGCCGGGGACCGGGTGGTGGCGCACTGCCTGTCGGTGGAGCTGGAGTCGGCGGACGGCCACGGCGACACGATGCTCGACCCAGAGCAGCGGATCTGGGGTTTCGAGACCAACTTCGGCGGGCTGGCCGAGATCGCGCTGGTCAAGTCGAACCAGCTGATGCCCAAGCCCGAGCATCTGACCTGGGAGGAGGCCGCGGCCCCGGGTCTGGTGAACTCCACCGCCTACCGGCAGCTCGTCTCCCGCAACGGGGCCGGGATGAAGCAGGGCGACAACGTGCTGATCTGGGGTGCGAGCGGCGGACTGGGCTCCTACGCCACGCAGTTGGCCCTGGCCGGCGGCGCCAACCCGATCTGTGTCGTCTCCAGCGACCAGAAGGCGGACATCTGCCGGAGGATGGGCGCGGAGGCGGTCATCGACCGCAGCGCGGAGGGCTACCGGTTCTGGAAGGACGAGCAGACCCAGGACCCGCGCGAGTGGAAGCGGCTGGGCTCCCGTATCCGTGAGCTCACCGGCGGCGAGGACGTCGACATCGTCTTCGAGCACCCCGGCCGCGAGACGTTCGGCGCGAGCGTGTACGTCACCCGCAAGGGCGGCACCATCGTGACCTGCGCGTCGACGTCGGGCTTCCGGCACGAGTACGACAACCGCTACCTGTGGATGTCGCTGAAGCGGATCATCGGCTCGCACTTCGCCAACTACCGCGAGGCGTGGGAGGCCAACCGTCTGATCGCCAAGGGCAGGATCCACCCCACCTTGTCGAAGGTCTACGCGCTGGAGGAGACCGGGCAGGCCGCGTACGACGTGCACCGCAACCTCCACCAGGGCAAGGTCGGCGTCCTCGCGCTCGCCCCCGAGGAGGGCCTGGGCGTGCGTGACCCGGAGATGCGTGAGAAGCACATCGACGCCATCAACCGTTTCCGCGAAGGGGAGGCCAAGGTCTCATGACAGAACCCGTTCCCGTCCCCGTCCCCGTCACGGGGATCGTCGGCCTGGGGTCGGCCGGCGAGGCCCTGCTGCACCGTCTGGTGGACGCGGGCCGGCCGGTCGTCGCCGTCGACGCCGACCTGGACGTCCTGGCCCGCGCCGCCCGGCGGCTCAAGGCGATCGCCGGCGACGGCCCGGGCCGTGCGCCGGTCACGTTCACCGCCGACCACACGCTGCTGCGCGACGCCGGCCTGGTGATCGAGTGCGTGCCGGACGACACGGCCGCCAAGTCTGCCGCGCTGGCGCAGATCGTCGCCGCCTGCCCGCCCGGCACTCCCCTGCTCACCACCACGGCGGAGCTGTCCGTGACCGGCCTGGCCCTCGCCTGCGGGCGGCCGGCCGATGTCGCGGCACTGCACCTGTTCACGCCGCCCCTGCCCGCGGCTCCCGTCCGGCCGCACCGCACCGCCCTGACCTCGCCGCAGGCCGCGGCCGCGCTCGACGCGCTGGTGACCGACACCGGTCTGACGCCGGTCACGGCCGCAGCGCGCGCGGCGGACGACGCCGGCGCGCTGGTGCTCGGGTTCCTCAACCGTGCGGTGATCCTCCTCGACGAGGGCTACGCCACGCAGCACGCGATCGACACCGCGATGCGGTTCGGCTGCGCTCTGCCCGCGGGCCCGCTGGAACTGCTCGACCGTATCGGCCTGGACGCCGCCCACCGTGCGCTGACCGGCCTGTGGCGACGCACCGGTGACAGTGCCTTCGAGCCCGCTCCGCTCCTGAGCCGGATGGTGGCGGCCGAGCGGCTGGGGGTGAAGACGGGGGACGGCTTCTACACCTGGGACGAGCGCGGTGAGCGGCTCGAGGCGGCCCCTGCCGGTGCGGCGGGCGGTGCGGGCGCCGGGCCGGTGGGCCGGGTGGGCGTGCTGGGCTCGGGTGCGATGGCGCGCGGCATCGCGGAGGTGACGGCCGCGGCCGGGCATCCGACCGTGCTGGTGGCGCGCTCGGCCGACAAGGCGCGGGAGGCGCTGGCCGGCGTGGCCGAATCCCTGACCCGCGCGGTGCGCCGCGGCAAGGTCACGGCGCAGGTGAAGGCGTCGGCCTGCCAACTCCTGGAAGGGGCGCACGACGTGGCGGCCCTGGCCGGCTGCGACCTGGTGATCGAGGCGGTCGCGGAGGATCTCGACGTCAAGCGTGCGCTGTTCGCACGGCTGGGCGAGGTGTGCGCGCCGGGCACGGTGCTGGCCACCACCACCTCCTCCCTGTCGGTCACCGCGTGCGCCGAGGCGTCGGGCCGGCCGGCGGACGTGGTCGGCATGCACTTCTTCAACCCGGCCCCGGTGATGCGGCTGGTGGAGCTGGCGCGCACCGAGGTGGTGGACCCGGGTGTGTGGTCCACCGCGCGTGCCTTCTGCGAGGCGCTGGGCAAGACGGTCGTCGAGTGCCCGGACCGTACCGGCTTCATCGTCAACAGCCTGCTGTTCCCCTATCTGGGTGCGGCGCTGGCGCTGCTGGAGCGCCCCGGGTGCGACATCGAGGCGATCGACGCGGCCGTCCAGCACGGATTCGGCTTCCCCATGGGCCCGTTCGCACTGCTGGACACCATAGGTCTCGATGTGTCGCTGGCCATCCAGCACCGGCTTCACGAACGGTTTTGGACGCCGGAGTACCGTCCCTCGCCGGCGCTGGAGCAGTTGGTGGCCGCGGGTCTGCTCGGCCGCAAGAACGGCCGCGGTCTGCGCACGGCGGCCGCCCGCCGCTGACCGGGTGACGTCGCGGACCGGCCCGTCGTGCCCGGGAGGGCCTAGGGCGGGTCCGCTGTCACGACGTGGGCGAGGTCGGCGCGGGAGGTGACGCGCAACTTGCGGTAGATGCGGGTCAGATGCTGTTCGACGGTGCTGGGGGTGACGTACAGGCGGGCCGCGATGGCCCGGTTGGTCGAGCCGCGGGCGGCGAGGACGGCGACCCGGCGTTCGGCGTCGGTGAGCGTGCGGGCCGGGTGGCCGTCCTGCGGGTGGTGGCCGGCGCCGGCGGCCAGTGCCTCGGCGGCGGGGGTGCGCCAGTCCAGGGTTGTGGTGGCGGGGTGCAGCTGCCAGCGTTCCAGGGTGTCCCGGCAGGCGTGGAAGTCGCCGAGCGCGGCCTGCGGGCGGCCGGCGGCCAGTTGGTGGTGGCCGCGGGCGAGGAGGTAGTGGAGTCCGGCGCGGGTGGTGAACATCGCCTCCGGTACGGGGACGGCCAGGTGCCGTGCCGCCTCGTCGAGGTCGCCGCGCCGGGTGGCGGCGAGCACGGCCGCCGACAGCGGTATTCCGATGGCCGTTCCCCAGGCGGGCGGCGGCAGCAGGGCCAGCGCCGTCGCCGCGTGGCCGGCGGCGCTGTCGTAGGCGCCGGTGCGGGCGCACACCACCGCGGCCGCCGCTTGTGCGACGGCTTGGCGGGCGGGGGTTCGGCGGCTGCTGCCGCTTCCCGGGAGCAGTGTGCGCCACCGGGCCGGCTGCCCGGTTTCCGCGGTGTGCAGCAGGGCGGAGAGGACGGCGGCGACGGGGGCCGGCGGTGCGTGGTCGTAGGCGATCGACTCGAGGGCCCGTTCGGCCGCAGGGTGCGGATCGTCCTGCCGGGGCAGGGCGGGGGCCGTCCCGGGCCGGATGAAGGCCAGTGCGGCGGTCGCCTGCTGAGCGGCGTGGCCGGCGGCCGGCCGGGCCAGTGTCCGGGCCAGTGTGTCGGTCTGTCCGTGCCACAGCAGCAGACCGGCGGCGCCCAGGAGGTGCGGGCCCTCCAGCAGTCCTGCGGTCAGGGCCTGTTCGAGCGGGTCGAGGTGGCGTGTCACGGCGGCCGGGTCGCTCTCCCACTCGGCGCGGGCGAGCATTTCCAGCAGGTGGGCTTCCCGCCGGCTGCCGCCGCCGCTGCGGCGGGCGGCGCTGCGCAGATAGGCGGCGGCCTGTCGGGGGGCGCCGGCCGTCATGGCGTGCTGTGCGGCGCGGGTCAGCAGGGGGGCGGCCCAGGCGGGTCCGGGTGCCGGGGTGCCTGCGGCGTCCGCGGCGAGAAGGTGGCGGGCCACCTCGCCGGGCCCGGCGCCGTCCTCGTGCAGCAGGGCGGCCGCGCGCAGGTGCAGGCCGGCGGCGTCCTGGGCGTTCAGGTCTTCCAGTACCGCCGCGCGGACGCCTGCGTGGCGCAGCCGCCCGTCGGCCAGCAGGCCCGTCGCGTCGAGTTCGGCCAGGTGGGGGCCGACGGCGCGTTCGGGTACGCCGAGCAGCCGGGCCAGTGCGGTGAGGGTGGCGGTGTCGGCGAGCACGGCCAGGGCGCGGGCGGTGGCCTGTGTGAGGGGTCCGGCGCTGCGCAGGCAGGCGGCGACGGCCGCTCTGAAGGCGGTGCCGGCCACCGGGCGTGCGGAGCGCACGGGCCCGCAGGCCCGGTGGTCCTCTGCGAGGGCGGCCAGCAGGCGCGGGTTGCCGCCGCTGAAGCGGTGCCACTGGTCGGCCGGGAGCGGCGCGGCGGGCGGGCCGGGCTGGTGGGTGGCGAGGCAGGAGGCGACTGCCGCCTCGTCGAAGACGTCGAGGGGCACGGGTGTGCAGTGGGGGTGCCTGAGCAGTTCGGCCAGGGGTGGCGGGAGGGGGACGGGGCGGGCCGGGTGCGGGCCGGCGAGGACGAGGAGGATCCGGGAGGCGGTGAGCCGGCCGCACAGGTGGAGCAGGGCGCGCGCGGACGCCTCGTCCATGTGCTGGGCGTCGTCGACGAGCGCGACGAGGGGGTGGCGGGCGGCGAGTTCCCGCAGCCGGTGGTGCAGCAGCCGGGAGGCGTCGGGACCGGAGGTGACGGTGCCCGGCAGCTCGGTGTCCCCGGCGCCGGGGCCCGGGGCGTGGGGGCCGGCGGCCGGGCCGCCGGCGCCGGTGAGGAGTTGGCCGGCCACGCCCAGCGGCAGGTCCGTCTCGGTGGGGGTGGCGCAGGCACTGAGGACCAGCGCGCCGTGGTGGGCGGCCTGTTCGGCGAAACGGCGCAGCAGGACGCTCTTGCCGGTTCCGGGGCTGCCGGTGATGTGGGCGGCGGCCGCCCCGCCCTGCCGGGCTGTCGCCAGCAGCTTCTGGAGCAGGCCGAGTTGGTTCTCTCGCCGTACCAGCTCCATCGGCGCCCCCCCCCGCCTCGTCGGGGCCGTGCGCGGCCCCTTCTTCGGTCCTCGGGAGAGTCTGCCCCGGGCGGCAGAGGCGTCGCTGGTCTTGCACCGGAGTCCGGCTCGACCGGCCGCCGTGCGGCGCGGGTTCATCCGGCTTCTCCCGGGACAGCCTTCAGGCCGGGGAGGAGAGCGGGCCGACGAGCAGGTCGTTCACGGCCGAGACGTCGCCACCGGTACCGGCGCCGGTTCGGGCAGTGTGAGCTGCCGGTGGGCCGTGCGGCTCCAGGGGAAGCCGTGGTAGAGGTGCAGCGTCTGGGAGTGGTCGGTGTCGGCGGTCACGCACACCGAGGCCAACACGTCGGGTACGGGTTCCAGTTCCATGAAGCGCCATCGTCCGGGTGCCTCGTCGGGGGGCGGGCGGAAGCCGAGGACGCCCATGTCCTCGGCGAGGTGGAAGGCGAAGCTGTCGAAGGCGAGGCCGAGACCGAGGCCGCGTGCCTTGGCGTAGGCCTCCTTCAGGGTCCACAGCCGCAGGACGCGCCGGTCGCGCGGCCGGCCGGGGGCGGCGTCGGCCACCCATTGCTGTTCCTCTTCCGCGAAGGTCTCCACGATGGTCGCAAGTCCCCGGTCGGCGCGGTCGAGGCGTTCCACGTCCACCCCGATGCGGTGGCGGCGGACGACGCCGAGCAGGTTGTGGCCGTGGGCGTGCGACAGGTTGAAGTCGAGTTCGCGGCCGCCGCGGGGCAGTCCCTGGGCGGGTTTTTGCAGGAACGGCCGGCCGCGTGAGGAGCGCCAGATCACGGCCTCCGCCTCGGGGACGCCGCTTTCCAGGGCGAGTACGCGCCGGACCAGGGTGTGGGCGACGAGGTACTGGCGCCGGTCGCGTTCGAACAGGAAGCGTGCGGCGATCTCCCGTTCGTGCTCGTCGAGCCAGTGGGTGGCCAGGGTGGCGGCGATCACGGGGGCGAGTTCGTCGTTGGGGCAGAACCACAGTTTGACCGGTTCGGTTCCGCCCGGGGCGGCCTCGGGGAGGTCCGCCGTCGCGGGGCTGGTCATCGGGACTGTTCCGCGCCTTCCCCTGCGGGCGGCCGGCCGAGCCACAACTGGCGGCGCAGGAACGCCGAGGGGGGCAGTGGGGGCGGCGGGGCGGCGCCGGGCCGGTGCTGCAGGGCGGCCCAGTCGATGTCGAGGCCGGACAGCCACAGCCGGGTCAGTGTCTCGGTGCGGCCGCCGCGCCACAGTGCCGTGAGGTAGTCGCGGGTCTCGGGTGCCTGTGCCATGCCCAGCGGGTCCGTCGTGGCGTCGCGCAGGTCGGCGAAGCGTGTCCCGGTGGCGTCGGTGAGGCCGGTGGGTGTGGAGGTGGTGTCGGCGAACTCGCGCAGCCGGTGGACGAGGTGGTCGGTGTCGTCGGCGGGCAGGGCGATCCGGCACGGCCGGCAGGAGCGTTTGGCGCGCAGGGCGCGGGCGACGTCGGCCAGGGCGGCGGGGGTGTCCGTGGGCCGGTGGCCGTGGCCGGCCAGCCAGTCGGCGAGCCGTGCGGCGTCGGCGCGCAGGTGCTCGGGGGTGGGCGCGGAGAGCAGGATCTGCTCGCCGGGCCGGACGTCGTCGTCAGGTGCCGGCTGCGGTGGGGGTGGCAGGTGTTCCTCGAGGACGGTTCGGGCCGCGGGTCCGCCGTCCGGTGCGATCTCGACGGTGGCCCGGCGTGGCTGTTCACGGCCCTGGGTGTCGCGGGGCCGCGGCCACGGGCGGGCCGTGCCGTCCGGTTCGGCGGGGGCGAGGGTGGCGTGCCGCAGTTGGAGGACGGCGGAGGTCAGGGCGGCGAGGCCGGTGGCCGCCCCGGCGTCGCCCACCCGGCGCAGGCTCGTGCGGTGTGTCTCGTGCAGGTCGCCCTCGGGGGCGCAGGCGCCGCCGGGGCCGCACCAGGTGCGGGTGGAGCGTACGACGGCGTGGACGGGGTCGCCGTCGGCGAGTGCGCGGGCGAGCGGCTTGAGCACCACGGCTCCGGCGCCCTCGCCGGCGTGGTGGCGTCCGCGGGAGGGGTGCAGGAGCAGTTCCACCCCGCCGGCGACGGCGAGCGCGCACTCCCCGCGTCGCAGTGCCTCGGTGGCCAGGTGCACGGCGGCGAGTCCGGAGGAGGCGGCTGCGTCGACGGCCTGTCCCGGGCCGGTGAGTTTCAGCAGTGTCTGCAGGGTGCCGGGCAGGCCCCAGTGGCCGCTGGGCGGCATCTGCCGCCCGCCGTGCGCCCAGGCCTCGGCGGCCAGGAGCGTGTAGTCGGCGGTGGTGACGGCGGCGAACACGCCGACGCTGCGGGTCTGCCCGTCCGGTCCGGTCAGGGCGTCGAGGCGGGCGCCGGTGCAGCCGGCGTTCTCCATCGCCTCCCAGGCGACTTCCAGGAAGATGCGTTCCTGCGGGTCCATCAGCGCGCCCTCGTCGGCGCTCAGTCCGAAGAAGGCCGGGTCGAAGTCGGCGGCGCCGTCGAGGAAATGGGCGCGCTGTCCGGCCGTGAGCGGGTGGGGGCCGGGGCGGTGGGAGGGGCCGGCGGAGGAGGTGTCGCGTCCTTCGCGCAGGTTCTCCCAGTAGCGGTCGAGGTCGGGTGCGAGCGGGTACCGGCCGGCGATCCCGACGACGGCGACACCCGTGCCGTCCTGGGCGGCGGGCGCGGGCCCGGCCGGGTGGGCGGCGGGCAGGGGCGGCGGCGGACCGGTGTCCGGGGTGTGCGTGCCGGCGTTCACCAGCAGCCGCACGGCGTCGGCCCGTTCCAGCGTGCCGGCCTTGAACCGGGTCAGCACTTCACGTTCGTCCATGATCCCCCCTGGGTGTTTCAGGACCGGGCGGACAGCAGGCCGAGGGCCTCGTCGACCGAGATCCGCCCGCCGCGTACGGCGTCCAGCAGCGCGCCGAGCTCCGCGGTCCGGCCCTGCGCCGCGGCGGGTGCCTGTCCCGTGGCCGTGTCCGCGTCGGGCACGGCGACGGGGGCGGGGGTTGCCGGGGTGGGGGTGGTGGGCAGCAGGCCGCTGATGTGGGTGGCCAGCGCGGCGAGGCTCGGGTGGTCGTACAGCGTGACGGGCCGCTCGCGCAGGCCGTAGGTGCGGTTGATGACGGCCACGAACTCCGAGCCGAGGATGGAGTCGACGCCCAGCAGGTTGAAGGCGGCCGTGGTGTCGATGTCCCACGGGTCGCAGCACAGGATGCGGGCCAGTTCCTCGCGCAGGACGTCCAGGACGGGTCCGGCGGGCGCGGCGGCCGCGGGGGTGCGGGAGGGAGGGACGGATGCCGAGGCGGTGGAGGCGGGTGCCTGGCCGGGCATGCCCAGTTCGCGTGCCACATGGCGGGCGAAGGCCAGCGGTGTGGGGTGGTCGAAGAGCGCGGCGGCCTTGACGGCGGTGCCGTAGCGGGCGTTGAGGGTGGCCACGAACTCCACGACGAGCAGCGAGTCCAGGCCGATGGCCCGGAAGGTCTGTTCGGGGTCGATCTTCTCGGGTTTCAGGTGCAGTACGCCGGCGAGCATGGTCACGAGTTCGCTCACCACGTCGTCGGTGGGTGCGGCGGTGGCGGTACGGGGTGCGCTGTCGCGTTCCGCGGGCATGGCGTGGCTCCAAGGGGTGTCCGTCCCGGCCGGGCCGGTGACAAGAGGCGTGGATGGTGGATCGCGGCCCGGCCGGTCTCCGCCGTTTCGGCCGGACCCGGGTTCCCGGCCGGGGCTCGTTACGGTCTCTTCGCCGCGAGGGCGGGCCGTTTCACGCCGCCTCGGCCGTGATGCCGGGCCCGGCGGGAGGCCGGGTGCGGTAGCGGGTGGTGTGGCCGGGTGGGACCAGGGCGGGCAGCAGGGGCTGCCACAGGGCGGTGACCCGGTCGGCGAGTTCGCCGGGGCGGGGCGGGGGCACGGTGGCGCAGGCCAGGACCCCGATCCCGCACACGACCGCCGACAGCAGCGTCTCGCAGCCCTCGGCGGGCAGGTCCTCGTTCAGGTCACCCGCCGCGCGGGCCTGGCCCAGCAGCCGCAGTACCTCGGTGGTCCACGTCCGGTGGACGTCGGCGACGGGCGGCTGCCGGCCGGCGCACTCGTTCGCGATCCGCAGCGCGGCCCGTACCACCGGGTCCTCGTGCAGCATCCGGGCCAGCCAGTGCGTCAGGTCGATGAGTGTCTGCACCGGCGCGGCGCCCACCTGCCACTGCTCCTGGACGAAGTCGCCCAGCGCCTGTCGGCCGTGTTCCTGTACCGCGTCGGCCAAAGCGTCCTTGGAGGCGAAGTGGAAGTACAGCGCCCCCTTCGTCACTCCTGCGGCACCGGCGATCTGGCCCAGCGTCGCCTGCGCGAATCCGTGACGGTCGAACATCAGCGCCCCGGCGTGCACCAGCCCGCGACGGGTCCGCTCCGACCTGGCCTGCATCCCCAGTCTCCTTCCTGACCCTGCACGTCCTGGCCGGGCCTCAGCCGGCCACACGGGACAACCGCTCACCCGTGCGGGTGGCGGGGTTGTCGGGGACGGTGTCGGCCTGGGCGGTGAGGATGGACCGCTGCAGGCGGCGCAGGGCGGCCGACGGTTCCAGTCCCAGCTCCCGTACCAGCGTCCCCCGCAGCCGCTGGTACACCTCCAGCGCCTCGCTGCGCCGGCCCGACCGGTGCAGCGCCAGCATCAGCTGACCGTGCAGGTTCTCGTGCGTGCGGTACCGGCTCACCAGGACCGTCAGCTCGCCCAGCACCTCACGGTGCCGGCCCAGCCGCAGATCCGCCTCGATCCGCTGGTCCAGCGCGCACAGCCGGCTCTCCTCGAGCCTGCGCACGTGCATCTGCAGCAGCGCTCCCGCCTGCACATCGGCCAGCACCCCGCCCGTCCACAGCTCCAGGGACTGGCGCAGCACCCGCGCCGCCCCCGCGAAGTCCCCGGCGTCCATCGCCCGGTAGCCGCGCCCCGCCAGCAGTTCGAACTCCCCCACGTCGCTGGTCCCGCCCCCCGATACCAGCACGTAGCCGCCCGGGGAGGTCACCAGCACTTCTTTCGCCGACCCGCCTCCGCCGGGCGCGCCGTCGCCGGTTCTGCCGTCACCGGTCGACGCCAGCGCTCCTGAGATCAGGTCCCGCAGCTGCAGCACGTATGTCTGCAGTGTCGTGCGGGCGCTGCGCGGCGGGCACTGTCCCCACAGTTCCTCCGTCAGCGACGCCACCGGGACCACCCGGTCGGCGTGCAGCGCCAGCAGCGCCAGCACCTGACGCGGCTTGGGTGCCGTCGGCGTCACCGACACCCCGTTCACCCGCACCCCGAACTCCCCCAGCACCTCGATATCCACGCCGTCTCCCCTGTTCGCGCATGTATGCGAGTACTCCTCCTGCACAACGAGTAAAAAACAGGGCGGACGGTTTGTCAATATAGGACCGTCCGCCCTGTTTCCCGTGCACCGCCCGCCACCTGCGGAACGTCTACTTCCCTTGCTGGACAAGCTTTTTCGGAGGTCTTGATCACCTCCCCCGTCCACCCACCTTAAGCCGCGACGGCTCGAACACACCCTCAATTTACAAACCGCGTAAGCGGTTTCTGAGGGGGTTGTGTGCGGAGCGGTGGTCCGTCGTGCGGTCCTGTCGCCGACGCAGCGCGGCCCGCCCGGCGGGGCCGGGCGGGCCGGGCGGGTGCGGTCCGGGCGGTGTCAAAGGACGCGGACCGCGCTTTCCGCGTGCTTCTTGGCGAGGTTGAGCGTGGCGGTGCTGTTGCGGCCCAGGGCCTCGCGGACGTAGCGGCGGGCGGTCTGGATGTCGGCGTCGGGGCCGAGGACGGGCTCGATGTTCTCCGGGCGCAGGACGACGGAGTGCTGCGAGGTGACGGTGACGCCCGTCTCGTCGGGGACGACGGACCATTCGCCGGTGTGGGCGGACATCAGCAGCGGGGTGGCGGTCTGCTTGTAGACGATGCGCTGGGCGTGGGGGAAGCAGACGCGGACGGATTCGGTGGTGTGGGTGGAGCCGTCGGCGGTGACGGTGTCCATGGCCATGACCTGCACGCCGGGCTGGTCCTCGGTCAGGTCCAGGCGCGAGACGTGGGGGACGAGTTCGGGCCAGTCGCCCACCCGGTAGAGGAAGTCGTAGACGAGTTCGGCGGGGCCGTCGACGCGGACGGAGTCCTCGAAGGACAGGACGAGGTCGTCGAGCCGGTTCCAGCGCTCGGCGAGCTGTCGGAGGTTGGCCAGCTCGGCGCGGCTGTTGGTGTCGGTGGCGCGCTCGACCCAGGCGACGTCGTCGGGGGCGTCGTCGGCGACGGTGAAGTCGTGCAGGAGGGTCAGCTTGCAGCTCTCGGCGCCCAGCGATTCGACGATCCAGGTGCCGCCCATGGACTTGACGGGCTGGGCGGGCAGTTCCTGGCGGAACTCGACGCGGCGCCGCTCGGGGTCCAGGACCCGCCGGGAGGTCCAGGACTTGACCTGTCCGTTGGCGGTCGCCCACATGCGCAGGCGCTCGCCGGCGCCGTCGAACTCGAGCCTCTCCACATGGACGTTGGGCGGGAAGAACAGCGGCCACTGCACTGCGTCCGAGATCAGGCCGTAGACCACGCCGGCGGGCGCGGCCACGTTCACCTCGTGCGTCGTTGCGTGCACTCGCTCAGCGGACATCTCTCATCCTCTTTCAGAAGTTGCCCAGTCCGCCGCAGACGTTGAGTGCCTGGGCGGTGATGGAGGCGGCGTGTTCGGTGGTGAGGTAGCCGACCAGGGCGGCGACCTCTTCGGGGGTGGTGTAGCGGCCGAGGGGGATCTTGGCCTCGAACTGCTCCTGCACGTATTCCTCGGTGGTGTCCCAGGCAGCGGCGTAGCCCTGGCGGACGCGTTCGGCCAGCGGGGTCTCGACGTAGCCGGGGCACACCGCGTTGACGGTGATGCCGGCGGGGGCGAGTTCCTTGCCGAGGGCCTTGGTGAAGCCGACGACGCCGTGCTTGGAGGCGGTGTAGGGGGCGCCGAGCAGGACGCCCTGCTTTCCCGCGGTGGAGGCGATGTTGATGATGCGGCCCCAGGAGGCGTCGGCGAGGCCGCCGTTCTTGAGGACTTCGCGGGTCAGCAGGAAGACGCTGTTGAGGTTGGTGTCGATGACGTCGTACCAGAGGTCGTCGGCGATGTCGGCGGTGGGGCCGCCGCCGCTGCGTCCGACGTTGTTGACGAGGACGGAGACGGGTCCGTAGGTGTCCAGGACGGTGCGCACCAGGGCGGCGACGGACTCCCGGGAGCGGACGTCGGCGGCGGTGCCTTCGACTTCCAGGCCTTCGTCGCGCAGGTCCTCGACGGTCTGTTTGACCTCCTGTGCGGTGCGGGCGCAGATGAAGACGCGCAGGCCGCGGCGGCCGAGGTCGCGGGCCACGGCGAGGCCGATGCCGCTGGTGGCTCCGGTGACCAGGGCGACCGGCGCGGCCGGCGGTGGCGGTGGAGGGGGCGGTGGCGTCATCGTGCTGCCTCCTTGTGCGGTGCGCCGACGGCGGTGGTGCCGACGGTGGTCCCGACGGTGTCCAAGTCCGCTCGAAGGCCGCAGGAGGGCTGCTGGAGAACGGCGTCGGCGCGGCGGATCCGGGCGGTGCGCGGCTGGTGCGGGGCGAGGGACAGCGGGCGCAGGGCCTCGTCGAGGGCGCGGGGTGTGAGCAGGCCGCCGCGGGCGGCGAGGTAGCCGTCGGGGCGGATCAGCGCCCAGGCGCCGGGGGCCAGGCCCAGGGCCCGGCGCAGGGCGCCGTCGGGGTCGGGCAGCGGGCGGGGGCCCGGCGCGTCGGCGTCGGCGTGGGTTGTGGCGGTGTCGGTGACGGTGCGGACGGACAGCCAGGTGCCGTGGCGGGCGGCGGCGTCGGCGGCGGTGCGCTCGGAGGTGGGGGTGCGGTCGCCGGGGGTGAGGATCAGGGTGAAGCGGACGTCGCGCAGTTCGTCGGCGAGGGCGAGGGGGCCGGGTGAGTCGGGCCGGCGGGCGGTGGCGGTGGCGGCGCGTTCGCCGGGGCCGGGGACGTGGCGGCGCCGGGGTGTGGGGACGGGCACGGCGAGCGGGTCGGCGACGGGGACGTACTCGTGCCGGGCGCCGGTGGTCAGCGGGCTGTCGGCGTAGTCGATGCGCAGTCCGGACATGCCGCCGAGGACCTTGCGCTGGATGGCGCGGCGCAGCGGGGGCAGGTTGCGGACGGCGGTGAAGACGACGGGCAGGGCGAGGGAGGCGAGGGCGTTCTTGAGGGCGACGAGGAAGGTGGCGGTGCGGGTGGAGCCGAGCAGTGCCCTGCCGATGGGGACGCGTTCGGTGCTGTAGGTGTCCAGCAGTGCGGGGCGGGCGTGGCCGTGGTGGACCATGGCGAGTTTCCAGGCGAGGTTGTAGGCCTCCTGGATGCCGGTGTTCATGCCTTGTCCGGAGGCGGGGCTGTGCACGTGGGCGGCGTCGCCGGCGACGAAGACACGGCCGGTGTGCATGCGGGGCACCATGCGCTGCTGGAAGGTGAAGACGGAGGTCCATGCGGGGTCGCCGACGTGGACGGGGCGGCCCAGGCCCTTGGTGAGGCGGGCGGCGAAGCGGTCGGCGGCGCCGGTCGCGTCGGCGCTGTCGGGTGCGGTGTCGAGCAGCCGCCAGTGGCCGCTGCGGGCGTAGGGCACCATCATCAGGGCCTGTTTGCCGGTGTGGACCCAGTAGATGCTGTCGGGTTCGAGGTCGGTGCGCACGGGTGCGTCGGCGAGGATCCAGGTGTCGCTGCTCTCGCCGATCAGGGGCAGGCCGAGGTGTTTGCGTACGGTGCTGTGGCCGCCGTCGCAGCCGATGAGCCAGGCGGTCTCGCAGGTTTCCTCGGTGCCGTCGGTGTGGCGCAGGGTGGCTCGTACCGTGGTGGTGTCCTGCTCGAAGCCGGTCAGGCGGACGCCCCATTCGATGTCGACGCCGAGGGCGGTGACGGCGTCGCGCAGGACGGCTTCGGTGCGGGTCTGTTCGATGATGACGGTGTAGGGGTGGCGGGTGGGCATGCTGCGGTAGTCGGCCTCCAGGCGCACCAGGCGGCGGCCCGAGGCGTACATGGTGAAGGCCCGGTTGGTGCGGCCGGCCTCGACGACGGGGGCGAGGGTGCCCATCTGGTCGAGGGTTTCCAGGGTGCGCGGGTGGACGGCGACGGCGCGGCTGGTGCGGGCGGGGCCGGCGGCGGCGTCGACGAGGCGCACGCGCAGGCCCCGGCGGGCCAGTTCGTGGGCGGCGCTCAGGCCGACCGGGCCGGCGCCGGCGATCAGGACGTGGGGGCACAGGTCATCGGACACCGGCCGCCTCCAGCGGGGCGTCGGCGCTCTCGTCGGTGTACAGGGCGGGTTCGGCGGTCACCAGGGGCTTGAGGTCGGCGACGATGGCGGCGAAGCCGGCGCTGGTGACGGCGGCGCGGTGGGCCTGGGGGCTGTCCCACACGGCGATCTCGAGGTGGATGTTGTCCTGGCCCACGGCGCGCAGGTTCTGGTGGCTGATGTAGCCGGGCTGGGCGGTCATGTAGGCGGTGAGGCGGGCGCGGACGGCGAGGAAGGTGTCGTGGTCGCCGTGCACGGTCAGCTTGTTGACGAAGGTCACCATGGTCTGCCTCCTGCGACAGGTCGGTAAGGGGTGGGGTCAGGCGGCTGCTTCCGCGGTGGCGCGGGCGCGCAGCCGGGTGCGCAGTTCGGTGCGGCGGGGTTTGCCGGTGGGGGTGCGCGGGACGGTCTCGAGGGCTTCGACGCGGCGGATGCGTTCGAAGTGGGCCAGGCGGGAGTTGGCCTTCTCGGTGATCGCGTCGAGGACGTCGAGGACGGCGTGGGGGGCGTGGTGCGGGGGGCGGGGTGTCTCGCGCAGGACGATGCCGGCCCAGACGACGGCGCCGTGGACGGCGTCGGGCCAGCCGACGACGACGCATTCGGCGACGCGGGGGTCGTCGGCGATGATCCGTTCGACGGCGGTGGGTGAGACGAGTTCGTTGTCGTACTTGAAGACGTCGCCGAGCCGGTCGACGAGGAACAGGGCGCCGTCGGTGTCCTGGTAGCCGATGTCGCCGGTGGAGAACCAGCCCTCGGCGTCGATCCGGGAGGGTTCGTCGTCGTTGAGGTAGCCGGCCATCAGTTGGGGTCCGCGGACCTGTACTTCGCCGGTGGTCCAGGGCTCGGCGGGCCTGCGGGAGTCGAGGCCGACGATGCGGCTCTCGGTGCCGGGCAGGGGGTGGCCGACGGCGCCGGGGCGGGGGTCGTCGGTGAGGCGCTGGTTGTGGCTGAGCGGGGAGAGTTCGGCCATGCCGTAGCCCTGGACGACGGGGACGCCGAGCGCCCGGCTCAGCCGGCGGGCGGCGGCGGGCGCGAGGGCGGTGCCGCCGGACATGACGGCGGTGAGCCGGGGCAGGGCGGGCACGGCGGCCGGGGCGGTGAGGCGCGGATCGGCGGCGAGGCGGTGCAGGCGGGCGGGGAGCCCGTAGTAGTGGGTGGCGCCGGTACGGGCGGCCAGGGTGAGGGAGGCGAGGGGGTCGCCGTCGGTGCACAGCACCTGCGCGGCGCCGGCGCACACGGCCGAGTTGAGGTGCATCACGTGGAACAGCGGCAGGTGGTTGAGGGTGACGGACGCCGGGCCGAGACCGTGGGCGAGGGCGATCTGGTGGGCGTTGGCGACCAGGTTGCGGTGGGTCAGGCGCACCCCCTTGGGGCGGCCGGTGGTGCCGGTGGTGAACTGCAGGCACACGGTCGAGGACGGGTCGGCCGGCCCGTGGGCGGGGGCGGCCGGCCCGTCGCCGGCGCCGTCCAGGGCGACGTGGAGGGGAGTCGCGTCGGCGGGGACCACGCCGTCGTCGGCGTCGGTGACGACGAGGGTGTGCAGGCGGGGCAGTTCCTCGCGCATCTTGGTGAGCAGTTCGGCGGTGGCGCGGGGCACGAACGCGATCTCGATCGCGGCGGCGGTGAACACGTGCCGCAGCGCCGCCTCCCCGATGAGCGGGTTGACCAGGGCGATGGTGTGGCCGCTGCGGCTGGTGCCGTAGTAGGTGGCGGCGAACGCGGTGTCGAGGGTGTTCGCCACGCCGACGGTGGTGGGCCGGGGCGCGGCGCGCAGGAGGTAGTGGGCGACGCGGTCCGCGCGGGCGTCGAGTTCGGCGTAGGTGAGGGTGTGCTGCCCGCGGGTCAGGGCGGTGCCGTCGGGATCCCGGACGGCGGCCTGGCGCAGCAGTCCGTCCAGGGGCAGTTCCGGATACGTGAATCGCGGCACGGCGTGGTCCTCCTCCGGGTGGCGTGATGCCGCGACCGGCTGGGCCTGCCGGGAGGGCACCAGCGCCGGCAGGCACCGGTCGGGTGTCGCATGCCACGCTGTGCCGCCGCGCTCGAGAAACCGTGGAAGTCCGCTCGACGGTCTCTCGGCGGGGCGCGGACGGCGCCGGGGCACCGGGGGCGCGGGGCGGGGCGGGCCCGGTGCGCGAGCAACGCTCCAGCGGCGTGCGGGCGGGCCTCCATCGCGGGCGGCCACGTTGGGCCGCGTACGTCATTGCCTGCGCAGGAGCCGGGTCGTGTCGCGAAGTGCCGCCCTTGTGGCGGACGGCGCCGCAGCCGGACACTCCGGGCCCGCGCACGGACCGATTCGCCACCCGATGGGGGTTTCACGCATGACGCAGACGACGATCGACCGGCCGGGGGTCTCGGCTCTTCAGCAGGCCGTGCAGGGAGCGGCGGACCGGCTGGTCCAGGCCGGCGCGGCCGGCGTGCAGTTCCGGGTCACCCGGGGGGACAACTCCTTCGTCGTCACCTCCGGGATCGCGGAGCTGGGCTCGGACCGGCCGGTTCCCGCGGACGGCCGGTTCCGTATCTCCTGCATCACCAAGCCGTTCGTGGCCGTGGTGGTGCTGCAGCTGGTCGCCGAGGGCCGCCTGGACCTGGACCGGAGTGTGGAGTCCTACCTGCCGGGGCTGCTCCCGTACGGTGAGAAGATCACCGTCCGGAACCTGATGCAGCACACCAGCGGCCTGTACAACTACATGGACTCGTTCCAGAAGCCGGGCGACCGGTTCCTGCGCGACCGCTACAAGCACTACGAGCCCGAGGACCTGATCGCCATCGCGGCGGCCAAGCCGCTGGAGTTCGAGCCGGGCACGAAGTTCGCGTACTGCAACACCAACTACTTCATCGTCGGCCTGCTCATCAAGAAGATCACCGGCCGCTCCTACCGCGAGGAGATCACCGAGCGGGTCCTGCAGCCGCTGGGGCTGACGGAGACGACGCTGCCGGGCGACGACCCGAACATCCCCGGCCCGCACGCCCGCGGCTACATGCAGATCGGCGGCGAGCCGGTCGACGTGACGCTGATGAACCCCTCGGAGGCCGGCTGCGCGGGCGAGATCATCTCCACCACGGCGGATCTGGACCGGTTCTTCTGCGCCCTGTTCGACGGGACGCTGCTGAACGAGCCGGAGTTCACCGAGATGACGACGCCGCTGCCGCCGGAGATGATCGAGAACCTGCCGATGGGCATCGGCTACGGCCTGGGCATCATGAAGCTGGAGAACGACGACGACCTGGACCTGTGGGGCCACGGCGCCGGCATCCCCGGCTACGCCACGTTCGCGGCCACCACCCGCGACCGGTCGGCCCGGGTGCAGCTGTCGTTCACGATCGGCGACAAGGACTTCGGCCCGGAGGCCGAGCAGGCCGTCATCCGCGGTGTCAACACCGCCCTGTGCTCCTGAGGCCGCGATGACGGACCAGGTGAGGAAATCGGTCGTCGTCACCGGCGGCGGCACGGGAATCGGCGCCGCCACGGCCCGCGCTTTCGCGGACGACGGCGCGCATGTGCTCATTGTCGGGCGCAGTGAATCGACGCTGAAGGAAACAGCGGACGGGCACGACCGAATTCGCATTCTGGTCGCCGATGTCCACGACCACGATGCGCCCGGTCTGATTGTCCGGACGGCGCTCGAAGAATTCGGCCGCCTCGATGTTCTCGTGAACAATGCGGCGGTCACCGCATTCGCGCCCCTGGACGGTCTGGAACGCGATGGTGTGCGCGAGCAGTTGGGCACGAATCTGCTCGCGCCGGTCTTTTTGACGCAGGCCGCCCTGGACGCGCTCGAGGCCGCCGGCGGGGTCGTGGTGAACGTCAGCTCCGCGGGTTCGCTGGGCCGCCGCGCCTGGCCGGAGAACTCGGTGTACGGGATGGCGAAGGTGGCGCTCGACTTCCTGACCCGCACCTGGGCCGTCGAGCTCGCGCCGCGCGGCATCCGCTCGGTCGGTGTCGCGCCCGGTGTCGTGGACACCGGTGTGGGGGTGCGGGCCGGGATGCCGGCAAAGGCGTACGAGGCGTTCCTCGCGCAGATGGCGGAGCGGATCCCGGCGGGCCGGGTGGGCCGGCCGGAGGACATCGCCTGGTGGATCGTCCAGTTGACCCGTCCGGAGGCCGGGTACGCCAACGGCACGGTCGTGGCGGTGGACGGCGCACTGTCGGTGACCTGACGCCCGCCACGCACACCTGAAGCGGCCCCCGGGGGATGCCCCCGGGGGCCGCTTCAGGTGCGGCTCCCGCCACCGTGCGGAGGGCCGCCGACGTGCGCTCGGTCCACCGCCGGTGCGGGCCGGACCGCCGCCGTGCGAGCAGCCCTGCGGGCCGCGTCGCCGGCAGGGCCGCGGGGGGTCAGCGGGCGACGGTGGCGGTGACGTAGCGGACCGGGACGTCGATGCGGATGAGGCCGTCGGCGTCGCGCAGGGCGTCGAGTTCGCCGGTCAGGCGGGCGCGCAGGGCGGCGGCCTCGTCGGCGGGCAGGTGCTGCCACAGCAGCCGCATGCCCTGCGTGTGGGACCACTCGACCCAGTCCTCGCCGCTCGCGGCGGTCATCTCGACCACCTCGTCGGTGATGACGGTGTCGGTGAATCCGGCCTGCCGCAGGGCGGCTTCGAGGTCGGCCGGGTCCTCGAGCCAGGAGTGCAGCTGGCGCCGCAGCTGCTCGGGGTGCCAGGCGGGCGGCAGGTGCTGGAGCAGCGACATGGGGATCCAGCGGCTGAACAGCGGCGGCAGGAAGGGGAAGTCGTCCTTGCGGAAGACGGGGCTGGTGAAGGCGATCCGGCCGCCGTCGCGCAGCAGGCCGGCGTAGCGGGCGAGGGCGGCGCGGGCGTCGGGGAGGAAGATGACGCTGTAGCTGCCCATGACGAGGTCGAAGGACCGGGCGGGCAGGTCGGGGTGTTCGCCGTCCATGACCCGCAGTTCGACGTTGTCGATGCCTTGGCGCCGCGCCTCCTGGCCGGCCTGTTCGATCATGGCCTCGGCGATGTCGATGCCCAGCGCGTGACCGGTGGGGCCGATCCGGTCGGCGGCGGGCAGAAGGGTGGCGCCCAGGCCGCAGCCGACGTCGAGGAGCCGCTGTCCGGGCTGCGGGCGGGCGTGCTCGACGAGCCGGCGGCCCATGGGGGTGAAGAACTCGACCCCGAGCCGGTCGTAGGCCGCAGCGGCCTTGTTGAAGGCGGCGGTGACTTTCGTCTTGTAGGTGGTCGCGGTGTCCACGGTCAGCTCCGGGGGTGGTGGCGGCATGGATCTGTTCAGGGTGAATGCTGCGGCTTTCCGGCCGGGTGGTGGTGGAGGGCCGTTCGAGAGCCGGTCGACGCCGGCAATTCGCCGCTTGCCCGGCCTCTTCGGCCACCGCACAATGTCGGCCAGTGTCCTGAATTTCTGCTGGGCGCCCGGCGAAAGGGAATGCGATGAGCAGTCATATAGCGGCGGTACGCCGCATGGTGGAGGCGTACAACACCGGAAAGACCGATGACGTCGCGGAATTCATCCACCCGGATTATCTGAATCCGGCGACGATGGAGCACATGGACCTGCGGGGTCCGGACTCGTTCGCGATGGCCGTGAAGTGGCTGAAGATGACCTTCTCGGAGGAGGCGTACCTCGAGGAGGTCCTCATCGAGGAGCGTGGCGACTGGGTGCGCGCCAACCTGGTCCTGTACGGCCGTCATGTCGGCGACCTGGTGGGGATGGCGCCGACCGGGCGCCGTTTCTCCGGGGAGCAGATCCATCTGATCCGTCTGGTCGACGGCAAGATCCGTGACCACCGTGACTGGCCGGACTACCAGGGCACCTACCGGCAGCTCGGGTCGCCGTGGCCGGAGCCGAACGGCTGGAGGGACTGAGTCATGATTCTCGTCACCGGAGCGACCGGCAAGGTGGGCCGTGAGGCCGTTACGCAGCTCGCCGCGGCGGGCCACCGGGTGCGGGCCCTGAGCCGTACCCCCGAGGAGGCCAACCTGCCGGCCGGCGTCGAGGTGGTGGCGGGCTCTCCTGCCGACCCGGCGTCGCTGGCGGCCGCGTTCGCGGGGGTGGGTTCGGCGCTGGTGGTGCTGTCCGGCGATGTGGCGGGCGAGGCCCGGGGCGTCGCCGCGGCCGCGGCGGCGTCGGGCGTGGGGCACCTGGTGTTCCTGTCGTCCGCGAGCGTGCTGCATCCGCTGCCGCACGGCATCGCGGACGAGCACCGGGCCGCGGAGGAGGCCATCACCGCGTCGGGCGCCGACACGACGTTCCTGCGGCCCGGCCCGTTCCACGCCAACACCTCGTGGTGGATCAGGACCGTGCGGGAGAGCGGCGCGGTGCGCTGCTGGATCGGCAACAACCCGGGTGCGCCGATCGACGAGTACGACATCGCCTCCTCGGCGGTGGCCGCGCTCACCGACGAGCGCCACCGGGGCAAGGCGTATGTGCTGACCGGCTCCGAGGTGCTGACCTCGAAGGAGCAGGCCCGCATCCTGGGCGAGGTGCTGGGCCGTGAGCTGGACTTCTCGGTCGCGCCGCAGGAGGAGGTCGTGGAGGTCTTCGCGGGCATCACCGGCGACCGGCCGGCCGCGGTGACCAATGTGGCCGCCCTGCACAGCCCCGAGGTGCCGTGGTCCCGGCCGACGCCGGCGGTGCGGCTGCTGACCGGCCGTGAGCCGCGCAGCTACCGGACGTGGGCCGAGGCGAACGCGGCGCTGTTCGCCGCCGAGGAGGTGATGGCGTGAGCAGCGAGGGCGGCGGGACGGTCCTGGTGACCGGTGCGACGGGCCTTCAGGGCGGGGCGACCGCGCGTGAACTGGTGCGCCGTGGGCGCCCGGTGGCGGCGCTGGTGCGCGACCCGGCCTCCGAGGCGGCCCGTGCGCTGACCGACCTGGGCGTGACGCTGGTACGGGGCGACCTGGACGACGAGGCGTCGCTGCGTTCGGCGATGGAGGGTGTGCACGGGGTGTTCTCCGTGCAGACGTTCATGACGCCCAAGGGCCTGGGCGGCGAGGTCCGCCAGGGCCGCGCGGTGGCGCGGGCGGCGAAGGCCGCCGGCGTGGCGCACGTGGTGTACAGCTCGGTGGGCGGTGCGGAACGGCACAGCGGCGTACCGCACTTCGAGTCCAAGCGGCACATCGAGCGGTATCTGCAGGAGCTTTCCGTGCCGGTGACGGTGCTGCGTCCGTCGTTCTTCATGGACAACTTCGCCGCGCACGGCCCGCGACAGGTGGACGGGACGCTGGTGGTGCAGCTGGCGCTGAAGCCGGACACCCGTGTGCAGTTCATCGCGGTGGAGGACATCGGCTTCTTCGCCGCCGAGGCCTTCGAGCGGCCCGCGGAGTATGTGGGCCGTGCGGTGGAGCTGGCGGGCGACGAGTTGAGCGCGACGCAGGTCGCCGAGGCGTTCGCCGCGCGGACAGGCCTGCCGGCCCGGTTCGAGGAGCTGCCGCTGGACGCGGTGGCGGCGAACCCGTACATCCCCAACGCGCCGGAGATCGCGTTGATGTTCGAGTGGTTCCAGGAGCACGGCTACCGGGCGGACATCCCCGCGCTGCGGGCCGAGCACCCGGGGCTGCTGTCGTTCGGGGCGTATCTGAAGTCGCTGGACCTCTGACCCCGACCACCGCACGAAGGGCCCGGACCGTGTCGGCGGTCCGGGCCCTTCGTGCCGGCAGCTTCACTCACGACCTGTTCCTGCACTCGCACGGCCCCTGGGGGTGGAGCACCGGGCGTGTGCGGTGGTCAAGGGCGGCGCGGGCGGCCGGGATGCGGGCGTTCGGCCACTGCGGCGGCCTGGCATCCCGGCCGGCGGGGCCGCGATCGTGTTCGACGACATGCGGGATCTTCCCCGGGCTGCCGGCGGCGGCCGGCTGGGCCGGGGCACGGACAAGGGCCCGGGCCGTGTCGGCGGCCCGGGCCCTTCGGTGGTGCGGCAAGGTCACAGGACGTCGGCGGCGACGAAGCCCAGTTCCTTGAGCATCGGCAGGTAGTTGAAGACGTCGTAGTGCTCGATGATCTTCCCGGCGTCGTCGAAGCGCAGCTCCTCGAGCATGAACCAGGTGACCTTCTTGCCGGTCGCGGCCTTGCCCATGAAATCGCCGAGGTGGGTGGCGGTCACGGTGATGCGCAGGATGACGCGGTCGCCCTGCGAGACGGCGCTCTTGACGTCCAGGTGCAGGTCGGGGAAGGCGGCGAGGCCGCCGCGCATCGCCTGCTTCATGGCCTGCGAGTCGACGGGGCGGTCCTCGGAGAAGTGCCGGATGTCCGGCGACCAGTGGACGAAGATGCCGTCCAGGTCCCAGCGGTTCCAGGCGGCGGCGCAGTCGAGCGCGATCTGCTTGTTGCGCTCCTGGACGCTCTGGATGGGCAGTTCGGCGAGCGTTGCGGTCATGGTGAGGGTTCCTTACCGGTCTCAGGGGATCAGGACGTGCTTGCCGACGGTGGCGCCGTCCAGCAGGGCGCGTACCGCGGCCGGGGCCTCGGCCAGTTGGTGGCGGCCGGCGATCTCGGGGCTCAAAACGCCCTCGTCGACCAGCCGGTACAGGGCGGCGAGGTCGGTTCGGAAGTCGTCGCCGGGCTTGACGTAGTACATGCTCTGGCGGCGGCCGCGGGTGAGGCGGAGCTTGGCCGCGATCCAGCGGGCGGCGGTGCGGCGCAGTGCGGGCACATGCGGCCTGAACCACTGGCCGGGCCGGTAGCCGGCCACGGAGGAGTCGAAGGAGACGAGGGTGCCGCCGTCGGCGAGCATGGCCCAGCCGGCGTCGAGGCCGCGGCCGCCGATGTGGTCGAAGACGGCGTCGACGCCGTCGGGTGCCAGTTCCCGGACGGCGGCGGCGAGGTCGCCGGTGCGGTAGTCGAGGGGCTCGGCGCCCAGGGCGCGCACCGCGGGGTGCTTGGCGGGTGAGGCGGTGCCGATGACGCGCACTCCCGCGTGGACGGCGAGCTGGGTGAGCAGGGTACCGACGCCGCCGCTGGCGCCGTGCACGAGCACGGTGGAGCCGGCGGCGAGCGCGGTCTGCCGGTGCAGCATCTGGTAGGCCGTGACGCCGTTGGTGATCAGGGAGACGGCGACGGCCGCGTCCAGGTGCTCGGGCACCGCGGCGAGCGCGGCGGCGGGCACCTCGACGTACTGCTGCCAGGCGCCGTGGCGGGGCATCGCGGCGACCCGGTCGCCGGTGTTCCAGCCGGTGACGTTGTCGCCGGTCTCGACGATGCGGCCGACCAGGTCGTAGCCGGGCACGAAGGGGAACTTGGGCGGGAAGGGGTGCAGGTGCTGGAGCATCTGCACCTCGGCGAAGGACACGCCGGCGGCCTCGACGCGGACGACGACCTTGCCCCGGCCGGCCGTGGGCCGTGTGCCGTTGCCGGCGACGATGTGGTCCTCGGGGCGGCCGCTGCCGGTGAGCTGCACATGGGCGTTGGCCGTCCGGCCACCGGCGGCGGGGGTGGCTGCGCGGCCGGCGGCGGCTGTGCCGGTGTCGACGCTCACGCCGCCACCGTCTCGCGCCGGGGGGCGAAGTCGGCGGCGTGGTCGGCGGCCCACCGGGCGAAGGTGAGGGCCGGGCGGCCGGTGATCCGCTCGACGGTGTCCAGCGGCACGGGCGGGTTGTCCATGGCGTCGGCGAGGTAGCCGAGGATCATCTCGACGACCGGCGGCGGCATGAAGTGGCCCATCTGCTCGCGCGCCTGGTCGGGGGTGATCTCCTCGAAGGCGACCTCGGTGCCGATGGCGGCGGCGATCGCCTTCACCTGGTCCACCTGGGTGATGGCCTGAGGGCCGGTCAGGACGTACGCCTGCCCGGTGTGGCCGTCCTCGAGGAGCGCGGTGGCGGCCACCGCGGCGACGTCGGCCTCGTGGATCAGCACGCGCGGCGCGCCGCCGTAGGGGGTGCGCACGAGGCCCTCGGTGCGGATGGAGTGGCCCCACTTCCACAGCAGGTTGGTGGCGAACTCGTCGGGGCGGACGAAGGTCCACGCGATGCCGGACTCCTCCACGGCGCGCTCCACGGTGCGGTGGTGCTCGCCGCTGTGGTTGTCGCCGGAGGTGTCGAGCACGGACGAGGAGGAGAGCACCACGATGCGGCGCACTCCGGCCTCCTTGGCGAGGGCGACGACCTCCCGCGCGGTCTCGGGGACCGGGAAGAGGTAGAGGCGCTCCACGCCGTTCAGGGCGGCCCGCAGTGTCTGCGGCTGCTCGAGGTCGCCCTCGAACACCTCGACGCCGTCGGGGAGCCCCGCTGCGGCCGGGGTGCGGGTCAGGGCCCGCACCTGCGCTCCCGCCGCCACGAGGTGGTCGACCACATGCCGGCCGACGGATCCTGTCGCTCCTGTCACCAGAACTGTCACGCCTGCTCCACCCTGTCGGTCCCGGCTTCCCCGAGACTCCTCGGACCTTGGTGGTGCAAGGCTGAACAGCCCGGCTGGAGGGTCCCCGGAGACTGGCTGGAACGCGATCGGGGCGGCGCGGGGCGGGAGCAGCGCTCGAGCCGTTCTCCAGCGGCGGCGGGGATGCTCCCGGCGGAGGGCCTCGCCTGCGTGCCCGTGCGCGCCGGCACGCCCGGGCACGGCCGGCCGCCGGGTGGCCGCGGGGCTTGCGCGGGGCTGTCGGCTGTCCGGTCGCATCGCCTTCCTCTCCCTCGTCCCCCACGAAAGGTCGCCGCTTTGTCCGCCACCGCCGTAAGCCAGTCCCCCACCACGCGGGGCAGGACCAAGAAGAAGTTCGAACTCTCCCGAAGGGGGCGCAGGCTGACGCTCGCCGTCCATGTCGTGACTTCGGTGGGCTGGGTGGGTCTTTCCCTGGCGATGGCCGTGCTGGCCGTCATGGGGTACACCACCGAGGACGCCGCGGTCGCCAAGGGCGTCTACTACGCGATGTACGTCTTCGACGACACCTGCGTCACGGTGTTCAGCATCACCGCCGCGCTGTCCGGCATTCTGCTGTCCTGCGGCACCAAGTGGGGCCTGCTGCTGCACTGGTGGATCATCGTCAAGTGGGTGATCACCCTGTTCATGACGATCTTCGCGTGGTTCGTGATCCACCCCATCGTCATGCAGGCCACCGAGAACACCGCGACGGCGGGCGGCGCGCCGCCGGAGCCGGGCTGGCCGGCGGACTTCCTGCTGTGGAGCGTGCCGGTGCTGTTCGCGCTGCTGACCGTCGCCGCCGTGGTGTCCGTCTACAAGCCGTGGGGCCGCACCTCGCGGGGGCGGGGCACCGCGCCGCGCGGCGGGCGGGCCTGAACGGAGGCGGCCCCGTGCCGGGGCGTGCCCGGCACGGGGTGCTCGCTGCGGCGCCGACTCTCGCCGTTGCCGGGAAACGCCCGGCAGTCCCGGCAGCGCCGGCCGGCGCTGCCGGGACCACGAGAGGCTGCCGCAGGTCAGCGAATCGTTCATCACCTGGGCGTCGATCACCCGTATGACCCGCCACCTCACCCGGCGAAGGGCCCTCGGCCCTGGTCACGGGCGGTGACGCCGCCCCCGCACGCGCGGGCAGCGTGATCACTCGTCCTACCGCGGTCCCCGACATGGCCGACCGGTTCGACCTCGCTGTGGCCGCAGCGCACGGCCCCCGCGCCATGGGCGGTGGGCAGCCGGCCGGGTGAGTCGCGAAGCACGGATCGCGGCCCACCCGGTGCTGAGGCAGTGTGACCGGCCTACTTCTTCTGGTTCAGCGGCAGGGCGATGTCGAAGACCTGCCTGGCCGCGGGGAAGGCGCCGGCGTCGTCGGCCGCTCCGGTGAGCAGGTCGACCCTGTAGAAGCGGTAGGAATCGCCGGTCTGCAGGGCGGCGAAGCCGCGGTTGGTGCCGTCCTTCGCGGAGAAGTAGATGTCGAAGCCCGCGCTGGGGCCCGCGTCGACGCCGAGGTTCCCGGTCGGGGCGAGGGTGCCGGCGTTGGCGGGCGACTGCAGGACGACGCGGTCGTTGGCGGTGTCGATGTCGAACAGGCTGGTGGCGGTGGCCACGTCGAGGTCGTTGTTGGTGTAGGCGGCGCCGGTCACCCCGAGGGCGGGCGTGACCGCGGGCGGAGTGGTCAGAGTGCTGTCGGCGACGGTCCCGCCGACGGGGACGTTGACGTTGTGGCGCAGGTTCTGCCCGGTGTCACTGATGATCCGCAGCCGGTCGGCGGCCGGGTTGAAGTCCACTCCGAAGAAGTCGCCCTGAAGGGCGATGCTCAGCTGGGACACCTTCGTCGCCGTGGCGTCGCTGGTGTCGATGGTGTAGACGCCGCCGGCGTCGCCCACCCCGTAGAGCAGGCCGTCCTGGACGCGGTAGTCGATGCCGACCAGTTGCGAATCGCCCGTGAGCCCGCTGACCGTGCCGGACGAGGTGACCTTTTCAGGGTTACCGGCACGGAACCAGACCAGGCGCTGATCATCGGTGAGGCCCGTCACCTTCAGGCCGTTGCGACCTTCGCCTTCGAGGCTGTCGTCCGCAGCCAGCGCCGGGCAAGCGGAGGACAGGGCGGCGGCGAGGGCCACCACAAGAACCATCTTGCGCATGAGATCTCCATCGAGTCGAGCCGCCCGCACAGCCGGGGCGTAGGCCCGACGCAATCAGCAATGGACAGGCCGGGCTCGTCGAGCGCGGCCAAATGGCGGTGCTCGCACCAAGTCCCGTCGTCGTCCTGCCCCCTGGCGCCCGGGTACGCGATGGGCACGCCGCCCCCGTCACTCGGACCGCCGTGTGCATCGATGCCACCGGTTCTCGCTTCGCGGGGGTACACCCCACGCTCGTCACCGGTGAGGGCCCTGTCGGCCGCGCCGAGCGGCAGCGCATCCGGTGCACGGCCGGCATGGCGTCGACCGCGAGGGCGCCGCCACCGGGGGCGCGCGAGCCGGTTCAGCCGGTGCCCGCCCGCATGTCGAGGTCGGCGTCCGGGGCGGTGCGCCAGGCGTGCACCACGGCCGCGGCGCGGGAGACCTCGAGGCGGCCGTCGTCGCCGCGGGCGGCGGAGTCGACGTCGATGCCGAGGAAGCGGGGATGGGACCGGGTGGCGGGGAAGTCGCCGTGGTTGGCGGGGCCGAGGCCGCCGGCGAGGAGGAACGGCAGGGTGGTGGCGTCGGCCAGTTTCGTGACCGTGGTGTCGTCCAGGCGCTGGGCGGTGGAGCCGATCCGGCCGTCGCCGGTGACGGCGTCGAAGAGGAAGCAGTCGGCGCCGGCCCGCTCGTAGGCGCCGGTGAGCCGGCCCTCCAGGCAGGTGTCGTCGCGTACGTGCAGCACTTTGGCGATCTTCGGGCCTTCGGGGCACTGTGCGCGCAGGGCGCGCAGCACGCCGGGGGGCTGGAAGCCGTGCAGTTGGACCCAGGCGGCGTCGGCCGCCCGTACGGCCGTGGACAGTTGGCCGGTGTCGGCGGAGAAGGTGACCAGGACGGGCGCCAGGCCCGCGGCGCGGGCCCGGGCGCCGAGCACGGTGAGCTGGTCGAGTGTCAGGTCGGCGTGGCCGCCCGGTACGTGGTGCCACAGGCCGATCAGGTCGGCGCCGGAGGCGGCGACGGCGTCGACCTCCGCCGTGGTGGTGGCACCGCAGATCTTGACCAGCATCAGGCGGCCGCCGTCCGGCCGGCGTCGTGCTCCAGGGAGCCGGCCGTGAAGCGGTCGCCACCGGCGCCGAACAGGCCGGGGTGCGCGGCCCGCAGGTCGGCCAGGACGGCCTCGTAGGGCAGGTCGTCGAATTCGCCGTGGAAGCGCAGGAACTCCATCTGGCGGCGCCCCTTCAGGTCGAAGGGGTGGTGCAGGCTGTCGGTGGTGCCGTCGAAGTCGAGGGGCGCCATCCGGTACAGCCGGCACAGGTTCTTGTTGAACACCGGTGTGGCGCGCACCCATTGGCCTTCGAGGCGTACGGAGGTCAGGCAGTGCTGGTGGAACACGTCGCCGCCGAGCAGGCTCACCAGTTTCGGGGAGGCGAGGTGGTTGCGCACGTCGGTCAGGACGAGGCGGGCGGGGATGCCGAGCGAGCGCAGGCCGGCCGCGTAGAGGACCGACTTGTGCAGGCACATGCCGGAGCCGGTGGCCGCCACGGTGCCGGCGCGCAGCCCCTGGCGGGTGAGGTCGGCGCCGTAGACCTCGTAGCGGATCGTGTCACGGACCGCGTAGTAGAGGGCGACGGCCTGCTCGGTGGGTGTGGTGGCGGTGGGCGGCAGGGCGTCGGCCACGAACGCGCGTACCTGCTCGTTCTCGTGGTCGAGGAACTCGGTGGCCTCGAGGGCGCCGGTGCTCAGTGGGGTCGTCATGGCAACTGGGGGTCCGCTTCGTTGTCGGTTGGATTCCAAAGGCCCGTCGGTGGGTTCACAGGCCAAGGAGTGCGGCGATGCGGTTGCGCTGGGTCTCGGAGGTGCCGGAGTAGATCGTTCCGGCGACCGCGTTGCGCAGTTGGCTCTCGATGCCGTACTCGGTCATGTAGCCGTTGCCGCCGAAGATCTGCACGGCGGCCAGGGCGGAGGCGACGTTGGCCTCGCTGGTGACGAGTTTGGCCATGGCGATGTCGCGGGTGACGTTGTCGCCGGCGGTCATCTTGCGTGCCGTCTCGTACAGCCAGCGGCGGGAGGTCTCCACGCCGGTGGCCATGTCGACGATTTTGTGGGAGACGGCCTGGTAGGAGCCGATGGGCTGCCCGAACTGGCTGCGGGTCTGCGCGTAGCGGACGCAGGCGTCCACCCGGCGCTGCATCTCGCCGGCGTTGATGACGAAGGAGCAAAGGATCTCCCAGCGCATCACGTGGTCCAGGACGAGGAACCCGCCGCCGGGCCGGCCGATCACCCGGTCTGCCGGGACGCGGCAGTCGTCGAAGTACAGCTCGCACAGCGGGGAGGTGCGCAGGCCCATCTTGGCCAGTGGCCGGCCCAGCGTCAGGCCCGGGGTGTCGCGGTCGACGAGGAACGCGGTGATGCTCAGCGGACCGGGACGGTCGCTGGTGCGGGCGTAGACGGTGAACACGTCGGCGACGGGCCCGTTGCTGACGAACGACTTGCTGCCGTTCAGGACGTAGGTGTCGCCGTCGCGTACCGCACGGGTGCGCATCGCCAGCGCGTCGGAGCCGCTGTCGGGTTCGCTGATGGCGTGGGCGCCGATCAGCTCGCCGGTGCAGATTCCGGGCAGGTGGCGGTCCTTGAGGGTGTCGGAGCCGAAGCGCTGCAGGGGGACGCCGAGCGAGACCAGGTGGGTGCAGACGGAGAAGTTCAGTCCGGCGTCCCGGCAGCCCTCCCCCAGTCCCTCCAGGACGTACATGGTGGTGGTCAGCGACTGGCCGAGTCCGCCGTGGCGCTCGTCGAAGGGCAGTCCGAGGATCCCGGTGCCGGCCAGTAGCCGCCATGCCTCACGGGGGAACTCGGCGGCCGCGTCGCGCTCGATGTGCCCTTCGTCGAGCTTTTCGAGCACGGGCGCCAGGCCGTCGCGCAGGGCCTGCTGGTCCTTCGTGAAGTCGGCCATCAGTAGTGGGAGAATTCGGGCGAGTCGAGGTTGTGGCTCTCGTCGCCGCGCAGCGCGGGGGTGAACATGCACACCAGGCGCAGGTCCTCGTGCGGGCTCGCCACCAGCCAGTGGGCGTCGTGCCGGTCGAGCGCGTACAGGGTGCCGGGGGTGATGGGGTGCGAGACGCCGTCGCTGTCGATCACCTCGCCGGAGCCCTCGATGCAGTAGCAGCTCTCGAGGTGGTTGCGGTACTCCAGGCGGGACTTGGTGCCCGCGCGGACGATGGTGTCGGTGACGGTGTAGCCGACGCCGTCGGCCTGGGTGAGGAATCTGCGGCTGAGGCCGTTGCCCCAGTCGACGCAGGTGACCTCTTCGAGCTTGCGGACGATCACAGGGGTCTCCTTTCGTACGGGTGGTTCCGCTGTTCGGCACGGTGGGCCGCCGGGGCCGCTCACGGCCCGCGCAGTTCCTTCACGAAGGAGCCGAACTCCTCGACGGGGTCGCGGCCTTCGGTCAGGGCCTGTTCGATACGGGCCACGCCGACGCTGCCGACGACGGCGGCGTCCGCGCCGAGGTCCTGCAGGAGCAGGGTGTCGGCGCGGGTCCTGACGCCGAAGCCGACCGCGACGGGCGCGGTGGCGGTGGCGCGCAGGGCGGCGACGGAGCGGGCCAGCCGGTCGTGGTCGAGGGCCGCGGCGGTGCCGCTGCGGCCGTAGTGGGCGACCAGGTAGAGGTAGGCGGTGGCCTGCGCCGCCGCCTCGGCGACCGCGTCGGGCCGGGAGATCGCGTAGCAGGTGGTGACCAGCGGCAGGCCGGCGTCGTGGGCGGCCTGGTAGTGGGCGGTGCGCAGCCTGGGCGGGACGCCGTGCAGCAGCAGTCCGTCGCAGCCGGCGTCGCGCACGGCGGCGGCGAAGTCGGCGGGGGCCGTGCCCTTGACGGTGTGGCCGAAGTCGGCGAGCAGCGCGATGCGCAGTCTTTTCAGGCCGGGCCGGACGCGGGCGACGGCGGCGAGGACGGCGGCCAGGTCGGTGCCGTGGGCCAGGGCCCGGTCGGCGGAGCGGCGGATGACGGGCCCGTCGGTGACGGATCCGGGGAAGGGGACGGCCAGTTCGAGGCAGTCGATGTCGCTCTCGTCGAGGAGGGCGGCGAGGTCGGGCAGCCGGTCCAGCGGCGGGTCGCCCGCGTTGAGGAACAGGGCCAGGCCGGGCCGGCCGGGTGCGGTGCGGGTGAAGAACCCGCCCGGCCCGGACGCGGTGGCGGACCCGGGAAGGTTCCCGGCCGCGGGGGCGGGGGCGCTTGGGGGTGTGGGCGCGGGGCCGGAGGCGGATGTGGAGGCGGTGGCGGGTGCGGGGCGGGGGTCATGCATGGGCCACCTCCGTGGCGCGTCGCAGTCGGTCGACCAGGGCGAGGGCCGAGCCGTCGTTCAGGACCGCGCGGGCGCCGCGCAGGGCCTGGTGCCAGTCGCCGGTGAGACGGCCGGCGACGGCGAGGGCCGCCGCGTTGAGGCAGACCGCGTCCTCGGCCGCCGGGCGGCCGCGGCCGGCGAGCAGGTCCAGGACGTCGCGGACGGGGTCGGTGCCGGGCCGCAGGTCCTGCAGGGTGCCGGGGCCCAGGCCGAGCGCGGCGGGGTCGAGGGTGAACTCGTCCTCGCCGCCGCCTTCGTAGGTGCGCACCAGGTTGGGGGTGAAGCCGACCAGTTCGTCGGCGCCCGTGTCGTTGGTGGCCAGCCACACGGATCTGCCGGTGCGGCGGGCGGTGTGCTCGGCGGCGTGCCGCAGCCCGGGGGCCAGCCGCGGGTCGGAGACGCCGGTGAGCTGGGCGTCGACCGGCATGTCGGCGAGGAACGGCCCGAGGGCGTTGACGAAGCGTCCCAGGCGGCGGATGTCGAGCGGCAGCACGCCGCGTGCGAGCAGGCCCAGTTCGGCGGGGTAGACGAACATGCCGGCGAACGCGATGCCGCACCGCTCGAGCATCTCGTGGGTCTGCTCGTAGGAGGAGGCCGTCTCGATGCCGAGGCGTTCGAGCAGGTCGAGGGAGCCGAGGGCGGAGGTGTAGGCGCGCGATCCGGTCTTGACGACGCGGGTGCCCATCGCGGCGGCGGTCAGCGCGGCCGCGGTGGAGATGTTGAGGGTGCGCGGGCCTCCGCCGGTGCCGACGATGTTGACGGCGCCTTCGAACACCGGCCGCCCGGTGTCGTCCGGGCGGCGTTCGGCGAGCGAGTCGAGCAGCGCGGTCAGTGTGGCGCGGCCGGGCATCTGCGTGGACAGGGACGCGAGCAGGGCCACGCTCTCGCCCCGGCGCAGCGCGCCGTCGTGCAGGTTGTCCCAGAAGGAGCGCCACTGGGGAAGGTCGACGGGCCGGTCCTGGGCGATCAGGGCGGCGACGGCGTCGTGCATGGTTAGGCGGCCTCCGCCCGGGTGCGGGAGGCGTCGGCGACGAACGCCTCGATGGCCGCCACCGACTTGAAGGACTCGGGGTCCAGGTCCACCTCGTCGGTGTTGATGTCGTACCGGTCCTCCAGCCAGGCGATCACCTTGAGCAGGCCGAGGCTGTCGATGACGCCGCCCTCCAGCAGGTCGTCGTGGTCGGCCAGGTCCCGTGCGGGCATGTCGGGCAGGAACTCCTCGACGATGAACTCCTTGATGGCCTGGGCCTGGGCGTGGGGCATGTCAGTTCTCCTTGGTGAAGTGGTCCTTCACGACACGGTCGCGGTCGACCTTGCCGGTGGAGGTCCGGGGCAGCGGCTCGTCGGTGAAGCGCAGGACCGAGGGGACCGCGGCCCTCGGCAGACCGCGTGCCAGATGGCCGCGCAGGGTCAGGCTGTTGAGGCCGCTGCCCGGGGTGCGGCGGGCCACGGCGTGCAGCAGCCGGCCGGCCACCTCGTCGGGCAGGGCCAGGACGGCGGCCTCGGTGACCTCGGGGTGGGCGAGCAGTACGTGCTCGACCTCCTGGACGTTGATGCGCACGCCGCGGACCTTGACCTGGAAGTCGGTGCGGCCGGCGAGGGTCAGGGCGCCGTCGGCGCCGCGGTGGACCAGGTCGCCGGTGCGGTACCAGCGCCGGTCGTCGGCGCCGGTGGGGTGGGGCACGAACACGGGCCGGGCGGCGGCCGCGCCGAGGTAGCCGCTGGTCTGGAACGGTGTGGTGACCCACAGTTCGCCGCTGCCGGGGCCCTCGAGGACGGTGCCGTCGTCGGTGACGACCAGGGCGCCGGCGCCGGGCAGCGGGCGGCCCAGCGGCAGGGTCGCGCCGGCCGCGGCCTGCTCGCCGGTCACCTCGTGCACAAAGCTGTCGTTGGTCTCGGTGCAGCCGTAGATGTTGTGCAGCCGCGCGTTCGGGAACAGGCGCGGCAGCTCGGCCAGGACCGGGCCGGGCAGGGCGTCGCCGGTGGTCATCGCGTGCCGCACGGCGGGCAGTGCGGTGGTGCCGTGTTCGCGGGCGGCGTCGGTGACCAGGCGGTGGAACATGGGCACCGCCTGGACGACGTGGACGTCGTGGCGCTGCATCGTCTCGAGCAGGTGGCGGCCGCTCATGGCCTGGTCGGGGTCGACGAGGACGACCCGGCCGCCGTGGGCGAGGGTGGTCCACACGTCGAGCAGGCACAGGTCGAAGTTGAGCGGCGCGTAGTTGAGGACGTTCGTGCCGGGTCCGATACCGAACGCGGCGGCGGCCCAGGCGGTGAAACGGTCGACGGCGCCGCCGGCGACGGGCACGATCTTGGGCAGCCCGGTCGACCCGGAGGTGGTCAGCAGCAGCACCGGGGCCTCGGGATCGGCCGGCGTGTCGCGCGCGGCGCCGAGGCCGCCGTACGGCGTGTCGCCGCCGGGTGTGCCGTCGTCCGGTGTGTCGTCTCCCGGCCGCTCGGGCAGGGGGACGGCGCCGGCCTGCTCGTACAGCTGCTCCGTCACGTCCTTGCCGAGCGTCGCCGAGGGCAGCAGCACCGGACGGCGCTCCAGCATGCAGGCGAGGACCAGCGCGATCGTGCCCGGCGACTTGACGGCCGGGACCCCGAGGGGCCCGCGGCCGGGCGTGTGGGCGACACGGGCCCTGGCCCGCTCGGCGCGCCGCCACAGGGCGCCGTAGGTGACTTCTTCGCCGTGCCACACGAGCGCCGTCTCCTGCGGCGCACGGCGCGCATGCGCCCCGATTTCCTCGACGAGTGTGCCGCCGTCCATGGGCCGCGCCCCCTTCCGCTCCTTGCACCGGCGAAAACCTGTCGGCCTCGATGGTGGTTTCGCGCGCTGGAGGATCGCCGGAGCCGCTGTCGGGGCCGGCCGCGCCGTCGCGGCGGCCGCGGCGTGACGAATCCGGCGCGGGGCCCGTAATCCGCACGTCTGCAACGCCGTGGGCCATGTGGCGACCGCACCGTAGGCCCTCTGCTGCCGAAGGCGATCCCGGCGAGGAATAATGCAGGGCATGGTGCCGCAGCCCACTCCCAGTTCCTTGCCATCCGCCGCCGAAGTGCTGCGTACGCGGTATACGAGTCGGCTGCCGACGCGCTTGGAAGACCTCGCCGGGCCGGTGACGGGACGGGTCGAGCTCCCGCTGCATATCGCCTGGTCGGGGCTTCGTACATATGACCTGGACCGGCCGCGGCAGCGTATGAGCCTTTACCGCACTGTCCTGGCCGAGGGGCAGCACGACGATCTCACCACCCTGCTCGACCGGAACCTGCTGCTCGATCAGTGGCCCGTGCTGCGCACCCTGGTCAGCAGGCACATCCGTGATGTGTGGGAGGACTCCTTTCCCGAGCTCGCCCTGCGGATCTCCACCGCCGCATGAACCTCACCGGGCTGCACCGCCGGCTCCTGGCGGACATCCTCACGATCGGCGCTCCGTATCCACTGGTCATCACCGGTGGCTACGCCGTGCAGGCGCACGGACTGGTCGAGCGGCTCAGTCAAGACCTCGACGTGGCCACGGAGAGCCCGGCGCCGATGGCCGGAATTGCCGACGCCCTGCGATAAGTCGGCGCCGGCGAGACGGTCGCCGGTGGTTGTTGATCAAGCAGAGCGTGTCGCCAGTTATTTCCTTACGACACGGGGTGTCGACGATGTCGTTCGACAACGAGTGGGACGCGGCCAAGGGGCTGCCGCCATGCGCTTGAACAACGCTGTCGGCACCGGCGGTTCGACGCCGAAGCCGGGTTCTGTCGACTACGTGGTGGAGGACGACGAGCTGTGAGGCCCACCGGCACGCTCCGTGATCAACCGGAGGGCGCAACCGAGATCGGAGAGGGCCTCTCGGACTGGGTGAGCCCGCGCCAGAGCGAGGTCCAGATGCCGGTCGGGTGCACGAAGAAGATGAAGTCGACCGCCGCGGACGTAACGGTCACCCTCAAGGTCTCACCCGCGGTCGTCGTCGCACGGAACTGGGACAACGCCTCCCTGGCCAGGGACCGCGCACCATGATCCTTGAAGCAGTCGAGAACCTCACCAGGCAATACGACTGCGCCGCCTGGCCTCTCGCCCGATTGCCGCCACCAGGCGCTCGCCGGCGGCCGTCGCGGTGACCTTCTGGTGCACCGCGACGGCGTCACCGTCGTGGCCGCTACGCCTCCTGCCGGTGGGCGAGGAGTTCGCTGAGGGCGACGGCCGGGTCGGTGTCCGGGGGGCCTGCGGGCCACCAGGTGCCGGAGCGGTCGCGGTAGGGGTACCAGCGGGCGTCGCGGCCCTGGCGGAGCTGGAGGCCGCGGCCGGTGAGGGTCCAGTGGTTGCCGTCGACGTCGAGGGCAGGCAGGTCCTCGTCCCAGCCCGCGGCGAGGGCGGTGCGGGCGCGGGCAATCTCCTGCGCCGAGGGGGTCCAGGGCTGTTCGAGGACCTCGAGGCCGGCTTTCCCGCCGGTGCGCCAGGCCTCGGCGGCCCGGTCGAGGTCGTCGGGGCGGCCGCAGGCCTCACGCAGCCGCGCGGGGACGCGCGGGTCGGGGTGGGTGGCGGCGATACGGACCGTGTCCTGCCACTCGTCGAGCGGCGGGGCGGGCGATCTGTCGCCGAACACGGCGATGTGGGCGAGCAGTTCACGGGCCCGGACGGCGGCGTCGGCGACGAGGCGCTCCAGCGGGTCGGCCTCGATGCCGGTGACCGGTTCGGCGGCCGTGGGCAGCGGCTCGGGCAGCGGCGGCAGGGCGGGCAGCGGGGCGGCGGGGCGGGCGTAGGCCTCGCGGTTGCTCTCGTAGGCGGCCTGCTCCTGCCGGTCCTCCTGCGCGGCCCCCTCTCCCCCGGCGTGCTCGCCTTCGTCCTCGCCGGCGTCCTCGTCGTCGTCGGTGGCGGTCAGTGCCCGCAGCATCAGGACCGACTTGAGTTCGTCGAGCGCCTCGTGGGGGTCCCGGCCGCGGACCAGCAGCAGCAGCCACGGGTCGGAATCGAGGAGCCAGGAGAACTGGTAGCCGAGCGCCGTGGCGTGCGGGCAGGGGTGGTCGAGCGCGTCGCAGTCGCAGTCCGCGTCCAGGTCGCCGTATCCGGGCAGCAGCCCGAGGCGGGCGTCCTCGGCCGCTTCGAGGAGGTCTTCGGGCAGGTCGCCGGCGAGCAGGGCATGCGTGGCGTCGGGCCGGTCGGCGGTCCGTTCCCACAGCAGGTCCCAGTCGTCGTCGTCCCATGCCGTGACGGTGAGGGTGGTGGCGTGGGCGGCGTCGCCGGCGTGGACCTCGGCGGCGATGCGGCCGGCGCTGACGGTGATGGGGCCGATGCGTCCGGTGCGGGAGAAGGCGCGGCCCTTCTTCAGGGGTTCCTCCTCGGGCCAGGTGTCCTCCAGGGCCTCGGTCCACCGGCCGGCCCACGGGGACTGGCCGCGGGTGCGGCCGCCCTTGCGGGCGGGGAAGGCGGCAAAACCGCGGGCGCCGCTCGCCTCGTGATCGCTCATCAGACGCTCCTCAGTTCGACCAGGTTGGCCAGCTCGTCGTTGGTCAGTTCCGTCAGGGCTCCTTCGCCGGAGCCGAGGACGGCGTCGGCGAGGTCCTTCTTGGACTCGAGCAGGGCGGCGATGCGGTCCTCGATGGTGCCTTCGGCGATCATCTTGTGGACCTGGACGGATCTGGTCTGGCCGATGCGGTAGGCGCGGTCGGTGGCCTGGGCCTCCACGGCCGGGTTCCACCAGCGGTCGTAGTGGACGACGTGGTCGGCGCGGGTGAGGTTGAGGCCGGTGCCGGCGGCCTTCAACGACAGCAGGAAGACGGGGACCTCGCCGTCCTGGAAGCGCTGGACGAGTTCCTCGCGGCGGGGTACGGGGGTGCCGCCGTGCAGCAGCTGGGCACCGATGCCGCGTTCGCGCAGGTGCCGTTCGAGGAGTTTGGCCATGGCGACGTACTGGGTGAACACCAGGGCCGCGCCGCCCTCCGCGGTGATGGTGTCGAGGAGTTCGTCGAGGAGTTCGAGTTTCCCGGAGCGGCCGGACAGGGGGGTGTCGTCCTGCTTGAGGAAGTGCGCGGGGTGGTTGCAGATCTGTTTGAGGCCGGTGAGGAGTTTGAGGACCAGGCCGCTGCGGGCGATGCCCTGGCTGGCGCGGATGCGGTCCATGACGTCCTGCGCGTGCGTGCGGTAGAGCGCGGCCTGTTCGGCGGTGAGGGCGACGGGCCGGTCGGTCTCGGTCTTGGGCGGCAGTTCGGGTGCGATGCCGGGGTCGGACTTGCGGCGGCGCAGCAGGAACGGCCGCACGAGTCCGGCCAGTTTGCGGGCGGTGGGCTGCTCGCCGGTGGCGTCGGCGCGTTCGGCGTCGATCGGGGCGATCCAGCGGCGGCGGAAGTGGCCGTGGGTGCCCAGCAGTCCGGGTGTGGTCCAGTCCAGGACGGCCCACAGTTCGGAGAGGCTGTTCTCGACGGGGGTGCCGGTGAGGGCGATCCTCGCGTCGGCGGGGATCAGGCGCAGGGCCTTGGCGGTGCCGGAGAGCGGGTTCTTGACGTGCTGGGCCTCGTCGGCGACGAGCATGCTCCAGCGGTGGCCGCCGAGCCGTTCGGCGTCCAGGCGCATGGTGCCGTAGGTGGTCAGGACGAAGCCGTCGTCGGCGCCCTGGAGGCTGCGGCCGGTGCCGTGGAAGCGGCGTACCGGGGTGCCGGGGGCGAATCTGCCGATCTCGCGCTGCCAGTTGCCGAGCAGGGAGGCGGGGCAGACGACGAGGGTGGGGCCGCGGGTGTCGTCGTGTTCCTGGCGCAGCAGGTGCAGGGCGATGAGCTGGATCGTCTTGCCCAGGCCCATGTCGTCGGCGAGGCAGCCGCCGAGGCCGAGGGAGGTCATGCGTTCGAGCCAGCGCAGGCCGCGCAGTTGGTAGTCGCGCAGGGTCGCGGCCAGTGCGTCGGGCTGGCGCAGGGGTTCGGTGCCGCCGTCGGGGTCGGTGAGGCGGGCGCGCAGGGCCAGCAGCCAGTCGCTGGGGGCGACGGGGACCTGTTCGGTGCCGATGCGGGTGTGGCCGGTGAGGGCGACGGCGAGGGCCTCGATGGCGGTCAGTGGTCCGAGGTCGCGTTCGCGGGCCTTGCGGGCCAGGTCGGCGCCCACCAGGGTCCAGCGGCCGCGGAGCCTGACGAGGGGGCGTCCCTCGTCGGCGACGTGGGCCGTCTCCTCCTCGGTGAGGGGCTCGCCGTCGAGGGCGAGTTGCCAGCGCAGGTCGACGGCGTGCTCGCCGGCGAGGAAGGAGCGCAGGTCGGCGGGCGGGACGCGGCCGGCGCCGACGACGGCGCGGGCGGTCAGGGAACGGGCGGCGTCTTCGGGCCAGTGGACGTCGATGCCGTGGGCGCGCAGCCGTGCCGCGCCGGTGCCGATCAGTTCGGTGGTCTCCCGGTCGGTCAGGACCAGGGCGGAGGGTACGGGCAGCAGTCGCTCCAGCGGCTCCCACACGCTCGCCGCGCGGCGCACCGCGAGGATCGTGTCGGCCTGGGCGCGCGGGCCCAGGGCGTGGTCGGCGCTGGCGAACAGCTCGCCCGCGTCGAGCGCGAGGGTGGGGTCGGCGAGGCTGTGGGCGCGCGGGACGAGGTGCAGGGCGGGCGGGCCGTCGGGGGTGTCGGCGAGGTGGACGTGGAGGGACACCCGGACGCCGGAGTCGAGTCCGGCGGAGATCTCTTCGGCCCAGGCGCGCAGTTGGGGCACGTGCTGGGGTTCGGTGGCCGAGAACGCGGCCCGTCCGGTGGCGGCCGGGGCGGCGGCGGTGCGCGGCAGTGTGTCGGCGAGGGCGTCGAGGAAGGCGCGCAGCAGCGCCTGTACGTCGCTGCCGGGTGCGGCGACGGCCTCGCCGGGGGCGGCCTGGGCGAGCTCCCGCAGCCGTACGACGTCCTCGAGGTCGAGCGGTCCGGCACGCCAGGTGTCGTAGCCGCCGGCGGAGACGCCGGGCAGCAGTCGCTCCCGGGCTGCGAGATGCAGCCCGAGGGCGGCGGCGGCCCCCCAGAACGCGGCGGCCGGATGGACGGTGGCGCCGTCGCGGCCGTGGGAGCGGCGGGCCTCGATCAGGGCGGGCAGCGCCTGGGCGAGGGGCAGGCGCAGTACCGGGAGGGTCCGCAGGGCGACGCCGCCGTCGTGCGGTACGACGAGCGACGCCTCGCCCGGCTCGCCCGCCGCCGTGTCCGGCAGCGGGGAGCCGTCCGGGTCGAAGAACACGAGGCGGCCCGTGCGCGCCGGGTCCCCCGCCTCGAAGACCACCGCGCACCGCGCCAGCAGTCCGGCCTGCTCAGGCGCCAACCACACCATGCGTCCCGCTCTCTCTTGCGTGCTGTTCTCTTGTTACTGCGTCTCGCTCGCACACGCGTCACGCGTCGTGCTTACGTCGTGCTCGTGCTTGCATGCGTCGTGCTGGTGCTGCGTCGTGCGTGTGCGCCGGTGATCAGCTTGTCAGGTTGCGGAAGCGGCGCACCGACAACGGGAAGAAGACGGCGCACAGGACGACGGGCCACACCACGGCCATCAGCAGCGCGTGCTGCGCGATCCATGAGTCCCCGCCGAATCCCGGGTTGCCGAACAGTTCCCGTACCGCCAGCACCGTGGAGGACAACGGATTCCACTCCGCGATCGTGCCCAGCCAGCCCGGCATGGTGGACGGTGCGACGAACGCGCTGGTGAGGAAGCCGATCGGGAATTCCAGGGTCTGCACCATGGTGATGCCCTCGGGGCCCTTCATCAGCAGTCCGAGGTAGATGCCGGCCCACACCAGTGCGAAGCGCAGCAGCAGCAACAGGCCGACCGCGAGGGTGGTTTCTGCGAGCGTTCCGTGGGCGTCCCAGCCGATGGCCAGGCCGGTGGCGAACAGGACGGCCAGGGCCAGCAGGGAGGAGAGCATGTCGGTCACGGCGCGTCCGACGACCACGGCGGAGGGGGCCATCGGCATGGTGCGGAAGCGGGAGGTGACGCCGCGGTTCTTGTCGGCGGCGACGGCGGTGACCGTCTCGCCCATGCCGAAGACCATCGTCATGACGAACATGCCGGGTACGAGGAACTCGCGGTAGTTGCCGCCGCCGGGCACCTGCATGGCGCCGCCGAAGAAGTACCCGAACATCAGCACCATCATGACGGGGAAGGCCAGCGACCCGATCAGGGTGCCCGGTTCGCGGACCCAGTGGGTCAGGCCGCGCAGGGTGACCGTCCAGCCGTCGGCGGCCGCCCAGCGGAGCCGGGCCAGCGGGGTACGGGCGATCACCGGGGCGAGGGCCACGCCGCCCACGGGGCGGGGTGCGGTGATGCTCATGCCGCCACCGCCTCTCGGGCGCCGTCACCGGTATGGCCGGACGCGCCGGTGACGGCACCGCTGCCGCTGCCGCTGCCGCTGTCGGTGGCGCCGGCGGACGTGCCGGTGCCGGTCAGGTGGAGGAACACCTCGTCGAGGGTGGGCCGGCGCAGTGCGATGTCCTCGGCCGCCACGCCGGCCGCGTCCAGGGCGCGGACGATGCCGGCGAGCGCGCTGGTGCGGTCCTTGACGCGGGCGCTGATGCGGCGGGTGTCGTGGTCGGTGTCGGGCCGGTCGGCGCACACCTGCTCCAGCGCCGCCGCGGCGGCGGGAAGCTGGTCGGCGCGGCGTACCACGACGTCGATCCGGTCGCCGCCGATGCGGGACTTGAGCTCGTCGGGCGTGCCCTCGGCGATGACCTTGCCGGAGTCGATGACGGAGACGGCGTGGGCGAGCTGGTCGGCCTCTTCCAGGTACTGGGTGGTCAGCAGCACGGTGGTGCCGGTGTCGACGAGGCTGCGCACCGCCTCCCACACCTCGCCGCGGCTGCGCGGGTCGAGGCCGGTGGTCGGCTCGTCGAGGAACAGCACCGGCGGGGCGAGGACCATGCTCGCCGCCAGGTCGAGGCGGCGGCGCATGCCTCCGGAGTACTCCTTGAGCGGCTTCTTGCCGGTGTCGGCGAGGCGGAAGTGCTCCAGGAGTTCGTCGGCGCGGCGGCGGGCGGCGGCGGGCGACAGGTGGTGCAGGCGGCCGAACATGACGAGGTTCTGCCGTCCGCTGAGGACTTCGTCGACGGCGGCGTACTGGCCCACCAGGCCGATGCTCGCGCGGACCTCGGCGGCCTGGCGGGCGACGTCGTGCCCGGCGACCTCGGCGCGTCCGCCGTCGGCCTTCAGCAGGGTCGACAGGATGCCGACCGAGGTGGTCTTGCCCGCACCGTTGGGGCCCAGCAGCCCGTGGACGGTGCCGGCGGGTACACGCAGGTCGAATCCGTCGAGTGCGTACCGGTCGCCGTAGCGTTTGCGCAGTCCTTCGGCGAGGACGGCGGTGCTGGTCGGATCCACGTCGGCTTCCTTACGGGTAGCGGATATCCGGCCGAGGGTCCCAAACCGGCCCTGAGCAGGGCTGGTGCACGGCTCGGCGAACGGTCGAGGACCGCTGGAGGACCGGTCGAACAGACGGAAGACGAGACGCGGAAGCGGGAAACGGGAGCGGGAGGCGCGCGGGCGCGGGGCGCGGGTGCGGGAGGTGCGGGTGCGGGAGGGGCGGGGGCGTGGGTTCGGCGGCGATGGGGACCGGCTCCGTTCGACGGCTGCTCTAGCGCGGGGCGGGACCGTGGCGCGAGGAGGCCCCCGATCAGAGGATGCGTCATGATCACTTTCATCAACCGGTTCCATGTCACCGGCCCCACCGAGGAGTTCGAGACGGCCTTCGACGCCACGTCGGCGTTCTTCGCCGCCCAGCCCGGGTTCCTGAACCACCGGCTGCTCCAGCACGTCGACGAGCCGCACCTGTACGTGAACGTCGCCGACTGGAAGGACGAGGAGTCCTTCCGCGCGGCCCTGGCCCGCCCCGAGTTCGCCGCGCACCGCACCACGCTGCGCACGCTCAGCAGCAGCGACCCGAACCTGTACGTGCCGCTGCTGGAGCGGGTCGCGCGCTGAGACCGCCGGCCGAGAACGCCCCGAGCGCGCCCCGAGCGTGCGTCGAGCGTGCGTCGAGCGGTCCTCGGCCGGTTCCCGGTCCTGTTCCGGGCGGCACGGCAGAGCCTGGCCTGCGGGGCGCGCCGGGTGTCGGGACGTGGCCCGGATCGCTCGAATCCGGCTGGGGGCCGGCTCGGGCGGGGGCCGACGTCCCGTCGAGCACGTGTCCATGACCGGGCCCCGGTCTTCCGGTCGGTGGCACAGTCACCTGACGGCCGGCCCGGCACCGTGGCGCTCGCCCCTGTGAGGCGTGGCCCGGATCCGGGGTGCCGGCCGGCCGGTTCCCCGTGTGCGCCAGCTGTGTGGCGCCCCTGTCCCCCGGCCCGGCCGGGCAGCCATCGACCCTGAGGAGTTCAGTTGACTTCCTCCCCCCTCGTGGACGAGGGGGGATTCCTACGGCTCGCGCCGTGGGGTTTTCTGCTTCGTCGCCGACTGCCCGCCCGGAGTTCTCCGTTGAGGTCTTGCACCGGCTCCACAGACTGTCACGGCCGGCCCGGCCGCCAGAAGGTTCTTCGCCGCGTTCACGTCCCGGTCATGGGCCGCCCCGCAGCTGTCGCACGTCCAGGTACGGACGGAGAGCGGCATCCTGTGCTGCAAGGCGCCGCAGGTGGAGCACAGTTCGGACGAGGGGAAGAAGCGGTCCACGACCGCCAGGTCGCGCCCCATGTCGTAGACCTTCCGCACGCAACCGACTGTCCGCGACAGCTCCGCCGCCTGCGCATCCGTCGGAAGGAAGCGGTACCGATACGCCCGCTTCACATGAGTGGCCACAGCTCACAAACCAGCACGCCGACTTGTGGGCCCTGGCTACTGGTTGAGGGTGGACGAACATCGCCCGGCGGCGATTCACCTTTCCCCGCCCCGCTCCGCAGGGGCTTCGTTTCCTCCCCTGGCTGAAGCCGGGGGTATATCCACAAAGGAGTTCACATGAGTGAGACCGTCGAGGATCAGCGGATCGCCCTGGTGACGGGCGGCACCAGCGGTATCGGCCTGGAGATCGTGCGCAGGCTGGCGTCCGCCGGCATCCCGGTGCATCTGTGCGGGCGTTCTGAGGAGACGGTGTCCAGCACCGTCAAGGAGCTCGTGGAGGAGGGGCTTTCGGTCACCGGCTCGGTGTGCGACGTACGCGAGCAGGAGCAGATCAGTGAGCTGGTGCGCACGGTCGTGGAGCAGCACGGTCCGATACGGATCCTGGTCAACAACGCCGGCCGCAGCGGCGGCGGGCCGACCGCGACGATCACCGACGAGCTGTGGACCGACGTCATCGCCACCAATCTGACCAGTGTCTTCCGGGTCACCAAGGAGGTTCTGACGGCGGGCGGCATGCAGGAGGCGGGCCGCGGCAGGATCATCAACATCGCGTCGACGGGCGGTAAGCAGGGCGTGGTGCTGGCGGCCCCGTACTCGGCGTCGAAGCACGGTGTGGTGGGCTTCAGCAAGGCGCTCGGTCTGGAGCTGGCCCGTACCGGCATCACCGTCAACGCGGTGTGTCCCGGGTTCGTCGAGACGCCGATGGCGGAGCGGGTCCGCGCCGGTTACGCGGGCGTGTGGGGGGTGAGCGAGGAGGAGGCGTACGAGCGCATCACCACCCGGGTGCCCAACGGCCGTTACGTGCAGGTGCGGGAGGTGGCCGCGATGGTCGAGTACCTCGTCGGCGACGATGCGGCGGCCGTGACCGCGCAGGCGCTGAACGTGTGCGGTGGTCTGGGCAACTACTGACCGCCGGGGCCGGTTCGGCGGTTCCTCCCGGGCTGCGGCGTCCGTCGGGCGGGAGCGGCCGCTGTCGGCAGCCGGCCTTCCGTCCGCCCCGCCCCCCCCTTTCTTCGGCGGGGCTCAGGCCCACTGGGGGGCCGTGGTGGCGGCCCGGAGCTGTTCGTGGGCCCGGGCCGTCTGCTGCCGGTCGCCGTCCGGGGTGCGGCTGCGGACGGGCAGGAGCGCGAGCGTGGTGTGGTGGGCGAGGCGCACGGCCGGATGGCGGCGGGCGATGGTGGTCAGGCTCCGGCCGGGCCCGGTCTCCAGCAGCAGGTGGCGGCCGGTGAACAGGAGTTTGTCGAGGGTGGGCCAGAAGTGGACCGGGGCGGCGGGGTGGCTCGCCCACAAGGCCGCGTCCGCCACGGTGTCCGCCTCCAGCCGGGTGCGGGTGAAGGCCGACCACAAGGGGACGCGGGGCGGGCGGGCGGTGATCCGCCGGTACAGGGCAAGGTCCTGGAACAGCGGGGCCAGGACGGGGCTGTGGAAGGGGTGGTGGGCGGCCACCTGCAGGGTGGTGATCCCGGCGTGGCGCAGGTCGGCCGCGATGGCGTCCAGCGGGCCGGTGAGGCCGGCGAGGACGGTCTGGCGGGGGGCGTTGAGCGCGCCGACGGCGATGTGGGGGTGGCGGGCGAGGAAGGGGCGTACGTCCTCGGGGGTGCCGGCGACGGTCAGCAGCCCGCCGGGCGGGGTGGGGGCGATTCGGGTGACCCGGTCGCGCATGACGGCCACCGCGTCCTTGAGGGTGAACACGCCGGCCAGGACGGCGGCGGCCAGTTCGCCGACGCTGTGGCCGAGCAGGGCCGCGGGGCGCACACCCCAGGACATGACCATGCGGCCGAGCGCGTAGTCCACGGTGAACAGCAGCGGCTGGGACCGGCGTACGTCGTCGATGCCGATGGCCGGGTGGTCGCCGAGCCAGTCGGCGCGCAGTTCGTCGCCGTTGCCGAACAGGGCCAGGCACCGGTCGGCGGCGTCGGTGAAGACGGGGTCGCTGCCGTAGAGTCCGGCGCCCATGCGCGGGTACTGCGCGCCCTGGCCGGGCAGCAGCAGCACCACGTCCCGGAACGTTTTGTCCATGGGCGGGCCTCCTTCGTCCGACACCGGTGTCGGTGCCGGTCAATCTGCCGTGCCCGTATGGAGGTTCGCTCGAGGAACGCTCCACGCACACCCGGCGGCCGGGCCGGGCCCAGTGCGGCTCGAGGGCGGGTCCACCTGGCGCGGCGAGGCTCGGCGGGCCGCGGCAGTCGCCCGCCCGGGCGGCGCTTGCGGCGGCGGGAGGACGCATCACCCGGGCGGCGATCCGCCGCTTTCCGCCCTGCACCGCAGGAAACTCGCCCCCTTGTTCTCCCGGCCCGAAGGCCGGAGCATCCCCCGGAGGAATCACGTGACCAGCACAGCCATGGCGGCCGTCGTGTCGCAGAGCGAGATCTACGCACAGGTGCAGCAGTTCTACGCCGGCCAGGTGCGCCACCTGGACAACATGCGGGCCGAGGAGTTCGCCGGCTCGTTCACGGCCGACGGCGTCTTCGACCACCGTCCCGGTGGCGACCCGCTGGTGGGCCGGGAGGCGATCGCCGCGGCGATCGGCGAGTACCAGAGGACCACGCACGCGGCCGACCCGGTGCAGCGCCGCCACTGGTTCAACATGCTGCAGGTCTTCGGGCAGGACGACGGCACGCTGCGCACCGAGTACTACGCGCTGGTGGTGCAGACCCGTCCGGGTGTGCGGGAGCCGGTGGTCGGTCCGAGTTGTTTCGTCACCGACGTCCTGGTCCACGAGGACGGTGAGCTGCGCACGAAGTTCCGCAAGGTCAGCCCGGACCACATGCTCTGACACGCGGTCCGGCACGAAGGAGAGGCGGCCCGCTCCGGCGGGCCGCCTCTCCTTCGTGCGCGCGGTCGTGTCGTGCGGGCGGTCGTGTCGTCAGGCCAGGCAGCAGGGCAGCGTGCCGTGGTGGTCGATCATCTCGGCGAGTGCCGTCTGCCTGACGGGCATGGGCAGCGGGTCGCTGTCGCCGGCGCCGTCGAGTTCGGCGAAGGCGCGGTGCAGGTTGGGCACGAGCCGTTCGCTGTCCAGGAGCTTCGCGTAGGGGCCGAGAGCGGCGCCGCGGGCGGTCTCGGCCGGGGTCAGGCCGGCCCGGTGGCCCCGGGCGGCGAGCTGCTGGACCAGACGCAGATAGCCTTCGACCCGGTCGAGGACCTCGGGCCCGCACAGGGGGCCGTGGCCGGGGACGATCGTGGTGGCGCCGAAGGCCCGCAGCCGCTCGAGGGCCGTCAGTGATCCGTTGATCGTGCCCATCAGGCAGAACGGTGTCACACCGTTCATCACCAGGTCGCCGGTGAACAGCACCCGGTGCTCGGGCAGCCACACGACGGTGTCGTTGGAGGTGTGCGCGGGGCCGATGTGCTCCAGTTCGACGCGGATCTCCCCGACGTGGAGGGTCAGCCGGTCGGTGAACGTGAGCTGGGGCGGGGTGAGTTCGATGGTGCCCCAGTCGACGTCGGGCCACAGGCCGGTCAGGTGCAGCCCGGCGGCGATCATCTCGGTGCGGGTGCGTTCGTGGCCGATGACGAGCGCCTCGGGGAACAGGTGGTTGCCGAAGGCGTGGTCGCCGTGGAAGTGGGTGTTGACGACCGCGCGCGGGGCGGCCGCGTTCAGGGCGAGCGCGGCGGTGCGCAGGTGCCGGGCGCGGGACTCGGTCGCGACGGTGTCGATGAGGGCGCTCTCGCCGCCGGAGACGAGGATGCCGGCGTTGTTCAGGCACCAGCCGCCGGGCGGCTGGAGGTAGGCGTGGACGCCTGGCGCCACCTCCGTCGCCCGGCCGGCGGGCGCGGGGGCCTGGTTGCGGACTGTGGTGCTGGAGGGCACGGCCTCTCCTCGGGCAGATGTCGTGGACGGGCCGAGTCTGGTGGGGGCTCCTTGTGGCCCGGTCGACTCTCCAGGGGTTTTCCGGCCCGCCCCGAGAGGCGCGTCGGAGCGTGACGGGGACGGCTGCCGGCCCGGCACACCCGAGCGGAAGGACCCCCGATGAGCGACGAGTTCCCGCGTGCGGGTGACGGTGCCGGGCGCGGCCGCGGCGCGGCCGCCCGGCACGCGGTACGGCGGGGCCTGCGGGTGGTGTGGCGGGGCCTGGTGGCCTACGGGTCCGTCTATGCGGCGGGCGAGTGCGCGCGGGCCGCGGCCCAGCGTCCCACTTCGCTGCGCGGGCCCGCGCCGGGCCACCCGGAGCGGCTGCGTCCGGACATGCCGCTGAGCCCGCTGGAGCGGGCGCTGCTGCGGGAGTTGGGCCGGACGCGCTGAGAACCGTGGGCGCGCTGCGACAAGGGCCGCCCGGCGGGGGCGGCGGGTCCGGGCCGGCGCGGGCCGCCCCGGCGGGGGCGTGGCGTCGGTCGGCCGCCGGTGCGAACAGCGGTCCGGTGTCGGCGGGCCGGTGCGGGCGGTGGTCCGGTGTCGGCGTCGATCGGTGCGGGCCGCCCGGTGCGGGGGTGGGTCGGTCGGCCGCCGGTGCGGACGGTCCGCGTGCGGGCGGTCCGCGTGCGGGCGGGGCCGCCGGGTGTGGGGCCCGGCGGCCGGTGGGGTTTCAGGCGGGTCGGACGGACAGGGTGTGGCGGAAGACGCCGCGCGGGTCCCACTTCGCCTTGATGCGTTGCAGGCGGGGGTAGTTGTCCTTGTAGTAGAGGTGGTGCCAGGGCACGCCGGAGGTGTTCCAGCGGGGGTCGGCGAGGTCGATGTCCGGGTAGTTGATGTAGGCGCCGTCGCTGCCGCGGCCGGGGACGGGCACTCCTCCGGTGGTGGCGAACACGTCCCGGTAGGTGCGGCGCAGCCAGTCGATGTTGACGGTGTCGGCCTCGGGGTCCTGCCAGGTGTTCATGAAGATCACGTTGAGGACGGAGTCGCGGTGTGCGCCGGCGGTGGCGCCGGGGGGCAGGGCGTTGGTGCGGCCGCCGTAGGACTGGAGGGAGACGGAGGCGCTGTCGTTGCGGTGGTCGGTCGCGTTCAGGTGGGTGAAGAGGGCGTCGGTCTGGGCGCGGGTGAGGGCGCGGCGCAGATAGGCCGACTTGATCTTGTGGCGGCCCTTGTCGGTGTCCTGCGACTCGGCGAGCGCGACGGTCGCGGTCAGCCAGGGCTCGCTCGCGGTGTCGGTGATGTAGGGGGTGACGCCGACGCCGTCGGTCAGCGCGCCCACGTAGCGGTCCAGCAGTTCGCGGGCGTCGGGGAGGGTGCCGTCGAGGTGGGTGAAGGCGATGGCGCTCTGGCCGGGGTCGTTGTCCTTCAGCCGGCCGGGGAGCACCAGTCCGCTGTAGAGGCCGGTGTACGGGGAGGCGGGGTCGCTGTGGTCCTCGTGCCAGCGGCCGTGGTTGTGCAGGAGGCGGCCGAAGGCGGCCTGGTCCATGCCGTCGCGGGGGTAGATCACCGCGTTGGAGAGGATGGTGGCGGGCGGTCGGGGCAGCAGGTGGGCGGGGTCGTCGCCGTGGGCGTTCGGGGAGCGGAACCAGTAGCGGGTGACGATGCCGAAGTTGCCGCCGCCGCCTCCGGTGTGGGCCCACCACAGGTCGCGGTGCGGGTCGTCGCTGTCGCGGGTGGCGACGACGGCGCGGGCGCGGCCGTAGGCGTCGACGACGACGACCTCGAGCGCGTACAGGTGGTCGGAGGCGAGGCCGTGGGCGCGGCTGAGGGCGCCGTATCCGCCGCCGGTGATGTGGCCGCCGAAGCCGACGGTGGCGCTGGCGCCGCCGGGCAGGGTGACGCCCCAGCCGTAGTAGAGGCTTTTGTACACGTCGATGAGCTGGGCGCCGGCTTCGACCATGTAGGCGCGTCTGCTCGGGTCGTAGGTGACGGCGTTCATGGCGGCGAGGTCGATGACGATCTGGACGGCCGGGTCGCCGACGACGTTCTCGTAGCAGTGGCCGCCGCTGCGTACGGCGATGCGCCGGCGGCGCCTGACGGCGTCGGTGACGGCGTGGACGACGTCGGCGGTGGTGGTGGGCAGGCAGAAGGCGTCCGGGTGGGCGGTGAAGCGTTTGTTGCTGCCGCGTACCGACAGGGCCGCGTAGCGGGGGTCGTCGGGGGTGACCTGGACCGCGGGGGCGGGGGCGGGGGTCGAGGTGGTGGCGGCGCGGGCGGCGGGTGCGAGGCCGGCGGTGGTGAGGGAGGCGGCGGCGCCCGCCGTGAACGCCTGGGCGACGAAACGCCGACGGCTCGGAGCAGTCATGTTGCGCGTGCACCTTTCTGGGTGGGCCAGGGGGCGGCGGTGAACAGGTCGGTCCGTACCTGGACGGGTGCGGGGCCGAAGGCGATGCGGGAGGTGAGGTGCGCGCCCAGGGGGGTGCGGGTGAGCAGGGCGGCGGCGCGGGAGCGCAGGTAGGTGGTGGCGGGTTTGGCGTTGCCGAGGAAGGCTTTGGCCTGCAGGCGTTGGACGCGGGTGACGTGGGCGGCGGCGGGTGCCCGCAGCCGTGGGAAGGGGGCGAGCCGTTCGCGGGTGCAGGCGCCGGCGGCGAGGGCGTCGAGGAGGACGGGGTGCAAGGTGGCGGCGTCCTGCAGGGCGAGGTTGATGCCCTGGGCGCCGAGCGGGCCGTGGGTGTGGGCGGCGTCGCCGGTCAGGACGAGGCCGTCGCGTACCCATTCCTCGGCGTGGGCGGCGAACACGTCGAGCAGGGCCAGGTCGGACAGGCCGGTGAGGTGTTCGTGGATCAGGTCGGCCAGTTCGGGTACGGCGGCGGCCAGTTCGTCCCTGATGGGGGCGATGCCGCGGGCGGTGGCCGTCTGCCAGCTGCCGTGCGGCAGGGCCCAGCCGACGCGGAGCCGGTCGGGGTGGGTGTCGTGGACCAGTACGGCGGTGCCTGCGGCGCGGTGGATGCGGACGCGTCCGGTGGCGCGGCCGGGTGCGGGCAGGGTGAACCAGACGATGTCCTGGTCGAACGCCTCGCTGCGGCCGGCGTCGATGCCGGCGAGGGTGCGGGTTTTGGAGAAGCGTCCGTCGGCGGCGACGACCACCCGGGCGGGCACGGTGGTGCGCGTTCCGGCGGGGCCGGTGAACACCGCGCCGGTGCAGCGGCCGCGGTCGCCGCGCAGGGCGCTGATGCGGTGGCCGGGCAGGTGGGTGAAGCCGGGCAGCCGGTGGCAGGCGGCGAGGAGTTCTTCGAGGAGGTGGCGCTGGGGCAGGGCCAGGAGGCGGTTGTGGGGGGCGTCGAGGCGCCGGTAGTCGATGTCGAGCAGGACGCGGCCGCGTTCGAGGACCTGGAAGCCGTCGAGGGTGCGGGCGCCGCGCCGTGTCGCGGCGTCCAGCACGCCGAGTTGGTCGAGGATGCGCTGGCCGCCGGGCTGCAGGATCTCGCCGTGGAAGTCGCGCCGGTAGGTGGTCGACTTCTCGGCGCAGGTGACCTGTGTCCCGGAGCGCAGCAGCATCAGGCTCAGGGCGAGCCCGGCCGGGCCGGCGCCGACGACGAGGACGTCGGCGGGCTCGGGGGTGTGCCCGGTGGCCCTGTCCGGCCCGGCCGTTCTCACACCGCGGTCCGCGCGGACAGGGCCCGGTTGACGAGGGCGAGGTAGTCGCGGGGGGTCTCCGCCTCGTCGAGTCCTTCCTCGTCGAGGGTGATGTCCCAGTCGCGTTCGATGCGGCCGGTGGTCTGCAGCAGGGCCAGTGAGTCGTAGCCGAGGGCGAGGAAGGGGACGTCCAGGACGTCGCCGTCGAGGTCGACGCCTTCGTCGACGCCGGCGCACTCGCGCAGCAGGGTCTTCAGGTCGTCCAGTTCCAGGTGCTTCATGACGCGTCTCCTTCGTCTTCTGCGGGGGGGGTCAGTGCGGTCCGGGGCCGTGGCTGAGGACGGCGGCGGAGTTGAATCCGCCCCGGCCGCGGGCCAGGACCAGCGCGTGGCGCAGCCGGGCGGGGCGGGCGGTGGTGACCAGGTCGACGGGGCAGTCGTCGGCCAGGTCGCGGGTGTGGACGGTGGGGGGGACGACCTGGTCGCGCAGGCTGAGCAGGGCGGCGGCGACGTCGAGGGCGGCGCCGCCGGCCAGCAGGCGGCCGGTCATCGTCTTGGGGGCGGTGACCGGTACGCCGTGCGGGCCGAACAGGGCGGTCAGGGCGGCGGCTTCGGCGGCGTCGGCGCCGCGGGTGCCGGCGGCGTCGGCGAAGACGACGTCGATGTCGCCGGTGTTCAGGCCGGCGTCGGCCAGGGCCAGGCGGGCGGCGTCGGCCAGGCGGCATCCGTCCGCGGTGAGGGGGGTGTCCACGGTGGCGGGGGCGTCGAAGGTGGCCGCGTAGCCGGTGAAGGTGCCGTAGGAGCGGGCGCCGCGGGCGCGGGCGGCGGGGGCGGCCTCGAGGACGAACAGGGCGCCGCCTTCGCCGACGACGTGGCCGGAGGCGGCGGTGTCGAAGGGCAGGTAGGCGCGGGTGGGGTCGCTGACGCGGCTCAGGTGGCCGCCGGCGAGGTGGGCGGCCCATCCCCACGGGCACAGGGCGGAGTCGACCCCGCCGGTGATCATGATGTGGCTGCCCTTGCGGATCTGGCGGCGGGCGTGGGCGAGGGCGTCGAGGCCGCCGGCCTGTTCGGTGACGACGACGCCGCTGGAGCCGCGCAGGCCGTGCCGGATGGAGATCTGGCCGGTGTTGACGGCGTAGAACCAGGCGAAGGACTGGTAGGCGCTGACGTGCTGGCCGCCTTTGCTCCACAGGGCCTGCAGTTCGCGCTGGCCGAATTCGAAGCCGCCGGCGGAGCTGGCGGTGACGACGCCGGCTTGGTGGGCGGGCAGGGCGGCCGGGTCGCAGCCGCTGTCGTCGAGGGCCTGGCGGGCGGCGGCCAGGGACAGGCGGGTGACCCGGTCGGTCTGCGGCAGCAGCCGGCTGGGCAGGTGGTCGGTGTCGACGAAGCCGTCGACCTCGCCGGCGATCTTGACCGGGTAGCGGGCGGCGTCGAAGCGGGTGAGGGGGCCGATGCCGCTGGTGCCGGCGAGGACGGCCGCCCACCAGGCCTCGGTGCCCAGCCCGTTGGGTGCCATGACGCCGATACCGGTGACGGTCGCGGCGGCGGGCCGGCGGACGGGGTGCGCACCGGTGTGCGTCGCCCCGGGCGCCGGGGTGGGGGTGGGGGTCGTCTCGCCGGCGGGGGCGGGGTGGGGGGCCAGTGCCGTGGTCATGCTGCCTCCTGAAGGCGCGGCCGGGTCAGGACGATGGCGCTCTGGAAGCCGCCGAACCCGCTGCCGACGCTCAGGACGGTGTCGGTGCGCTGTTCGCGGGCGGTGAGCGGGGTGTAGTCGAGGTCGCAGGCCGGGTCCGCCTCGTGCAGGTTCGCCGTCGGCGGCACGGTGTTGTGTTCGATGGCCAGGGCGCTGGCGGCGACCTCCAGCGAGCCGATGGCGCCCAGGGAGTGCCCGATCATCGACTTGATGGAGCTGACCGGGACGCTGCGGGCGTGGGGGCCGAGGCTGCGTTTGAACGCGGCGGTTTCGTGCCGGTCGTTCTGCTTGGTGCCCGAGCCGTGGGCGTTGATGTAGTCGACGGCGGTGGGATCCAGCCGTGCCTCGTCCAGGGCCGCGGTGATCGCCTCGGCCATCTCCGTGCCGTCCGCTTTCAGACCGGTCATGTGGTAGGCGTTGCTGCGGCCGGCGAACCCGGCGATCTCCGCGTACACGTGCGCGCCGCGGCGGCGGGCGTGTTCGAACTCCTCCAGGATCAGCACCGCGGCGCCCTCGCCCAGGACGAATCCGTTACGGGTGCGGTCGAACGGCCGGGACGCGGTGGCCGGGTCGTCGTTGCGGGGGCTGGTGGCCTTGATGGCGTCGAAACAGGCCACCGTGATCGGCGAGATGGGCGCCTCGGTCGCGCCGGCGACCATGACGTCGGCGCTGCCTTCACGGATGAGGTCGACGGCGTGGCCGATCGAGTCCAGACCCGAGGTGCAGCCGGTCGACACCAGCGACACCGGGCCCTGCGCGCCGCTGGCACGGGCCACCTCGGCCGCCATCGAGCTGGGCACGAAGTAGTCGAACAGATGGGCCACGGCCCGGGTGTGGTCCACCTCCCAGGCGGAGCCGTGCTCGCTGACGACGGCGTACTCCTCGTCGAGGGAGGTCGTGCAGCCCACCGCGCTGCCCAGGGTGACACCGGTGCGCACCGCGTCCAGCGCGCCCGTCAGCCCGCTGTCGGCGAGCGCTTCCCGGGCGCTGACCAGCGCGAACTGGGCGGCCCGGTCCAGGCGGGCGGCCTCGGCGGGGCTGAAACCGTGCGCGGCGGGGTCGAAATCGGCCTCGGCCGCGATCCGGGAGCGGTAGGCGGACGCGTCGAACAGGGTGATGTGCCCGGTGGCGGTACGGCCCGCGGTGAGCGTGTCCCAAAAATTCCGGGTGCCCACACCGCCGGGAGCGACGACGCCTATGCCGGTGATGACGACCCGTCTCATCGGTAGTCCCTCACAGTTGTCCTCCAGATAGGGGCTCGGTACACCGCACGGCACGGCAGACACACCCGCCACACCCCCGCTCCGTGGCGGCGGCCGCCGCAGCCCGGGCCGGCCCGGGCTGCGTTTCGGCTGCCGTGTGCACAAAACCGTTCATGGGCACCGAGCCTCGCGGACAGGCCTGGAGAACGACTCGAACCGGCCACTCCCCTTTCTGACCGCGCGGCCCACCGCCCGGCCACCCCCGTTCCGGTCGGGTTTGCGCGGCGAGCGGGTGTGTCGAGGCGGCCTCGTGTACGGGAGTGGCGGTACCGAGCGCAAAGGGGGGGCGGCGGGCTGCCGCGGGGTGCCGGCCGGCGTACCCGGGGGCTTCCGCCGCCGGGGGCGCGTTGTGGCGTACCGCCGGCTGGTCCGGGCACGCCCCATGCCCCGGCACACGCCTTGGGCCACCAGCAGCCGTGGTGGCAGCGGTGGCCCGGGGGTGGCGGTGACGACCGGCGGCGGGTGGTGGCCGGCGGTCCGTCGAGGGGAGGGTTACTGCGGGGGGTTGCCGTGCTTGCGGGAGGGCAGGTCGGCGTGCTTGGTGCGGAGCATGGCGAGGGACCGGATGAGGATCTCGCGGGTCTCCGCCGGGTCGATGACGTCGTCGACCAGGCCGCGTTCGGCCGCGTAGTAGGGGTGCATCAGCTCGGCCTTGTACTCCTTGACCATGCGCGTCCGCATCGCCTCGGGGTCCTCGGCATCGGCGATCTGCCGACGGAAGATCACATTCGCCGCGCCCTCCGCGCCCATCACCGCGATCTCGTTGGTGGGCCAGGCGTAGGTGAGGTCCGCGCCGATGGACTGCGAGTCCATCACGATGTACGCACCGCCGTACGCCTTCCTGAGGATCAGGGAGATGCGGGGGACGGTGGCGTTGCAGTAGGCGTAGAGGAGTTTCGCGCCGTGGCGGATGATGCCGCCGTGCTCCTGGTCCACACCGGGCAGGAAGCCGGGCACGTCCAGCAGCGTGATGATGGGGATGTTGAACGCGTCGCACATCTGCACGAAGCGGGCGGCCTTCTCGGACGCCTCGATGTCCAGCACCCCGGCCAGCGACTGCGGCTGGTTCGCCACGATGCCGACCACCTGCCCGTCCAGCCGGGCCAGCGCGCAGATGATGTTGCGGGCCCAGCGCTCGTGGACCTCGAGGAAGTCGCCGTCGTCGACGAGTTCCTCGATCACCTGGTGCATGTCGTAGGGGCGGTTGCCGTCCGCCGGCACCAGATCCAGCAGGACCTCCGAGCGGCGGTCGGCCGGGTCGCCGCCGGCGGCGGCGGGCGGGTTCTCCCGGTTGTTCGACGGCAGCATCGACAGCAGGTAGCGGACCTCCGCGATGCACGTCTCCTCGTCGTCGTAGGCGAAGTGCGCCACACCCGAGGTCTCGGCGTGCACGTCCGCGCCGCCCAGACCGTTCTGGGTGATCTCCTCACCCGTGACCGCCTTGACCACGTCCGGCCCGGTGATGAACATCTGCGACGTCTCACGCACCATGAACACGAAATCGGTCAGCGCGGGACTGTAGGCCGCGCCGCCCGCGCACGGGCCCAGCATCACCGAGATCTGCGGGATCACCCCCGAGGCACGGGTGTTGCGCTGGAAGATCCCGCCGTAACCGGCAAGCGCCGACACGCCCTCCTGGATCCGGGCCCCCGCACCGTCGTTCAACGACACCAGCGGCGCACCCGCCGCGATCGCCATGTCCATGATCTTGTGGATCTTCGTGGCATGCGCCTCACCCAGCGCCCCGCCGAAGATCCGGAAATCATGCGCGTAGACGAACACCGTCCGGCCCTCGACCGTGCCCCAACCGGTGATCACACCATCGGTGTACGGCTTCTTCGCCTCCAGCCCGAAACCCGACGCACGGTGCCGGCGCAGCTGCTCCACCTCACGGAACGAGCCCTCGTCCAACAGCAGAGCGATCCGCTCACGGGCCGTCAGCTTGCCCTTCGCATGCTGCGCCTCGGTCGCCTTCCCACTCGGCCCCCCAAGCGCCTGCTCACGCAGCGCGTGGAGCTCGGCCACCCGGCCACGTGCGTCGGTGGGCCCCGCGTCGGCGGGGATGTCCTTCGGCATCACCACGACTCCTCGTCCCTTTCTCTTCGACCGGGGGGGCGGCCGGCCGCCCCCGTCCGGCGGCGCACCGTTGGTGGGGTGTGCCGCCGGGGGCGGGGGTGGCGATGGCCGGTCCTCGCCCGTGAACCTGTGTGCGGGCGGGTGGTCATCGCCAGCTGTGCGGTGCGCGGAAGGCGCCGGCGGGCTGCCGGCGCCAGTACGCGCGGGTGTGTGTCGTGTCCGGTTCCCGCGCAGGGCGGCGGGAGGCGAGCAGGGAGAACAGCGTCGCGGTGACGGCGGCGAGTTCTTCGGCGCTGGCCACTCCGCGCTCGATGCGCAGGAGGGCCGCGGTGTCGTCGGCCGGTGTCATGTCGTTCCCCTATTCCTTCGGCGGTACGGCTGCGGTGACGGCCCGGACCCCGTCCGGACCCCGAGGCCCCGAGGCCCCCCGGGCCCCCGAGGTCCGGCGGGTCCCGGCGGTCCCGGCGGTCCGGCGGGTCCCCGGGCCCGAGGGTCCGGGCGGGGTAGCAGGGTCCGGTCCAAGCCCCGGTGGGACCGGGGCTCAGACCCGGGGCCCGGACAGGGCCCGGACCGGCCCGCGTTGGGCCTTGGTAGGGCCCGGGCCGGGGCCCGCGCCGGGCCTTGGTGGGGCCCGGATCGGGTCTGGGTGGACCGGTGGGCAGGGTGGGTGCGGGTGGGGTCGGGAGGTGGTCGGTCCGGCCGGTGGGTGCGGTCGGGGTCCGGTCTCCGGCCGGACCCGGCCGGGGGGTCGGGCCCGGGGTCGGGCCTGGATCGGGCGGGGGGGTCGGGCCCGCCGGGTGAGGTCGGGCCCGGATCGGCGGGGGCAGGGGGGGGGGGGGCTGGGGGTTGCCGGCCGGTGGGTGCGGTCGGGGCGGGAAAGGGGCCGGCGGCACCGTTGGCGCCGGTCCCGTTGGCCGGGCCCGCGCGGCGGGGCCGGGAACGTGCGGTGAGCCGGGTGGCGTCAGCCGGTCCTGCGGCGGTGGAAGGTGCGGCGGCCTGCGGGGCCGGCAGTGTGGCGGGCCTTGACGCGGCCTTCTTCCTGGGCCGCCTCGGCGAGGGAGTTGTGCTCCTTGCGTTCCAGCGCCTGCCGGAACCGGCGTTTTGCCTCCTGGGCGGCCTCGTTGCGCTCGGGGGTATCGGTCATGGATGCCTCCTGGGCTGGTCGGCGGCGGCGCGGGCGGCCCGTCCCGGCGGCGGGGAGAGGGACCCCCGCCCGGCCGGGCGGCCGGTGCGCCCAGCCCACCGCGCCCCGCTCGAGAACCGGTCGACGTTCGCTCGCAATGCCGCCGCGAAGCCCCTGGCCCGCCCGGCCCCGCCGGAGCCGTTCCCGGCCCCTTTCCCGCCGGGCGCAGCGCCTCGCGGGCGGCGGGCGTGCCCGCCCCGGCAGCGGTAGCGCGGTGGTGGGTGGTGGGCAGACGCGGTCGGCCCGCCTTCGTTCCGGGGCGGGATGCGCACCGGGACGGAGGCGGGCGGCGGGGTGGGGCTGCGGCCGGGATGCGGAGCCGGGGCCAGGAGGGGCGCCGACGGGCGGGGGGTGGGGGGCGGCCGTCGGGGATGGTCTGCCTGCCGGGTTCGTGGGTGCGAAATCGCGCACGCCTTCACCGCGGCCCACCGGCCGTTGCAGCCACGGCCCGCAGCGGAGCAGCCGGACACTCCACGAGTACAAAACAGGGCGGACGGTTTGCCCATACGAGACCGTTGGTGCCGTTTCTGTGGCGGGCGGGGTGCCGCACCGGCCTGAACCGTCGGGCGGGAGACGGGGAAAGCGGGGCAGTACGGGCGGCCGGGCGCGGGTGGCACCCGACTGGACGCGGGGCACCAGCAAGAGCGGTCTGCTACGGGGCGGTGGTGTCCTGCGGGACGGCGGGGACGACGGGCCGGCCCGGGACGGTGGGCCGGCCGGGGACGATGGGCCGGCCGGGGGCGAGGCGGGGCAGCATGAGTTCCCAGAAGCCGGTGATCCTGGGCGCGGACAGCCATTCGCGGTCGGCGGCGCCGAGCACCTCGAAGCCGACGGTGGCCGCGACGACGGCGGGGGCGGCGCCGTGCGAGGACAGGCCCTCGGCCAGGTGGCCCTCCCGCTCGGCGTCGTGCAGCATCCGCTCGACCCAGGCCCGCCACACCCCGCGCAGGTCCGGGCCGCCGGCCCGGGAGACGTCCGCGCTCAGGTCGAACCCGGCCCGCACCACCACGTCGTCGGCGAGCGCGCCCATCAGCGCGTGGGTGGCGTCCACCAGCGCCTGCAGCGCCCCGCCCGGCGGCGCCGGGCGGGGCGAGGTGATCCGCCCCAGCCGCTCGGCCGCCTCCTGCTCCACCGCCCGCGCCAGCGCGTTCTTGTTCTCGAAGTGGAAGTGCAGCGCCCCGTTGCTGACCCCGGCCCGGGCACTGATCAGGGCCAGCGAGGCGGGCGCGAACCCCTCCCGCGCGAACACCTCCGCCGCGGCCCGCACCAGCGCCTGCCGCGTGCGGACCGCACGCTCCTGCTTGACCATCGCAGCGATCCCCTCACCGACGGACGGCGGACCGCACACACGCCCCGCCCCTGCGCCCACCCCGCACGACGGACGACCCGGGCACCGGGCGGCACACGCCATGCCCCGCTCCCCACCGGCCGCGGGACGACACCCAAGATTAACAAACCGCTTACGCGGTTTGTAAGTAGGGTGAGGGGATTCCGCTCCCCGGGGGCCCGAGGCCCGGCCCCGACCCCGGCCACCCCCGGCCGGCTCCCGCCTGCGCCTCGGCGCCCCCGGCCCCGGCCTGCTCCGCAGCACTTGCCCTGGCCCGGGGCCGGCCGGGAGGTCCCCTCGCGATACGCGGAACGGCCCCGGACACCCGCCGCCCCCGCGGGGATGTTGCTCTCAGGGGTGCCGCCCGGGGCTGCGGCCCAGCCCCGGGCGGGCGGCGACCGACAGGCCGGGGACGCCGGGCCGGGGGTCAGGAGCAGCGTGCACCGGGACCGGCCGGTCCGGGCGCGGTGGTGCGCGGGGGCCGGCCGGTCACCGGCGCGGTGGGGGTGCCCCCCGTGCCGGCGGCCGGCGGGCGGGGCCGGGCGGGGTGTGCGGCGGTCGGGCGGCGCGCAGCGGGGTGTGCGGGGCCGGTGGTGGGTGGCTGGGCGGAGGGGTCGGGTCAGGGGGTGGGCGGGGTGGGGGGTCCGAGGTGGACGGGCAGGGTGCGGTAGCCGCTGATGATGAACGACTCCAGGGGTTGCAGTTCGGCAACGGGGCGGGCCAGGCGTATGCGGGGGAAGCGGGTGAAGAGCGCGGACAGGGCGATGGTGGCCTCCAGCCGGGCGAGCGGGGCGCCCAGGCAGTAGTGGACGCCGTGGCCGAAGGCGACGCTCTCGCCGTGCGGGCGCAGCAGGTCGAAGGTGTCGGCGTCCTTGCCGTGCCGGGCGGGGTCGAGGCCCGCGGCGGCGAAGGACACGATGATCACGTCGCCCTTGCGGATCAGGACGCCGTCCAGGTCGATGTCCTCGACGGCGAACCGCAGGGGGATGTAGGCGGCGGGGTTGTGGGTGCGCAGGGTCTCGGCGATCACGTCGGACCAGTCGGCGCGGCCGGTGCGCAGGTGCTCCAGCTGGCCGGGCAGGGAGAGCAGGGCGGCGACCGCGTTGCTGATCAGGTTGCTGGTGGTCTCCTGCCCGGCGCCGATCATCAGGTTCAGGGTCGAGATGAGTTCTTGTTCGCTCAGCCGTTCACCGCCGTCGCGGGCGGCGATCAGGGCGGAGGTCAGGTCCGGGCCGGGCTCGGCGCGCCGGGCGGCGACCAGACGGGCCAGCAGCTCGGTCACCCTGTCCTGGGCCCTGGCCATCTCGTCGGCCGGGACCGAGGTGCCCAAGGTGGTGTCGATCGCCGCGCACAGGGCCTGCCGGTCGGGCCCCTCGACGCCGAACAGTTCACAGATCACCCGCATCGGCAGCAGCTTCGCGAACGCCGTCCGCAGATCCACCACCCCCTCCCCCGCCCCGCCGCCCGCGCCGGCGTCCGGGCCCGCGCCGGCGTCGGCGTCGGCGTCGGCGTCGGGGGTCATCGCGTCCAGCAGGGCGGCCGTGATCCGCTCGATCCGCGGCGCCAGCTCACGGCTGCGGCGCGCGGTGAACGCCCCCGCCACCAGCCGCCGCAGCCGGGTGTGTTCCTCCCCGTAGGCGAACAGCATCGTGGGCGCGGACACCCAGTGATACAGCGGCCACTGCGGCGTGATCCGCCCCTCGACGAACGCCGGCCAGTGCCGGCCGGCGTCCTTGGAGACCCGTCTGTCCGTCAGCAGCCGCTTGAGCGGCTCGTGTCCGGTCACCGCCCACGCCCGGACCCCGCCCGGCAGCACCACCCGCGCCGCCGGCCCCCGCTCCCGCAGCAACGCCGCCTCCCCCGCCAGATCACGCCCCGTCACATCCAGCACATACGGGCACCCCGTCCCGTCCGCACCCGCCCCCGCATCCACACCCGTCTCCACACCCGCATCCACACCCACGTCCATGTCCGACTCCCCTTTCCGTCCAGGCTTCTTCGGGCCGCGCCCACGGCGCGCACCGCCACCCTGCCCAACCCCGCACCCCCGCACCCCCTCGACCCGCCCCCGGGCCCCGAGGGCACCGACCACACGAACCAGGGCCGGCCGGCACAACCAGCCCCCGACCGCCGCCCGGCGACCGGACGTGCAGCACGGCCCCCCGGGCCACGGACCGGTGGGCACGCACCGGACAGGGCGCCGGCGGCCCGGACGCGGGACCGGCGACGGGCCACGGTCGGCCAAGGACGGCACGACGGCCCGACATCCCGCCGCGGCTCGGGCGGGGGACATGTCCATGTCGCACCCGCGGGTCGTGACGGCCACCCTCGACTCGCTCTCGGGATCGCGGGGACGGCGACCGGGGTGACGGGCTCGAGGGCAACGCGGCGGGCGGCGGCCTTGCCGGCAGACGGACTACGGACCGAAAGGTGACCGGAGGAGGCCCCACCCCCGGGCCAGGGCCGTGCCCGCTGCGGCCCCGGGGCCGCAGCAGCGGGCACGGCTACGGGGCGGACACCACGGCGAACCACCGGCCGAAAGCCACCGTTGGACAGCGCCCGCACGCCGGCCGGAGCAGGTGGCCCGAGCACGGCACGAGGCTGCGATCGCCCGCGGACCCCACAGGGCACGACGCGGCCTACACCCCCGCGGCCCCCGACGGCAGGCACGACCGCGGCCTACACCCCCGCGGCCCTGCCCTACGAGACCGGCTTCAACCACTGCTTCCACGGCAAGGAGGGGACGGCTACGGCAAACCAGCCCCGCATCCAGTGCCACAACCGGTGCGCCACGGCGACGGCGAACCACCGGCCGGGAGCCGGCCCTTGAACAGCGCCACGGACCCCCGGTCGGAGCAGGTGGCCCGAGCACGGCACGAGGCTGCGATCGCCCGCGGACCCCACGGAGCACGACCGCGGCAGGCACGACAGCGCCACAGCGAACGGGAGAGCAACAGCGCCACGGCGAACGGGAGGGCGGGGCAACAGCGCCACGGTGAACGGGAGGGCGGTGCAGCGGCACGGCGGTGAACGGGAGGGCGGCACGGCGGTGCGGCGGTGCGGCGGTGAACTTCGGGCCGAGGGGTGGGTGGTTGGCGAGTGCCCCGGCCCGCCCGGCCGGGACCGGGTGGCACGCGTCGGGGCGTGGGCCGGGCACGGGCCCGGGCAGCGGCCCGTGGCGGTGCGGTGGCGCACGGCCGAGAAGGGGGCAGACAGCGGGTCAGTGGGCGGCGGGCTCCGGCGCGGCGTCGCGGCGGCGGAGGGCCTCCTCGTAGGCGCGCAGCCCGCGGCCGGGAGAGAAGTCCAGGCGTACCAGCACCCCGGGCACGGCGATCGCCGTCATCAGGAACCGGTACAGATCCGCGACCCGCTCGGTCATGTCCTGCCGGCCGGTCATGATGTTCGACAGCACCTGCACCCCGGTGAACGCGCCCACGAACGTCTTGGACGCCCCCACCAGATCCACGTGCGGCAGGATCTCCCCCGCCGCCTGCGCCTGCTCGAACAGCACCTGCGTCTGCTCCGTCCACGCCTGCATCGGCACCCGCCGGTCCAGCCCGTCACGCAGCGCACCCTGCTCCACCGTCAGCCGCACACTGCCCCGCACGATCGGGTCCCCGGTGTCCCGGCGCAGCAGATGCGCCAGCAGCAACGCCCGGTCCACCGCCGTCTGCAGCATCAGCTCGCCCTCCGGCAGATCCGGCAGCGCATGCACCTGCTCCGCCAGCACCCCCTGCGCCAGCTCCTCCTTGGAGGCGAAATGAAAATACAGCGCCCCCTTCGTCAGACCCGACCGCTTGAGGATCTCGGAAATGGTCGCCGCCTCGTAACCGACCTCGTCGAACACCTCGGCCGCCGCCACCAAAATCGCCCGCCGCGTCCTCACGGCCCGCTCCTGCCGCGCCATCACCACCACCTCCGACATCCCCGCACCCACGAAAAGAAACCGGCGGGTTCGTATCTTAGCAGCCCAGCGGCCTGCGGACAGCCTGCGAGCACACTCCGGCCCCGTCACCGCACCCCGACCCGTAAACAACAGGTAACCAAACCACCATGCCGGTTTTGCTTGGCCGACCCAAAGGTCCCTTTCAAGCGGAATGATCGCGTCCGACCAGCAACGGAACCCGGCATATGCCGTCCCCGCAGCCTCCGACTGTGACGCACGTCACTGCGAAACCCGCGCAACGCCTTGAAAACAAAACCGGTGGGTACGTATCTTTGGGGCCCTGCGCTTCCCATACCACCGGACGACCCCTATCCCGCGGGAGAGGCCATGACCCTGCTGACCCAGCCCACCCCACCCACCCCGGCCACCGGGCAGAACACCACCCCACCCCCCGCCACCCCGGACGCCACCCCGGCCGGCACCCCCACCCACACCACCCCCCAGGCAGCCACCGGCGCCGGCACGGCCACAGGCACAGGCACGGTTGCGGGCATCATCACGGGCACGGCCACCCTCACCACGGCCACCGCAACAGCCCCGGGCACCCTCACCACGACCGCGGCCACCCTCACCACGGCCGCGGCAACGATCACCACGGGCGCGGGCGGCGCAGCAGGGTCGGACACGGCGCCCGGAACAGGGACCGGGACAGGGACCGGGACGGGGACAGGGACCGGGACGGGGACAGGGTCAGGGGCCGGTGCTGCGGCAGGGACCGGGACCGGGACGGGGACAGGCGCGGGGATAGGGACGGGGACGGCAGGCAGACCCGGCGCGGCCTCGCCCGTCACCGCTCCCGCCCCCACCACCCGCTTCCCCCCGCCGCCGCCCACCGCCGCCCGCCGCCCCGCCCACCGGCCCACCGGCGGCGACGACACCGACCAGGCCACCACCGACGCCGTCACCCGCGAACTGCGCCACCTGCTCTTCGACGGCGACGAACAGGACACCATCCACACCCCCTGGCGCACCCTCATCACCCACGACGCCTTCCTCACCCACGAGGACGACCTCACCCCCACCCAGCGCACCGCCCGCTCCTACCAACGCCTGCACCTGCTCAACGCCACCGCCGCCGGCGACCCCCTCGCCCTCGCCCGCGACCCCCGCCGCCTGGCCGCCCTCCACGAATGGACCGGCATCGCCGACAGCGCCCTGGGCACCCTCGCCGGCATCCACTACAACCTCTTCCTCGGCACCCTCCTCGACCACGACCACCCCGAACACCGCGACCTCACCCCCTACACCACCCTGCAACGCACCGGCACCTTCCTCGTCACCGAACTCGCCCACGGCAACGACGCCGCCCACCTCAAAACCACCGCCCACCACCACCCCGACACCGGCGAGTTCACCCTCCACACCCCCACCCCCGGCGCCGCCAAATTCATGCCCAACACCACCACCACCGGAGGCCCCAAAACCGCCCTCGTCGCCGCCCGCCTCATCACCCACGACGGCACCGACCGCGGCATCCACCTCTTCCTCACCCCCCTCCACGACGAAAACGGCCCCCACCCCGGCATCCACATCACCCCCCTGCCACCCCGCCACCTCCCCCACCCCGGCGACCAACCCATCACCACCCACACCCACCGCCGACCCCCCCCCCCCCCCCCCCCCCCCCCCACACCCCCCCACCCCCCCCCCGCCCCCCCCCCCCCCACCCCCCACCACCCCCCCACCACCCGCGTCACCTCGGCAAACTCTGCATGAGCGCCGCCGCCACCGGCACCGCCCGCGCCGCCCTCACCATCGCCGTCCACTACGCCAACCACCGCCACACCACCCACCACAACACCCCCCCCCCTCACCACCCACCGCGCCCACCACCCCCCCCTCATCGACCACCTCGCCACCACCTACGCCCTCACCCTCCTCCACCGCCACACCCTCAACCACCACACCCACCACCACCACAACGGCACCCCCCACCCCCCCCCCCCCCCCCACCCCTGCTACCCCACCGACCCACCCCCCCACCAAAGACCAGACCCACCACCTCACCGCCCTCACCAAAGCCTTCACCACCCACCACGCCACCACCATCACCACCACCTGCGAACGCTGCGGCGCCTGGGCCCCCTCCACCCCCACAACCCCCTCGCCCACTACACCCAACACCACCTCGAAGGCACCATCACCGCCGAAGGCGACAACCTCCTCATCACCCCTCAAAGCCGCCACCCACCTCCTCCTCAACCCCCCACCCCCCCCCCCACCACCCCCACACCCCCCCAACCCCCCCTCACCAACCTCCCCCACCTCAAAAACCTCCTCCAACACGCCCAACACATCTGGCACACCCGCACCAAACAAGCCCTCCACACCCCCCACCACCCCCCACACCCCCCACACCCGCTGGAACAACGCCACCCAACCCGCCCTCACCATGACCCACCTCCACACCACCCTCCACACCACCAACGCCCTCCTCACCACCCTCAACCACACCACCCACCCCACCACCCACACCCACCTCAAAAACCTCACCAACCTCTACCTCCTCAACCAACTCACCCCCCACACCGCCGACCTCATCACCCACCACCACCTCACCCCCCACCACCACAACCAAATCCACACCACCATCAACCACCTCCACCACACCCTCCACCCCCACCTCACCACCCTCACCCACGCCCTCAACCACCCCCACCAACACACCCCCACCCCACCCCCCCACCCACTAAACGTCGACACACAATGAAGTTCGTTGTGGCGTATGGCAGTTGGGCATGGTGTCGGCAGGATCCGTCGAGTGTCTGCTGACCTGGTCTTCCAGGTGATCTCAAAGCGCTACGAAAGGGGCTCAATCATCCCGACCTCGAACAAGACCTTCAGCGAATGGGGACAGGTGTTCGGTGACGAGGTCCTGGCCACCGCCATCCTCGACCGCCTCCTGCACCCCTGCGACGTGATCTCCATCAACGGCCCCAGCTACGGCTCAAGAACCGGCTCGCTGCTATCGAGCCAGACCAGGACAACGCAGCCTGACAACGACGTGGTCGACAATGAGCGCATGGACGTCCCTGAGCTGCTCGAATCGGCTTCCCTGCTGGTTCCGGAAGAGACCGCCACCGAGAACGACATCACGGTGCGAGACATCTGGGACTACCTCGTCCACGACGAGTGGGAGATCGCCCTGGGCCTGCTGGAGGAGCTCGGGGACGGCCATCCGCTTCCTCTCGCATTCTGGGAAAAACTCGCCGACGCGGCTGAACAGCTCCGCCTTGAGCGGAGCTCGGCCTGGTGCCACTGGCGGTGCTCCGAGATCCGCAACGGCGTGATCCGGGCGGACCTGACGCTCCGCCCTGCCACCGAGGCGCGACGCACGACGCCAATCGCTGGCCACGGTGTTCTGCGGCCCATGTGGGACATCGGACACCTCTCACCCGCTGGTGAACGGGCGGTCAACATCGCCCGGCTCTGGGTCGAGGACATGCCTTCTCTGGAGCCCGGCGGGCGAGCCACGGTTCGCCTCGTGCCCCTCACCCCCTCGCAGTGGAAGCACGTTCAGCCCGGCCAGCTGATCACCATGCACGAGGACCGATCCGTGGCCGGCACCGCAGTCATCCTGGAGGTTCACCGCCCTGCCACCGCCATGCCCGCGGGATGACGTCGACTGATCGCAGGGCCCTTACTGGTGCACATACCTCTGCACTTGGTGGAGCACTCATAGAAGTACGCCGACAACGATCAGTAAGGACTTGTCCGGCCGATCATGGTTGTGGGCTGTCGCGCATGATGCCCGGGCGAGCATCATCGTGAAGTTCTCCGTGGCGCCGGACGACACGTCGGCGGGTCCAGCCCTCCGGACCGGGCCGGGACGAACATTCGAGTCGCTCTCCTTCGGAAACCTCGATCCCGAAGAGGCTGTGGTCGAACGGGAATGCCTCGTGGCGCGCGACAACATCACGAGTTGCCACAGCACCGCCCCGAAAGCGACAACGCTCACCAGAAGGGCACCGAACGAGGCGACCAGGACCAGCGCTCATACAACGTCACGACCGCACACCCTACCCAACCCGCTGATATCGCACACCGGTTCCTGGCCTTCGGCCGCGCAAAGCAGCATCCATCAAGAGGCCACGGGGCCACCCGCGCCAGGAAACCTCCCCGGCCCGGATCGGCCACGGCAGATCGCGACCCGGTCACCTGACTGATCGTTTCAGAACGACAAACCCGCCGCGTCCCGGAGGCTTTGTCGTCCCGACACCCACCAGCAGCAGAGACGGCGGCTCCGCGCGCGACGAAGGTCCCCGAGCAAGGCCCGGCAGGCGTTTGGCAGATCAGGTCCTTAAGGGTGGTGCCGGTGAGGTCGGAGTGCCGGCGCGGAGTCGGGTCCGATCGCCTGCCGAGCGCCAGCTTTCGAAATCGGTGAGGGCCTGCGCGAGGTATCTTCCGGTCGGCGTGTCCCGACCTGCCGCCCACGGTTGACGAAGTGGGGCCGCCAAAGAGACCAGCGGGCACGTCGACTGGTGACTCAGCCCATGGCGCCGTCCGTCTGACACGCGTGCGCGGTGCCCGCCGGTGTCCGGCGGGCACACTGTCTCAGGCCGCGGCCGTAGGGTTCGCCGAATCGGTAGTGCGGCGGTATTCGGCGTTTATGCGCTGGGCTTCCTCGAGCTGGTCCTCGAGGATGATGATGCGGCAGGCGGCCTCGATGGGGGTGCCCTGGTCGACGAGTTCCCGGGCACGGGCCGCGATGCGCAGCTGGTAGCGGGAGTAGCGGCGGTGTCCGCCCGCGGAACGCAGCGGTGTGATCAGGCGGGCTTCGCCGATCGCGCGGAGGAAGTTCGGTGTGGTGCCGAGCATTTCGGCGGCCCGGCCCATCGTGTAGGCGGGGTAGTCGTCGTCATCGAGACGGCCGAACGAGTCGTCTGCTGTCATCGCACCTCTCTGCGTAACACGCTGGAGGGGCCCTGGTGCCGTACGGCACCAGGGCCCCGAAGGAACTGCTACACCATCTGCCGACCCTGGTACTGCGCCGGCCCTCTGTTTCCGCCGACCCGACCGAAATGCTGTCGGGGATGCGGGGATCGCGGATGCGTGACCGGAGACCACCTCACTATCGATGTCCTGCGGTACCCGGGGCTCAAGACTTCCGCCCGGGCGATCCTGATGGCGCCTGCCTCCTCCGTTCTTCCCTCGGCGATCAACTGCTTACCGAACGGGGTACTGCGTACTGCTGATGATGCGAACTGCTCAGCGGCCTGTGACAGCGCCACTTCGGCAGCCAGCCCCGTCGCCCGTCCTGCGTCTGCTCTGGCTCAGAACCCCACTGCCGAACTTCCCGGTGCGCGCGTCCGCAGCCGACGCCTTCACCGAGGTGCTGCTGACCGACTTCACTGCTGGGTACCGCGAACTGCATTGTGCGGTACTGCCACTGCGTCGACTGCGGCACTGCTCACGGCGGCCCCTGATCACTGCGGGCCACCCGGTCCAGTCGTCAGTCCGTCGCCGTTCTCCAACAACCCTGGCTCCGGAACTCCACCACCGCACCGTCCTGCGAACTGCAACTGCGGTACTGCTGCCCGGCAGTTCGTCTCTGCCAGGCCCTGCGGTCTCTCTGAGCTACGAGAGAAACCATAACCACACCACTACCCAATGTCTACCTTGGCCGACATAGATTTCCGCGTGTCCGGCAGTCAGGCAATCGACCTCGAACAGCGCAGCAGGCAGGGCGCCGACAGGTCATCGCGGGCCTTTCGCCGCAGGTTGCGGCGAATTTGGCGATCCAGAGAGCCAGGAGTACTGATGGACAGGACGAGCGTCAGCCTCGCACCCGCCGGCTCCGCGACATCCGTCACTGGCGCGTGCGGAAGTCGGGAAGATCAGCCTGAAGACGTCTTACGCCATCACCTCCGGTCGGCCGGCGCGGATGCCGGCGGGCCCGTCGCCCTGGTGGTCAGCACGAGTGCGGCCGCCAGCAGCACGACCGGCAGGAGGAGTGCTCCCGCCCTCGCCGTGACGAGGGCGAGCGCACCGAGCGCGGCCCCGACGGGAATCGCCGCGAGCAGGGCGGCCTTGTTCCAGTCCGTTCGGCGGCCCGCCAGCACGTCGGTCAGCAGGGCCGTCAGCAAGCCCGTCATGTACGTGGTGGACAACCCTGGTGGCCCGGCCCCACGGATCATCGCGCCCTGGCAGCCCATCGCCAGAGCGGCGGCCCCCAGCAGTACGATCCGGAGGGGTGCAGGGGGACCGGCGTCCGTCACGAGCCAGCCGGTCAGGACCGCGCACAGCAGTACCAGCTCAGCGAAGAGCAGTGTCCGCGGTCCCGACCCGCTACTGCCCCCACAACGCTCCCAGAAGCGTGCGCCGACCAGCACGCCGGCGACGTAACCGACAAGGGCGACCACGGAGTGTCCCGCCAGCTGCAGGTCGAACCGGCCAACCGCGATGCCGACCAGGGCGAGGTTCGCCGTCATCACACTGACGAAGACCCCGCCGAGGGCCATGAAGCTGATCGCGTTCAGAGCGCCGCTCACCAGCGTCAGGAGGATGAACACCGCCCGGTGTCCCGAGCCGTCCTGCCTTCCGGACCACAGCGCCGACACCTTCATCCCGGCACCTCCCTGGTCGCCGATCGCACCCTCAAGTGCAAGACGCTCCCGGCCTTGTCCTGTCCTGGCTCATCTCGACGGCCAGCGTACGGGCGTTGCGCCGGGAGTCGCGGCACGCCGCGTGTGCTGCCCGGAGGATTCGGCGGCGGTCATGACGTTCACATCGCTTCTGGTGGTACTCGTCTCTCGCCGGATCGGACAGCGTCCCCGGCTGACCGCGGCGACCGAGACCAAGACCTGGGACTGGGCGATGTCCGGTCGGTCATCTTCGGCGTGGTCAAGGTCAGCATGCTCCTGGAAGCTCTCACCGCACTGGTACTGACGTTGCGTTTCGGCCTGGGCCATGACGCGTCGTGGCCCCAGGCACTGTGGCTGGGTCGTCCGTGAAAGGACAAGGACGAGGACCTCCGCCCGGCCGGTGCATGACCAGGAACTGATCGCAAGCGGCCGCCTCGGGAGTTTCGGACCGTTCGGCGGGGCGACGACACCGTGCACGCGAACCTGTCGGTCGCCAACATGGTTTCCGCTCCGTGCCCGGATGATCCCAGCCACTCTCCACACATGCCTGTGACGCCGGGTGCCGCCCGCCTGACATCCCCCGGCTCAAGGACCGGAGTCGTGGTCCCTCACCTGATGGGTTCAGCCTCCTACGGCCTTCGCCCAGCCCTGGTCGACCGTCACCCTCGCCTTCTCCAGTTGCGCGTCCGTGGGGAACTGGGGCTCCCCCTCGACCGTCGGCAGTTTTGCCGCGGCTTCCTCGTCGAGGGTGCCGTCCTCGCGCATGGTCTCCATCAGTACCGGGCGGGCGTAGCCCTTGAGCCGGAGGTTCTGGCCTGTCGGGCTGAAGAGATACTCCTGCCACAAGCGGGCCGCCGCCGGGTGGGGGGCGTTCTTGTTGACGGCCAGGGCGTAGTACTGGGCGAAGCTGCCGTCGAAGGGGATCGCGACCCGCCAGTCCAGGCCCTTGCCGCGGAACCGGTCTGCGTAGTCGAGGTTGACGTAGTCCCAGTCGATACTGAGGGGGGTCCTGCCGGCCTCCACCGCGGCCGAGGTCGACTCGACGGGGTTGAAGTTGCCTCGGTCGTTCAGCTCGGCGAAGAAGTCGAGGCCGGGGCCGATGTCGTCGAACGATCCCTCGTTCGCGAGGGCGGCCGCGTAGACGCCGGCGAAGGCGGTGTTGGAACGGGTGGGGTCGCCGTCGAGCGAGACCTGCCCCTTGTACCGGTGGTCCAGCAGATCGGCGAAGGTCCGGGGGCAGGGCATGACGCGGTTGGCGTCGCAGCCGATGGAGATGTAGCCGCCGTAGTTGTTGTACCAGCGGGCCTCGCCGTCCTTCTGGCTGTCCGGGATCGAGTCGTACTCCGCGACCCTGTACGGCGCGAGCAGGTTCTCCCGGGCCGCTGCCCGGGCGAACGTGTCGCCCACATCGATGACGTCGGGGGCGTCGGCGCTCTTCCCGCTCTTCTTGATGGCGTCGATCTCGTCCTGACTGGATCCCTGGGGATCGTTGACGGTGACCTCGATCCCGTACTTCTTCTCGAAGCCGTCGATCAGACCACCGTAGTTGGCCCAGTCTCGCGGAAGCGCGATCGCGTTGAGTGCGCCCTCGTCCTTCGCTGCGGCGATCAGCCTGCTCATGCCCCCCGCCTCCTCCGCCGAGGTGGCCACCGACGGCTTCACGGGCGTGGCCTTCGGCGTCTCGGTGCATGCGCTGAGGACCAGGAGGGTGAGGCAGCCTGCGGCGGCCGCTGTTCGGACACGAGGTGCAGTCACGATGGCTCCAGGACGCAGGGGGTCGGGAAGGCGCGGAGGCGGGCACGAGCGGTTGTCACCCGCGCAGGTCCGACTTTCGCCGGATACGACGCGTCCTCGGGGTGACGAGCAGTGGCGCTGTGCGGTCTTGCGACGAGATGTGGCGGGTGGCATCCGCAGAAGGGCGCCACGGTCGAGGCATGTACCCGAGCCGTCCGTCCAGCAAGGCGCGATGCTCCGGGGGCGCCATCCGGGTCGGCGCGGCCTCCGGCCGCCGCGCCGATCGTTCCGGCCGGTGGAACGGCGGCGGGCCACAAGCCACGGCCCGGCCCGGGGGGCGTGGATGGCGAGCGTTCGTACGGCCACTTCGCGATGCCCCTCACCGTGCCCCGCCGTTCTGCTCCCCGCCTTCGCCGGAAAGCCGCTCCTCCTCGTCGAGCAGGATCTCGACGAGTCCCTCCACAGAGGGGCCGGTGCCGCCGTGGAGGGACAGTTCGGCCCAGATGACCTTTCCGGTGGATGTGTAGCGGGTGCCCCAGCGCTCGGCGAACCGGGCCACCAGGAAGAGCCCGCGGCCGCCCTCGTCGGTGGCCTTGGCCCGCTGCAGTCGTGGTGAGGTACTGCTGCCGTCGGAGACCTCGCAGATCAGGGCTCGGTCACGGAGGAGACGGACGGTGATGGGCTCGGTGCCGTAGCGGATCGCATTGGTGATCAGCTCGCTGAGGACGAGTTCGGCGGCGAAGTCGATCTGCTCGAGGCCCCATTCCTGGAGCCTGCCGACACAGGCAGCGCGGATCGGGGCGACCATCGCCGGGTCGCGGGGCACCTGCCACTCGGCCATCCGGGTGTCATCGAGCCGGTGCGTGCGGGCCACCAGCAGCGCGATGTCGTCCCGGGGCTGGTCCCGCATCATGGCGTCGACGACCGCGGCGCACGTGTCCTCCGGGGATCGGTCGGGTCCGGCCAGCGCGTCGCGCAGGGTCGCCATGCCGACGTCCAGGTCGCGGTCCCGGTCCTCGATCAGCCCGTCGGTGTAGAGCACCAGCCGGGAGCCCTCGGGCACGGTCAGCTCGGCGCTCTCGTCGGGCAGTCCGGCCCCGAGTCCCAGCGGCGGGGAGATCGGCAGCTCGGGGAAGTCCACGGTCCCGTCGGGGTGGACCACCGCCGGTCCGAGATGACCGGCGGTGGCGACCACCAGTTGCCCCGAGGCGGGATCGTAGACGGCATACAGGCAGGTCGCGCCCGTGATCCCCTGATCCTCCCCGTCGGCGGCGGCCTCGTCGCTGTCGATCTGGGCCACCAGTTCGTCGACGCGGCCGAGCAGTTCCTCCGGCGGGATGTCCAGGACGGAGAAGTTGTGCACGGCGGTGCGCAGTCGGCCCATGGTGGCCGCCGCGTGCAGGCCGTGACCCACGACGTCGCCGACGACCAGCGCGACCCGGGCACCCGACAGCGGAATGACGTCGAACCAGTCCCCGCCCACCCCCGCCCGGGCGGGCAGATAGCGGTAGGCCACCTCCAGGGCCGTCTGCTCGGGCACCCGGCGGGGCAGCAGGCTGCGTTGCAGCGTGACGGCCATGGCGTGCTCGCGGGTGTAGCGGCGGGCGTTGTCGATGCACACCGCCGCCCGGGCGGCCAACTCCTCGGCGAAGGACACGTCCTCCTCCTCGAACGGCAAGGAGGTGTTCGCCCGCCAGTAGTGGGCCGTTCCGAGCACCACCCCCCGGGCGCGCAGCGGGACAAGGATCAGGGAGTGAATGCCGTGGTCCAGGATCCGGCGGGCGCGGTCGGGGTCCTGGGCCCGCCAGCCCTCGGAGGCGCTCAGGTCCTCCACCAGGACCGTTCGGCCGTCGACCGTGTCCGCGGCCATGGGGTGGGCGGGGACGAATCGGATCAGCTTGCCGGCCGGGGAGAGCAGGTGGTCCCCTTCCAGGCCGACGACGGCGGTGCGGCGCATCTCGGTGCTGACGCCGGAGGGCTCCTCACCGCGCAGGACCGGGTCCAGGAGCTCGACGGTGACGACGTCGGCGAAGCGGGGGACCGCGAACTCCGCGAGTTCCTCAGCCGTGCGCGTGACATCCAGGGTGGTCCCGATCCGCACGCCGGCGTCATAGAGCAGTTCCAGCCGTTGGCGCGCGGTCGCGGCCCTGCCGGAAAGAGCCTGCAGTTCGGTGGTGTCCCGCAGCGTCACCACCCTGCTCGCCGGGCCCTCGGGAGCGGTGAACCGCTTGTTGACGGCCAAGAGCCGGTCAGCCGCCAGATGCACCTCGTCGGTGGCCGAGCGATCGGAGGTCAGCAGCCCGGCGAGGTCGGTGTTCAGCCCCAGCTCGCTCACGTGGCGACGTTCCGCATCCTCCGGCAGGTCCAGCAATCGGCGGGCCTCGTCGTTGGCCAACAGCAGCCGGTCGTCACCTCCCACGATCAGCACTCCTTCCCGTACGGCGTGGAGGACCGCATCGTGGTGCTCGTACATCCGCGTCATCTCGGTCGGGCCCAGGCCGTGGGTCTGCTTCTGGAGGCGACGGCTCACCAGTGCCGACCCGCCCGCGGCGAAGGCCAGTGACCCGGCCGCGAGCCCGAACAGGATCGGCAGTTGTCGGTTCACCCGGTCCTGCACGTTCCCGACCGTGACGACGGCGGAGACGATGGCGACGACCGAGTTGCCGGTGTCCTTGACGGGGACGGCCGAGATCACGGAGAGTCCCAGGGCGCCCTGGAAGGTCCTGGTGAACGACTTTCCTGCCGCCGCTTCCGCGTAGGGGCCGATGACGTGCTTTCCGATCTGCTTCGGGTCGCTGTGGGTGAGGGTGATCCCGTCCGGCCGGTAGACGATGACGGCGTCGACACCGGCGGCCCTGCGAACCGCCTCGGCGCTCGGCTGCAGCATCGCTGTGGGGTCGGGACTCTCCAATGCCGGGAGGATCCCTGGTGATCTCGCGAAGGTCTCGGCGGCGGTGAGCGTCCGGTTCCGGGCTTCCGCCATGCTGTCGCGGCGCGCTTGCAGTACAAGGGCTACCAGCGCGGCAGCGACTACCAGCACCACGACCGCCAGTTGCAGGAGAAACACCTGGCCGGCGAGGCTGCGCACGCTCAGCAGGGAACCCAGGTGCCGCAACAATCGCCCCGCGCTCCACCTGCCGGGCGCATGATCACTCCCGGCCGACTCGGGCGAGCGACGCCCGAGTCGCCCCAAGAAATTACACATGGACCATTTCTATCGTTTTACCAGGAACTCGCCCGGCTCCGCGCACAGGAAGCCCGCTTGCGCCGTCGGGTGCTGCGCATCCACATCAAGGGCGGTGCGCAGCACCCGGTGGGGGAGTGCCATCGCTGACAACAGCGGCGGCCCCACAATCGGGTTCGCAAACACGTCCGGCGCCGGCTGAGAAGTCATCCGCTCGCCCCGTCAGCGCAGGCCTGTGTCGCATCTGAGCGTCACGTCCGCGTACATGCCGGAACGGACGGTGACGTCGATCGGCTTGCAGTATTCCGTTCCCGGCACTTCCGCTGTCACGGTGTACTCGTCGGGGCGCAGAGAGACCCGGAACCGGCCGTCCCGCCCGGCGCGCGCCGTCGCGGCAAGGTCATCCGTGGAGCGGTCGCGTACGTGCACGGTCGCGTCGGTCGGTTCCCCGCGGCAGCCGACCTCGCGCTGCTCCGGGGCTCCCTCGACGGGACACACCGGCCACAGGACGACCACACCCGCCAGTCCCGAACCGGCGCCGCTCGGCGAGGTGTCGGGGCCTTGGTGCGGCAAGTCCTCGCACGAGGTGAGTGCCGCCAGCGCGATCAACGATGCGCCGGCGGGCGCGGTCAGGACACGGGAACGCACCGTGCTCCTCCTTGAGCCGAACCGTCTCCGCGGACAGCTGGCAAGCCGTTGTGCACCTCCACTGTAGGAGGGCCTGCGCCAGGCACCATGCCTGATGGGGCAGAGACAAGGGCGGAGGGGCGATGCAGCGCCCCTCCGCCTCGACAGTGGTCCGTTCTGGCTTCGCCTAGCAGTAACCGAGACGTCCGATCCTCGAACCCCACATGGACGTGCTCACGTGCCGCTCATTCACGAGCCAGGCACGCTGGCCGACCGCACAGCCACTGACGGCCACGGGGTCGATGGTGACCGCCGAATAGTCACCCCAGCGCTCGACGGTCGCCGACGACGGGTTGTAGGGGCCGGTCGCCAGCGCGAAGGTCACACCTCCCGTGACGGTCGTGGAATCGGTCGCGAACCGTCCGCTGCCCTTGACCGCGGCGTGGTGGAGGCCCGAGCCGACCGCGTCGGTCGACGACCAGGTGAAGAACATACGTCCGATGGGGTTGGCCGCGGTGCCGCCGACCGGAGAGCCGACCACGGCAGGGTTGAAGTCGTCCGAGTCACCGGATTCGAAGACGAACCCGGACGCGGTCAGGGCGTTGGTGCCGGTGTTGATCTGGTACCACTTCGGCGTCGGGCGCGAACCGGCCGCGATGGTGTGGACGTTGAGGAGCTGGTTGCCGATCTGGGTGCTGGCGTTCTGGAAACGGGTGTCCGACGAGTCCAGCCGGTCGGGGAATCCCGGCTGGCGCGCGTCCGGAGGTACGGCGAACGCCGGCACCGGCACGTTCACCGCCGCGGCGATGCTCGCGTTGCTCCGGCCAAGGCCCGTGGCCCGGAAGAGCCTCAGGGCCCCGGAGGAGCTGCCCGTCAGGAGGAAGGCGTTGGCGTTGTTGTCCTCCACGATGGGTGGCGCCACAGAACCCACCGCCCCGAGGTTGAAGTACTGGAACGTGGTGGCGCGCCCGTTGTAGATGTCCGCCTTCGCGAGGCCCAGCACACGCGTGCGGAGGTAGCCGGTGAGCGACGCGTTGAAGACGTTGCCCGTGACGATCACGGCGTCCTGGTCCAGGCCCAGCTGCGGGAAGTCGAAGAAGTCAGTGCCCTCCGGGAGGTCGAACCTGTAGCGGAAGTACGAGCCGGTCGGGTCGGACGTCGTGGACACGGCGACGAAGAAGTTCTGGACCGAGGGGTTGGCCGGCTCGGGGAGCGCCTCCGCGACGATGACCCATCGGTTCCACTTCTTGTCGTACACGACCCGTGGATCGAAGATCAACGTCGTCGTGTAGCCGAAGAAGCTGGCGAACGACACGTTCAGCACGTTGGCGCCGTTGGCCTTGTTGAAGACGCCGATGCCCGCACCGTTGGTGACCTCCACGAAGTGGTTCAGGCCGACGGCGCCGTGCGTGTCCGGCGGGCGGACGCCGGTGCTGCCCTGGTTCAAGCCCTCGAAGCCGACCTGGCCCGCGGGAGGCGCCAGAGGAGCGGAAGACCGTGGGCCACCGACGCTCGGGCGCTTCTGCGGAGGAAGCTCTCGCGCCGCGGCACGCTGCTCTTCCGTGTCGGTGGGGAGCGGCGCAGGGGGCTGACGTCGGTCCTCGGACTCGAGGTTTCCCCTCGGCGTCACGGCCTTCGCCGGGGGCAGCCGGATGTGGTCGGTCGCCACCACGGCGTCCCCGTGGTCCCGTGCCATGGCGCTCGGAGACGTCTCGGGCATGCCGAAGCACAGCGTGAGTGCTGCCAGCACAAGTGGCAGGACTCGACGAACGCTTCGTCTGGTCGTCAAAATGACCCCTCTTTACTGATGCACAGCCGCCAGGCCGTTGTCGGAACCCCCGGGCCATCATGGAGAGGGCGTGAAGTCGGTCGACGTACTGAAAGGGCGGGACACGCCGAACATCACCTGCTTGCCGCACCCAACGGGAGCGACCTCCTCAATACGCCGGCTCCGCCGCTCTGGCCGACCTACGAGAACGTGCCCGCCCACCTGGAGCGGCTGAAGACGAGCGGCGGTGCGCTCCCTGCGTACATCGGCAGTCATGGAAGGCACTTCACGCAACGCCCCGTTGCCGCGGATGATCGCCCGTTGATCAATATCTGGCCGGCCGCGGGCAGCCGAGAGGGCGTACTGCCAGACGGGGCATCTCCTGCCGGACGACCGGTCCCGCGGTCGAGAGGCGCGGTTGCGATCTTTCCCGGGTCATCTTTGGGTGGACGTACAGGCAGCTCCTGTGGGCCATCCGACCCCGCCCACCAGGACCACGGATCACGTCCACGGAGGTGTCATGCAGGAGGCGCAGAGCGAGGCACTGCGCAGGCGAACGCACGCCTGGTGGTGGTTTCTGGCGGCCGGCGCCGCGGTGATCATCATCTATGTCGTGGTCACCGCCCCCGTACGGCACCTGTTCTCCCCGATGCTGGCTGCCTGCGCCACCGTCGCGATCCTGGTCGGTGTCCGGTGGCACCGGCCGCGCCCGAGCCGGTCCTGGTATCTGTTCGCTGCCGGCATGGGGCTGTTCACGGTGGCGGACGCCATCTTCGGCGCCTTCCAGGTCGCCGGAACGCCGGTGCCGTTCCCCTCACCGGCCGACGTGCTGTATCTGGCGGCCTATCCGTGCTTCGCCGCCGGCCTGGTCAGCCTGATGGCGGTATGGGGCAGCGGCGGGCGCTGGGGAGCCGTGCTCGATGCGGGGATCATCACCCTTGGGATGTCCACCCTGGCATGGGCGTTCATCGTCATGCCCTACCTGCGCGGTCATCTGTCGGCGCTGCCTCTGACAGTTTCCCTGGCCTACCCGTTGGCCGATCTGCTACTGCTGGGCATGGCCGCCAAGCTGGTACTCGTCTCGGGAGTCCGCCTGCCGGCCCTCGCGCTGTTCACGCTGTGGGTCGGTGCCACGCTGGCCGCAGACGCCCTGTACTACTCCACGCTGGCCGCGACCGGCGCCCCGATCGCCGCCGACGTCTCCTATGCCCTGTGGATGGCCTCCTATTCGCTGCTCGGCGCGGGCGCCCTGCACCCGTCCATGGCCAGGACCACCCAGCTGGTGCCGCGCAATCGGGAGCGGCTGTCCCGCGTACGTATGAGCGTCCTCACCCTGCCCGCCCTCCTTGGTCCCCTCGTGCTGATCGCGGACGTCGGCGGTGTGCGCGGGCAGGCCACGCACGCCATGGCCATCGCGAGCATTGTGGCCGCTCTGACCGTGTTGCTGGTCGTGCGCATCACGCTCCTGGCGCGGTTCGCCGAAGCCCAGGCCGACCAGGCGAGCGCCCGGGCCCGCATGGCCGAGGACGCCCTACGCCGGCAGACCTCGCTGCAGCAGCAGCTCACGCACCAGGCCTTCCACGACGCACTGACCGGTCTGGCCAATCGGCCGCTGTTCTTCGAGCGGCTGGACCACGCCCTCAGCCGCCCCGCGGCACCACGGAACAATGCCCTGCTGCTGATCGATCTCGACGGCTTCAAAGACATCAACGACAGCCTCGGCCACCCGGTCGGCGACGAGCTGCTCCTCACCGTCGGCCACCGGCTCCTGGGCGCAGCCCGCCGCAGCGACACTGTCGCCCGCATGGGCGGGGACGAGTTCGCCGTCCTCGCCGAAGACCTCAAAGAGACCCCCGCCGAGACGTACGCCCAGCGGTTCCTGGACCGCTTCAAGGAGCCGTTCGCACTTTCCGGCCATCGCAGCGTCTTCGTCACCGCCAGCATCGGCGTCGTCGCCATCACCGAACCGACCACGTTCCACGATGCACTGCGCAACGCCGACATCGCCCTGTACGTGGCCAAAGAACGCGGCCGCGACCGCGCGGAACTCTTCGAGCCCGCCATGAGCCTGGGACAGCAGGGCCGGGCCCGTATCGCCCAGGACCTTCGCTACGCGCTGCCCCGCAACGAACTCGCAGTGCACTACCAGCCGATCATCCACCTGCCCACCGGCCAGGTCACCGGCGTGGAGGCGCTGCTGCGCTGGGAGCGGGGCGGCCGATCCCCCACCCCGCCTGAGGTGTTCGTGCCCGTCGCTGAGGAGACAGGCCTGATTCGCCCCATCGGCGCCTGGGTGCTGCGCGAAGCCTGCCGCCACGGCAGGAACCTGCATGACACCGTCCCGAAAGCCGAGGCGCTGAGCGTGGCCGTCAACGTCTCAGGCCGGCAGCTCAAGGACCACCGGTTTCCCGACACCGTGCGGCAGGTTCTGCACGAGACCGGCTTCCCCGCGGCCTCCCTGGTTCTGGAGATCACCGAGAGCACCCTCGTAACCGACGCCGAGACCACATCCACCCACATTCGCGCACTGCGCGACCTCGGTGTGCGTATCTCCATCGACGACTTCGGCACCGGATACTCCTCCCTGGCCTACCTGCGCGACCTGCCGGCCGACATCGTCAAGATCGACCAGAGTTTCGTCCTGCGAGGCGGCAGCGATGTCGACAAGAGCCTCATCCAGGCCATCCTCCAGGTCGGACACGCTCTCGACCTGGACGTGATCGCAGAGGGCATCGAAACCCCCCACCAGGCACAGCGGCTGCACTCACTTGGCTGCCCCCACGGCCAGGGCTTCTACTACTCCCCGCCCCTGGCCCCCAAGGCTCTGGAGGCCTACCTCGCCACCCAGGCAATCCTCACGCCCTTCAGCTCACACCCATGACCACGGATACCGGTTCGTTTCCCGTGCACGACCTCTTGCCGAGTCATCCGTACGGAGACCCGCCTCTCGATCTGCTCTTCGGGAAGGCCCGCGTGCGCGCGCTCGAGGATGGCCGGACATAGCCCTCCGTCTGCAGCAGCCCCTGCACGTATTCGCTTTCGTCGTTCTCGAGGCGCTCCGCCACGGCCTCCAGGCCGAGGTATGCCGTTCCCGCTATGAGCTCAGTCCCCGGGGCCGTCCACGTAGGTCACTGGCGCGTACCAGTCGTCCAGGATCCTCTCGTCGACGAGTCTTACCGCCTCCGTCCCGAAGAGCGCCACAGCCATGGCCACCGTGCCTGGGTCGTAGGCCGTGAGGGCGGGCCGGATCGCCGGGTTCAGGTCCGCGAACCGACTCCGCGCCTGCTGGAGCACCATTTCGCCTTGGGCGGTGAGCGGGGGAAGCGTTCGCTGGAGGTGCAGGCTTCCCGGGTTCGATGCCACCGCGACCGTCACGGCGCCGACGAGCAGTGCCAGCACGGCGCGGATCCATGCGTGGTCGAAGATCAGCACCACTAGCACGGGAACCACTGCCGCAGCGGCTGCTGTGGACCACCACCCCCGCCGGCGCTGTTCGTCGGGCAAAGGTTGGGATGAACGGCGCAGGTAGCCTTCGCCGAACAACTGCCTTTCGACCGCGCTCAGGCAACGACCGCCGCTGGGCAGGTCCCACAGGTAGTGCCCTTCGGGCGCGTAGGCGTACGCGCTGATCCGCGGGGCAGCCGCGCGCCAGATTTCGCGCTCGAGGTCGTTGGCGTGTTCAGGCAACGGGTGCTGAGCGACCCAGCGTTGCGGGCCTGGCGGCCCATCGGAGGGTGCCCGGTGCAGCGCCCCGCTCGCCACCAGATCGGCCACGGCACCCTGCTTCGCCCGCGCCCTGGACGTGTCCGCCAGGAGACCGAGCTCCAGCGGCCCAAGTCGCTCCGCGGCAGCCGGTTCGACAACGGCGTTCTGGCGGTCCAGGGCCACGAACCGATCCAGCCGGGCCTGCTCAGCGGTGCTGTGTGCGATGCCGTCGAGGCACCAGGCCGTCACCGCGACCGCCAGGTAGCCCACGAGTACGAACCAGTCAACCATGCGGGTCAGTATCGGCCCGCGTCACCACTGCCGTAAGCCTTCCGGTGCAACCTTTTGAAGAGTCCTCAGCCAGGAGCTGGTGTCCTGCGCCTCCCCCACCTGCTCGCTTCTGCCGACGGATCCGCGGCGCAGGACATCTGGTCGTTGGTACGGGTGTGCCGATGACTGATGCGCTTGGGCGGGGATCGATCCGCTGCTCCCGGACCGGAGGCCGAAGCGGGGTGGACGGTGGCGGCGTCACCGCGAGGTGACCGACTCGATCGCCTGGAGCGCCGAGTAGATGCCATGACAGAAACCGTCGGTGCACCTCGTGCGCAGCATCATGAGCGGTATCCGCGGTCGCGGAGGCAATGACGAGGGACGGTGCGGAAATCACGCGGTGCCGTGCTTCGACGGTGGCGTCCACGGCTTCCAGGGCAACGGGGCTCCTCGACACGGCCCTTGGGCCACTCCTCGCCGGTCTCGTCCTCGCGGAGGTGGTTCTCCCAGAACGTCACGCGGCCCTGCGCCGTGGCCGACCTGCCGTACGGGCCCTGGGACTTCGTGTACGGCTTGCCCTTGGTTCCCACGCAGTCGATGACGGCCCGGTGGACGCCCCCGTTCGTGGCGTTGATGTAGCAGGCCGTCACACGCCGCCTTGCGTGAGGGCGCGTACCTTGATGTCCGGGCGGGCGCCCTCCGGCGGTGCATCGTCGGCGCGCATCCGGAACGGCCACATCCCCTCGGCGTCCGGCCCGTCGACACGCTCGTACCGGACGCTGCTGTGGTCCTGCCGCTGGGTGCCTCCCCACACGATCGGCAGCGGAACGGCCAGGGGCGGTCCCGCGATCCAGCCGCCGTCCGCCAGGTGGCCAAGAGGGTCGTCCGCCTTCGGGTACTCGTCGGCAGGGCCGTCCAGCAGCATCTCGACACCCCGGTAAGGACCGTCGACGAACCTGACCGGGTAGGACTTCCGTGGACCCTTCACAGCGGCGGCGTACACCTCGCGCTGCTCGCGGACCCAGTCGAAGACTTCCATGGCGGTCGGCGTCGGGCTGAACCCGAGGGCGGCCCGTAGCGCGGCAACGGTGGAGAGGAGTTCGGCGTACGCGGCGATCGGGAAGTCGTTCTTCCACCGGTCCCGCAGCAGGGAGCAAGCCGCCTTGTCGGCGACCTCGACGAGGTGGATGTCCAGGACATCGGGGGTGATGTGGACGCCGCCGCGCGCGAACGCGGCGAGGACGTCGGCGGGGGGTGCGGGCTGGACAGGTGTGGTGCTCATGGAAGGGCATCTCCTTGGCAGTTGGCGGCGAGGGCGCGCGGGCTCTCACGTCCTTTACGTCGAAGTCGCATTCCTGTTACGGTTCCGGCTTTTCCGCTGTTCAACAACGCGCCAAGTTCGACGATGACGAGGGATATCCGGGTGAGTCCCGTGGTGACCGGGAACCCACGACGGGGTTGGGCCCGAGCGGGTGCTCGTGGTCGTTGCCCGGCAGCAGGTGGCGCCCCGGGTCGGAGCATCCGCCTGCTCAAGCGCGCGATCAGGCGAGAGATCTTCCGCTGCCTCGCGACACCCGTCGCGGTGACCGATATCGCCGACCTCCGGCCCACACGTCGAGCCGCGAACATCACCCTCACCGTCGCCGAAGACTTCCGCGTCCGGCCGGCGGTGATCCTGCATAGAGCGCGGCATCCGCCGCGACGACGACCTCGCAGGCACCTACCCGGACCGGCTCCACGCCGCTTGAATCCGGCGCACTCGGCAATCTCCTCGCCTCTGGCGCGTGATGGGCCCATGGATGAAGGGAACATGATGGTCCGCATGGGGGGGGGCTTGCCGCATGCCTCCCAGCGCCACACGGCAGTTCGGTGCACACTCCCATCGGGGCCGCCGGCGTGCGTTGGCAGGACAGGAGGAACGTCAACCATCTCCTGACGAAAGCCGTCAAGGAAGTCCGACAATCAGGTCGGCGCACTTCACTGCAACCACATGAACACCGGCAATGGACAACCGATGCCGTCTGTTTCATGCCCAGTCAGGAAGTTCACGGAAAAGGCAGTACGGCAACCGAGGAGTCTCTATCTTTTCCAAGGGGCATCCGAAGCCTTCCGCGGCTTGGAACAGCAGCCAGCAGGCTGACGGCGCCTGCAGGATGCTGCTCATACTCTTGGGAGACGATCGCCCATGGATCCAGTCACTTTGGCGGCCGCTGCAGGGTCCGCGCTGGTGGCAGCGATGGCTACGGATACCTGGACACAGGCACGAGCAGCCATGGTGACCATGTGGCGCCGGGCCCGTCCGGATCGGGTTGCCGTAGTCGAAGAGGACCTGGACGAACTGCATCGAGAGGTGCTGGGGGCTCGCGAACGGAGAGACGGACCGACGCAGGATGCACTCGCCGCGGACTGGCAGCAACAGTTGGCCCGGCTGCTCCGTCAGAATCCCGAACTTACCGACGAACTCGAGAGGGTGCTGAACGATGTGCTGGCTCCCTCCTTGGGCCGAGAGGAGCGGGAACGCATCTACCAGCAGACCAACGTCGCCGGCGGCAACGGCCGTGTCTTCGGGGTGCTTCACGGAAACCTGATCTATCACGAGAGTCGGCCATCAACGGAAACTCGTCCCCCGTCCACCCGTCACCATGGCCGCGATTGAGCCCCTCCGCTACAAGGCAGGGAGTACGCGGTGAGAGCGGGTGCGGTGCTGTACGGAGGTGGCTTCACATTCCGGTGCCCACGTTTCAGCCTGGTGAGAACAAGGCGTCTCGCTCAGCATGACGGCGGGGGCACGGCCCGACCAGCCGCGGTAGGAGCCGACCTGTAGGCGGCAAGCCCGCATGGATCCGAGCCGTGCACCCGCGGCTGCCCGCACCAGCCGCGGGTGCACGGGGAAATGTCCGCACCGGGACCACGTAAAGGATGGACGCCGGGCAGCGCCACGTGTGCGGCGCCACGTCCTGCGCAGAGCAATGACCCGACCCACCCGCGGACCACTGGATGAACAGGCATGACGGGCGCAAATGACCGTGAGGACCAGGACCGGTACCTGCAAGACAACACTGTGCATCCGGGGGGAAGCCTGTATGCGGTGCTGCACGGGGACATGCATATTCGTAACGGTTGCCCCGTCTATCGGGTGGAGCCTTTCCCGCTCCAGCCCACCCCACCCACTGTCAATGAGGCATCCGTCCGGCCCAGTCGGTTGTTGGCTGCCGAGAACCGGATAATCGAATTCACCGGTCGCCACGACGAACTGGCCGAGCTTTCCAGCTGGCGCGACAACGAGGTGAAGGGTGTGTCGGTGAAGCTGGTGCACGGTCCGGGTGGGCAGGGCAAGACTCGCCTCGCCGCCCAGTTCGCAGCTGACTCGGCCGAGCGGGGCTGGACCGTATGGTCTGCGCACCACCTGAGCGATCCGACCGCCTTGACGGTGGTCGCCCCCGGAGACTGCGGCCCGACCCTGCTCCTCATCGTGGAGTATGCGGAGCGTTGGCCCGTCGATGATCTGCAACTGCTGCTCGGCAACTCCATGCTGCGCCGATCTGAACGGACACGAGTCCTTCTGATTGCCCGGCCAGTCGGGAACTGGTGGCCCTCGCTGCGCCACCGTCTCCTGGACAAGATGCGCATGGATGTGGCGGCAGCACTCAAACTTGAATCGATCGCCATGGACCCCGCGCTGCGGTGGCAGGTGGTGACCTCCGCCCGGGACCAGTTCGCCACGGCTTTGGGTGAACCTGTCACCGAGGTTGCCGCGCCCCCACCCGAAGCCCTGACGGGACCAGAGTTCGACCTGGTCCTGACCCTGCACATGGCGGCGCTCGTCGCCGTATACTCGCGCGGCCGGAAAACGCTGATGGATCCTACAGCCTTGTCCGCCTATCTGCTCGACCGCGAACACGACTACTGGCAGACCCTGTACGACCATGACCAGGTCGCGACGCCACCGCAGCGGATGGCCCGCACCTCCTACCTTGCGACCCTCACCCGTCCGCTCACCCACCAGGCCGCCGTTGCCCCACTCACCTGGACCCGCGCAGCAAGGCCACAGGATGCCCGGAGGATGCTGAACGACCACGCCTTGTGCTACCCGCCCGCGGAACCGGGAACCGCGCTGGAACCTCTCTACCCGGACCGGCTCGGCGAGGACTTCATCGCCCTGCGCACTCCCGGCCACAGCCTTCCCGACTACGTCCCCGACGATTGGGCCATGGCGGCACCCACCCGCCTTCTTGTTCCCACAGACCAGCGAGCGGCATCACCGCACCCGTGGACCCGTACGGCACTGACGGTGCTGATAGAAACCGCCAGTCGCTGGCGCCACGTGGCCGAGGCTCAGCTGTACACCCTCCTGACCACCCATCCCCACCTCGCTGTGGCCGCTGGCGGAGCCGCCCTGATCCGGCTCACCGAGATCAGGGACATCGACCTCGCCGTTCTCGAAGCCATCGAACCCCACCTCCCTCGCCGCAGCGTCGACTTCGCGCCGGCCACTGCTGCCATAGCCAAGATCTTGACCGATCACCGCCTCGGCCGCACCAACGACCCCGTCGAGCGGGCGCACCTGTGTGCCAATCTGGCGAGCGTCATACTCGAGGCCGGCCTGCCCGAGAAGGCCTTGCCACATTTGATCGAGGCCACGACCATCTGGCGGCGGCTGACCATGGCGGAGGGCAACCACCTGCCTGACTTGGCTACATCGCTGAACGGCATGTCGGCGGCGCTGACGAAACTAGGCCGCCATGAGGAGGCCGTAGCCGCGGCCGAGGAAGGTGCCGGCATCTTCCGGGACATGCCCCGGCCTGTACCAGCACTTCATGGGCTCGTGTACGCAGGGCTACTGCAGAACCTCGGCATCTCTCTTTCCGAGCTGGGCGACTACAACCGGGCGCTTGCGACCACGCAAGAAAGCGTCCGACTCCGACGGCAGCTTGCGGAGACGGCAGGGGAAGCCGACTACCAATTGTCCGAGTTGGCAGACGCACTGAGCGGCCTCGGCAACAGGTTGTGGCGACTCGGACGGCACACCCACGCGCTGGCTCCCGCCCAGGAGGCTGTCGGCATATACCGGCGGCTGGCACGCACCAGCCCTGACATCTACGAGCCCGGTCTGGCGGCTTGCTTGAACAACCTGGCGCTCCGCTGCTTGCACCTCGGGCGGTACAGCGACGGACTGTCACCCGCACAGGAGGCCGTGGCAATCCGACGGCGGCTCGTCCTGGCGAATCGCCCTGCATACCTCTCCGTCCTCGCCGGCTCGCTCGACAACCTCGCCACCCTCTGGGCCAACCTGAGGCACAACGAGAAAGCGCTGGACCTCACCATGGAGGCGGTCGAGCTGTACCGACAGGCGGCCAGGAACAATCCCGCGGCCCACCTGAAGGACCTTGCAACCGCCCTTAACAACCTCGCCAACAGGCTGGGTGGGCTCGAGCGCCACGAGCAGGCCCTGGACTGCATCCAGCAGGCGGTCGCCCACTTCTCAGTCCTCGTCGAGATGAATCCCAACGCCCACCTACCGGACCTCGGCGGAGCGCTGAACAATTTCGGAAATATCCTTTCCTGCCTTGGGTACGACGAGCAGGCGCTGGCCCGAACCCATGAAGCGGTCGACCTCTTCCAAGGCCTCGCCGAAACCAATCCGGACGAGTACCGACCCGACCTTGCGGCATCGCTGTCGCCGTCAAGCTTTGGACGCTGGGACACCGGGAACAGGCCATGGATCGGATCCGAAAGGCAATCGGCACACTGAGAGGCCTTCCGCCGGCCGGTCGAGAGGCACATCTGCCACTGCTCGCCAAGTTACTGAGTCATCTCGGTGACAACCTGTATCAGAGCCGGAACTTCGAACAGGCCGTGCGCGCCGCCCAGGAGATGGTCGAAATCTATCGGCGCCTGGCATCGGAGGACACCATGGCATACCAACCTCATCTCGCCGTGGCCTTGATCGATCTGGGAAACTCGCTGGGCGCAGTTGGCCAATACGGGAAATCCTTGGCCTCACTCGAAGAAGGAATATCCCTGTACGCCCAGGTACGCGACGCCGACCCGAAGGCGGAACTCCCGAGTTCGTGGGGGCCACCGAGCTAAGTCGTCATCTCATTTACGACCACCTGCGCCGATGGCTAAGCAAGCGCGGCATCCGCCACCGTATCGCCCGCAAGGTATTGAGTCCTGCACACGGCTGGTCCGCTACCGCTGGGAAAGGACCGTGTCGTGGCTTGCTGGCTGCCGACGCCTGCACGACCGATACGAACGCAAGGCAGAGCACTTCCTCGCCTTTGTCGGCATCGCCGCGGCCCTCTTCGCTTCCCCCAACTCACCAAGAAAACAACGTCTCAGCTCCCCGAACCGCCCCGGGCAGGGGCGGCCACCGACTCGACGGCTTCGACGAGAGCGTCGGCGCCTTCCCAGTTGATCATGTGGCCCGCGCGGGGCACGGTAACCAGCCGCGCTCCGCGTATGCCCGCGGCCATCCGTTGCGAGTGGACGGGCGGTGTCGAGCGATCGTCGGCGCCGACCACGACGACGGTGGGCACGGTGATCTCGCCGAGGCGCGGATAGCGATCCTCCGCGGCGAACGCCCGCACCACCGGCAGCAACGGGGCGTGGTCCTGCCGTAGGAAGACATCGCGGTAGACCGAGATCATCGCCGGGGACGGCCGTCGGCCGCACTGGGCGGCGCCGAAGAGGAGCGCGCCGGTTCGCGTGCACATCCAGCGCTGGATGATGCCGGCTCTGATCAGCGGGATCTGCAACCGGTTCTGCGGCGCTCCGTCGTAGATCCGGCCCGCCCAAGTAGCGACGAGCACCAGGCCGCGCAGACGCCGGACGACCTCGCCGTGGTCCAGCACCGCACGGATCGCGAGGAAGCCGCCCATGGAGTGGCCCACCAGCACACCGTCCGTGACGTCGAAGTGCTCCAGCACGGCGGCGTAGTCCGCCGCCATGGGCCCGGAGCCGGCGCCGTCACGGCCGAGCGTGGACCGCTCGTGGCCCCGCTGGTCGAAGGCTATGACACGGTGGCCGGCCGCTCGCAGTTCCTCCCAGATCAGATTCCACTCCAGCAATGAGGCGCCGTAGCCGTGGGCGAGCACGACCGCTGGTCCCTCCCCCGCCACGAGAGCCCGCAGCACCGTCCCGTCCGGCCGCGGAATGAACACCTCTTCGCCTTCGGGCTCCCGTGCGAGCCGGTCCAGCGGATACGGATCGGGGTTCCGCGCGATCCGGTCGGCGGCTGCCCGTGCCGCCGCCACACCGGCGGCGCCCAGAACGGCGAGGGCGGTGCCGGCCGCTCGTATCCCCTTCATCACATGCCCCTCCCCGAGCGGATGACTACGGGGAGTCTACGCAGCGCGCCCTGGAGGGAACCGGGAATCGCCCCCTTGCGTCTCCGTTTTCCGTTGTCGAGGGGAACGGGCGGGGTGGCCCAGCAACCCACACACGGACGACGACCGCCCTGTCGTGCGCACCGGCCGCACGCCGGCAGCACGAGCACAACCGAGCGGAACAACCCGCCGACCGGACCCGACCCGACCCGCCACGGACGAGTGCGGCCGACCGTTACCAGAAGCCGAGCCGCACCGAAAGACGACGGCAGTGCGTTCCACACCGACCACCACCGCCCACAGCACCGTGACTACCCTGCCGCAGTGACGATTCAGCAGACCCCAGAGGCCCACGACAGCGACGTTTGGGCCGCGCTCTTCGAAGGGTTCAGCCTCTCCCCGGACGTCGCCCGGGCATGGCTGTGCGGTCTGGGCCTCAACCGAGCAGCCCCGGCTGAGGTGTTGATCAGCCTCTTCGACACCGGACGGGTGTATTTCCTGTACCGCAAGGATCTTCCGCCCGGTGTCCTCGATGCGGCAGTCGTCCATCCCGGGAAACGCGTCTGGGGAACCGCCGCCGAATCGAGGAACCTCTCGCCCGGGCAGTGGGACATGCTCCTCGCCGCCACCGCGGACCGGCCGATCCACGGACTTCTGGCGGAGATGGCGGCGGAGGAGGGCCCGCACCAGCGACCGTACGCCGGCGTCGGGATCGGACGTCCGCCGCACCCCGAGTCGCAACCACCCACCACACCTGCCGAGATCGCCGCGGTGGCCGACACGGTGCCGGCCATACCCCTGGATGACCGTACGTACGCCTTGTGGTGGATCGCCGCCCTTCACGATGACCCGGAAGCCATGCGGCAACTGGCCTCGTACCCCAACCTCTGGATCCGCCGCAGCGTGGCCCGCGCCCCGCGTCTTCCTCAGGACGTCGTACAGCTCCTCGCCCACGACGAGGACGAAGTCGTGCGCCTGTTCCTCACTGAGTCGTGCCACGACGCGCCGGCGGACTTGCTTCTGGACGTATGGAGCTGGTGGCCCGGCAGCCTCTCGTTCCCCGGCCGCCCCCGCAACCATCCCAACTTCCCCCGCAGGGGCCTGCTTCGCTACGCCGACGCCCCAGAGCCCCGCATGCGTCTCCTCGCGCTCGACGACCCCGCGTCGACCGACGCCCTCGTCGAGCGGTTCAGCCACGATCCCGACGCCTCCGTGCGCACGCGGGCGGCCGAGGACCCGCGTCTGTCACCCGAATCCGCTGTCAGGCTGACTGACGACGCCGACGGATCCGTCCGTAGCTTCGCCCGGAAACACCCGGCCCTGCCGCCGGCGAACTTGGTCCCCTTGCTCCGCGACGAATGCAGCGCCGCAGACGCCGCCGAGAATCCGACAATCCCCGCAGCCGTCATGCGCCGCATGGTCGCGCTGGCCGCAACACACCACTGACCCCTGCACGAACCCACCCCGGCGCGGATGTGCCCCGCCCACGCCTTTCACGGCTTCACCGCCGGCGACCCTCCGCGGCCGGTCCCCCACGACCGGTCCGTCATCAAGGCCGTGACAGGAACGCACTGCGGGGAGCGACCGGTGACTGCGATGCGGGTCGGCTCATTCTGCATTCCCGTCAGGTACGGGACCAGGTCCGGCAGTCCTGGACGGATCGGTGCCGCGATCGCAGCCGAACGCCAGGCAGTGCCAGAGGTGGCGCCGACAAGCTTGTTCGCTCGTCACTGTTGTACAGGTCGGCGCGAAGTCAGTGCCTGTGGTCACGCCGCCCATGGCTCTCAACTGCGGTTCGGACCAGGCGGTTCACCCAGGCGCAGGCGCTACGGGGCCACGGACGTCGGCCGTGCCCTTCCCCCCGGAGGGCACGGCCGACGGTCCGCTCCGTGCGCCGGTCAGTCCTCGGACCGCACGGACGTCAGCAGTTCACGCAGTTCGGCAACCGCCTCGCGGAGGTGGCGGGCGAAGGCATGCATCTGGTCGGCGACCGGCAGCGGGGTGCTCAGGTAGATGTTGAAGCGCTCGGGCAACAGCACGTACGCGACACCGATGCACCGGCTGCTCGTGGAGCCGAAGCCGAAGAACTGGATGTTGGCCGACGGCGCCGAGCTGGTGCTCAGGTAGTCGTCCCGCATCGTCAGCCAGCCCGGCGTTCGGTACAGGGAGGGCTGCTCGTCCACCCCGAGCTCCGCCCCCCGTCGGCGCTGGATCAGCTCCAGCTCCCACAGGTGCTGCTCGGGCGCCTGGCCTGCCTGGCTCTCCTTCGCACGCGCCACATGCGCGTCGGCGGCGGCACGGAACGCGGAGTGCCGGACGCCGGTGTCCGTCGACGGGTCGTCCATGGCGGCGACGAAAGCGAGCATCTCGGGGGTGACGACGCGCATCGCCTCCGTCCGCCCGTGCCGGTACTGCCGCGTCGCGATCGATTCGTACGTCGCTCCGAGCCGGCCCTTCGCCCGCTGGTGGGCCAGCTGATAGGCGACCTGGACGAACGCGTCCGGCGACACCCCCAGGGCCTTGGCCGCGCTGCTGCCGAAGTCCTCGAAGGACACGGTGCTGGTCGCGGTGTTCCGCCCGTACGCGGCGAACGCGTCGGCGGCGGCGCGCACCTGCGTACGCAGCGCGTCGTCGAGCGCGAACACGACCGGCTCCAGTGCGGGCCGTCCCTGGGAGCGGGCCCCGGACCGGCGTGAGGACTCCTCGGCGGAGCTGGTGAGCAGGGCGTCGGTGAAGCTGAGGATGGTGGTGCCGTCCAGCTCGCAGTGCTCGACGTTGATGCCGGCCCGCCCGTCGGCGAAGACGACGAACGACACGGCCTTGTCGAACCACCGGTTGCCGCGGTCGCCGTACAGCAACTGGTCGCAGGCGTCCTGGACGCTTTCCGGTGCGAAGTCCTCCAGGCAGACGCAGAACAGGGCGGTCTCGACGGTGTCGAGGGCGTCGGCGTTACCGGGGTGGCAGGCGATGAGAGAGGCCCGGGCGGCGGCCCACTCGGCGCGGGCCATCGTGGTCAGGTGCCCCACCGAGGTGCCGTCGCCGGCCGGCTCGTCGCCCGCCTTCATCACCGCGCGCAGTCCGGCCTCCAGTTCGTCCAGGGCGTGCGGGACGCCGTCGGGACCGATGACGTCGAGCCGGAACATCCGGCCGCGGAAGAACACCACGATGTGACGGGCGTCGGACGGGCCGGGCCAGGCATCGGTGTACGGGGCGCGGACGGTGTCCTGCTGTGCGCCGGGGATTCTGGTGGTGGAGAACAGGAACTTGTTCTGCACCATGGACTGGGGTGCTCCGCGCTGCACCACTGGCGCGATGAGCCCGTCGTCGAGCTGCCGCTTGTGGTCGAGGGCCCCGGCGATGAGCCCGGCAGCCCGCTCCACCTGGGGGCTGGCCGTGTCCCTGAACAAGAAGAAGAAGTTGGCGTTCAGAGCGATCCGGTCACGGCGGCCCAGGTAACGGTAGGGCCAGAAGGTGTCGAGCCAGCTGTGCACGCCCTCCGTGGCGTCGTACTCCTCCAGCGCCGCGTGCAGGACACGGCCGGGGCCACCGGGTCGCAGGAAGGCGGCCACCTCTGCCTCGGTCGCCGCCTGTTCGTCCGGCGTCAGCAGCGGCGCGCACCAGGCGAGGAATCGCTCGCAACTGGCTTCCAGGGAGGGCAGCGGCACCCGCGGCAGGTCGACCTCCCGGGCGAAGGTCGCGTTCACCGCTGCGTCCTGACTGGTTTTCAATTCTGTTCTCGATTCGGATTGTCGGTACCTGGGGTGTCGTACGGGCGGGAAATATAGAGCTGTGCGTAGAGCCAGCCTTCCGCTTCGAGGCCCCTCGCATCCACTCCGGCGGCCGACATGCTCGCGAGCACGAGCGCCTGTTCCTGCGGTGAGGCGAAACGGCGCTGCTTGAACACGTCGTCGATGCGGATGGTGCGGTAGCCCAGACCTGCCAGCGCCCGCTCCACGGGGTCGAAGGGGAACATCCGCAGCACGAAGTGCGCCATCCAGGGCCGTCGGTGGCCCTGCGCCTCGACGATCCGTACGAGGGTCCGCTCGGTGACGTAGCCGAGGCAGCCGGTCGAGATCACCAGGTCCGCCCCTGCGAGCTGGGCGCGCTGTCGCGGCGTGGGCTCGTTCGCCTCCAGGTCGGCGTGCACCGCGTCGTCGAGGAACCCGGCCTCGTGTGCGTAGGCCAGTGCGTGGTGGGAGGTGTCCAGGCCGGTGAAGCGGATGCCCTGGGCCGGCCGCCGCGAGCGGGACAGCTCACGGTCGCGGACGAGCAGGGCTTCGCGGCTCTTCCCGTCGAGGTCCTTGTCGTCGTAACGGGCGTAGAGCTCGTCCATGGTCACGTCGTACTTGAGCAGTGCGGCGTTGATTCCGTACGAGCAGCCGATGTCCACGATGTGGGGCACGGTGACGTGCCGGGCCAGCCGGTACTCCTTCACGAGTTTCGCGAAGTAGGGCTTCGCCTGCTGTGGAACGCAGTAGCCGAGTGGGCGCAGCAATCGGAAGTAGGCCCGGGGATCGGGCTGGGTGTAGATGTGGTCGAGCGTGACTTTCCCGGTCGCGTCGAAACGCACAGGGCTTACTCCTCGTCGATCGCAGAGTGGGGGGCGGCAGTGCCGGTCGGCAGGTCGGTCAGTCCAGCAGCGCGTCGCCCCGCACGGCCCGGCCCTCGGCCGCCAGATGCTCGGGCAGTACGCGGCCGAAGAGCTGCCGGGTGCGGGCCACGCTGCCGATGACGCCGGGGCGCTCGCTGTAGGCGAAGATCGCGGAGTGGCGTGCGACGCCGCCCCGGACGGGGCTGACCCGGTGCAGGGAGTAGCGGCCCTTGAACAGCTGCAGGTCACCCGGTTGCAGGGGGAGGCTGCGGACGAGTGCCCCGCCCCGGCCCTCGAGCACGTCCCGGACGTCGTCGAAGCTCTCGTCGTGCGCGGACCGGATGCCTGGGCAGTATTCGAAGTCACCGCCGGCCTCGGCATGTTGGGTAAGCATGCTGACCGTGTACTCGTTGGTGTCGAAGTGCCAGGGGTGTTCCCTGTCCGGCACGACGACGTTGAGGACGAGCCCGGAGAGCGGGTCCGCGAGTTCGTAGAGCTCGGGAAGTCCGAAGCACAGTGCCACGAACCGGCGGAACAGTTCGTCGGTGTAGAGGCGGCTGATGACGGCGTCGTCGGGGATGCGGTCCCGGGCGACGAAGGCGTTGCCGCGCTCGAAGGTCTTCCGGCCCGGATGGTCGTCCGGCAGTTCCGAGTCCACCGCGATGTTGTAGACGTTGACCGTCTCGGTGTCGAAGTGCGCCCGGGGCGCGATGGCCGAGCACTCGCGACTCAGCGTCTCGCGCAGTGACGGACGGATGAAGTCGGGCAGTACGGTGCAGCCGAGAGCTGCCAGTTCACGCCGGGCACGGGACACCACGGCGCGGCCCTCGGCGCTGTCGAGTGCTGACAGTGGGTAGCGGGCGGTGTCGACGACCTGGTCCAGTGTCGGGGCTTCCAAGGAGCTCACTCGATCCTCTCCACGTGCGGGCAGACCGTTCCGAGGCGTCCTGTCCCCATCTCGGCTCTTCAGTAACTGGCCTGAGCAGTAACTGAGTTGAAGTTCCCACAGCGCCGTCGGATTGTCTGTGACACGCCCCACTGGACCCAGGGGTGTCATGGACGAAGCGTTGGTCCTCCCGCAGCGCCTCGCTCTGCTCGCGCAGGCCGGAAGACGTCGTCGGCGCCTCGGGCCGGGCGACGTCGAGCGGCGTCATGTCGTCCTGGTCGGACCGGACGATTGCGGCGCCGTGCTCGCGGAAGGCGGACAGGCGGATCGGGGCTTCGCGCGCACGGGGCCGCAGTCCGCCTCGGTCGCAGCCCTGGTAAGGACGGTCCGCCCACCAGGTGCCGGACGACAGCAGGAGCACCGCACCGGCAGGGGAAGACGGGGCGCCTGTCGGGGCCCTGGTGCTGGACTCCGGGCCCGGCCCTCGGATGCCGATCGCGCCGGCCGGGGAACCCGAGCGGTACGTGCGGCTGCGGGTCTCCGACCGACGGCACGCCGGCCGGGGCATCGGGCGGCGCTGCCGTCCATGCCGCCGAGGAGACCCGGCGGGCCGGCGTGGATCTGCTGGGGGCGACTGCTGGGCGGGCGGCGGGGCGAACTGGTCGCCTTCTACGAGCGCAACGGCTTCACGCCCACCGACCGCTTCCTGTCAGGGGCCTGGCTGGGCCTGGTGGCCGGCGGGTCTGACCGTCCGGCAGAGCACCGGCGGCCAACAACGCCAGGCGCCCCTGCCGCCAGGGTCGCCCGTCGGACCGGGCCGGCGCGGTCACCGCCGAGCCCCTCGTCCGGTTCCCAGAGTCTGCACCCACCAGGGGCCGCCCGGCCCGAGTTCGACTCCCACGCCCATGTTCTCGAAACGGCAGTCCAGGATGCTTTCGCGGTGCTCGGGGCTGCGCAGCCAGTCGGCCACGACGGCCGACGGGTCTTCGGGGCCGCGGTGGATGTTCTCGGCCCATCGACTCCACTTGTAGCCGGCGGCGGTCATACGTTTTCCGCCGTCGCTGCCGTCCGGGCCGACATGGTCGTAGTAGCCGCGGGCTGCCATGTCCTCTGCGTGGACGCCGGCGGCGCGATCCAACCGCGGGTCGACAGTCAGCCGGGGGCAACCCGCCTTGTCCCGTTCCGCGTTCACCAAGGCGGCGATCCGCGCCGTCCCGCTGCCGAGGGCCCGCCCGGTGGCGGGCGGAAGCGGGGCCGCGGAGTTGCCGCGGCCACGGCCGACATCGCCGGGACCGGTGGTACCGGCCGTGTCCGGCCCTCCCGTTCCGGCCGACACCATGAACGCCGCCGCGGCCACGGCGGCGAGCAGGGCAGCGCCTGCCGCCAGAGCCAGTAGGACGCGGAACAAGCGTGGTCGGCCTGCCTGCGGGCGGAATTCCATGGGCGCTTCTCCTTCCACGGCATGGTGTGACGTCGATGCGACGGCCGGAAGCCCACACCCGCGCAGGACGCTGGAGCACGCCACCCGGAGCAGGGCCTGGAGCAGGTTCAGAACCCCGGTGCAGGCCTCTGGAGCACGACACCAGAGGACGACCTACAGAGACGTCGCAGCGGCGAGGGTTTCACATGGAGGCCGCAGTGCCCGGCTTCACGCGCCTGTGTTGGGCACATCGGGGGATGTACCGGCCGTCGTTGAACTGCGCCGGTCACAGCGGGTGACGCTTCGGGATGCGGTTGCCGCCCTGCGCTGGTTCGCTGGTCGGGCCCGCTCTTCCGAGTTACCGCAAGGAGCGATGATCATGAGCGTTGCAGGTGAGTCCGGCGGCCGTGCCCGTCAGATGCGCGAGAAGGCGCAGGAGCTGAAGCAGGCCGCTGAGCGCGCGTCGGATCCCCAGGAGCGTCAGCGCCTGGAGGAGAAGGCCAAGCGGCTGCAGTCGCAGAGCGAGCAGGAAAGCAGCATGGGCGGGGGCGACATCTACCCGCCGCAGTAGTCGATACACGGCGGTCGGCCTCGACGCTGCCCGGCCAGGCCGGTCCTTCACGGACCGTCCGGCCGGGCAGCGTCTTGTGATCTCACCGCAAGGAAACCCGGCCACGAATGGCAGCAAACGCAGCCGGGGGTACGCGTGTTGTCGTGAGGGAAAGGTCGGCACGGTCCGTTCGCCGTCGTACCCGGGCCGGCCCCCGCCCCCGTGGTGCGGGGGCCGGCCCAGGATCGGGCGGCCGGGCGGACCGGCCTGTGTGCGGGTGTTCGGGCCCGCCGATGTCAGTAGAGCTTGGCGACAGCGACGGCCGTCGTCTTCTTGAAGCCCTCCAGCGGCGCCCCGTCGAGGTCGCCCAGCTGGCCCCACTCGACGACGGTCACCGCCCGGCCGTCACGGCCGACCGAGTACAGGGCGATGTCCGTGGAGCCGACATCGGGGTGCGAGGTGTCGATGCTGTAGACGTGTGCGCCTTCCTCGACGTCGATGCCGCCGTGGTAGAAGGCCTCCCCCTCGAGTCCGGGGTCTTGTGCCTTCAGCCGGTCCAGGCAGGTCTCGATCGAGGAGCGGAGCTTGTCGGCGAGCGCCTTCGCCTTGGCGGTGGTGGACGCGACGGTGGTCGTCTGGCGGGCAGTGGTGTCCAGCTCCGTCCGGAAGTCGCGGTACCGGGTCGAGGACTTCGGCGTGACGCCCGCCGTGCACATCGAGCTCACCTCCGGCAGTCCGTTGCGGACCGGGTCGGCCTGCCAAGGAGTGCTGGAGGCGGGCAGTTGCGCGGCCGAGAGGAAGGCCGGCAGCGGGCCGGCAGCGGCGCCGGCCGTGGTGAGCGGAACGGCGGCCATGGCCATGGCCGTCGCGGTGACGGCGGCGGAGCGGATGCGGTTCATGGATGTGCTTCCCCCAGTCGTTCTGTGGCTGATCGACCGCCAGACTGGGTGGTGGGAAGGGCACTTGCAATGACCGGGGCCCGTTCGGGAACGATGGAACCATTCCACCCCCTGCGACGTGGCCTTTGTCGAGCGGGGTGAAACGCCTCCTGAAACGGCCCGGCACGGGAGGAGCGGTGTGATGGAAGCCCCGGTGGAGGACGCGGCGGAGGCGACCGAGGCGTTCGCCCGGAAGCTGAGCGAGCTGCGGGAGCGATCCGGCCGGACCTACGGTTCGCTGGCGCGCCGGGTGGGGGTCGGCGCGTCGACGCTGCACCGGTACTGCGCCGGGCGGACCGTTCCGATGGAGTTCGCGCCCGTCGAGCGGCTGGCGAGCTTCTGTGGGTGCCGGGGCGAGGAGCTCGTGGAGCTGCACCGGCTGTGGGTCCTGGCCGACGCCTCGCGCGGCTCGCGTCAGGAGCGAAGCGGCACACGTCAGGAACGAACGGCTCGGGCGGCACCGGACACGGAGGGCGTCGCGCTCCAAGAACGGCATGCCGGGCAGGAGCAGCCGGAGGCAGGGGAGTTGCCGGCAGCGGAACGGGAGCAGGCCGTCACGGCGTCGTTGTCGGCGCGATCACGCGGCCGCCGTCACGGATACGCCGCCGCCTTAGGGGCGGCTGTCGTCGTGCTCGCGCTCGTCCTCGGATTCGCAGGGTTCACCTTCGGCTCCGCCGAGCAGCGCCCGACCACGGCCAGGGGCGGCGAACCGGCTCCGCTGCGCTCGGCGGGCCCGGGGCCGACGGCCGCCCCGTCGTCCGGGCCGTCGGGGCCGTCCGGGCCGCCCGCGGCAACGTCACCGGTTCGTGGCTTGCCGGGGAGGCCTCAGGGGTCCGGGCCGGGCCCCGTGCCGACCGGTGACGGCACTCCGTCGTCGCCTTCGTCTTCCACCGGTGCACCGTTCACCTGGGTCACGGACGATCACGTCTGGCGGCACGGATGCGGCCACGCCTATTTCGTCGACCGGAGCCCGGCGGAGGTCCCGCCGCCGCCTGTCGAGGCGGACGCCGAACAGTGGTCGCGCGCGCTGGGAGCCGGGCACGCGGGCGAGACCCGGGTCCGTATCACTGTTCAGGGCAAGGGCCCCGAAGCGGTGGTGCTCGAGTCGCTCCAGGTCCGTGTGGCGGCGCGCAGGTCACCGGAGCGGCACAACGTGTACCGGATGGACTCGGGATGCGGCGGCTCCCTCACGCCCCGCATGTTCGACGTCGACCTCGACACGTCACGGCCCGTGGCCCGATCGGTGGGGGGCAACGACGCCGGTGAGCCGATCCTCGCGGTGTCGTTCCCGTACCGGGTCTCCGCCTCGGACCCCGAGGTCCTGCTGGTCACCGGACGGACGCTCAGCTGCGACTGCGAGTGGTACCTCCAGCTCCGGTGGTCAAGCGGTGGACGGACGGGCACCGTACGGATCGACGACGGTGGACGGCCGTTCCGTACGGGTGCCCTGGCTGACGGCGCGGTTCATGAGTACGACTACGGCTCGCGTCGCTGGCTTCCTTCCGTGCCGGCCTCGCGCAGGCCCTGAGCCGTGTCCTGTCCGGCGCCCCGCGCTTCCTCCTTTGTGGTTTGCGCCGCGTCCTGTGCGGCGTTCTTCACCGACTCGAGGGCTTCGTTGGCCGGGCCCCGCAGTCCTTCCTGCATGTCGTGGGCGGTCTGCTTGACCGGTTCGAGGAGTTCGCCGGAGTGCTCTTTCAGTTGCTCGCCGACGCGTTCCTCCGTCTTGGACGCCGGAAGGAACGCCGCTGCCAGCATGCCCGCGCCGAAGGCGACGACGCCGGCCGCGAGGGGGCTTCCCTGGGTCTGCGCCCTCATGCGGGCGGGCGTCTGCTGAGCAGCGCTGCCGAGCTGACCGGCCGTGTCCTTCGCTTTTCCGGCCTTCTCCTTCGCCCGCTCGGCGGTGTCCTTCGCCTTGCCGGCCGCGGTGTCCCTGGCCCTGCCGGCGGTGTCCTGGGCCTTCTCGCCGGCCTGCCCCGCGCTCTGTCCGGCGCTGCCCCCGACGTCGTGCGCCGTGGAGGACAGGCTGCTCCTTGTGTCCTTGGCCGAGCCCATCACGTGCTCCTTGATCCCCCTGAGTCGGTTCTGAGCCGAATGCGCCTTCCGGCGGGCCACTCTGCGGGGCGCCACCCTTTCGGCAAGGAGGTCCACATTGCGCGCCAGGTGGGCCCGAGTGTGTTCCACCTCGCTCCTCAGCTCCTCGGGTTGCGTGCCCATCGGGCGTCCTCCTTCAGGGTTTCCAGGGTCTGTTCGGGTTTGAGGTTCACGTGCCGCACCTGTTTGCGGCCCCGTACGAAGAGCACCGCAGCCACCACGGCCCAGACGGCGGTCACGATGAGCGCCGCCCATGCCCAGTCCATGAGGTTGGCCAGGGCGAAGACCGCGGTCAGACTGCCCAGGAGGAGGACGAGGTGCCCGGCGTAGCCGGCGCCGGCCAACATGCCGGCGGCCTTGCCGGCTTTCGTGGTCTCCTCCTTGATCTCCGCCTTGGCCAGTGCGATCTCCTCACGGACCAGGAGTGACAAATCCTTGCTGATCTCTCCTACCAGCTCGCCGACCGACGGTTCCTCGCCCGGCTGGACGGCCACCGGTTCAGCGAGACGTCCCGTGTCCGTCCGGCGCCCTTCCGTACGGCGTTCCGTGTCCGTCCGGCGCTTCGCGGTGGGCGGCGCCTGATCCGTGTAGATGGTGGCCACGACTCAACTCCCTTGCGCCGGCGGGTTCCCGTCCTCGTCCCTGCTGCGGGGGTACGCGGGCGGAGTGTGGGGGGTCGCCACCGGGCCAGGGGGCTCGCCTGAGCCGTAGCCGGGTGTGTAGTGCGGTGGCTGTGACTGGCCGTAAGTGTCCAGGGGATCCGGCCGGCCCAGCCCCGCCCGGGACGACTCGGACAGGGCGTCGGTGTCCGCGCCGCCGGCCGTGAGGCTTTCGTCGCCGTACCGGCCGCCTGCGTCGCCGTACCGGCCGCCTGCGCCGCCGTACCGGCCGCCTGCGCCGCCGTCGTCGGACCCTGCGGCGCTGATGCCCTTGCCTGCGCGCGCGACGGCGAAGCCTGCGAGTGCCGCGCCGGCGAGGAACACACCGGGCTTGCGCCTGGCGAAGTCCTGGAGGTCGCCGAGCAGTCCCTCGGGGCCCCGGCTCTCGATCCGGGAGGCCACCTGGTCGCCGCCCTTGGCTATCTGGCGCACCGCGCCGGCGACGCCGGATCCGGATCGGGCGTGCCTGCTCATCTCCATCAGGTCGTCGGACACCCTGTGGAGACCGGCGGCCAGGCTGTTGGTCCGGGACTGCGCCTGCTCACGGAGCTGTCCACGCACCTGGCCCGCCAGGTCCTTGGCCTGGGAACGGGCCTCGCCGGCGACCCCCGCCGCCTGCTGCTTGGCGGTGCCCGCCACGCCGGAGGCGTTCTCCCTGACCACTTGGGCGCCCTGCGCCGTCCTCTCCTGTACCGCGCTCGCTGCTGCCTCGGCCTTGTTCTGGTCCCTGCGGTCGGGGCCGTCGATGTCAGTCAAGACTCCTCCTGCGTCGCACGATGCGGATCTTGCGTTCGTGCGGGTACCCCTGCTCGAGCATTGCATTGGTGCATTCCTCACGAAAATGAGCGAAAGCATCAAAGCTGCTGAAGCAAGGGCAAATGCCATGACGCTGCTTCTTCTGGCGAGCCCGTCCGCGACGGCCGGTCCCGACGGTCCGTATCGCCCTGATCAGCACTCGTGCGCCGATTCCCCGGGACGGCTACCCCCATGGGGGTTTGGGAGCGGCAGGTCCGGATACCCGCTGTCCTGAGGCAACTATGGGACGAACTTCAGAGAACACAGCGGACACAGACAAGACATCGGACACGAAGAGCGCGGACAGCACGAAGAAGTCGGAGACGAGCAGTTCGGACCGGGAGCGGGACGGCAGACCCCTCCGGGCGGTGGAGGTGCTTCGCGCAGCGGGCACCCAGCTGGCCGAGCTGACGGGAATGACCGCGGAAAGCGTGTCGTCGTTCTCCCGCACGGAGGACGGCTGGCAGCTCGTCGTCGAAGTGCTCGAGCTCGCCCGCGTACCCGACACCGCGAGTCTCCTCGCCTCCTACGAGGTCGAGGTCGACCGTGACGGCGAACTGATCTCCTATCGGCGGACGAGGCGTTACGAGCGCGGACGGGCCGATCGTTCGTCTTCCTGAGGCCGGGCAACTGCCCGGCCTCCAACACTCCACCCACCAAATGACCCGGCGGGCGCCGGACACGGTTCGCGCTCCCGCACGGCCTCACACAGGGAGGGCATACGGCAATGACAGTTGTCCCGGCACAGCAGAGCTCGGGCAGCCGCGGTGGCAGCACCGGCCTGTACGACGTCCTGGAACTGATACTCGACCGGGGGCTCGTGATCGACGCCTTCGTCCGCGTGTCCCTGGTCGGCATCGAGATCCTGAAGATCGATGTGCGGGTCGTCGTGGCGAGCGTCGACACGTATCTGCGGTTCGCGGAGGCGTGCAACCGCCTCGATCTCGAATCGGGCAACAGCAAGGATCCCGGACTCCCCGACCTCGTCGGCGAGATCACCGAGTCCGGTGCCCGCGGCAAGTCCAAGGGCGCCCTGTCCGGCGCCGCGCAGAGCATCTCGGAGGTCTTCAGCGGCGGCCGTGACGACGAGGAGGAGAAGGAGTCCAGGCCGCGGGCACGGCGGAGCACCAGCAGCTCGCGCCGTAAGGAGGAGCAGGAGTGAGCACGTACGTCTACGGGATCGCCCGTAACTCCCCCGCCCTGGAACGCGCTTCCCGCACCCCCGGGGTGGGAGACCCGCCGCGGCCGGTGCGTGTGCTGAGCCACGGGCGGATCGCCGCCCTGGTCAGTGACGTGACCGAGGAACTCAGGCCGAAGCGCCGCGATCTGCTCGCCCATCAGAACGTCCTCACCGAGGCCGGTACGGCCGGGGCCGTGCTGCCCCTCCGGTTCGGCGGCATGTCACCCGACGACGAGGCGGTCGCCGCCGCGCTGGCCGAGCGGGAGGAGCACTACCTGGAGCGGCTCCGAGCCGTCGACGGCAAGGACGAGTTCAACGTGAAGGCCGATCACGACGAGGAGGCGGTGTTGCACCGCGTGCTCGCCGACGACCCCGAACTGCGCGCCATGGGCCTGGCCCAGCAGGCCGCGGGCGGTGGGAGCCAGGAGGACAAGATGCGGCTGGGCGAACTGATCGTGGCGGCGGTGCGGCAGCGCGAGGAACTCGACCGTACGGAGGTGCAGCGCGCGCTCGAGGGCATGGCCGTCGACTCGGCGCCGGCTCCCGAGGGTTCCGGCCGGGTGGCGAACGTGTCGTACCTGGTGGAACGGGACCGCGCCGAGGACTTCCTGGCGGCGGTCGCCGCCTTCCAGCAGGCCAACCCGCAGCTGCGGCTCCAGGTCAACGGTCCGCTGCCTCCGTACAGCTTCGTGGAGTGAGCGATGGGCCTGCTGGGAGAACTCCTGCTGCTTCCCCTCGCACCGGTCCGCGGCACGTCGTGGGTGCTGCGGCAGGTGGTGGCGGAGGCGGAGCGTCAGTACTACGACCCCGCCGCCGTTCAGCGGGAACTCGCGGAGCTCGTCGAACGGTTCGAGGCGGGCGAGATGGACGAGGCCGAGTTCGACCGGCGCGAGGACGAGCTGCTGGAGCGGCTGGCGGCGAAGGGAGGCCCACAGTGACGACAGCGACCGGCCGGTATCCGAGCCCGTACGACTCCGGCGGCGGGACGGACCTCGCGGACATCCTGGAACGGGTCCTCGACAAGGGCATCGTCATCGCCGGTGACATCCGCATCAACCTGCTCGACATCGAACTGCTCACCATCAAACTGCGGCTGATCGTCGCCTCGGTCGACAAGGCCAAGGAGATGGGGATCGACTGGTGGGAGCACGACCCCGGGCTCTCCTCCGGCGCACGCCGCCGTGAACTCGAGGAGAAAAACGCCGAGTTGGAGCGCCGCCTGGCCGAACTGCAGGCCCTCTCTTCGCCGTCCGCCCGGGAGCCGGCCGACGGGCGGGACGGGACTGCCGAGCACGATCAGCGGGAGCGGGACGCATCATGAACGAGCTGCTGTACGTGTACGCCGTCGCCCGGCCCTTCGAGAGGGGCGTGCCCACCACCGCAACGGGCGTCGGCGGCCTGCCCGCCCGCCCGATGGAGCACGACGGTCTGGTCGCCGTGGTGAGCGACGTGAGGGCAGAGGACTTCGAGGAGGCGCCTCTGCGTGAACGCCTGGAGGACCTCGAATGGCTGGCCGGGACCGCCCGCGCGCACGAGTCGGTGGTCCGCGCCGTCAGCGCGGTCACGGGTGTGGTTCCGCTGCGGCTGGCGACCGTGTGCCGCGGCGAGAGCGGGGTGCGCCGGCTCCTCGACGAGGGGCGTCATCGCTTCACGACGAACCTCGACAGACTCGAGGGTCGGGTCGAGTGGGGAGTGAAGCTGTACGCGGAGTCCGACCCCGAACCGGACCGGGCGCCGGCCCCGGAACAGCAGACGCAGGGCGGGGAGGGGGCGGGGACGCCCGGCCGCGACTACCTGCGCCGGCGGTTGCGCAGCCGGCAGTCCCGTGAGAAGAGCTGGGCCCAAGCCGACGCGCTCGCCCGGCGGCTGCACACGGAGCTGTCGCGCTGCGCGGAGGGGCAGCGGCTGCACAGGCCCCAGAGCGGTCAACTGGCGCGGGCGTCCGGTGTGAACGTGCTCAACGCCGCCTTTCTCGTGCGCCGTGAGGAGAGTGACGCCTTCGTGGGACAGGTCGAGCGGCTGACGCCGCGGGACGTGGGCGTCCGCGTGGAGCTGACCGGGCCTTGGGCGCCGTACTCCTTCGCGGACCTCTCCGATCCGTCGGAGGCACCGCCACCGGGCGGCCAGGAGAGGCGGGGAGCACAGGAGGGAAGGGCCGGGACATGACGGTGACCGGCGGAATCGACGACACCGCGCCGGCGGCCCGGCGGGAGCTGGCGCTGGTCGACCTGCTGGACCGGCTCCTCGCCGGCGGCGTGGTCCTGACCGGCGACCTCACCCTGCGGATCGCCGACGTGGACCTGGTGAGGATCGATCTGTCGGCGCTGATCAGCTCGGTCGGTCCGCGGGTCCCCTCGCCCTGGCCGGACCTGGAGGAGCACCGATGAGCGGGAACGGGACCGAGGGCCCGCGTCGCCGGGTGGAGCTCGATCCGGACACCGTGGAGCGTGATCTCGCCAGGCTGGTGCTGACCGTGGTCGAGCTGCTCAGGCAGCTGATGGAGCGGCAGGCACTGCGCCGCGTGGACACCGGTGAGCTCACGGAGGACCAGGAGGAGCGCATAGGCGTGACGCTGATGCTGCTCGAGGACCGGATGGAGGTCCTGCGGGACAAGTTCGGCCTGGAGCCCGGAGATCTGAACATCGACCTCGGCCCGCTCGGCCCCCTGCTGCCGCGCGGCGAATGACCGGGACCCGGCCCCGCAGAGATTCCTTGCTGTTTCGGCAAGAGACTTTGCTGTGTGGCGTGCGGCGGGCGCAGTATCTCCTCGAACGGAGGTACACCACATGCCCACAGACACGGTTCAGACCTTTGCCGGCGGCCCGGCCGCCGATGTACCCGCCCGCCCGCGCTACGACGTCGTGGTCGTCGGCGGCGGCGCCGCCGGCCTCGCCGGAGCCCTCGCGCTGACCCGGGCCCGTCGTTCGGTGCTCGTCGTCGACGCGGGCCGGCCACGGAACGCCCCGGCCGGCCATGTCCATTCCTACCTGACGCAGGAGGGCGTCGCGCCGTCGCAGCTACTGGCGACGGGCCGCGCCGAAGTGAGCCGCTACGGCGGCGAGTTCGTCCGGGGCAGCGTCGCCACCGCCGAGCGGCTCGCGGACGGCCGGTTCCGCCTGGTGCTCGACGGCGGGGCGGCGGTCGAGGCCGACCGGCTGCTCGTGACCACCGGCCTGGTCGACGAGCTTCCCCCCGTCCCGGGGCTGGCCGAACGGTGGGGCCGCGAAGTCCTGCACTGTCCCTACTGCCACGGCTGGGAGGTGCGCGACCAGGCCGTCGGCGTCCTGGCGACCGGGCCCATGGCCGTCCATCAGGCCCTGATGTGGCGGCAGTGGAGCGACGACGTGACGCTCTTCCTGCACACCGGCCCCGAACCGTCCGAGGAGGAGTACGAGCAGCTGGCCGCCCGCGGCATCGCCGTAGTCGACGGCCGGGTGACGTCCGTGGAGGTCACGGACGACCGGCTCAGCGGGGTGGCCCTGGAGAGCGGCCACGTCATCGCCAGACAGGCGCTCGTGGTCGCGCCGCTGTTCACCGCCCGCGCCGCGTTCCTCGCCGGGCTGGGCCTCGAGGCGAGCGAACAGGAGGTCAACGGCGTGGTCATCGGCACCCGGGTCGCCGCCGACCCGACCGGCGCGACCGCGGTAGCCGGCGTGTGGGTGGCCGGGAACGGCGCCAACGTGACCGACCAGGTGATCGGTGCGGCCGCCGCGGGAGTCCGCGCGGCAGGGGCGATCAACGCGGATCTGACGGCGCAGGAGACCCGGCAAGCCGTCGAGCGTTACCGGCGGGACGGCCTCGCGCACGCGGGCGCGGAGCGCGGACGCGAGGCTCCCGCGGCCGGCTGACCCAGCGGGTGCCCGGGCTCCGACGTCGCGCCGGGTCCCCCTGTCCGGTGGGACGACACCGGTCAGGGGGACGTGAGCTCATAGGAACAGGGTCACCGCGGAGGTGGTCGCGCCCAGGCCCGCCCCCGCGGCGGTCTGGGCCGCGGAGTGGTAGCCGAGCGCGACGCGGGACCAGCACACCGCCGCGACAAGGACGTAACCGGCGGTCCACCACGGGGAGTGGAGTGCGGCGAGCAGAGCGGTGACGGCGGAGGCGACCGCCGAGTCGACGCTGATCTTCCAGGCGGTGTTCACGGCGAGGAGGACGACGGTCATCGCCCACAGGGCGGTCATCGCGACCAGGATGCCGCTCGGGGCGCCGCCGAGGACCATGACCAGGGCGCCCACGCCTATGGAGCCGAGGATCACGAAGAAGATCGGGGCGCGCTGCCGACGGTCGACGACATGCCTGTCGCCCCAGGTGCCACGGCGCCGCTCCCGCTCGATGTAGGCGGCGGGCACGATGCCCGCGCTCAGGGCGCCGAGCAGACCCCAGGGCAGGCCGGTCCAGCTGCCTGCGGCGGCGAGGCCGATCCCGAGCATTCCGAGCAACAGGACGTTGCGGGGTTGGAGGACGTCGGTGACCGTGCGGGCAAGGTCGGTGGTCTTCTGCGCGGCGCCGGCCGACATGTCGGTTCCTTCAGGTACGAGGAGGCCGCCGGCATCCTTTCCGAGCCGGCGGCCATGATCGTATCCGTCACCCGTATCGGCCCCTGGCCGGCCGGCCCGTGCCGGCGAGCAGGGCGGGCCGGGGGCCCTGCCGGTCCGACCGGAGCGGGCCGGGCCGGCGCGGGGTGCCCGGCGGGCGGGGGCCGCCGGGCACCGCAGCGAGTCGGGCCGAGGGCGCCGGGCCGGTGTTCAGGCGGCGAGTACGTCGGCCGCCACCCGCAGGTCCGTGACCAGGCCCCGATAGGCCGCACGCCGGTCGTCCGCACGCAGAACCGCGGACGGATGGATCGTGCCGACCACGCAGCCGTGTGCGGCCGCCTCCTCGGCCGGCATCCCGTCGGCGCCTGCCACGTCCGTGCGGCCGAGGGCGTCCCAGGGCGGCATGGGTAGCAGCAGGCCACGTTGCTCGGTGATCCGGAACGAGCTGCCGAGCAGGGCCTTGCCCGCGGTGGCGCCCAGAGCCAGCACCAGTTCGGGTTCGATCACCCGAAGCTCGGCGGCGAGCCACGGCCGGCACGCCGACATTTCCCGCAGGCTGGGCGGCTTGTGGATCCGGCGCTTGCCCCGGGCCGCGGGTTCGAACTTGAAGTGCTTGACGGCATTGGTGAAGTAGGCCGACTCCTCTTCGATGCCCACCTCCTCGAGCGCCTCGCGCAGCAGCCTGCCCGCCGGTCCGACGAAGGGCGCCCCTTGCCGGTCCTCCTGGTCGCCCGGCTGCTCCCCCACGACGACGACGCGGGCGGACGACGGGCCGACACCGAAGACCGTTCCGCTCGCGTTGCGGAACAGCGGGCACCCCTCGCATCCGGCCGCGGCCTTGCGCAGGGCCGGAAGGCCGCCGCGCTGCGGGAGGAAGGGGCCGGCGTCGTAGCCCTGTCCCGCTTCCTTCTTGTCCCCGTTGACCTCGACGGACACCGTCCTCGCCTCCCGTTCCGGCAGGTTCGCGCTGGTGGTCGGGCGGGTACCCGTACGGCTCGGCGGTACTCGCGCGCCGGCCGTCACCGTGGCGGCCGGCGCCGTGTCCGCGTATACGCACGCAGCCCCATGACCAGGTACCGGGAGGCCGAGCCCATGACGAACGCCCTTGAACTCGACGCGCTCTGGGACGAGTTCCACAACGTCGTCAACATGACCTCGCAGGAGCTGAGCGCCTGGCTGCAGATCCAGGACGCCGACGAGGACAGCGAGCCGCTGCCGGACGGGGCGGGTCCGGCCACCGGCCGCCACGTCCTGTCGATCCTCCGGAAGCGCCGCACCGATCTCACCGACGAGGACGTCCGGGTCATGTACGAGGTGGTGGACACGGTCGAGTCGGAGCGGGAGGAACAGGGTGCGGCCGCGACCACCGACGACACGGGCCGGCGACACCGGCTGATGAGCCTCGGGCACGACCCGCTGAAGGCCGGATGACGGCTGTTCGCCCTGTGGTGAAGACCTGAGATCCGGACTGCCGAGGACTGTTGATTCGGTGGATTTGAGGGCACTCGCCCGGTATGAACAGTCAGCCCCCGGATCGTGACCCGCGGAACACTTCAGGCGTCCGCCCCGGCGAGGGTGTCCCCCCTGGTGAGACGCCGCCCGGCGAGGGAAGCACCGGCTCGGAGACCGGCCCGCCCGCCGACCTGTCACGCGGCTGGGCGAAGGGTCCGATGATCGCCATCGGGCTCGTCGTCGTGGTCTTCGCCGCGTTCTTCCTGGCCTACGCGCTGATCATGATCCTTTGAGTGAACGTCCGGCCGCCCGTACTCCTCGCCGTCGACGGTGCGGCCGCGCAAGTCTTCGATCACGTCGCAGAAAGGGGACCCGATGTCCGACGAAGCAGCTCAGCACGAAGAGGCCCGGGGCGACGATGTCTACCAGCCGGAGCACTCGGACGTGCAGAACCGCCCCAGCGACGACCTCGACATGCAGAACGTCATCGGCGAGCGCGGTCTCGACGACACGATGGCGGAGGGCTTCTCGCCGCCGGAGCGTCCGCTGGCCGTCGGCAAGCACGGCACCACCGGCGAGGAGCAGCAGGAGGGCGAGAGCCTCGATCAGCGTCTCGCGCAGGAACGCCCCGACGTGGAGCCGCCACGGGGCGACGGCATAGGCGACCTCGAGGGCGGCGCCGGCGAGCCGGTCGACGACGAGGCCGGCGGGCCGCGGGCCGGACGGCTCACGCCCGCCGACGACCCCGCTCCCCGGCGGCCGAGCGACATGGTGGCCCGCGATGTCGGCATCGACGGCGGCGCCGCCTCCGCGGAGGAGGCCGCGGTGCACGTCACCGACGACGAGGACCTGGGCGAGCGCTAGAGCCCGGTCCCCCCGACCGGGCTCCGGCGGCAATCCGCGAAGAGCAGCCCTGCGCGGCTCCGGGCGGCAGGGCGGAAGCGAGCAAGGAATGTTGTTCCACGATCGCAGGGAGGCCGGGCGCGATCTGGCACGCCGGCTCCTCGCGCGCGACGAGGGCGTGCCGTCCGACCCGTTCGTGCTGGCGCTGCCCCGCGGCGGGGTACCGGTCGGCGACGAGATCGCCCGCGCGCTGGGCGCCCCGCTCGATGTCCTCGTGGCACGGAAGATCGGCGCCCCGTACAACCCGGAGGTCGGTGTCGGTGCGCTGGCAGGCGAGGGACCCCCGCTCTACGACGAGCGGACCCTCGCCATGCTGGACCTGACGGCCGAGAAGCTGAGCCCGCAGGTGGTCAGGGAACGTGCGGAGCTGCGCCGCCGGGAGGATCTCTACCGGGGCGGCCGTCCTGCGCCCGACGTGACGGGCATGACGGTCGTCGTCGTGGACGACGGCCTGGCCACCGGGGTCACGGCCCGTGCCGCGCTGCGCGCGGTCCGCGAGATGAAGCCGCGCCGGGTGATGCTGGCCGTGCCGGTGGGCTCCCCGGACGCGGCGCGGGCGCTCGCCGCAGAGGCGGACGAGGTGCTGTGCCCGCACCAGCCGCAGCCGTTCTACGCGGTGGGCCAGTGGTACGAGGAGTTCGACCAGGTCGGTGACGACGAAGTGATCGCCATCCTGCGGGGGTTCGCCGACGGTCGTTGAGCAGAGCCCGCGGACAGAAGGCGGGGAGGTGCGTCCGGCCCGGACGCACCTCCCCGCCCTTTGTCCGGTGCCTGCACGGGGCGCTCCGGTGGACGCAGGGAGGTTCGATCCCCCGGATTTTGCAAAGACCTTGGGTACGGCCACCTGCGTTGGCATGCTTGAGCAACTCGCGGCAGGGTGGGGCGTACGAGCGTCCACGCCCCGCTCCGCGCGGTTCGCCCGGCTCACGGCGGAGGTGTAGAAAGACTTATGGCCGCACCACGCTCCGGCCGCCTGCGCTCGGTTCTGCGGATGCGAACTGTCGCAGGTCAGGTCTTCCTCCTGCAGGTGGCGATCGTGGTGCTGCTGGTGGCCGCGGCCATGGCGGCGCTCGTGTTCCAGTCACGCGCGGGCAGCGAGCGTGAGGCCCGTAACCGGTCGGTCGCCGTCGCGGAGACGTTCGCGAACTCCCCCGGGATGGAAGAGGCGCTGGAAAGCCCCGATCCGACCGCGGTGCTCCAGCCGAAGGCGGAGGCGGCACGCGAGCGTTCCGGTGTCGATTTCATCGTTGTACTGAACACCGACGGCATCCGCTACACGCATCCGCTGCCGGACCGGATCGGGAAGAAGTTCGTCGGCGATCTGAGCCATGCGCGGAACGGCGAGGTCTTCACCGAGAAGATCACCGGCACCATCGGTCCGCTCGTCCAGGCCATCGTCCCGGTCTTCGGACGTGACGGAAAGGTCATCGGCATGGTCTCCGCCGGCATCACCATCGAACGGGTGAGCGGCGTCGTCGAGGAGCAGTTCCCGCTGCTGTTCGGTGCCGCGGGCGGCGTGCTGCTGATGGCCACGGGCGGCACGGCCCTGGTGAGCAGACGTCTGCGCCGCCAGACGCACGGGCTGGGGCCCGCCGAGATGACCCGTATGTACGAACATCACGACGCGGTGCTGCACGCCGTGCGTGAGGGAGTGATCATCGTGGGCGGCGACGGCCAGCTGCTGCTCGCCAACGACGAGGCCCGCCGGCTGCTCGGACTGCCGATGGACGTGGACGGGTCCCTGGTGACCGAGCTGGGTCTCGATCCGCTCGCCGCCCGTCTGCTGTCGTCCGGGAAGATCGTGACCGACGAGGTCATCCCGGTCGGGGACCGGCTCGTGGCGGTCAGCCAGCGCTCGACGGACCAGCACGGCGGACCCCCCGGCAGCGTCGCGACCCTGCGGGACACCACGGAGCTCCAGACCCTGACCGGGCGCGCCGACGTGGCCAGAGGGCGGCTCAAACTGCTCTACGACGCGGGCACCGAGATCGGCACCACGCTCGACGTCGTCCGCACGTGCGAGGAGCTCGCGGAGTTCGCCGCGTCGCGGTTCGCCGACTTCGCCACCGTGGACCTGGCGGAGACCGTGTTGCGCGGTGAGGAGCCGACCGGCACCGGCGCGGGCACGAACATGCGCCGCACGGCTTTCAGCGGTTCCGGGGATACGGCTCTCTACCCGCTGGGGCATGTGATCCGGTTCGCACCGACCACGCCGATCGGGGCCGGGCCGCGGAAGGGCGAAGCGGTCCTTCAGGCGGACCTGACCCGTCTCGCCGGATGGCAGGAACAGGACCCGGACCGGGCGCGGATGCTGCTGGAACACGGAATCCACTCGGTGATCGCGGTTCCGCTGAGGGCGCGGGGCGTGATCCTGGGGGTGGCCCTGTTCTGGCGCGGGAGCAACCCGCAGCCGTTCGAGGAGGAGGACCTCTCCCTGGCGGAGGAGCTCGTGGCGCGTGCCGCCATCAGCGTCGACAACGCCCGTCGCTATACGCGTGAGCACACCATGGCGGTCACGCTCCAGCGCAGCCTGCTCCCCCGCACGCTGCCGGAGCAGAGCGCCCTGGACGTGGCCTACCGCTACCGTCCCGCACAGGCCGGGCTGGGCGGGCTCGGCGGTGTCGGCGGTGACTGGTTCGACATCATTCCGCTGCCGGGGGCACGGGTCGCCCTCGTCGTCGGCGATGTCGTCGGCCACGGCCTCCACGCCGCCGCGACGATGGGGCGGCTGCGTACCGCCGTCCACAACTTCTCCAGCCTCGACCTACCGCCGGACGAGCTGATGTTCCATCTGGACGAGCTGGTGGCCCGCATCGACCAGGACGAGACCGACGACGGCGCGGACGCCGGGGTCACCGGCGCCACCTGCATCTACGCGATCTACGACGCGGTGTCGGGCACGTGCAGCATGGCACGGGCCGGGCACCTCCAACCGGTCGTCGTCCACCCGGACGGCACGGCCGACTTCGCGGACGTACCGGGCGGTCCGCCGCTGGGGCTGGGCGGTCTGCCGTTCGAGACGCTGGAACTGCAGCTGCCGAAGGACAGCCGGCTGGTCCTCTACACGGACGGGCTCGTCGAGGACCGGGAACGGGAGATCGACGAGGGGCTCGAGCTGCTGCGCCGCACCCTGGCCGAGCACCCCGGACAGGGGCCCGAGGAAACCTGCGAGACGGTGCTGGGCGCCCTGGTGCCGGAACGTCCGCGGGACGACATCGCCCTGCTCGTGGGACGTACGCGGGTCCTGGCTTCGGACGAGGTCGCGGAGTGGGACGTGCCGTCGGACCCGGCGGCGGTGGCCAGGGTGCGGGCGGCGGTTGCCGAGCGGCTCACGGAGTGGGGTCTGGAGGAGGACGCCTTCACCACCGAGCTGATCCTGAGCGAGCTCGTCACCAATGCCATCCGTTACGCCACCGGGCCGATCCAGGTGCGGCTCATCCGGGACCGCGCGCTGATCTGCGAGGTGTCCGACCGCAGCAGCACGTCGCCGCACCTGCGGCAGGCGGCCATCACGGACGAGGGGGGCCGCGGCCTGTTCCTGGTCGCGCAGTTCGCCGAACGCTGGGGGACGCGGTACACGTCCGAGGGCAAGGTCATCTGGACGGAACAACCGCTGCCCGGGTCCGGCATGTGACATGCGCCGGGCCGGTGTTGCCGGGAGCGGACGCTCACCTGCGGACAAGAATCCCGGGTGGCCTGCTGAGCGGACGAGAAGCGTGCAGCCGGCGGCAGGGGCGGGGAGTTTTGAAATGTCACTCCTGCCTGCCGGGTTGTCCGTCCGTAACGTCTCTCTCGCGCAACGGTCCGGGGCCGGGCGGGATGTCGGCCGGAATTCCTGCGAACAAGCCGACACCATCCCGAAGTTCGAGCACTGCCTGCTCGCCACTCCGCTGATCGACATGATCGTCCCGGGGGACGGGAACACGGTCCGGCAGCAGATGGGGCGACCAGGGGCGCCGCCCGCCCCCTGACCGGGCCGGTGTTCCGGAGGGCCCCGGTGCCCGGTGCGCGTGACGGCGTGCACCGGGCGCGTGCCTTGGGGTCAGTCCTTGCGCGCCACGTAGTAGACGTTGAGCGGGTCGCCTTCGACGGTCCGGACGTCGACGCGCGTGAAGCCCGCCTCCTTGAGCATCCGCACGGCGGTCTCCTGTCCCCAGACGGTGCCGAGGCCGGCTCCGCCGGTGCTGAGCGACGTCGTCATGCAGTAGAAGACGGAGAAGCCGAAGAGAGCGGGCCCGAAGGGGTGGCCCACGTTCTTCTCGAGCCTGCTGGACGCGGCGATGTCCCCCATGAGGAAGGTGCCGCCGTCCCGCAGCGACCTGGCGATCGCCGCCAGCGCGGCGTCCGGCCTGGCGAGGTCATGGATGACGTCGAACGCCGTGATCAGGTCGTACTCACCGCTGACCTCCGCCGCGTCGCCGATCGTGCAGCGCACGTTGCCGAGCCCGAGCCGGGCGGCTTCCGCACGGCCGGCCTCCACGCCCGCCTCCGACTGATCGAGGCCGTGGAAGCGGCTGCGGGGGAAGGCCTTCGCCAGCACCACGGGTGCGTGGCCCTGACCGGTTCCCACGTCGAGGGCGTCGATGCCGGCGCGCAACCGCTCCGGCAGGTCAGGTACGAGGGGGATGATGGTGTCGACGAGCGCCTGGTCGTAGACCCTGGCCGTCTCCTCGGCCTGGAGCGCCTGGAAGCGCGGATATGCCGAGTACGGCACTCCCCCGCCGTCGCGGAAGCAGCGCACGACCTGCTGCTCGACCTCGCCCATCAGCGCGATGTACTGCATCATGCCGGCCAGGTTGTCCGGTCCGGCCGCGGTGACCAGCGATGCGGCGTGCTCGGGCGGCAGCGTGTACGTCTCGTGCCGGGGGTCGTACTCGACGACGCCGCCGACGACCATGCCGCCCAGCCATTCCCGCACATAACGCTGGTCGAGCCCGGCCGACTTGGCGATCTCTTCACTGGTCGACGGAGGCAGGCCGGCGAGAGTGTCGAACAGGCCGGTCTGGTGGCCGACGCTGATCAGGAGGGCGAGCGCGCCCTTGTTCAGTACGTCCACCACTTCTCCGGCGAACGCTTCCTGCTCAGCGAGGTCGGGAGACGTGCGCCGCGCATCCAGATCCGACATGGCCGCTCCTTCCGCCGCACTGCGGGGCGAGCCGCGGGTCGCGACCCACATATGTCACATTACGCCGCAATACGGACGGAAGAGCTTACGGATCAAGAACGCCAGCAGGCCGCGCGCCGGTGAGCCGCGAACCGAGAGGTCTCAACGTCCGCGTGGAACAGCAGCCTTACGGCCGGGCCGAGACCTGGACCGTGGCGGTGTCTCGCCGACCGCTACGCCGTCGGGAGCACCAGTTCGGGGCGGTCCCACATGACGGCCGGCGGGCGAGCGGGCACGGTACCGGTCCGCCGGGCACCGACACTCAGGTAGAAGCCCTCGGCCGGCGGATGCGCCACGACACGGACGGCGTCGATACCCGCGGCGCGGGCACGTCCGCGCATGTGCTCGGCCAGCAACCGGCCGACGCCCAGCCCCTGGGCGTCGTCGGCCACGAACATGAGGTCCAGTTCGGGCATGAGGTCCAGCGCGGGCGACGGCAGCACGAGGGCGTAGAAACCGAGAACCCTGGCGTCCTCGCTCGTGGCGGCGAAGACCTCATGGGTCTCGATGTAGTCCGGCCCTACCCGGTACCCGGCGACCATGGCGGCGTAGTGGCCCTGGTAGGCACCGGAACTGCGAACCAGGCGGGTGAGCCGCTTCGCGTCCCGGGCGGTCGCCCGGCGGACCGCGGGGGCCGCTGGGCCATCGGCCCGGGTGCGGCCTGCGCCGGCAGATGTCAGGGGCGACGTCATGGAACGAGTATGACGGGTTCGTCCGGCGGCGGTGACCCGCCGAGGTTCGCCCCCTTCCCGCCATAGCCGGATTGTTTCGCAGAGGACCGTAGATTAAGTTAGGCGAGCCTAACCTAAAGGGGAATCAGTGTGAGTACGACGATCTACCGGGACCCGTGGGGAATCCCTCATCTGAGGGCGGGAAACGCGCACGACCTCGCCTTCGCCCAGGGCCGCAACGCCGCCGCCGACCGGGCCTGGCAGATCGAGGTCGACCGGCACCGGTCGCAGGGCACCTCCGCCTCCTTCCTCGGTGAGGAGGCCCTCGCCTGGGACAGGTTCGCCCGCATGTCGCGCCTGGACGACACCGCACAACGGTGCCTCGCGGCGCTCGACGAGGAGACGGCCGCATGGATCGGCCGCTACGTGGACGGCGTCAACGACGGCCTGGAGGCCGGCGCCGCACGAGACCCCCGCTTCGCGGCCGTGTCCCTCGCGCCCGGCCGGTGGCAGCCGTGGACGCCACTCGGCATCTGGCTGGCGACCCACATCCTGTTCGCCGGATTCCCCACCAAACTGTGGCGCGAGGAGGTCGCCAGGGCGCTCGGCGAGGAGTCGGTCGAACTCTTCGCGACCGACGGGCCGGGCACCTCCGGGAGCAACGGCTGGATCGTCGGCGGCGACCGCACCGCCACGGGAGCCGCGCTCATCGCCGGTGACCCGCACCGGTTCATCGAGGACCCGGGCATCTACCAGCAGATCCGGCTGGCCTGCCCCGAGTTCGACGTGGTAGGACTCGCCGTGCCCGGCGTCCCCGGCATCGCCCACTTCGGCCACACCGGCACCGTCGCCTGGGCTATCACCAACGCCATGGCCGACTACCAGGACCTCTACCGCGAGCGGCTCCGAAGACACGGGGACGCCGTCGAGGCGCTCGGCCCCGACGGGTGGCGGCCCGCGCACACGCACACCGAGTCGATCACGGTGGCGGGCGGCGATCCCGTCGAGGTCGAGGTGATCGAGACGGAACGCGGGCCGGTGATCATCACGACCGGCGACGGCTCGGAAGCCGTCAGCCTACGCTGCCCCGTACGCGCCGGCGCTGGCATCGGCTTCGACGCGCTACCGGCCCTGCTGCGGGCCCGGACCGTCGACGACGTGGACCGTGCCGTCGAGCAGTGGGTGGAGCCGGTCAACGTCGTCCAGGCCGCCGACACCGGCGGCGGCCTGCTGCACCGCGTGGCCGGCCGCGTACCGCGGCGCGACCGGGCCAACCGGCTGCGCGTGGTACCCGCCTGGGAGTCCCGGTACGCCTGGCAGGACGCGTACGAGCCCACCCCGCGCGCCTCGGTCGACGGCTTCGCCGTGATGGCGAACGCCCGAGGCCTGGCCGCTCCGCTCGGCATCGAGTTCGCGCCCCCTCACCGGGCCGAGCGCATCCGGCAGTTGCTGGGCGAGGCGGCTTCCTGGTCCGCCACCGACATGCCTCGCATCCACATGGACACTCATCTGGCGTCCGCCGCCCCGCTGCTGGACCTGCTGGCCCGGCTGGAAGGTCTCGGCCCGGAAGCCGCCGCGCTGCGCGACCGGCTGGCCCGCTGGGACCGCCGTATGGACGCAGGCAGCACCGACGCGGCGGTGTACGCGGCACTGCGCTCCGCGGTGGTCCTCAAGCTGTCGACGAGCCCCGCACTGGCCGGCCTGGCCGAACTCCCCCGCCTTCCCGAGGTGTTCCTTCCCTGGCTGGCTCTGGTGCCCCGCGTCGCGTTCGCGCTCGAACGGCTGCTCTCCCCTGGTGCGCTGCCCGGTCTCGACGCGGCAGCGGCGGTGCGTGAGGCCGTGGAGGAGGTGGCGGCGAGCACACCTTCCGGCGTCTGGGGGGACACGCACCGGCTCGCCCCCTGGCAAGCACTGCCCGCGTCGACGCCCGAGGAATGGCCCGCGGTGTCGGGCGACCACGACTGCGTGCTGTCGACGGCGAGCGTGCCCGGCATCACCGACCGCAGCGCCAGGGGCCCGGCCGCCCGTTACGTATGGGACCTGGCGCAGCGGGAGAACAGCCTGTGGGTGGTCCCGTTCGGCGCTTGTGGAGTACCCGGGCACGCCCACCGGCGTGACCAGCTGCCGCTGTGGCTGGCCGGCGAACTCGTCCCCGTGATCACGGAATGGGACAGCCTTACCGAGGAGCGAGATGACCACTGAGACCACCGCACACCGCCGAGCGGCCGTGTACGAGCACGCCGCCGACGGGTTCGGGACGGTGCGGCTCGTGCCGGTGGAACCGGCCGCCGACGCCCCGCTGATCCACGCCTGGGTCAGCGTGGAACGCGCGCGGTTCTGGGGCATGCTGGGGCAGAGCTGTGAACAGGTGCGGGAGACCTACGAGTTCGTCGACTCCCTCACCACGCACCACGCGTTCCTCGCCGTGCTGGACGAGGAGCCGGTCGCACTGTTCCAGACCTACGACCCGGACGCCGACCCGGTGGGCGAGTGCTACGACGTACGGCCCGGGGACTTCGGGCTGCACCTGCTGATCGCACCTCCGCGGGAGGGCGCACGCCCCGGCTTCACGGGCGTGCTCGTCGGGGCCCTGACGGCCTACGCGTTCACCGACCCGGCCCATCTGCGGCTGGTGGTCGAACCGGACGCGCGCAACGAGAAGGCCATCGGCCGGATGGTCCGGTCCGGGTTCGTGCTCGGGCCGGAGATCGACAAGCCGGAGAAGCGGGCCAGGCTGGCCTTCCTGGAGCGGGGGACCTTCGAACGGGGCCTCGCGGCCCGGTGAGATACGAGCGGCGGCCGCTCCCCCGGGAACGGCCGCCGCTCGGCCTCAGGCCGCCGTGCCGAGGAAATCGGCGACGATCTCGGCGAACTCGTCCGGCGTGGCGATCCGGGTGCCGAGCTGCTCGGCCTTGTCCCTCTTGGATCCGGCGTTCTCCCCGGCGACGAGGAGCGAGGTGCGCTTGGACACGCTGGAGGAGGACTTGCCGCCGGCGCGCTCGATGAGCTCGTTCATCTGGTTGCGGCTCAGCTTCTCCAGTGGGCCGGTCATGGCTCCTGTGACGACGACGGTCATGCCGGAGAGAGGGCCGGCGCCCGCGGTGATCCCAGCCCCCGCCCCGGTGTCCTCCGCGGGCTCTGCGGCGCCGGTACCGTCCTCGGACCTCACGGCGGGCGGCGTCGCGCCTGGTTCGGTCATGTTGACGCCCGCGGCCATCAGCCGGTCGATCAGCGGGGCAAGCTCCTCGAGTTCGGCCACGACCGTCCTCGCCTTCTCCACGCCGATGCCGTCGACCTGCTGAAGGGCCTCCGCGTCGGCGGCGCGTATGTGCTCCATGGCCGCGAAGTGCCGGGCGATCCTGCGGGACATGGAACGGCCGGTGCCTCGGACGCCGAGGGCGCAGAACACCCGTGAGAGCGGACGGGTCCTCGCCGTGTCGATGGCGGCGAGCAGATTGTCGGTGCTCGTCTCTCCCATGCGCTCCAGGGCGAGCAGCTGCTCGCGGGTGAGGGTGAACAGGTCGGCCAGGTCGCGGACCAGTCCCGCGTCGACGAGCTGGACGACACGGGTGACGCCGAGTCCCTCGATGTCGAGCTGGTCGCGCCCGGCCGCGTAGGAGACGGAGGCGACCACATGGCAGTCACGGCCGCGCACACAGCGCCAGCGCTGCTCGGAGGTGTCGATGTCCGAGCCGCACTGGGGGCAGACCTCGGGGAAGACGATGGGCTGCTCCGCGCCGGTCCGTAGATGGGCCACCGGCGCCTCGACGCGCGGGATGATGTCCCCGGCCTTGTGGACCATCACCTTGTCGCCCGTGCGCAGATCGCGGCGGGTGATGTCGGCGGGGTTGTGGAGGGTCGCATAGGTGACGGTGGAGCCGTCGATCTCCACCGGCTCGAGCACGGCGCGCGGGGCGATGATGCCGGTGCGGCCCACGTTCCACTCGACGCCGAGCAGGGTGGTGACCTTCTCCACGGCGGGCAGCTTGTAGGCGATGGCCCAGCGGGGCGCCCGGGAACCGCAGCCCGCCGCGGCCTGGTCCGCCGCACTGTCCGCCTTGATGACGATCCCGTCTATCCCGAACGGCAGGCCGGGGCGGGCGGCCGCGATCTCGTCGATGCGGGCCTGGATCGCCTCGGTCGTGGTCAGGGTGCGGGGGGCGACGGCGGTTCTGTCGGCGGTGTGCACGCCGAGGTCCGAGACGTAGCGCATGATGCGGCTGTGCGCCCACTCGCCGAGCCGGCCGGTGAGCTCCTCGCCCGAGGCGGGCACCGCCAGCGCCCCGTAACCGAAGAAGGTCATCTCCACCGTGTACGCCCGGTCCTTGGCCCGCAGGGTGCCCGCCGCGCCGTTGCGGGGATTGGCGAACGGAGCACCGCCGTGCTCGACGCGTGCCGTGTTCGCCCGTTCGAACTGATCCTCCGTCATGAGGACTTCGCCGCGGATCTCGAGGCTGACGGCCTCGGCGAGCGCGCGGGGCAGGCCGACGATCGTGCCGATCGCGTGCGACACGTCCTCGCCCGCCGTGCCGTCCCCCCGGGTGATCAGCCGGGCCAGGTTTCCCCGTTCGTAGCGTGCGGCGACCGCCAGGCCGTCAAGCTTCGGTTCGACGCTCCACTCCTCGACGGGGCGGCCGGTGCGTCTTTCCACGGAAGCGGTCCAGGCGACGAGCTGCTCCGCGGAGAAGACGTTGTCCAGGGAGAGCATGGGCACGGTGTGGGGCACGTCCCCCGCCGCCACCGCTCCGCCCGCGACCTTGCCCGTCGGTGAGGCGGGGGACGTCTCGTCAGGATGTTCCTGCTCGTATGCGGCGATCCCGCGCACCAGGCGGTCGTACGCGTCGTCGTCGAGGACGCTCTCGCCGGTCTCGTAGTATGCGGCGGAGGCACGGGACGCGGTCTCGACCGCCGCGGCATAGGCGGCGGCGTCGGCGAGAACGGTGGCAGGCGCGACGGAAACGGCAGGTGAAGTCGTCATGGCCCTATCCTGCCGCCCACCACTGACAACGCCGCGGCGCCCGGTCGCCGACCGTCGGACGGGGTGCCCGCTCCGCGGTTCTCACGCGGCCCGCCACGGCGACGCGACGGTCGCCGGGCGGTCGCCGCGGCCCTGCCCCGGACGCCTGTGGTATATGCCAAAGGCACCACCGGATCGAGTGTTGCCAAATGACTTACGGCCAACTCCTGGCTGTGCAACCCTCGTATTCGGTCCCTGTTCCAGACCCTGGCCGTGGCCGCGCCTGTATCGGAGTACGACATGCCGTCCCATGTGTTCGCGGACCGTCCCGCAGAGCCGCCCGAGCGTGGAACCGTAGACGCCCTGATCAGCAGGACGCGCAGACTGCGTGGAGACGTCGATGCGGTACGCCCGGACGGCGCGGTGACGGAGGACGATCCGCGCGGGCGCTGGCAGCGCGCCCTGTGCGACCTGGCACTCCATCACCTCGATGATCTCGGCGCCCACTTGGACCAGCTGAAGGAAGGGCTGCCGCCCGAGACCGCCGACTCCTTCGCCGACGATCTCACCGAGTACCAGGCGGACCGCGCGGCCGGCGGCTCACTGCTGAGCCGCGTCGGCAGCGCCGAGTGGGATCTCCTCACCGACAAGGTGAGCTGGTCCGACGAGCTGTACCGGATCCTCGGCCGCGATCCCGGCAGTGGGCCGATGTCGCTGGACGAGATGCCGTCCGTCGTCTTCGCCGAGGACCAGCCCATGCTGACGGCGATGGTGACGGACTGTCTGGTGGACGGCCGCCCCATCGACGGCGAGTTCCGTCTGGTACGTCCCGACGGCCGGGTGCGCACCGTGCACATGATGGGCGAGCCGGTGCTCGACGCCGACGGCTCCACCGCCTCGATGTGGGCCGTGCTGCGGGACGTCAGTGAACTGCGCCGCAGCCAACGGGCCGTCCGTGAGACCCGTGACTGGGTCCAGCGGCAGCAGCACATGGAGCAGACCGAGCGCCGCCTCGCGGCCGAGATGCAGGAAGCGGTGCTTCCCGCGCGCAGGGGCCCGCTGCGGACTCCACAGGACGGCCGGGGCGCCCTGGACATCGCCGCCCACCACCTCCCCTCCCCTGTCGGCGTGCCCCTCGGACGGGACTGGTACGACACCCTCCGACTCCCCGACGGCAGCACCCTGTTGAGCGTGGGCGACCTGACGGGCCATGGAGTGGGAACCACCTCCGCGATGGCGATGCTGCTGGGCGGGCTGCGCGGCATGGCGGTGGCCGGCATCCGTCCGGGACCGCTCATGACGCACCTCAACCAACTGCTCGACACGTCTTCGCAGCCCACCCTGGGCAGCGCAGTCTGCTGCACGTACGCCCCGGGGACCAGGACGCTCTCGTGGGCGCAGGCCGGCCACCCGTCCCCCCTGCTGTTCCGCGAGGGGACAGGGACGGGTGAAGCCTTGACGGCACCGGACGGCGTGCTGCTCGGCGCGACGAGCGGAGCGGTGTACGAGCAGGCCGAAGTGACCCTCCGACCGGGCGATGTGCTGGTGCTGCACAGCGACGCGCTCACCCGCACGGGCGCTGCGACCGAGCTCGGTGCGGACCGGCTGACGGCACTGGCAGCGCGGTTCGCCCGGGCCACGAGCGCCCAGGAATGCGTCCGTGCTGTCGTGGAGGAGCTCGGTCAGCAGGAACGTGAGGGGGATGCCTGTGTGATGGTGGCAAGGGTCGTCGCCTGACCGCGCCCGCCCACGGGCCGGTCGACGACCCGAGTGACCGCCCGCCCACCGAAGGGGCGGAAGTCCGCCGCTGACACCGGCTCCTGTCGAACCTCGCCAGGCGTCGGCTCCTCTTGAACCTCGCTCCTGTACGCGATCCCTTGAGCCTCGCCTCGATACGTGGCTGCCCGTGCCGGTACTAGATCCCCTTGAACTTCGGCTTCGCCGACAGGCTGCCCGGCATCGCGCTCTCGATCTCCTCGCGGAGGTCCTCGATCTTCGCGTAGCCGGCGTACTGGCCGGTCAGCCGGTACATCTCCCGGAGCCTGTCCCACGTCCGGTGCGAAGAGGTCTCCCCCATCGACACCAGCGCCAACCTGGCGTAACGGTCCGCCTGTTCGGGGTCGTCGGCGATGAAGCACGCGGAAGCCAGCGAGATGTAGTCGAAGATCTTCGAACGCTGTCGGCCACCCTCGCGCAGTTGCAGAGCCTGCTTGGCGTGGCTCTGCGCGACGGCCGCGGCCGACGGGTCGTGATCCGCCAGTGTGCGGTACGCCAGCGCCTGCATGCCGTGCAGATCGGCCTCGTCGAACATCTGCATCCAACTCGGCGGCGGCACATCGCCCTTGTCGGAGACGAACAGGTCCTCCGCCTCGCCCAGGGTGCGGCGCATGGCCTGCCCCTGGCCCATGGAGGCCTGCGCCCAGGCCTCGATGGTGTGGAGCATCGCGCGGGTGCGGGGCAGCGTCTGCTCCCCCGAGCCCGACTTGGCGAGCTTCATCAGGTCGAGCGCGTCGTCCGGGCGGCCGAGATGGACCATCTGGCGCGCCGCTCTGGACAGGGCCTCTCCGGCGCGCGGACGGTCACCGCCCTCGCGGGCCGCGTGGGCCGCGATGACGAAGTACTTCTGGGCGGTGGGTTCGAGCCCGACGTCGTGGGACATCCAGCCCGCGAGTACCGCGAGGTTGGCGGCGACGCCCCACAGGCGGCGCTGCAGATGGTCCGGGTGGCGGTAGGCGAGCATGCCGCCGACCTCGTTGAGCTGTCCCACCACTGCCTTGCGCTGAAGGCCGCCGCCACGGGCGGCGTCCCACGCGCGGAACACCTCTACGGAACGTTCGAGGGCCTCGATCTCCTGCGACCCGATGGGGACGGCCTCGTAACGGTCGTACCCAGCGGGGTCGGCGCGCAGAACATCGGAGGTACGTGCGGCGTCCTGGGAGATCGCCGGATCGGTCTTGAGCCAGTCGTGCATGGCGCTGCTGAGTGCTGAGCCCGCGGCAATCGCCGCGCCCGCGCCCACCAGGCCGCGTCGGTTGAGCATGAGGTCCATTCCCGTGAATTCGGTGAGGACCGCCGCCGTACGGTCGGGCGCCCAGGGCAGACCGTCAGGGTTCTCTGCTCCCTTGACGTCCCGCCGCTTACCCGCTCGCCCGCTCCGTGCGAACCCGAGGTCCTCGATGGTCACGACACGACCGAGTCGCTCGGTGAACAGAGCTGCCAGCACCTTGGGCACGGGATCGCGCGGGGTCTCCCCCAGGTCGATCCAACGCCGGACCCGCGAGGTGTCGGTCGCCAGCTGCGGATGGCCCATGGCCGCCGCCTGCCGGTTCACGAGCCTTGCCAGCTCACCCTTGGACCAGCCGGCCAGGCCGAACAGGTCGTACAGGCGGGTGTTGGGTTCTCTGCTCACGTCAAGCCCCCAGGTTCTCGGCTGAGTTGACAGTAACGCGCTGTCATGGGGCAGGCGACTATTCGCCAGGGTTCGCCAGGGTTCGCCAGATGGTGTGCCACCCGCGATGCAGTGTCAGGTAGGAAAGCGCCACCTCGCCCCGTCTGCCGGGGCACATTCCCCAGGGTGTTGCTCCTGGCATATGGGGCGGGGCGCGCACGCAACCTGTCGGCACACGAAGGGATCTGTATCTCCCATGTACACAGCATCGTCCTCCGTGTCCGCTCCGCCCCGGCTTCAGCAGCGCAACGCGTTCCCCGCCGGCGCCGGTCCGTATCTCGACCGCGCCGCCGACCCCGGCCGGGCACGCAGGACGGCCGGTGCGACGGGCCGGCCGCCGCTCAGCGGGAGAATCGACCTGTCCGGCCCGCAGGGCGCGCAGCTGCGCAAGGCTGTCGCGTCGGTGCACCGGATCTGCCCCGAGTTCAATCCCGTGCAGGTGCTCCGCCGCAGCGGACGGTCCGTGCTGATCGTCGGAACGACGGGGCGTACGACGGCGGTCGCCAAGTGCTTACTGGACCACTCGCCGGCGTGGGCCGAGCGGCTCCGGCACGAAATAGCTTCGTACCGCGCCTTCGTGCGGCACCGCCCACCGGTGCGGGTCCCGCGGCTCATCGCCGCGGACCCGGAGAACTGCACCCTGGTGATCGAGCGGATGCCCGGAAGGGCCGCGGCGCTGACCCGGCATCCGGTGGAGGCCCCTCCGCGCGCGGATCTGCGCGCCGTGCTGGGGGCGGTCGTGCGGCTCAACAGCTGGCGGCCGCCGGCCGGGATGTTCGACGCCCCGCTGGACTACGGCTCGCGGATCTCCCGCTACCACGAGCTGGGGCTGTTCACCGACCGCGACCTCGGGGACCTGCAGAAACTGCTGCACGGTCTGGCGCAGGCCGGCGGCCGGCACGGGATGGGGCAGTTCTGTCACGGTGACGCTCTGCTCTCCAACATCCTGCTGTCGCCCACCGGTCCGGTGCTGGTCGACTGGGAGCACGCCGGCTGGTATCTGCCCGGCTACGACCTGGCGACGCTGTGGGCGGTGCTGGGCGACGCTCCGGCGGCGCGACGGCAGATCAGCCAGCTAGCCCAGCAGGCGGGCACGGCGGCCAGGGACGCGTTCCTGGTCAACCTGATGCTGGTGCTCACCCGGGAGATCCGCACCTACGAGACCGCCGTGCAGCGCACGATGCGGGAGGCGCCGCCGGTGGTGGGTGCCCAGGCACCGGCCGCCGGCCCTACGGCCGGTGAGGAACAGCGGCTGCTGCTGAGGCGGCTGCACGACGACTGCGCAATGGCGCGCCGGGCCGTGCGCGCGGCGGTCGGCACCCGCTGACCGACCGCCGCCGAGCGGCAGGTTCGTTCGAGCCGCCGCCGCAGAGAGGGAAGCGCGCTGCGCGTCCGGTGCCGACACTCCGGGCGCGCAGCGCACTGTGCTTCCCCCGTTCGTCTTCCGTCGGCGGACGTGCTCGCCACGGAACCCGCGGCAGTGGTCGACCGGTGCTGCGGGCCCTGACCGGAGCCGGGGCCGGGCAACACGGCGAGCGCTGTTGCCCGCCCCGGGCCCGAAGGGGACCGACGGCCCGGCCGCCCGACCGGCGAACCTCCCCGGACAGAACAACTAGCTGAAGTTCTCGCGCCCGGGGACCGGTACGCCGTGCCGCGCGCTCTGCTCGGTGGTTCGTGGCTCGAGCACCGGGGACACCGCCAAGGAGAAGGAGTGACCGGCCGGGTCGGAGAAGACGCGTTCCTCGTGGGGCCCCCGCCGATTGTGGGTGTCGATCGGGCGGGCCCCCAGGCCGACCGCCTCCCGCTCCGCCTCGTCGAGATCGTCCCGGGCGACCAGGATGCGCAGGTGCGACTGCTGGGAGTCCTCCGGCCGGGGCCAGCTGGGCGGCGCGTAGCCGTGGTCGCGGCGCATCGCCAGGTGCACTCCGCCGTGACCGACGACCTCCACGAAATCAGGATCGCTGCCGACACGTATCTCCGCGCCGAACAGTGCTGCGTAGAACTCCGCCAGTTCCGTCGGTTCGGCGGCGTCGAGGACGAGAACGCTGGTCTTCTGCGTGGTCATGCACTGCGGCTACCCCCTACCGCGTCGCCCATACGGGAGCGCCCCGGAACGGTGGTCAACGGTCCGCCGTCCGGTGGCCATTGGTCCACTCCACTGACGCGGCGCAGGCCGGGGGACCGTCGCGGCGAAACTCCGCGACACGCCGTCTGACGTGCAAATACCATGCGCCGAGGCATGATTGACGGATCGTCCGTGAGCCGATACCCATGGGGCGTGTCCCGCCCCTCGGGGCCCGTTCGCGCGTCACCCGTCACTGGAGGCCGCATTGCCAGGATCAGCTCCCGCACGTCCGAGAAGTGCCCGTCGTCGTGCGCTGACGGCAGGTGGCGCGGTGGCGTGCGCCGCCCTGCTGCTGCCGCTTCTGTCGGCCGGCCCGTCCGCGACCGCCGAACGCGCTCCGGCAGATTCGATGCAGGGGACGTTCGCCGCCGCGGCAGCCGAGTACGGGGTGCCGGAGGGCGTGCTGCTCGGCGTCTCTTACCTCCAGTCCCGCTGGGACGCGCACGGCGGCGCGGCGAGTGTCACCGGCGGCTACGGTCCGATGCACCTGACGGACGCCAGGACCGCGATCGCCGAGGCGCCCCACCACTCGCACGGCGCCGAGGACGCTCGCGGGGACGACGCGCGCCCCGCACGTTCCGTGGTGGAGGCGGCCCTGCCCGGTCCCGGCGAACTACCACCGCGGCTGCGGACGCTGGAGCGCGCGGCCGAAGTGTCGGGCCTCGGCGCGGACGAGTTGCGTGACAGTGCCGCGGCGAACGTACGGGGTGGTGCGGCCCTGCTCGCGCAGGCCCAGCGGGAGCTGGGCGGCCCCGCGAGTGCGGACCCCGCGGACTGGTACGGCGCCGTGGCGCGGTATTCCGGCGCGGACGACGTGGCGACGGCGACGAGGTACGCCGACGATGTCTTCGACGTCATCCGTACGGGGCAGTCCCGCACGACGGACAGCGGTCAGCGGGTGGAACTCGAGCCGGACCCGGCCGTGTCACCGGACCGGACGCAGGTGCGGCGGCTCGGGCTGCGCACCGCCGACACGGGCCGCACGGAATGCCCGCCGACGGTGGCGTGCGAGTGGATCCCGGCCCCGTACGAAGAGTTCGGCGACGGCGACTACGGCAACCACGACCAGGCCGGCCGCCCGGCCTCCCAGTCGGTGGACTACATCGTCGTCCATGACACGGAGGCGTCCTGGGACACCACCCTGAAGCTGGTGCAGAATCCCGAGTACGTGTCGTGGCAGTACTCATTGCGCTCGTCCGACGGGCACATCGCGCAGCACGTGCCGCTCGAGGATGTCGCCTGGCACGCCGGCAACTGGTTCGTCAACGCCAAGTCGGTGGGTCTGGAGCACGAGGGTTTCCTGGTGTCCCCCGACGCCTGGTACACGGAGGCGATGTACCGCACGTCGGCGCGGCTGGTGCGGTACCTGGCCAAGCGGTACGACATTCCGCTGGACCGGCAGCACATCCTGGGTCACGACAACGTCCCGGGCACGACGACTGCGACGATCCGCGGTATGCACACCGACCCTGGGCCGTACTGGGACTGGGCACACTACTTCCAGCTGCTCGGCAGGCCGTTCACGCCGTCCGCGGGGCCGGACAGTTCCGTGGTCACGATCCGTCCCGAGTACGCGCGGCACCAGCCGCTGTACACCGGCTGCGTGACGGCCGGAGAGGCGTGCGCTCCGCACGGTTCCGGCGCGGTGCGGCTGCACACCGCGCCGAGCGAGAGCGCCCCGCTGGTCAAGGACATCGGTCTGCGGCCGGGCGGGCAGGACTCGACGACCGGTGTGAACGACACGGGCGCACGTGCTTCGACGGGTCAGCAGTACGCGGTGGCGGAGCGCCGGGGCGACTGGACGGCGATCTGGTACCTCGGGCAGAAGGCCTGGTTCCACAACCCGCGGATCAGGCCGGTGGCGGTGGGCGCGCGGGAGCGGGTGCTGACGCCGAAGGACGGTCTCGCCGAGGTGCCGGTGTACGGCCGGGCGTATCCGGAGGCGTCGGCGTATCCGCCGGGAGTTCCGGTGCAGGCGGTCTCGCCGCTGCCGTACAAACTGCTCGAGGGCCAGCAGTACGTGGTCGGTGACCGGGTCCCCGGGGAGTACCTGTACGCGACGACGTTCGACACGGCGGGCCACAAGGTGGTCCGGGGTGAAGAGATGTACTACGAGATCCAGTTCGGGCACCGCGTCGCCTTCGTAAAGGCGTCGGACGTGCGGGTGCTGGGCTAGCTCCCCTCCCCGGGCCGGGACCCGGTCACGGCGAAGGTTCTGAACGGGGTGGCGCCACCGGTCGTGGGGGCCGGTGGCGCCACCCGACACCAGGCCTCCCATGTGACTGTTCGCCGGGGTGAGTGGCCCGTACGGGCGAGGGGTAGGCCTGGGCCGTCATGACCGTGCGCGGCTGCTCTAAAGGACCTGGCGCACATGGCACAGCCCTTCGTCCTGCCGGACTTCTACGTCCCGTATCCGGCCCGCCTCAATCCGCACGTCGAGGGGCACGGCGGCACACCAGGAAGTGGGCACGGCGGACGGGAATGCTGGAGGGCCCGGCATCTGTCTCGACGAGAACGGCAGAGCGGCGCTCGCCTCGTAGCGCGAGCTCGAGGACTGGCTCGCCGGCATCCTCAACTGGCACCGGAAGGTGCGGCGTTACGAGGAGGAGGACCTTCGGGGCGGCGCTGCCCCGTGGCGGCTGGGTGCGTCCACGGGGTTCGGCACGTCCGCCGCCCGGATCTCGCTGCCGGCCCGGCGTTCGGCGGTCAGGGTGCAGCGAGAGGACCAGGGGTCGCGCGACCGATGTGCCGGTGCACATGACAGGACTGCCCGGGCCGGGGGCCGGGCGGCAGGTCTCACAGGGGCGGTCGGCGAGCGGTCAGCCCTGCTGGAACAGCTCCGCGGGCAGCGGCTTGAGCAGCGCGTAGAGATCGTCGGTGATGGGCCGGTCCCAGCTGGCGATCGTGACGAGCACATTGTCGCTGCGGTCGAACTGGACGCAGGAGATGCGGCTTTCCGACAGCTTCAGACGCCGAACGATCAGCAGGTTGTCCCCCTGCATGACCGGAGTGTCCTCGACACCGGTGACGTGGACCGGCTCGTCGTTCTCCAGCGCGATGAGGAGCTGGCCGACCTCGAAGGGGATCTCACCCTCCTCCACCTCACGGGCGGGCGACCCCTCGGGCAGGTTGCCGATGATCATCGCGGGTCCGCGGCCGCCGAACAGGTCGTAGCGCAGGAAGACCCCCTGGCAGCTGCCGTCCGGCGCGGGCAGGAGGCCGGCGCCCAGATTTCCGGGCCAGTCGCCCGGGTCCATGGCCAGGACATCGAAGTCCGGGCCCGCGGGTGTGGCGGCGCTGCGGCGGCGGAGGAAGGACATACCCGCAATGGTACGGGTACGGACCGACCCGGCCGAGCCGGGGCGCGGCGGCGTTGAACGCCCCGGCCGCCACTCCCGTATCCCTGTGCGCACCGGTACCCGTGTGTGCCGATGCCTGTGAGGAGCAGCGTCCCGCGAGATTCCGTACCGACGTGAGGATCAGTCCATGAACGACCGCACCACTCCTCCCCTGCAAGCCCTTCCCGACGGCGAGGCGGAGCTACGGCTGGTGGTCCGCCTCCATTGGGAGGACGTCGCCGCGCTCGGGCAGGAGGCGGGGCGGCTGGCCGCCCAGATGCAGCGGCCCGTGACCCTGGACGAGGCGGCCGGGCATCGGTTGCGTACCCGCTCCGCCGTCCACGCCAAGCCCACGACGGCGTCCGCGTCCGGGTCCGCGCCCGCCGGGAGCGCGGCGCATCTGCCTCCGCCCACGGCCGTCTCCTCACTCACAGCCCGTACGCCCGGTGAGCACGCGCGGCAGGCCATCGAGAAGATCAACGGCACTACGGGACTCGGCCGTGACGTGACGCAGACGCCCGCGTGAGCCGTGCCGTCGCTTCCCTCTCCCAGGTCGGCGGGAGGGGGCGCGGCGCACCGGCGGGGCCAGTCGTCGGTGGTGGCGTCAGGTGAGGTCGAACTCGCCGTCCCGTGCGTTCAGCACGAAGGCACGCCACTCGGCCGGTGTGAAGATCAGCGACGGGTTCTCCGGGCGGCCGCCGTTACGCATCGCGATGAACCCTTCGACGAACGCGATCTGCACATCCCCGGCCCCCTGCGTCCCTGACCGCCAGTCCGCGTTGCTCAGGTCCAGGTCCGGCTTCTCCCACCCGGAAAACATGTGCGTGGTGGTAGTGGTGGTGGTGCTCTCGGCCACGTCCTGCTCCTCCCGCGTCGTCTCCCGGGTCAGCCTAGCGACGACACCCCGTCACGGACAGGGTGCCGCACGTGACGGTCCGCCCGGATCGCCGATGGTCATGTGGCGGGAGGTTCCGCGCCGACGAGCCACATGGCGAAGAACTGCGCCCCGCCCCCGTAGGCGTGTCCGAGCGCTTTGCGCGCGCCGTCGACCTGGTGTTGGCCCGCCTGTCCGCGCACCTGGAGCGCGGCCTCCGCGAAGCGGATCATGCCGGACGCCCCGATGGGGTTGGTCGACAGCACTCCGCCGGAGGGGTTGACCGGCAGCTCCCCGTCGAGTTCGGTCACGCCGGACTCGGTGAGCTTCCAGCCCTCGCCCTCTGCGGCGAAGCCCAGGTTCTCCAGCCACATGGGCTCGTACCAGGAGAACGGCACATACATCTCCACGGCGTCGATCTCACGGCGCGGGTCGCTCACGCCGGCCTGCCGGTAGACGTCGGCGGCGCAGTCCTTGCCGGCCTGTGGAGACACGAAGTCCTTGCCCGCGAACAGGGTGGGTTCGCTGCGCATGGCCCCGCCGTGCACCCAGGCGGGCGGGTGCGGTGAACGGGCCGCGCCGGACCGGCCGGTGAGGATCATCGCGCAGGCGCCGTCGGATGAGGGGCAGGTCTCCGAGTAGCGGATGGGGTCCCACAGCATCGGTGAGGCCTGGACCTTCGCCAGGGTGATGTCGTGCTCGTGGAGGTGCGCGTACGGGTTCTTGAGCGCGTTGCGGCGGTCCTTGTACGCGACGAGGGACCCGACGGTGGCGGGCGCGCCGGTGCGGCGGATGTAGGCGCGTACGTGCGGGGCGAAGAAGCCGCCGGCACCCGCGAGCAGCGGCTGCTGGAAGGGGACGGGCAGGGACAGGCCCCACATCGCGTTCGACTCGGACTGCTTCTCGAACGCCAGGGTGAGCACGGTGGCATGGACGCGTGCGGCCACCAGGTTGGCGGCGACCAGGGCGGTCGAACCGCCGACGGAACCCGCGGTGTGGACGCGGAGCATCGGTTTGCCCACCGCGCCGAGGGCGTCGGCCAGGTACAGCTCCGGCATCATCACGCCCTCGAAGAAGTCGGGGGCCTTGCCGATGACGACGGCGTCGATGTCGGCCCAGGTCAGCTCGGCGTCGTCGAGGGCCCGCCGGGCCGCCTCGCGGACCAGCCCCGCGATGGACACGTCCCGGCGGGCGGCGACGTGTTCGGTCTGGCCGATGCCGACGACGGCCACGGGCTCAGCCGGCATGGGTCTCTCCTTCGAGGACGGCCACCAGGTTGTGCTGGAGGCAGGGGCCGGAGGTGGCGTGGGCGAGGGCCCGGTCGGACTCGCCGCTGTGGATGCGGGAGGCGGCCTCGCCGATCCTGATGAGTCCGGCGGCCATCACCGGGTTGGCGGCGAGCGCTCCGCCGGACGGGTTGACCCTCACCCTGGCGTCAAGGTCGAGACTTCGGCGCAGGACGAGTTCCTGGGAGGTGAAGGGCGCGTGCAGTTCCGCTGTGTCGACGGGCCTCTCGAAGAGGCCCGCGTGTTCCGCGGCGAGCCGGGTGGAGGGCGAACGGGTGAGGTCCCGGACGCCGAGGCCGTGCGCCTCGATGCGGTGGTCCATGCCGCGTATCCAGGCGGGCCGTTCGCACAGTTCCCGGGCCCGTGGGCCGGCGGCGAGGACGACGGCTGCGGCGCCGTCGCAGAGGGGCGGGCAGTCGGAGACCCTCAGCGGCCGGACGAGGTGGCGGCCGCGCGGGCCCTCTCCCTGGAGTTGAGCGTGCGGGTTGCCCGCGGCGTCCCGCCGGCTGCGGGCCGCGACACCGGCGAACTCCGCCTCGTCCGCATCTCCCGCGTCGATCAGTGCCTGCGCCTGGAGGGCGGCGAGGGCCACCGAGTCGGGCCAGAGCGGGGCCGTGTAGTACGGGTCGAGCTGGCGGGTGAGCACATCGCGGAGCTCGCCGGGTGACGACTTCCCGTACGCGTAGACGAGCGCGGTGTCGCTCTCGCCGGTCAGCAGCTTCACCCACGCCTCGTACAGGGCCCAGGCGCCGTCCATCTCGACATGGGACTCGCTGATCGGGGGCCAGGCGCCGACGCCGTCGAGCGCCATGGTGAAGGAGAACGCCCGACCCGCGAGGTAGTCGCTGGATCCGGAGCAGGTGAAGCCGACGTCGCCGGTGCGCAGCCCGGTCTGCGAAAGGACCTGGTGGAGGACCGGCATCAGCATCTCCACCTCGGACATCTCGTCCGTGCGGCGCCTGTGGCGGGTCTGGGCGAAGGCGACGACGGCGATGTCCCTGCCGTGCCGTGCAGGGCCCGACGTCCTGCGCCCGGCGGGGCCGGTCACAGCAGCTCCTTGTAGGTGTCGTAGTCGGCGTCCGGTTCGCCGGAGGGCCGGTAGTGGTCGGGGTGGCGGGAGCCGTCGCGCCACACGGGTTCGACGCGCAGTCCCATGCGCACCTCGTCGTACGGGATGCCGCCGATGCGTCCGTGGAGAGCCAGAGCGGCGCCGTCGAGGGCGATGTGGGCGTAGACGTAGGGAACCTCGATGTCGAGGCCCTTCGCCTTGATGTTGACGATGCAGAAGGTGGTGACCGTGCCGCGGGGGCCGACCTCGACCTGCTCCTCGGTGGCGACTCCGCAAGTGGGGCAGGCGCCGCGGGGCGGGACGTAGACCTTCCGGCAGGAGGGGCAGCGCTCGCCGAGGGTTCTGCGCCCGTCGAGCGCGGCGAGGTGGCGGCTCTGGGCGCGGCCGGGCGTGCAGGTGTAGTCGAGCCTGGCCGGGACGACGATGCCGGTGACGGGTTCGGGGAAGGCCCCGCTGTGGGGGTGCGGCGGGCCGGCGGGCTCGCCCTCGTACGGTTCGAAGCAGGCGATGTCGGTGATCGCTCCGGTGCGTTCGGCCGCCCACCGGACGCGTACGCGCATCCCGGTGCGCACGGCGTCGGGGCCGGGGGCGTCGAGGACGTGCAGCAGGGAGGTGTCCGCGCCGTCGAGGCGGACGAGCACCCAGGCGAAGGGGGTGGCGAGGGGCTGACGGGGCCGTGGCTGCCCGTTCCACGCCCAGGTGGTGACGGTGCCGGTGGCGCCCACCTCGACGAGGTCGCGGATCTCGTCGGCGGTGACGGGGTCGTACTCGACGGGCGGTACGAGGACCCGGCCGTCGACGGTGCGCACACCGAGCACCGTTCGTTCACGCAGGCCGGTCAGGAAGGCGCTCTGGACGGGGCCGAGGGACCGGGTGAAGGGGAACTCGACGACGAACGGAGCACGGAGCACGGGGGGCACGGGGCTCTCCTCTCAGGCGCGCCGGTAGACGGGGTCGCGCTTCTCGGCGAAGGCGAGGGCGCCTTCCTTGGCGTCGGCCGTGTCGAAGACCGGTCGGCCCCGCTCCAGTTCGGCGGCGAGTCCTTCGGCCTCCGTCATCTCCGCCGTCTCGTAGACCGCCGCCTTGACCGCCTCGACTGCGAGCGGGCCGCAGGCGTTGATCCGTTCCGTGATGCCGAGCGCGGCGTCGAGGGCGGTGCCGTCGGGGACGACGCGGCCGACGAGGCCTATGCGTTCGGCCTCGTGGGCGGTGTAGGGGCGGCCGGTGAGCAGCATCTCGAGGGCATGGGTGTGGTGGATCTGGCGCGGCAGCCGGACGGTCGATCCGCCGATCGGGAAGAGGCCCCGCCGGACCTCGAAGAGCCCGAAGGTGGCGCCCTTACCCGCGACCCTTATGTCCGTGCCCTGGAGGATCTCCGTGCCGCCTGCGACGCAGTATCCCTCGACGGCGGCGACGACCGGTTTCCTCGGCCGGTGGTGGCGGAGCATCGCCTTCCAGTGCAGGTCGGGGTCGGCCTTCATCCGATCGCGGTAGTGCTCCCCCGCCATGCCCCCGCCCGCCGCGAGGGCTTTGAGGTCCATGCCGGCGCAGAAGGAGCCGCCGGCCCCGGTGATCACCACGGAGCGCACGGTGTCGTCCGCGTCCGCGGCGAGCCATGCGTCGTACAGGCCGACGAGCATCGCGAGCGAGAGGGCGTTCTTCACCTCCGGGCGGTTCAAAGTGAGTATCAGCGTGGCGCCCTCGCGTTCCACGGTGAGGTGTTCGGTGCCCGTGCGGCCGCTGTGCCGTGCCATGTGCAACCTCCCGTCGCGGATCGGTCACGGGATCCGTCTCCGGACCCGTCACCGGATCTGGAACAGGTTGCAGCAGGCGGGTCGCCAGTTCAATAGTTTTCTGACTGTCAGTCAGATTTCCTGCCGGTGGCCCTTCCCAGTTGCGGGGACCGGCGCTCTAATGACGGCCGAGCCGCAGCGCACCGGGTTCACGTCGCGATGTCCCGCCGGGGTCAGGAGGAGCGGTGGAGTACAACCTTGCCGACCTGTTCGAATCGGTGGTCGATGCCGTGCCCGACCGCGAGGCACTCGTGTACGTCGACCACCCCGGCACCGGCGAGGAGCGCCGGCTCACCTACGCGGAACTCGACGCGGCGGCCAACCGTGTCGCCCACCATCTGCTCGACGCGGGCATCGCACCGGGCGAGCACCTGGGTCTGCATCTCTACAACGGGGTCGAGTACCTCCAGACCGTGCTGGGCTGCCTGAAGGCGCGGATCGTGCCGGTGAACGTCAACTACCGCTACGTCGCGGACGAGTTGGCCCACCTCTACCGCGACGCCGACCTCGCGGCGCTCGTCTTCGACGCGGAGTTCACCGAACGGGTGGCGGCGGCCCTGCCCCGCACGGAGAAGCTGCGGCACCTGCTGTGCGTGGGCACGCCGCCGGAGGGGGCGCCGCCCCTCGCCGCCGTGGCGTTCACCGAGGCCGAGGCCGCCGCCTCACCGCTGCGGGGCTTCGCCCGGCGCTCGGCCGACGACCTGTTCATCATCTACACCGGCGGCACCACGGGCATGCCCAAGGGCGTGATGTGGCGTCAGGAGGACCTGTTCTTCGCCGGGCTCGGCGGCGGCGCCCCGACGGGCGTGCCGGTGTCCCGGCCCGAGGAACTGGCCGAGCGGGTGGCCGCGGGCGGCGACGGGATCACCTTCTTCCCCACTCCCCCGCTGATGCACGGCACGTCGACACTCACCGCCTTCATCGGCTTCAACTTCGGCCAGCGGATCGTGATCCACCGCAAGTTCGTGCCGCACGAGGTGCTGCGCACCATCGAGCGGGAACGGGTCACCAGCGTGTCGCTGGTCGGGGACGCGATGCTGCGCCCGCTGATCGACGCGCTGAACGGGCCGCTGAAGGGGTGCGACCTGTCCTCGGTGTTCAGCGTCTCCAGTTCCGGGGCGATCATGTCGGACACCGTCCGCGAGCAGTTCACCGCGCTCGCCCCGAACGTTCTGCTTCTGAACAACTTCGGCTCCTCGGAATCCGGCTTCAACGGCACCGCGACGGACGACTCCGGCCCCGCCAACGGATTCCGGTTGCGTGTCAACGCCCGTACGGCGGTGGTCGATCCGGTCACCCACGAGCCGGTGCCACCGGGCGGTACGGGCCGGGTCGCCCAGCGCGGACACGTACCGCTCGGCTACTACAAGGATCCGGCGAAGTCCAAGGAGACCTTCTTCCGGCGCGGCGGCGAACGGTGGGTGCTCCTCGGTGACATGGCGACCGTGGACGAGGACGGCATCGTCACGGTGCTGGGCCGCGGCTCGCAGTGCATCAACACGGGTGGCGAAAAGGTGTACCCCGAGGAGGTCGAGCAGGCTCTCAAGTCCCATCCTGACGTGTACGACGCCCTGGTCGCCGGCGTCCCTGACCGCCGGTGGGGCAACCAGGTGACGGCCGTGGTCCAGCTCCGCGCGGGCGTGGCCGCACCGACTCTGGCCACGATCCAGTCCCACTGCCGCACCCGGCTGGCCGGCTACAAGATTCCGAGGCGGCTGGTGATAGCACCGGAGATCCAGCGCTCACCGAGCGGCAAGGCGGACTACCGGTGGGCGCGGGCGGTCGCCTCCGACGCCGCGGCGCTCGGCGACGGGCCCGCCGGGGCCGGTTCCTGACGCCCCGCTGCGCCCGCGCCCTTGGTGGCCCAACCACCCCTGGCAGCACGCCTTTTCACCGCCGATACGATGCCTGACGTGATCAACTCATCGGTGGTACTCGACGACGCAGGGGTCGCGACAGCGGCTGCACAGGCCGGCGCGGAGGTCGTGCGCGGCATGTACGGCCAAAGGCTCGCCCGTATCGACAAGGGCGCCGGAGACTTCGCCACCGCCGCCGACGTGGAGGCCGAGAAGGCGATCCTCGGCGTCCTCCGTGCCGCCCGCCCCGATGACGCCGTCCTTGGCGAGGAGGGCGGCCAGCAGGGTGCCAGGGAGGCCGCACGCCAGTGGCTGGTGGATCCCTTGTGCGGCACGCTTAACTACGCCGTCGGCAACATGGCGGTCGCCGTCAACGTGGCGCTGCGCGACGGGGCGGCGGCGGTGGCCGACCCGTTCTCCGGCGAGGTCTTCTTCACCGACGGCGAGAGCGCCCGGGTGCGGTCCCACGGTGCCGATGCCCTTCTGACGCCCACGTCAGCCACCCGCCTCGTGGATGTCAACCTGGACCCGCCGTTCCCCGGCGCGCCCGGCTTCCGCGCTGTCGACCTGCTGGCGGATCCCCGGTTCGTGGAATCGTTCCGGCCACGGGTCGTGTCCACCACGCTGGCGTTGGCCTGGGTCGCCGCCGGCAAGCGCGCCGCATACGTCACCGACGGCGGCGACCTGTCCGGGAGCGTGCATTTCGCCGCCGGCATCGCCTTGTGCCGGGCAGCAGGCTGCGTGGTCACAGGAGTCGACGGGGCCCCGGTCGGCCCGGCGGGACGCGGGCTCGTCGCGGCCGCCGACCGTGAGACCCATCATCTGCTGATGTCGATGATCCGCGGCTGAAGTCGGCGCGGGCGGCCACCCGGCACTCGGCGGTCCCGTACACGGTGGCGGCGACGGCCCATCGGGATGCCCGGCAGCGAACGCGACGGCCCGGCGACATCGGCGAGATCCGCCGGGCCGGGCCGCGCCTTCGGGCCCGACATGACGGGACTCGGCCCGTGAGGCTCGTGCGGGTGCTCGAGCGAGCGGCGGTCAGTCGTCCGTGCCCGGCAGGATGCGCTCGCCGTTGAAGACGCCGAGCCGTTCCCTGTACAGCTCGAGCGGTACGCCGTTGGGGTCACGGATGTAGAGGCTGTCCTCGACGCCACGGTCGGGGCCCAGGTACTCGATGCCCGCCGCGTCCAGCGCCCCCCGGGCGGCGGAGAACTGCCGCGCGTCGACCGAGAGCGCCAGGTGCTGCACCCCGCCGACCGTCTCGGTGGCGGGCGGGTGGTCGTGACCGGGGAAGTCGAAGAAGCCCAGCAGGTTGTTGTTGCCGATGTCGAAGAAGAAGTGGGTGGAGCCGCGGTAGTCCCGGTTCTCGACGATCTCCACGAGGGGGAACCCCAGGAACTCCTGGTAGAAGCGGACGGTCTCCTCCACGTCACGGCAGATGAAGGCCACATGGTGGACGCCGTTCGCCGTGGTCGCGGGCCGGTCGCCCGCTTCGCGCAGGTAGCGCCGTCGCACGTCCTCCCGACGGGCACGCACGGCCTCCAGTTCGGCTCCCTCTGGCTGAGGCATCGCGGACTCCTTCACGTGGGTTGATTGCGGCATTCAACTTCCCGTCCCGCAATCTTCCCCGCAACCGCCCGCGAAGCGCTCCCCCTGGCGACGGCGGCGGCCGCAATCGTCCGGATGCACCAGTGCGGTGTGCAGCGGGACGCGCCGATAAGATCCCGAACTCCTTCAGCGCGGTCAGGAAGTCCTCCGGGCAGCTCTCGTGCACCAGGTGTCCCGCGTCGATGGTCACGAGCCGCCCTCCCGGGGCCCGGTCGGCCAACTCGGCGAGCTGGTTCTGTGACATGGCTGGTCGGACCGCCGACGATGACCAGGGTAGGCGACGTGACTCTTCAGAGAGGCCGAGGAGAAGCGCGGGCGGCAGGCGGCAGCCCGCGCCGGCCGACAGCGGACAGCCGCTAACCGGGCCGAGGGGAACAGCGAGGAGCTGTGGGCCGAAGCGAAGAGGCGGCGTGCGTCGATTCCGCCGGGCCAGCCGCTGCTGACCGATCACCACTCCTACTCCCGCGAGCTCGGATTCCGCGAGCAGACGTTCGCCATGGAAGGGCGGGCCGTCGCCGAAGGAGAGCGGGCAGCAAAGCTGAACCGCCGCGCGGAGGCAGCGGAGAACTACACGAGCCGCCGTGAAGCGGTGGGAACCACACGCCGCCGCACGGAGGGCCTCGAGAGGGATCTCCGGCAGCTGCTCCGCCGCATCGAGAGTGCCCACCAGGGCGCAGCGCCCCGTGAGGACGCAGTGGAGCTGGAACGCCGTGCAGCGGAGATCCGCGAGGAACTCGCCCACCGGCGCCACGTGCTGGATGACGCGGTGGCAGGCGGGCGGAAGGTGTGGACACAGGACGACTTCACACCCGGCGATTTCGCGCACGTCTGCGGGCGGTGGTACGAGGTCCTGAAGGTCAACGCCCGGTCCTTGACGCTGCCTCCCGGCCCGCTCGATATCCGGCGGGTTGTCACCCGCGCCGACGCAGCCCCCGGCCGCAGCTCCCGGGTGACCCACCGGGCGGCGCACCCCGGGCGAAATGGCGGCTGCGCAGACGGCGGTAGACCTCTGAACCCGCACTGGCCGCGGTATGGGGATCTTTCAATGAAAGTACCGAGTGCCGCTCTTGATCCCCGCTTCGCTGCTCGTCCAGCCAAGGGGGCGGCGATCTTCGGTGGCCGAGGAGGTCCGAAGCGGGTATCAGTCGAGGACCGTTGCCAGGATCAGCGTCTCGAAGATGAGGTAGGCCAGTAGCGAGAAGGGAATGGCGGTCAGGAGAGTCAGTGCGCGTTCCTTGTGGGTGCGGCCCATGAGCAGCGCCACGAGGACCAGAATGGCGAGGCAGGCCCATGCCTGGGGGGCGTAGTGCAGGACCCAGGCGTAGTGGATGGCCTCCATGCCGAAAACGCCCGCGAGGGCGGCGAGGCCGATGACGCGGTGGCGTGGGCTGAGGCCCCGCCACCAGGAGCCCGCCACCCCGAACAGGGGTCCGGCGATGAACGCCATACCCAGCCAGACGAGTGGAGCGAGCAAAGAGCCCATGCCGTCCCGCGCGACCTCCGCGTAGCAGTAGTAACCGACGACGAGACCGGACTCGGCGCACAGGCCCGCGACGGCGGCCGCGGGCAGGCGGACCTGCCGGACCAGCAGTGCGCCGGCGGCGAACGCGGCGACGGACCAGACCGCACCGGAGTTGGGGATCTGATTCCAGGCCCCCGGAAGCCAGCCCTGGGCCAGGTTGGTCAGGACGCCGAGGAGGAGTCCTCCGGCGAATGCCGACGCCGTTGCGTAGACCCAGACTCGTCCGCTCGTCTCGGGCGCCGACGCGGTGGCTGGGGACGCGTTCATGGTGGTGGTGCTCACTGTCTCTTTCGAGGGCTGCGAGGCTCACGCCCCTTGGGTCAGTTGTAAGGATGCACGGGGCCAGCGGTGCGTTCCCTTGACCTGCTCCGCCCCGGCTCCGCCGATGTGGTTAGCGCCCAAGGCTCCCAAAAAGTGGGGAAATGAGGTGAGCGGGTCCGGCCCGCGCCTGAGCGAGGGGTGGGGATTTCAAAGATCCCCACCAGCGGCGCACCCGGCCCGGTAGAGGCGCCGGTCGCCGGGTGTAGGGATGCGGTGCGGGCCAGGTCCGGGGCGGCGTCCGGCCAGGTGGCCGCTCATGAGCATGGTCATCGACCGCAGCACCATCGCACCGGCCGTCGCAGAGGTCCGGCAGGTGCGATGTCGGTCACTCGATCAGTCGGATCCCGGCAGGCGTGCGGCGAGCACTAATTTTGGCATGTCCATAAAAGGACGCAGGGGTGGCCGTGGCTGCGGACCTGTGTCGGGGGCCTGCGCGGCTCCGGGGAGATGGGGCTGTGCCGTGACCGCTGACCAGTACAAGAGCGCGACACCTGATGCCGGTACGCATCCGAAGCGGCGGGGGAAGCTCGTCGCCGTGCTCGTCGCCGCTCTGGCGGTCGTGGCCGTGGGCGGGTGGGGCCTGTGGTCTTTCCTCATGCCCATGTATCAGAGCCGTGATGACCCGTACAGCGTGCTGCCCCGCAGCGAGGCCCTCCTCAACGGCGAAGACCAGGAGGCCCGCAGGCTGAGCAGCGTTCTGCGCAAACAGGCCGAGACCCATTTGCCCGAGAGCAGTTGGGTGCGCTGGGAGTCGAACGGCATGGGCGATGTCCAGCTGGACGTGAAGTACGAGCTGCACACCGCGACTGCCGGCGCCCCGGGGCGGGAGGTCGCCGCCGCCTGGCTGGACGACCGGATCGCCCATGCCGAGGAGCACTTCGTGGAGGTCGTCGAGGTTCCCCGTCTTGGGGACGCTGCGGTGGAGACGTGGACAGTGGCGGGGTACGAGGTGTCCGTCTGCAGCGGGAACGCGACGATCCACGTCACGTACGGCGCCTACGGGGTCAGGAGCGGCACTGAGAGGGCATTCTGAACCGGTATGACCGATTCCCGTAGTTGGCTTGTGCCAGGCGCTGTCCTGGCGGTCACGTGGTCCTTCGGCGGCTTCTACAGTGTCCCGAGGTAAAGGGGGCGGGCAGGGACGATAGATCAGAAGGGCTGACTCAAGAACGTGGTGCGGATCGAGCGATTGGCGGACCTGAAGCCCGTTCACCAGCGTCAGGCGGCCGTCCTGGCCCTGTGGCGGTGGCGCGCGCCGATACTTGCGTTCGAATTGGATGCAGAGTGGGGCGTCGACCAGTCCGTGCTGGAGTCGCTGTTCCGACTGGCAGCATCACCCCCTGGTGAACAGTCGGATCGCGCATACCGGCGAGCAATCGCCGAGCTGTGCACGGCCCCGCTCTTCACGTCTGAAGTCGACCCGGACACGGTCCAGCTCTTCCAGTTGGAGACCATCAGCAACCTGCTGACCTTCGGCGAACTGCTGGACAAGCCTGGCGTGGACGAAGTCGAGCGAGTGGTCGAAGCCTCGGCCGGTCTGGCGAACTACCTCGACGGTCTCGTCGAGGGCTCCTTCTACTCCCACCCCTCGGAGGAAGCCCACCACCAGTACCTCGCCGACCTGGCGGACCGGGCGAGCGAGGGCTATTTCGCGTCGCGCCACTTCGCTGTCGAGACCGCCTGCCACGGTGCTCTCGGGGTTCTCCCCGATTCCGCAGGGCTGCCCGACTCGTCCACGGGTCGCGAGTTGCTCGCGCTCTGCGAGGACTTCGGCGAAGAGCTCGTCACAACGATGCAGTGGCTCCGCATGACGGGTCACTAGCGATCGCGTCGTGAGCCGGATGGCGAGTGCGGCAGCCGTGACTGACGGGTGGCATGAAACGGAGAGCTGCTACGGGCGGCGCTGGATGAACAGGCCCGGTTCGGTCTCGGCGAGGACGCCCAGGCTGACCAGGCGCTTGAGCTTGTGCCGGGTACTCTCGATGTTCTTCGGCTTTAGCGGGAGGTCCAGGGCCTGGCACAGGTCGCGGGCACGCATCGGTCCAGCAGCGTCGGCGAAGACGTCGAGGATCTGCTGGTAGGCCGGGTGGGCCGGCAGGACAGGCGGCTCCTCGGCTGGCTCCGGAGTCGCTGGCGGGAGGGCGAGGAGCGTCTTACGGGTCACCGCCAGGCTCTCGATCTCCTCATCGAGTTCACGCAGGCGCGCGGTGAGCTCGTCCATCTGCGCACGGATCTGCGCTGCATCGCCGACGAGCTCGCGTTCGCGTGCGTCGATCCGCTCCAGAAGCGGCGTGACCTGGTCATCCATGCGGTCACCCGCGCCAGGTGGGCGTGGTCTGGCCGGTGAGCCGGCGTGTTATCACGTCGATCATGGCCCAGCGCACCCTGGACTCCGAGGACTTCGGCCTGCTCTCGTAGTCCCGCACGAGCCGCCGGAACAGCATGAGGATGCCGAGCGTCTGCTCCACGATCCACCTCTTGGCCTGCGGGACGAAGCCAGCGCCCTTGTCCGCGGGGTTGCGTTCGACGATCTCGACGTCGATGCCGGCCCTTGCGCCGTGCTCGACGACCGTCTTCTTGAAACCCTGGTCGACCAGAGCCTTCTTGATGGTGCCGATGGGGGCGACCTGGCCGAGCAGCGCGATGCCGAACGCGTTGTCGTGGGCGCTTGCGGCCAGCACGGTGACGGCGATGACCAGGCCGAGGACGTGTTCGAGCACGTCGGCGACCTCTTCGCGCAGTGCCGCGGTGTCGGCCTCGGTGCCGTGCACCAGGACGACGAAGTCATCCGCGTAGCGGACGACCCGCCATGTCGGTTGACCCTTGCGGCGCCGGTAGGCGCGTTTGCCTTCGGTGGCCATCGCCCCACCTGGTTCCCATGGCCCGTGCAGGTGCTCATCGAGCGCCGACAGGGCGATGTTCGCCAGCAGCGGGGAGAGGATGCCGCCTTGCGGAGTGCCGGTCAGCGTCTCCTTGTTCTCGCCGAGTTCCGTGAGGACACCGGCTTTGAGGAAGGCTTTGACCAGCGTCAGGACACGCTTGTCCTTCACCCGGCGACGCACTCGGTCCATCAGGGCCGTGTGGTCGATCGAGTCGAAGCACGCCTCGATGTCCGCATCCAGCACCCAGCGATATCCCCGGGTGCCGAAATAGTGGATCTCGGCGATCGCGTCCTGGGCCCGCCGTCGGGGCCGGAACCCATAAGAGACCGGCTTGAAGTCGGCCTCGAAGATCGGTTCCAGCACCAGTTTCAGCGCCGCCTGAACGACCCGGTCCGCGATCGTCGGAATCCCGAGCTTGCGAACCTTGCCCGAGCCTCCCGGCTTGGGAATGCTGCGTTCCCGCACCGGCAGAGGACGGAACGAACCGCCCTTAACAGCGGCCCGCAGGTCGTTCAGAAATCCGGGGACACCGATGGACTCCTCGACGTCGGTGGCGGTCAGGCCGTCGACGCCGGGAGTCCGGGCTCCCCGGTTGCCCGCGACCCGGTCGAACGCCACCATCAGCGTCGCCGGGTCGTGCACGAAGTTGAACAGGTCATCGAACCGGCGGCCGGGGTCGGCCACCGCCCAACGGTGAAGCTTGGTCTGCATCTCCAGTACCCGGGCCCGAGGGCCCGGGGCTCCGCCATTCGGCGGGGCGTCTTCCGGCATTGCAGCGTCCTTCCCTTCTCGATACCGCTGCCGCCCTTCCCCATGCGGCCGGCTTTCCCGGCCTCGGAGTACTACGGCGGCTCCGCCCCGTCCCGGACCGATCGGCGGTCGATGCGCCCAGCCCCGGCAGCCTGCTGGAGACAGGTGGCGGGGCGAGGTTCGGGACGGTTCCCGTGTTCACTGTGGTTCGCTCGACGAAGGAGGAGCCCGACTGTGTCCCTGCGGTATCGCCACGAGTACGCCGCAGACATTCCTCGTGGCCTCCCGGCCAGCTTTCGTAAACCGACCCAGGAGTTGTCAGACCACCCGAAAGGATGACCCGAGTACGCACCGCTTCCGGCCCAAGATCCACCAGGTTCGAGCCGGAGTTTGTTAAGAGACGTAAGACGCCGGTTCCTCGCGTACTCCTCTCCATCACGCTTGCCGGACCCGCCCCATCTGGCAGTACTGGACACGTCCCGGCGTTGTCAGGGCCGCTCTCGCCCTCCCCGGCATCACCCGGCTCAGGCTGCCCTCAGCTTCAACCCGACTGCTGCGACAGCGGGTTGGTGCAGGTCTTTCACCTCCACTCGAACCAACAGCGCCTCACGGCGCAAACAGAAGTTGAGCCAGAACCCGAGAACGGGCAGCAGATCTTCACCACTTCGGGAGGCACCCCGCGTACCGAGGATTCGAACGGTGGCGCTACACACCGTGCTGTTGCATGGTCTCGTGCAGCGGATGAAAAACGTGTTGGCCGGTCCGCCGCTGAACTGTGACGATGCCCTCTGTTTCCTTACGGAGGATGCTTGTTCGTTTTCGTGTGCGCCGGCTGTGGGGCCAGGCTGACCGTCCCGTTGTCCCAGGTCGCGCTGCCCGGCCCACGCTCATCAGAAGTACGGGAACGGGATCCAGCTCCCGGTTCTCATGGAGTCGGGCACGTTCGCCGTGGACCCGGAACCCTGGGGGCCACCGTGCCTACGGCCGCAGCTTCACGGCGACGCTGGGATAGGGGCGGCCTGCCGAAACGGCCGGCGGCGCGCCGGCGTCTGAACGGGGGCGTCGGCCGGCGCTCCACGAGCGCCCGCTGTGGGAGCGGCGCCCAAGGGGCCTGGGCTCCCAGCCCCTTGATCCGCGGCGTGAGGGTGGCGCAACCGAACTTCCCACGTTGCCTAACAGCCGGGAAACCGCCCGGTACGGCGATTGGACTAGCTTCGTGACGCATGAGGGCGTGGGAGCCGGTACGTCAGCTGCTCGGCAGGCTTGGCGCAATCGGCAGAGACAGGTCGGACAAGGGCGTTTCAGCGCGCCGTCACGGTGGCCGAACGGCTCCCGGCCGTCGGCCGATGACCGGCTGGCGCAGTATCCGGGGCCGGGTGGCGGTGGTCATCACCGTCCCGATCTGCCTGCTGCTTGCGGTGTCCGGTCTCGCCGTGCAGGACCGCGCCGAGGCCCTCGGTGATGCCCGGACGACCCGTACCGAGGTCGGCCTCAGCCTGCGACTCCAGGGCCTCGTGCACCAGCTGCAACGCGAACGCGGCCTGACCAGCGGCCTGTTGGGCGGCGAGAAGGAGTTCCGCCCAACGCTGGCCGCTACGCGCAAGCGCGTCGACACGGCCCTGCGTGAAATGCGCCGTGACAGCGCCGTCGAGCGTGTCGTCCGACGGCACTTGGGGCGCCTCGCCGCCATCCGCACCGCTGCCGACAGGGGCACCGCCGACAGGGCTGGCACCTTCGCCTTCTACACCACGGCCGTCGACGCCCTCAACGCCGTCGACCCCGTGGCGGAGAACGCAACCGGTGCCGACCGGCAACTGCGCGACGGACTTGCGGCGTTGAGGGAGCTGGCCGCGGCCAAGGAATCCGTCGCTCTCGAACGCGGACTTCTCAACGGCGTATTCGCCAAAGGCGCCTTCCAGGGCCGCGAGTACCTCGCCTTCACCGAGGTGCGCGCCACGCGCGTCGCCGCCCTGGCCCGCTTCCGGCAGGTGGCCACCGCAACCCAGCTCGCCGCTCTGAAGCACGCCTTCGCAACCGAGGACGCCAAACGCGCCACCGCGTACGAGAATCGGGCGGAGGACGCCGCCGACGGCCCCGTACCGCATGCCGACGCCGGCACCTGGTGGGACGCGATGACCGTACTCGTCGACGATCTGTACGCCGTGCAGCAGTCGGTCGGTCACGATGCACGGAACCGGGCCGACCGGCTCAGCCACAACGCCGAGACGGGCCTCGCCGCCTACCTCGTCGCGGGAACGCTCATGACCGCGCTCGTCGCGGGCCTCGCCGCTTTCGCCTCCCGTTCCCTCACGCGCCCGCTCGGCGCACTCGCCGAGGCCGCCCACAACGTGGCGCGGCACCGGCTGCCCACGACCGTCGCCCGTATCCAGCAGTCCCCACAGGACCATGCGGAGCTCCTCCTGGCGATGGACGCCCCGGACAACCCCGATGCGCAGCTGCTGCGCGGCACGGCAGAGATCGCCGAGGTCGCAGCTTCCCTGCACCAGGTGGAACACACCGCCCTCCGCCTCGCCGCAGAGCAGGCCGGACTGCGCCGCACCACCACCGAATCGCTCGCCAATCTCGGCCGCCGCAACCAGAACCTCGTGCGTCGTCAGCTCAGGCTCATCACAAGGCTGGAACGACAGGAACTCGACCCGGACGCCCTGGCCGAGCTCTTCGAGCTCGACCACCTCGCCACCCGCATGCGGCGCAACGCCGAGAACCTGCTGGTCCTGGCGGGCCAGAATCCACCGCAGCCCACGGCAGCACCGGCCGGCAGCCTGGAAGTCGTCCAGTCCGCCGTCGCCGAGGTCGAGCAGTACCGGCGGGTGCTGATCGCGACCGTGGAGCCGGTGCGGCTGCGCGGGCACGCCGTCGCCGATGTCGCCCACCTCCTTGCCGAACTCATCGAGAACGGCCTGACTTTCTCGCCACCGACCGAACCGGTCGAGGTGCACGGCTGGTACGACACCGAGGACGACACGTACTGCTTCGCCGTCGTCGACCACGGCGTCGGCATGTCCTGGGCCGACAAGGAACGTGCCCACGCCCGCTTCTCCGACTCCCGGGAGGAGGCCCTCATCGCCACGCCCACCCGATTCCTCGGCCACCTCGTCGTCGGTCGACTCGCCCACCGCCTCGGGGAAGGCACCCGAGTCCACCTCTTCGACACCACCGGCGGCGGCCTGTCCGCGCTCCTCGCGCTCCCCGGGCGCCTGCTCGCCCCCGCGGAGAGTCCCTCCGCCTCACCCCCGCCCGCCCGGCCCGCCGTCTCCTCCCTGCTCAACGGCTTCAGAGCAGGTGTCGCTCATGCCGAGGCCCGAACCACTTAAGGAGCGTCATCGTGACCACCGCCGTCCATAATTTCGGCTGGCTCATCTCGGAGTTCGTACGCACCGCCGACGGCGTCACCGACGCCGTCGCCGTCTCCTCCGACGGCCTGCTCATGGCAGCCTCGGACAGCCTCGGCCGAGATCGGGCCGATCACCTCGCCGCCATCGTCTCCGGTATCACCAGCCTCGCCCAGAACGCTGCGACGGCACACGGCTTCCACGGCATGAAACTCGTCATGATCGAAATGCTCGGCGGCTTCCTCATGGTCGGTCGTATCCGCGACGGAAGCTGCCTCGGCGTCCTGGCCGCCGAGGGGTGCGACGTCGGCCTGATCGGCTACGAAATGACCGTGCTCGCCGACCGCGCAGGCGAACTGCTCACCCCCCAGTTGGTACGCGAACTCCACTGCGCGCCTGTGGCTGCGGGATAGTTGCGGGCGATGGGGCCCCACCCGAGTTGCTCAGGACCGGCATGAGCCAGGCGGGCACGGTCGGTGCGCCGCCGACCGGAGAACGCCACGCTCGTTCATGCACATCACGCGATGCAACTTGCCCACTGTGCACGGCGCGTGCGCGCCACGGCGCGGCGGGGCAGGGCGCACGCCGACCGTGGCCACGAGCCGGTCGTACATGCCCGGGAGTGGGCCGGTGGCGTCGACCGTCTCGACCTGGGGGGACAGCTCGAGTTGCCCGAGCCGGTAGCGGGCGGCGTTCACGAGGTAGTCGTCGATGTCCACGCTGGTGACCAGGTCGTCGCCCAGGCGCAGCGCGGCCAGGGCGGTGCCGTAGCCGGAGCAGGTGCCGACGTCGAGCAGCTGGTCGCCGTCCGTGATGCGGGCGTGCTGGAACATGCGCACGATCAGGCTCGGCAGGGTCGCCGATGAGGTCGGAGTTCCCTGCGGCAGGCCGCCCGCTTCGGCGAGGTCGGCGTGGTGCGGGCCGACGCGGGTGATCAGCGACCGGTCTGCGTACGCGGCGGCGATCCGCTGCTTCGGGTCCGCGTGTCCGTCGTGGAGTTGCCAGCCGTCGCCGGTACGCTGCCACCAGCGGGTGAGGACAGTGCGGGCCGCACGTCCTCGTACAGGTCGCTCTCGTCCAGTTGCTCGCCTCGCCCGGCAGCCTCACGGGCTTCGTACTCGGCTGCGATGTCGATTTCTGGGCGCAGCAGTCTCAGCGCATCTGCGTTGTCGCGTCCCTGTACGGTGACGGCGCCCACCAAGGCGGCGACGGTGTGACGGGGCGCTCCGAGCCAGTCCGCCCATGAGGCCCAGTAGCGGTCGTCCCGAGTCAGGGTCTCTCCGACGTCGAACACGATGGTCTCAATCACGGGGGCAGCCTATGGCACACCAGTCAGCCGATGTGCTGCTCCCACGGCTAGCGAAGTATCGAGCCATTTCAATCTCGGTGCCGCTGGGGTCATCCGAGTCTGCCATCATCTCCTGCCCCACGACGATCGCACCGTCCTGCTCCAGGCGCTCACAGACCACGTTCTGCTGCTCGGAGTCCGTTGCGTCCCATGCCGTGTCCCACGCGACTTTGTTGCCAGCGTCCTCGAAGATCTCGTCCTTGCGACTGGCGAGGACTTCCCCGACGGCTTCCCCATACTCGTCTGACGTGAGGTCTTGGCACTCAGGGTCGCCCGAAGCGTCGCGGTTCTGCCCAGCCTCGAAATTCCGCTCCAGCAAAGCCTTGCAGTCGTGGATGTCGTGGGCCCGCGATGGCGAAGCGCTGACGCTTGGGATGCTGCTGGGCTTTGCCACCGTACCGGTTCCAGTGCCGCAGCCGGTCAGCATCCCGATGAGAAGTGCCACGCCGATCAACGCGGCGAGGTTCCGGAAGGTTCGATTACGCATGGTTCCCTCTTCAGGAGACGTGGCCGCGTACGTCGTCGCCGAACAGGCCGTCGGTGTAGGTGACGTACCTCGGGGTGAAGGCACCCTTGCCGGTGATGACGCCTGTGGCCTTCTCGCCCGGAGCGAGGTCCATGCTGTCGATCTGGTCCTTGTCCTCGCCGTACTCGGCACTGTGCTTCGTGCCGGTGGTGTCGGTGATTGCGAAGTACAGCGGGCTGACGCGGATCGTCTCGTCGCTGTTGTTGACGACGGTGACCAGGACGCTGGTGAATTCGCCGCCGCCGTGAAAGACACCCGGCTTGAATGTGGTCCTCTTCGCGGTGACTTGCACGCGGGCGGGCGGCTCCGGTTCGGCTGCCGGCTTGTTGGCGGGCTTCGCGTCGCCCTGCGCGGGCTGCTTCTTGGCCGCCTCCGACGTGATGGGCTTCTTCGTGCCGGTGCTGCTGTCGCTGACGGCCGCCCCAAGGCCCAGTAGCAGGAAGAGTCCGCCGAAGACGCTGCCGAGGACGATGGCGACGATCGCGCCGCCGGACATGCCCTTCTTCGGGGGCGGAGGCGGCTGGTAGGGCGCGGGACCCTGCCGATATGGGCCCGGGTACGGCTGGTGGGGCTGACGGCCGTACGGCTGGTTCGGGCCTGGGTACTGGTCGCTCACAGGGACGTTTCCTTCTTCGAAGGTGGCTTGCAGGACCTGTGGGGGAAGTGTGAAATCTACCGTTGTTGCCGAGGGTTCGGGCCGGTTCGTGTGCAACTCCGGCTGCGGCCGCCCCCGGTGGCCGCAGCACATGCTAGGCGGGTTCACCGTGCCGGCTTCCGGGGCGGGATGACCGAACAGTCGGTGATGGTGGGCGCGACGCCGACCGGCACGACCCCGGCCGCCCACGCGCTGCGGTAGGCGCCGGCGACGATGCTCACCGCGGTGGCGACGGCGGCCCAGGCGGTCATGCCGGTGCGGGTCAGGGTGGCGAGGTCGTGGCGCAGCTGGTCGTCGATCTCGAGCTCGAGGCGCGCGCCGTCGGGTGCGCCGGCTTCTGGGGGTGGCGCAGCGGCCTGCGCCGATTCCGGCTCGGGTGGCGCATCACCATGCGCCGGCTCAGTCTCGGGTGGCGCTTCTGGCGCAGGGCTTCGATGTCGCGGCGCACGGTGTCCTTGCCAACTTGCGGGCGGGCTGCCCGGTCTCCTGGTCGTCGCAGGCGTCATTGATGCACCAGACGCGCGGCTTGTCGTCGTCGGCGCGGCCATACACGGTGGCTGCCCGCAGGCGAGGCACAGGGCGTGCTGGAAGTGGACGGACGGGCCGCGGAGTCCAAGAAAGGTGAGAACGGTGCCGTGCCAGCGGGCGACGGTGCGCGTGACGTCAGGAAGCCGGCCCGTGGCTTCGGCGCCCGGCGGTATCGCGCGGAGCGCCCGATACCAGGGCTGCTCGTGCGTAAATTGCCGCAGCTCCACGTCGAGCCCCACGGCCTCGCTCTTGATGCGCAGGAACCAGCTGACGGCCTCGAGCGAGGTAGGCGGCCTCGAGCCCGGCGCTGCGTGCCCTCCGGCGGACGGCTGGCGGGTGCGCATGCCGAGCGTGTCGAAGCGGTGGATGAGGCCGGGCAGGTTGCCGCCGGGATTCTTGTCGTCGCCGCGGTAGCGCTCGAGCAGGTCGGCGACCAGACGGTCAAGTTCGAGCATCGTCCGCCTTCTCTTCGAGGATCCCGAGGTGGATGGCCAGGCGGCGCAGTGCGAGCGCGGGCCAGATGGTGAGGACGATGACGTATGCCGCGGCGACGACTCCGACGGCCAGCGCTACCGGCAGCCCGGTCATAGCCGGGTTCTTCTCCGCGTGTTGCTCAGGAACGCCTGAGGACGCCTTCGACGGTCGGGACCTGCGGCATGGCGCCGTCCGCGCACGGGCCGCGGGTTCCCGCTGCGGATCCGAGTCCGGCCACGGTCTACGTCTGCTCGGCGGCCTCGCCCGCGCCGGCGCTGACCAGCCCGGTCTCGTAGGCGACGATGACGGCCTGGACACGGTCGCGCAGTCCGAGCTTGGCGAGGATCCGGGCGACGTGGGTCTTGACGGTCGCCTCGGCCAGGTGGAGGCGGGTGGCGAGTTCGGCGTTGCTCAGTCCGCGGGCCAGCAGGCCGAGGACCTCCAGTTCGCGCGGGGTGAGCGACGCGAGGTCGCGGTGGAGGGAGGCGGTGTCGGTGCCGCGCTGCGTGAACCGCTGCACGAGGCGGCGGGTGATGGCGGGCGCGAGGAGAGCGTCGCCGGTGCGGACCGTGCGGACGGCCGCGGTCAGATGCTCGGGGGTGACGTCCTTGAGGAGGAAGCCGCTGGCCCCGGCGGACAGTGCCGCGTAGACGTACCGGTCGAGGTCGAAGGTGGTCAGGATGATCACGCGGGGTTCACCGGGGGCTCCGGTGAGGATGCGGCGGGTGGCCTCCAGACCGTCCATCTCGGGCATCCGGACGTCCATCAGGACCACGTCGGGACGTGTGCGGCGGACCGCTTCGACCGCTTCGGCCCCGTTGGTCGCCTCGGCTACGACGTCGATGCCGTCGGCGCCGAGGATCAACCGGAATCCGGTGCGGACCAGGGTCTGGTCGTCGGCGAGCAGCACACGCGGCGGCTCGGTCACGGCGCCTCCAAGGGGATCAGGGCCTCCACACGGTAGCCGCCGGTCAGGCGCCGGCCGGTGTTCAGTGTTCCGTCGTGGACGGCGAGGCGCTCACGCAGGCCGATCAGGCCCCGGCCGCCTCCGGCGGCCGCGCCCGGCTGTCCTCCGGTGTCGGTGACTTCCACCCGCAGCCGCTGCGGCCCGTATTCGACGGTCACGGCGGCGCTGGCGCCGGACGCGTGCTTCACGGTGTTGGTCAGGGCTTCCTGGACCACGCGGTAGGCGGCGAGTTCGAGACCGGGCGGGAGGGGACGAGGCGGTCCGGTCACGTTCAGGTCGACGGGCAGCCCGGTGTCGCGGACCCGTGCGACCAGCGTTTCCAGCTGGTCAAGTCCTGGTTGCGGGGCGGGCACCGCCGCCGTGTCGGCCAGGTCGGCGTCCGCGTCCGTCCCCTCGCCCTCGTCGGCCATGGTGAGCAGTCCCATGACGTGGCGCAGTTCGGTCATGGCGGCCCGCCCGCCCGCCTCGACGGCGAGCAGCGCCTCGCCGGCCTGTTCGGGGGAGGTTCTCATGATCTTGCGGGCGGCGCCTGCCTGGATGATCATCACGCTGACGTTGTGGGTGACGACGTCGTGCAGTTCGCGGGCGATCCTGGCCCGTTCGTGCTCGACGGCCCGGCGCAGCGCCTCGGCCTGTTCGCGTTCCAGGGCGGAGAGCCGGATGCGGCCCTCGTCGGTCCGCAGTTTCCAGGTACGCAGGCCGACGGCGGCCACGGCCATCGGGACCAGGATCAGCAGGGCGATGTATTGGTTGGGGACGATCGGTGTCACCGAGTTCCCCGAGGTGCCGACCAGGACTACCGACACCGGCAGCGCCGCCAGGGTCGCCACCCGGTAAGGGCTGTACACGGCGGCGCTGTAGACGGCGATGACGAACGCGTAGAAGGTCAGCCGTCCGACGCTCGGCGGTGTCGCCAGTGTCGCGGCCGTCACGATGCACAGCACGGCGAGCGGACAGCGGCGGCGAAGCGCCAGAGCACCCGACGCGATGGCGGCGAGGGCCACCATGAGGGCCAGGCCGCCGGGGCCGGACGGGCGCGGCACGACGCGTTCCACGCCGGGTGCGATCTCCCGAACCACGACGTTGTCGACGTTGTCGATGCCGTAGTAGACGGTGATGATTCCGAGGGCCAGTGCCACCAGCGCGTCGAACTGCCAGGCGCGCCGGGTGGGCCGCAGCGGTGGACCGCTCGGAAGCCCTGCGTCGCGGACCGCCCGGCGGGCGGCTTCCCACAGTCGCGCCGGCGTCGTAAGTGCGTCCCTCACCGGTTCATTGTCGCCGCCGCGCGGACCCGCGGAGTCCGTCCCTGTGGTCATTACCGACCGCACCGGATACATCGCCCGCCTACATCGCAGGGATGACGTTTCCGGGGCTCGTCCCAGCGCGGTACCGGAATGGGTCCGGCCGGGCGACGCGTGCGGGCGGGGCCCGCTCCTAGCGTTCACACAGCCAACTGCCCGTACGCAAGGAGCCTTTTATGACCATGCCGGTGATCGAACTGCGCGAGGTGAGCCGCCGGTACGACGACGGTCCGCCCGCTCTGCACGAGGCGTCGCTGACCGTGCGGCCCGGCGAGGCCGTCGCGGTCCTCGGCCCTTCCGGCAGCGGCAAGTCCACGCTGCTCAACCTGATCGCGGGCCTGGACCGGCCCGATTCGGGGACCGTCACCGTGGACGGGGTGCGGGTGGACCGGCTGGGCGAAGCCGGATCGGCGCTGTTCCGGAGGTCGAAGATCGGCATGGTCTTCCAGTTCTTCAACCTGCTCGACGATCTGACCGTGGCCGACAACGTCGTCCTGCCCGCGCGCCTCGCTGGTGCGGCACGTGGCAAGGCGGACCGCCGGGCGGCGGAACTCCTGGAACTGCTCGGCCTCGACCGGCACGCCGGCGCCTACCCAGGGCGGCTGTCCGGCGGCGAGCGGCAGCGCGTCGCGGTGGCCCGGGCGTTGATGAACCGGCCGGCTCTGCTCCTGGCCGACGAACCGACCGGGGCTCTGGACACGGCCGCCGGACAGGACGTCAGCAGGCTGCTCACCGGCCTCCACGCCGAGGGCCAGACCATCGTCGTGGTCACCCACGACCTGGCGCTGGCCCGTTCCTGCACGAACCGTACGGTCCGGATCGCCGACGGCCGGATCACCGAAGACGTCCGGTCGCAGGCCGTCCCCCCGGAGGCCGTCCGATGAGCGCGCTCGGCAAGGTGGTGCGCTCCGGGGTGGGACGACGCCGGGTGCAGACGCTGGTGATCGGACTCGCCACGATGATGGCGGTGGCGGCCTCCGTCCTCGGCGGATCGCTGCTCGTGGTCTCCGGCGCGCCCTTCGACGACGCGTTCGCCAGGCAGCACGGCGCGCATCTGTCCGTGGGGTTCGACCCGGGCAAGGTGAGCGCCGAGCAGTTGTCGAAGTCCAAGGACGCCGAAGGGGTGAGCGTTGCGGCCGGGCCGTTCCGTACGGCTACCGTCACGCCGCGGTCGGACGGGGCGGGCCCCGCTTGGCCGATGACCGTGGTCGGCCGGGACGATCCCGGCCGGGACGTTGACGAGGTGGCCCTGCTCGAGGGGCGGTGGCCGGCGCACCCGGGCGAGATCGTGCTCTCCGCCGGCTCCTCCATCGTCCCGGCCCCGGGCATGAAGATCGCCTTCCCCGATCTGTCCGGAGGTCCGACGCTGACGGTGGTCGGTGTGGCCCGCTCGGTCACCAGCACCGCAGACGCCTGGGTGGTTCCGTCCCAGATGCCGGCGCTCACCGCGCCTGGCAGCGGCGGCTACCAGATGCTCTACCGGTTCTCCGACGCGAACACCGCCGCGCAGATCGCCGCAGGCGGCAGGGCCGTGACGGAATCCCTGCCGCCCGGAAGCGCGGTCGGCGAACAGTCATGGCTGACCGTCAAGGAGACCGCCGAGCGCGACACCGCCGTCTATGTCCCGTTCCTCGTCGCGTTCGGCGCTCTGGGTCTGGTCATGTCGGTGCTCATCGTCGGCAACGTCGTCGCTTCGGCCGTCGGAACGGGAACCCGCCGTATCGGCATCCTCAAGGCCGTCGGCCTCACCCCGTCCCAGGTCGTGCGGGCCTATGTGGGTCAGGCGCTGATCCCGGCCGTCGTCGGCACGGCCCTCGGTGTCCTCGCCGGCCATCTGCTCGCCGTCCCCGTACTGGCCGAGACGGAGGACGTCTACGGCACCTCGTCCCTGGCTGTCGCTCCCCGGGTCGACCTTGCGGTGATCGCCGGGGTGCTCGGCCTGGTGGCGGCCACCGCGTGGGCGAGCGCCTGGCGGGCCGGCCGGCTGCGTACGGTCGACGCGCTCGCCGTCGGGCGTACCGCTTCGGCGGGGCGCGGCCGGTGGGCGGCCCGACTGGCCGGACGGCTGTCGTTGCCGCAGCCGGTCGCGTTGGGCCTGGCCCGGCCCTTCGCCCGGCCCGCCCGCGCGCTGGCCATGGGGACCGCGATCCTGTTCGGCGCCGTCGCCGTCACGTTCACCGTGGGGTTGGGCGCCTCGCTCGGGCAGGTGATGAAAGCGCGGGCCCACGACGCGGCCGATGTAGTCGTGCCCGCGCCCGTGCCGGACTTCGGACGTGGGGGCCCTGGCCCCGCGAAGCAGCCCAAGGCCGATCCCGTCGCGGTCGCCGCGGCCATCGGGGCCGCGGCCGGGACCGGGAAGCACTACAGCGCCGCGAAGGTACGGGCCACCGTGTCCGGTGCGACCGGCATCGTCGACGTGATCGCCTTCACCGGCGACGCCTCGTGGGGCGGCTACACGATGGTCTCGGGCCGCTGGACGGACAGGCCCGGCGAGGCCGTGGTCCCGACCCCCTTCCTGACCACTACCGGCACCGGCATCGGAGACACCGTCACTTTGAACGGCCTGGCAGAACCGGTCACGGTCCGGATCGTCGGTGAGGTCCTCGACCCCCGTAACGACGGGATGCAGGTCTTCACCGACGTCTCGACGATCGAGGCCGCACATCCCGACCTGACGGAGACGAGCCATCACATCGCGGTCACGTCAGGCACCGGCGTGACCGGCTACGTCGACGCGCTGAACAGGGACCTGGCACCACTGGGGGTCTCCGCCCGGGCCGGCGGGCTCGACGGCGGCGGCGACATGGTCGTCACGCTCAACGCGCTGTCCGCGATCCTCACGCTGATGCTCGTCGCCGTCGCCGCGCTCGGCGTTCTGAACGGAGTGCTGCTCGACACCCGCGAGCGCGTCCGGGAGATCGGGGTCCACAAGGCCCTCGGCATGACCCCTCGGCAGACCGTCGCGATGGTCCTCACCTCGGTCGTCGTGACCGGACTGGTCGCGGGCGCGCTGGGCGTGCCGCTCGGCATGGCCCTGCACGGCTGGGTCGTCCCCGCGATGGGTGACAGCGTGGGGCTCCGCCTTCCCGGTTCGGTCATCGCCGTCTACCACGGGGCGGAACTCCTCCCGCTGGCGCTCGGCGGCCTGCTCATCGCCACTCTGGGAGCGCTCCTGCCCGCCGGCTGGGCCGCCAGGGCGCGAACCGCCACGGCCCTGCGCACCGAATAGGAGGTCGGGCTCCTGCCTCCGGCCCCACGGCAGGAGCGGTGGGCCCGGTCGTTCCTTTCCCCCGCAACTGGCGCGGGACTGCGAGGTTCCCGAAGCTGGTTGGGCCGAGGTTTCGTTGCCGGGCGGGGAAAGCCTCCGTACGTCGGCGGGGCGCGGGCGGCGGCGTCGGCATGCGTGCGCGGGTGCTGCGTGAGCGTCGTGGTGCCGACCCGGGCGCCCGGTCACAGCAGGCATGACGGGCCACGTGGACGCACACTGGGACCATGGGCGTCTTCGAAGGCGACGTGACGGTGGTCGCGGGCGATGCCGAGTACGCGGCGAGAGCCGTGCTCCGTTCATGGACGGGGCAGCCGGAAAACGCCGCGACGGCCCCCGGGCCCGTGATGAGCGAGGATGTCGCCGCAGTGCTGTCCGCCGACTGGAACGGCACGCTCGAGGTCGCGGACGACCAGGTCGTGGAAGGCATCATGGGCGCGGACGCCCCACGGCTGCGACTGCCCGACGGCCGCGTCGGCGACTTCACCGTGGCCCACCGTTACATCGGTACCGCGCACTTGATGATCGAAGGCAGCGGGCAGCCGCCGTTCTGAGTCCGGACGTGCTCGAGTTCCTTCTCCGCCGCTCGCCACGGTGGCGGACGGGCACGACCTCAGGAACGCGATGGCGGCGCAGCGAACCGGTCCCGGAGTTCGCGCTTGAGGATCTTGCCGCTGGCGTTGCTGGGCAGCGCGTCCACGAAGAGGATCCGCTTGGGTGCCTTGAAGTGGGCGAGCCCGTCCCGCGCGTGGGCGATCAGTTCCGCCTCCGTGATCTCATCGCGTGCCACGACGACGGCGGTGACCGCCTCGATCCAGCGCTCGTCGGGCAGGCCGATCACGGCCGCCTCCGCGACGGCCGGGTGGGTGTAGAGGGCGTCCTCGACCTGTCGTGAAGCCACCAGGACACCACCGGAGTTGATGACGTCCTTGATCCGGTCGACGACCGTGAAGTAGCCGTCGCTGTCGCGCACGGCGAGGTCGCCGGAGTGGAACCAGCCGCCGCGGAAGGCCTCTTGTGTCTCCTCCGGCTTCTCCCAGTAGCCCTCGCACAGCTGCGGCGAGCGGTAGACCACCTCGCCCGCCGTGCCGTCGCTCACCTCCTTGCCGTCCTCGTCGACGATCTTCGCCTCCACGAAGAGGACGGGCCGGCCGCACGACTCCATGCGCCCCTCGTGCTCGTCCGGGCGAAGGACGGTGGCCAGCGGTCCGATCTCCGACTGGCCGAAGCAGTTGTAGAAACCGAGGCCGGGGAGGTGTTCACGCAGCCGCTCCAGCACCGGGACGGGCATGATCGACGCCCCGTAGTACGCCTTGCGCAGTGCGCCGAGGTCGCGCGTGGCGAATTCGGGGTGGTTCGCCAGGCCGATCCATACGGTGGGCGGCGCGAACAGGCTGTCGCCGCGGCCCGCTTCGACCAGGTCGAAGATCTGCCCGGCGTCGGGCGTGTCCAGGATCGTGTTCTCAGCGCCGACCGCGAGGTACGGCAGCAGGAAGACATGCATCTGGGCGGAGTGGTACAGCGGCAGCGAGTGGACGGGCCGGTCACCAGGGGCGAGATCGAGGGCGGTGACGGCGCTGACGTACTCGTGGACGAGGGCGCGGTGGGTCATCATCGCGCCCTTGGGCAGGGCGGTGGTGCCCGACGTGTAGAGCAGTTGGACCAGGTCCTCGTCGCGCGGTTCGTGAGCGGGGATGAATGGCCGCGGCTCGGACAGGGCGGTGAGCAGCGAGTCGTCCGTGTCGCGCAGCGCCCGTACGGCCGTCCCGGCGGGCAGGCGTGGCACAAGCGCCGGGTCGGCGAGGACCAGCGCGCTGCCCGACTGGCCGAGGATGTACCCGAGATCGTCGCCCGTCAGGTTCTGATTGACAGGGACGTGGACGAGCCCGGCCCGTGCGCAGGCGAGGAAGGCGATCAGGTAGGCGTCGGAGTTGTGGCCGTACGACGCGACCCGGTCGCCGTGGCGCAGCCCGTGACCGGTGAGGACGGCCGCCGCGGTGCTGACGGCCTCCTCGAGCCGGGCATAGGTCCAGGAGCGGTCGGCGTACCGGACGGCCGTGCGGTCCGGGGTTCGCCGGGCACTGCGGCGTACGAGGGAATCGACGGTGCTGCTGTGTGCGCCTGTCATGGCGTGATCCTCGGCGGCGGCTGACGCGGGGTCAAGTACAGAGGCGCCACATCGGATACCGAACGGGATGTTGACAGCCGGGGCGTTGGCTGACTGCATAACCAACCAGTAAGGCTCGCAGCCCCGTTGGGAGGCACGTTGCTCTTCCGTACGCGCTTTGCAAGGCTCACTCTCGGGGACCCGGTGCGGTACGAGGACTGCGGTGGTGCCCCGGGGTTGTGCTGCCGCGGGGAGCGCCACACCGTGATCTTCCAGAGCAGCCGGCGTGCCAGTCGGCTGGCGGTGCACCCCGTCCCGCCGCTCCATGGCTCCGCCGCGGACATCACCGAGGCGTTGCGCGACGGCGGGGGCTGCGCGACGTGAGCGCAACGACGTGGGCACACTCGATCTCCACGGGGCAGGGGTCGGACGTCGAGCCCGGCCGGGCATCGCGAAGATCGGGTGTCCGGTCGTGGACGTCGAGCGGCCCGGATGCACGGCGGAGCACAGACGGATGCGGACAGGACGTGCGCCAGGGCGCTTTGCCGTTTCGGCTATTCGACCTCGACCCAGTCGAGGCTGCGTTCCACCGCTTTCTTCCAGCCCGCGTAGCCGTTTTCCCGTTCCTCGTCGCTCCACTGCGGCTCCCACCGCTTCGACTCGTGCCAGTGGGAGCGGAGTTCGTCCTCGCTCTCCCAGAAGCCGGTGGCGAGCCCGGCCGCGTAGGCGGCGCCGAGTGCGGTGGTCTCGGCCACGACGGGGCGGCTGACCGGTACGCCGAGGACATCGGCCTGGATCTGCATGCACAGGTCGTTGGCGGTGACGCCGCCGTCGACCCGCAGTACGTCGAGCGCGACGCCGGAGTCCTGTGCCATCGCTTCGGCGACGTCGCGGCTCTGGTAGCAGATGGCTTCCAGGGTGGCCCTCGCCAGGTGCGCGTTGGTGTGGAACCGGGCGAGGCCGACGATGGCGCCCCGGGCGTCGGAGCGCCAGTACGGGGCGAACAGGCCGGAGAAGGCGGGGACGAAGTAGATGCCGCCGCTGTCCTGCGCCTGCCGCGCCAGGGCCTCCACCTCGGACGAGGAGCTGATGATGTGCATCTGGTCGCGGAGCCACTGGACGGCGGAGCCGGTGACGGCGATGGATCCTTCCAGCGCGTACACCGCCGGTGCGTCCCCGAACTGGTAGGCCAGTGTGGTCAGCAGGCCGCTGCTGGACCGGACGATCTCCGTGCCCGTGTTGAGGACCAGGAAGTTTCCGGTGCCGTAGGTGTTCTTTGCCTCGCCGGGGCGGAAGCAGACCTGGCCGACCGTGGCCGCCTGCTGGTCCCCCAGGACACCGGTGATGGGTACGGCGGTGCGCAGCGGGCGGGTGGTGCGAGTGGTGCCGAACGCCTCCGGGTGGGAGGACGGGTTGATGGTCGGGAGCATCGCGCGTGGGATGCCGAAGATGTCGAGCAGTTCGTCGTCCCAGTCGAGGGTCTCCAGGTTCATCAGCATGGTTCGACTGGCGTTGGTGACGTCCGTGGCGTGGATGCCGCCGTTGGGGCCGCCGGTGAGGTTCCACAGGACCCAGGCGTCGGTGTTGCCGAAGACGGCCCGGCCGTTCTCGGCGGCCTGCCGGACGCCGTCGACGTTCTCCAGGATCCACTTGATCTTGCCGCCGGAGAAGTAGGTCGCCGGCGGCAGCCCTGTCTTGCGCCGGATGAGGTCGCCGTGTTCGCGCTCCAGCGTCGCGGCTATGGAGTCGGTGCGGGTGTCCTGCCAGACGATCGCGTTGTAGTGCGGCTGGCCGGTGCTGGGATCCCAGATGACCGTGGTCTCCCGCTGGTTGGTGATTCCGATGGCCGCCAGGTCGGCGGCGGACAGGGCGCCTTGCCGGATGGCGTTCTGCATCGTGGAGTTCGTTCGTTCCCAGATCTCGACGGGGTCGTGTTCGACCCAGCCGGAGCGCGGGAGGATCTGCTCGTGTTCGAGCTGGTGGCGTGCGACTTCGTTGCCGTCGTGGTCGAAGATCATGAAGCGGGTGCTGGTGGTGCCTTGGTCCACCGCCCCGACGAACTCGGGCATGGCTGGCCTCTCACTCGTCCGGTCACTGGTCGGGTGCGGGCACCCGGCCCGGTTCCTGCTCGGCGACGGGCAGGAAGCGGCTGATCAGCAGGCGGTAGAGCAGTGCACCGATCAGACCGCCGATCAGGGGGCCGACGATCGGCACCCAGAAGTAGAGATCGCCGTACTGATCTCGCCAAGCGCCTCCGTAGCCTGTCAGGAATGCCGCCAGCCGGGGCCCGAGGTCACGAGCGGGGTTGATCGCGTAGCCGGCATTGGTTCCCCAGGCCATGCCGATGGCGACGACGATCAGGCCGATGATGAAGGGGGCGAGATTCGCGCCCGGCGGCGTGTTGAGCAGGTCGGTGACCGCGAAGATGAGGAGCACCAGCAGGGCGGTGCCGATGATCTGGTCACGGAAGGCGCCGAACTGGCTGATCGGGAGTCCACCGTTGCCCGGCAACGTTGAGAAGACGATCTCCGTCTTGTCGGTGTGGCCCGGGTCGGCCTTGGCCAGCACCTCGCTGTAGTTCCAGCGCACCAGCAGGGCGGCCACGAAGGCGCCCGCGGTCTGGGCCAGGGCGTACGGCAGTACCTTGCTCCACGGGAAGCCTTTGAAGGCCGCCAGTGCGAGGGTCACCGCGGGGTTGATGTGGGCGCCGCTGACCCGCGCCGCCACGTAGACGCCCAGGACGACGCCGAGGCCCCAGGCCCAGGCGATGCTGTCGTGGTCGCCCAGCGCCCCGTCGGTCAGCGCACCACCCGCGACGACCTGTGCGACGACACCGCATCCGATGAGAATGAGGATCATGGTGCCTGCGAACTCGGCAGAGAGTTCGCCGATGAGACGTGATTTGGACGTCGGTTCCGGCATATTCTGCGCCTCCCGCCCAGATGGTCGGGCCGATTGTGGCCGCGTCCCGGCCATGCTCCCCCGCAGTGACGCGGTCGGCATCTCGGGTGCGGCTCTCCGGGGAACCGGCGGCGGGGAGGCGCAAGGGCGGGTCAGCCTTCGACGGCGTCCTCACTGCGGTTCTCGGCGAATTCCCACCAGGCGAGGGGGAGCCAGTCTCCGTCGACGAAACCGTCGACGGCCGACCCGCGGCCGTTGATCGACACGGCGGTTCCCGGCGGGTAGGTGGTACCGGACAGTCCGGACACGGGGACGAGCAAGGTTCCGAGGCGTCGTATCACTGTTCGCGTTCTCTTTCTGCGGGTCTCTTGCGATCTGCTACGGGGTCTGCGGGTTCTCCGGCCACTTCGTGCACTGCTTGCACAATCAGCGCATACATGCATACGCGACGACAGTAGCCAATTTGTCCCTCCCCGAACACCGGGCGGACCATGAGATGGAACACGAATGCACGAATGCACAGAGGCACGGAAGCAGCAGTGCCGAGCGGAGGTGCGTGAGCATGAAGGCCGTCGTCTACAAGGGACCGTTCGAAGTAGCGGTCGAGCAAGTGGAGAAGCCAGGGATCCAACACCCGAACGACGTGATCGTCCGCGTGACATCGACAGCCATCTGCGGTTCCGACCTGCACATGTACGAGGGCCGCACCGCCGCGGAGCCGGGTATCGTCTTCGGCCACGAGAACCTCGGGATCATCGAGGAGACCGGGGACGGCGTGTCGTCCCTCAAGCCGGGTGACCGGGTGGTCATGCCCTTCAACGTCGCCTGCGGATTCTGCAAGAACTGCACGGCCGGCTTCACGGGCTTCTGTGTGACCGTGAACCCCGGATTCGCCGGCGGTGCGTACGGCTACGTCGCGATGGGGCCGTACAGCGGAGGCCAGGCAGAGTACGTACGGGTGCCGTACGCCGACTTCAACTGTCTGAAGCTCCCGGAGGGCGACGCCAACGAGAACGACTTCGTCCTGCTCGCCGACATCTTCCCGACCGGCTACCACGGCAACGAGCTGGCCGACGTCCGTCCGGGCGAGAGCGTCGCGGTGTACGGAGGCGGGCCCGTCGGGCTGATGGCCGCCTACTCCGCGCTGCTGCGCGGCGCCAAGAAGGTGTTCGTCGTCGACCGGGTGGCCGAGCGGCTGCAGAAGGCCGAGGAGATCGGCGCGATCGCCGTCAACTTCGCCGAAGGCAATCCGGTGGAGCAGATCAAGGACCAGACGGCGGGAGAAGGCACTGACAAGGGCATCGACGCGGTGGGCTACCAGGCCCAGGCCCAGGCAACGGGCGAGGAGCGCGAGGAACCGGCGACCGTCCTGAACTCACTCGTCGAGACGGTCCGGCCGACGGGAGCGCTCGGCATCCCGGGCCTGTACGTTCCGGCCGACCCCGGCGGTCCTGATGAGCAGGCCAAGAAGGGCATGCTGCTCGTGGCGATCGGCAGGCTCTTCGAGAAGGGACTGCGCCTGGGCACCGGCCAGTGCAACGTCAAGCGCTACAACCGGCAGCTGCGCGACATGATCATCGAGGGGCGCGCACGGCCCAGCTTCGTCGTCTCGCACGAGCTGTCGATCGACGAGGCACCATCGGCGTACGAAAAGTTCGACAAGCGCGTCGAGGGCTACACCAAGGTCGTTCTGCACCCGAACCGGTGACCTGATCCGGGGCGGCCGGCCGGCAGGACCGTGGCCGGCCGTCCCAGCAGGGCGGGCCGGTCTTCTTCCGTCGGTGGCGCAGGCTCCACTGCGCCACCGACGGCTTCGGCCGGTCACGGTACCCGTTCGCTGTGCTTGCCTGCCGGACACATGCAGGCCTGCCGCGGGCACCGCCGCCCTCGCAGACGTGTTCTTGTGCGTCGAGCGCTCCCCCACTGCCGACTCTTGCATACACGGGTGTCCCCGGAGGCCTTCACGCGTTGGGACAGTGCGTGCCGGTCGCGGCGCGTCCACATGTCCCGGTCGGGGCCGTACGGTACGCGACACCGGCCGGCCGGGCCGTACCTCGAGGAGAGACGGATGGACTACTACGATCTCGGCACCTATACCCGCCCGGTGACGACGTCCTCCCCGTCCGCCCAGATGTGGTTCGACCGCGGGCTGCTCTGGTCGTACGGCTTCCACCATGAAGAGGCCGTCTCCTGCTTCGAAGCCGCCGCTGCCGCGGATCCGGACTGCGCGATGGCTTACTGGGGCATCGCCTACGCTCTCGGCCCGAACTACAACAAGCCCTGGGAGTTCTTCGACGGCGAGGACCTGGCCCGAACCGTTGAACGTACCCACGCGGCCGTCGAGCGAGCGCATGAGAAGGCGGCCGGCGCCACTGCCGTCGAGCAGGCCCTGATTGGGGCGCTGCGGTACCGGTACCCCCAGGCGGAGGCGGTCGAGGACTGTTCGGTGTGGAACGAGCCCTACGCCGACAGCATGCGTGCGGTGTACGAACTCGCTCCCGACGACCTCGATGTCGCCACACTGCATGCCGACGCCCAGATGAACCTCACGCCCTGGCAGCTGTGGGACCTGCGGACCGGGCTGCCGGCGGCAGGCTCACGCACGCTGGAGGCCAAGTCGGTCCTCGAGCGGGCCATCGGCACCGGGCGGGGGGAGACGCACCCGGGTCTTCTGCACATGTACATCCACCTCATGGAGATGTCCCCGACCCCCGAGGCCGCCCTGCACGTCGCGGACCGCCTCCGGGGCCTCGTACCCGACGCCGGGCATCTGCAGCACATGCCCACACACCTGGAGGTGCTCTGCGGGGACTACCGGCGAGTGGTGTCGGACAACACCACGGCGATCGCCGCCGACGAAAAGTATTTCGCGCGCGCCGGCGCGATGAACTTCTACACGCTGTACCGCTCGCACAACTACCACTTCAAGATCTACGGTGCGATGTTCCTCGGCCGGTCGTCGACCGCCCTGGAGACGGCCGTACAGCTCGAGGCATCCATCCCGGAGGAACTGCTGAGGGTGCAGAGTCCGCCCATGGCGGACTGGCTGGAGGGTTTCCTCGCCATGCGGGTGCACGTGCTCATCCGCTTCGGCCTCTGGTCCGACATCCTGGAACTGCCGCTGCCCGCCGACCCGGAGCTGTACTGCGCGACGACGGCGATGCTTCACTACGCCCGCGGCGTCTCCCTGTCGGCGACCGGGCGGATCAATGAGGCGGAGAGCGAACGCGAACTGTTCCGTGAGGCCGTCTCCCGCGTCCCCGAGACACGCACGCTGTTCAACAACACCTGCGTCGACATCCTCGCGATCGCGTCGGAGATGCTCGACGGAGAACTGGAGTACCGCAAAGGGAACCACGACGCCGCTTTCGCCGCACTGGAGCGGTCGATCGCACTCGATGACAACCTTCCCTATGACGAACCGTGGGGGTGGATGCAGCCCACTCGGCACGCGTACGGCGCCCTGCTTCTCGAACAGGGACGCGTGGAAGAGGCGGAGGCCGTCTACCGGGCCGACCTGGGCCTCGACGACACGCTGCCGCGTCCTTCGCAACACCCCGGCAACGTATGGGCGCTGCACGGATTCCATGAGTGTTTGATGCGCCTGGGCAGGGCGGCGGAGGCGCAGATCGTGGCCCAGCAACTGAAGCTGGCGTCCGCCATGGCGGACGTACCGATCAACGCGTCCTGCTTCTGCCGCCTCGAAGCGGTCGGGGGCGCGGCGGAGGGCGGCTGCTGCTGACGGCCTCGAGCGGCGCGGGCCCGGTGCCTGCCCGGTGGGGCAGGCACGCGCGGGGCGCACGTCGGGGGCGGGTCCGGTAGTGGCGGCGGGTCGGGGTCAGCCGGCGGTACGGCGCCGGTCGCTGCTCCGGCGCAGCCGGGTGGCCTGGCGATCGAGGTCGTCGACGCGGGCGGCCAGTTCCGGGTGATCGCCCAGGTGCGCGCGGGACTCCATCAGCGGGCCGACGAGGCCGGCGGCGTCGTCGTCACCGAGGGCCCGGACGAGGTCGTCCACCGTGCCACGCGCCTGGCTGGGGAGGTCGCCGAGGGAGGCGATCTGCCCTGCGAGCCGGCGCAGGTCAGCGGCATTGTCCCGGGCCCAGGCGGTGACGGTGCGGTTGGCGGCACGCCGGTCCCGAGTGGCCTGGACGCGCTGTTCGCCCGTGGTGCCGGCGACCCCGGGGCGCAGCCGCAGATAACGGCGCTCGGCGGCCTGGCGGCTGGCGACGCCGAGGGGTTGGGCGAGGTCGGCCCAGCTGGCACCCGCGTCACGCGCGGCTTCGATCAGGCCCGTCTCCCAGCCGGCGAGCTGCCGGCGCATCTCCCGCAGCAGGAGCAGGGCGGCCAGGGCCTCTTCCGGCCCGGCGGGGCCGGGGTCCCCGTCGTCATGGTGGTCACGGCCGGAGCCGGCACGGGCAGTGCGCACCGCTTCGTCGATGGTCCGCAGTGCCGCCGTGGCGGCGAGCAAGGAAGCGGGGCTGCTCGGCGGTCCGGGCTGGTCGGCTGGGGTCACGCTGCCTCCTGAGGGTGTCACCCTTTCAATGACATTTTGCCTTGTCATCGGATGGGTGACATGTTACAACGGTGTCAGGTGAAGCGCATTGGCCTTGGCACTCTGCCTGAACCAATGGAGGTGTTTCTGCGATGTTGATGCGCACCGATCCGTTCCGTGAGCTCGACCGGCTCACCCAGCAGCTCCTGGGTTCCACCGGCACATGGTCGAGCCCCTCCGCGATGCCGATGGACGCCTACCGCGAGGGCGACGTCTACGTGATCGCCTTCGATCTGCCCGGTGTGTCCTCCGACGCGATCGACATCGACGTCGAGCGCAACATGCTGACAGTGAAGGCGGAACGGCGACCGGCCACCAAGGCCGACGACGTCCAGATGGAGCTGTCCGAGCGGCCGCTGGGAGTCTTCTCCCGGCAGGTGATGCTGGCCGACACTCTCGACACCGAACACATCGAGGCGGCTTACGACGCAGGCGTCCTGACCCTGCGCATCCCGATCGCCGAACGCGCCAAGCCCCGCAAGATCAGCATCAGCGCCGGCGGCGACCAGAAGCAGATCGGCGGCTGAGCGACAGCAGTCGCTCGACGAAGGAGGACGGGGCATCACGCACTCCCCCTCCCGCCCCGTCCTCCGCACCGTCGCGAGCACAGTCCGCGAGCAGCCGCGACCACAGTCAGGGGGCAGTAGATGGTCATGCGTTGGCAGGCATTTCTGGACGCCGTGCAGGAGCGCGGCGAATACTCATCGGCCCAGGAGGCCGAACGGGCCGCCCGCACTGTGCTCGCCCTGCTCGGGGCGCATCTGGTGGGCAAGGAGCGCGCGGAGCTGGCCGCACGGCTGCCGGAGACCTTCGCCATGATCCTGCTCAATCCGCTTCAGGCGGCGGAGCCCCTGAATCCCGAGCGCTTCGTGCGGGCGACGGCGGCATGGATCGACGGGGCGACGGAGAAGACCGCGAAGTGGGACGTCAGCGCGGTGCTGAGCGTAGCGGCCGACGCCGCCGGGGACGACCTGTTGCACCGCGTCCTGCTCCAGTTGCCGCCGGGCTACGACGTCCTCTTCGGACGACCGCAGCACATCTGACACCACACCACGACCTACCCCGCCACACGGTGCGGCACCGACGCGGCGGGACCACAACGAAAGAGAGGACCACCGACCGTGCAGTGGCAGCAGCTCATCGAGCAGGTGCGCTATTCGGGCCGCTATGCGACCGGCGAGGAGGCCGAAGACGTTCTGCGCGCGGTGTTGACCGTCCTGGGCAGTCATGTCAGCGGCGACGAGCGCTGTGAGCTCGTCCGCCTGCTGCCCGTCGAGGCAGCCGCGATCCTCACGGCCCAGATCCCGCTCACGGAGCCGTTGACGGCGCCCGCCTTCGTCGACGCCGTCGCCGGGCACCTGCCGGCGTTCTCCGGACCGGAGGCGCGCTGGGCCAGCAGCACCGTCCTCTCCCTGATCGCGCAGCTCGCCGGCGAGGACCTCTCCCTGCGGTTGCTGTCCGAACTGCCGCGCGGCTACGCCCTTCTGTTCGGCCGGGCGGAACTCACCGCGGCCGCCTGACCGGCCCACCCGCCGCCCCGCCCGGCCGGACGCCGCCTGCACACGGGCTCACGGAAGCCGCCGGCACGCGGGCTCACGGGCTCACGGGCTCACGGGCTCACGGGCTCACGGCAAGGAAGATGTACGCGGCAAGGATCGCCAGATGCACCCCGCCCTGGAGCAGCGTGGCGCGGCCGGGCACGATGGTAAGAGCACCGACGACGACGGTGAGCGCGAGCAGCACCATGTGGGTCGCGCCGAGACCGAGCAGCAGCGGTCCTTCCAGCCAGATGGTCGCCAGGGCGATCACCGGGATGGTCAGACCGATGCTGGCCATGGCGGACCCGAGCGCCAGGTTGAGGCTCCGCTGAACCAGGTCCCGGCGGGCGGCACGCAGCGCGGCAAGCGTCTCCGGCATGAGGACGAGCAGGGCGATGACGACGCCGACGACGGAGTGCGGCAGCCCCGCGGAATCGACGCCGGACTCGATGGTGGGCGACACCGCTTTGGCGTCGCCCACCACGGCGACGAGCGCGACGAGGAGCATGACGAGGCTGAGCAGAGCGACCGAGCGGCCGGGCACCGCCGAGCGCTCCTCGTCCGTGGCTTCCTTGACGGCCCCGTCGTGCGTGACGGGGAGGAAGTGCTCACGGTGACGTACGGTCTGCATCGCGACGAACAGCCCGTACAGCCCGAGTGATGCCACCGCGGCGAACGTCAGCTGGGCGGTGGAGAACTCCGGGCCCGGCTTGCTCGTGGTGAAGGTCGGCAGCACCAGACTGAGCGTGGCGACGGTGGCTACGGTGGCGAGCGCGGCGCCGGACCCCTCGGCGTTGAACACGGCGACTCTGCGGTGCAGTGCCGCCACCAGCAGGGACAGCCCGACGATCCCGTTGCATGTGATCATCACGGCGGCGAACACGGTGTCCCGGGCAAGGGACGCCGACTTGTCGCCTCCGTCCACCATGAGGGTGACGATGAGCGCCACTTCGATGACGGTCACGGCGACGGCGAGTACCAGCGAGCCGAAGGGCTCCCCCACCCGGTGGGCGACCACCTCGGCGTGGTACACCGCGGCGAGCACCGCACCCGCCAGACAGAAGGCGACGACGACCACCGCGAGCGGCGGCAGGTCCCGGCCCCAGCTGAGCACCAGGGCGACCAGCGCGATCAGCGGCACCCAGACGGTCCATCGGCCCATGACAGAGTTGATCTTCACCGCGCTCATAGGTGCCAGGCTGCCAGCGCCCGACGGTCACCGCCCGACGACTCGCGTCCGCCCGCCCGGGCGCGTCGCCCCGCGCCGGACTGCCGGCTGAATCCACCGGCCCGCGCGAAGCACATCACGACGGGTACGGGTCCTCGGGTGCGGTGTGCCGGTGTGCCATCGACGGGGCGCGGGCTGGTGCCGTGCTCGTCTCCTGCCTCCGAGCGCAACCGGGAGCAGAGCTGGTCCAGGGCGACGCCCCCGATGCGCCGGGCGCTGCCGGAGCCGGTTTCTCGCCCCGTACAGGCGGACTACGCCGAAGACGGACAGTGTCAGGCGTCCTCGAAGAGCATGTCCTCCGGGGGATGCGTCATTTTCACGGTCTCGCCGTTCGTGACCTCCACGACACGGTGCAGCCCCCTGCACCGCTCGCCCGTGGACAGGACGGAGAAGCGGTCCCCGACGCCCGCCAGAAATGCCGGGAAGCAGGCCAGCGGCATGGTCCCGAGCTGGAAGTAGTCCACCAGCCTGCGGAACAGCTTGGGGAGAATCACGACCTCGTCCGTCAGCGAGGCCAGGCCGGTGATCTTCGCCCCGGTCGTGGTGACATCGGCTGCCCACAGGCCCCGTTCCGCGTTCCGGGCCTCCTTGACCGCGCCGGCCATCTCCGTCCGCAGGCTGGTGAACAGGCTGCGGTAGAACGTCGGGTACACCAGGCCCGCCGAGAGCAGGTGGTGGTTGACCGTCGTCCTCAGCACAGTGGTGTCGACGTCGATCTCCAGGCCGCTGGTCCCGGGAGGCGTGCCGCGCCCTGCCAGGGCGATGCAACGGCCGTGGACGTCGGCACCACGGGTGAGTACGAAGCCGGGAACGGTGTCCGGGGTGGTGGCGGTCACGCTCTCGTCCGGGCGGCGCTGGACATCGGTGAAGCCCAGCCGGCTCAACAGTTCGTCGCGTGCGGCATGAGCGAACTGCAAGGGCTGGTGGACACGGTTCGCGCCGTAGTGCGTCTCGAGTGCGTCCACCGCGTCCAGCCGCAACTTCGCGCGTCCGACCACGCTGTGTTCGACGGCGCGGCCCAGCCCACCGCCGACGAGGCTCCACTCCGAGGGGTCGTCGGCAGTGAAATGGACCGTGTCCCCGTCCGGCTGCGAGCCCTTGACATCGTAGAACCCCTTGATGAGCAACATGGGCATGGTGACTCCTCCGCGGATCCGACGGCGCATGTCTGCGAATCGCTGCGACCGTGGCCCTACCCGGACGGCTCCCCCTCCTTCAAATGGTGCGCCTCGACGAAGGGTTGCGCACCTCCCGAGCGAGGAGGAGGGACGGGCGGGCCGGCGTCGTACGGCAACACGACCACGAGAACGCCGTGATGGTTGCGCGGCGCAACTGTGTTCGTTTCAACGGCGGCACGGGACCACCCGCTTGTCACCGTTTCACCTGGCGAATCCCGCTCGGTGGAAGGTAAATGCGTCGACAGTGCCCCTCCACGACCGGCACAGTGGCCGCCCGTGACGAGCAGTGAGCTGTGGACCCGTGCGACCGCCGAGCGCTACGACGCCGAGGAGACCGCGATGTCCTCGGCCGCCGTTCTCGAACCGACCCTCTCCTTCCTCTCGGAGCTCGCCGGAGACGGCCGGGCACTGGAGTTCGCCATCGGAACCGGACGCGTGGGCGTGCCGCTCCGGCAACGCGGCGTGCCGGTGGTGGGCATCGAACTGTCGGAGCACATGGCGGCGGTCCTGCGGCGAAAGGTCGACGAGGACACGCTCCCGGTCGCCGTAGGAGACATGGCCACGACCGTCGTCCCCGGCGAGTTCACGCTCGTCTATCTCGTCTACAACACGATCACGAACCTGCTCACGCAGGACGAGCAGGTCGAATGTTTCCGTAACGCCGCGCGTCACCTGAGGCCCGGCGGCCGATTCGTCATCGAGCTGGGCGTGCCGCCGCTGCGGGTCCTGCCGCCCGGCCGGACCGCGGTGCCGTTCGACGTGTCCGAGCAGCATCTCGGCTTCGACACCTTCGACCTGGTCCAGCAGATTCTCGTCTCGCACCACTTCACCCGCGACGGCGACGACGGCCGCTACCGCCGCAGCAACTCCCGCCATCGGTACGCCTGGCCTGCGGAGCTCGACCTGATGGCACGGATCTCCGGGCTCGAGCTGGAACACCGCGTCGCCGACTGGGACGGCGCGCCGTTCACCCAGGACTCCACCAAGCACATCTCCGTGTGGCGCAAGCCGGTCTGAGGTCGGCCACCGGGCCGACACGTCGAGCCGCACAAAGCCCTGCGCCCGCGTCATATGGCGCGTGCGTGGCCCTCCCAGTACGGCTCCCGCAGGCGTCGCTTGTAAAGCTTGCCGTTGGGATCGCGTGGCATGGAGGCGACGAAGTCCACCGATCTGGGGCGCTTGTAGGGAGCCAGGTGCCGGGCGCAGTGGGTGAGGATCGCGGCGGCGAGGTCGTCGCCCGCGGAGTGGCCGTCCGCCGGTTCCACCACGGCCTTGACCTCCTCGCCCCGGTCGGCGTGCGGGACGCCGAAGGCCGCCGCGTCGGCGACGGCGGGGTGGGCGAGCAGCGCCGCCTCGATCTCGGCCGGATAGATGTTCACCCCGCCCGAGATGATCATGTCGATCTTGCGGTCGCGCAGGAAGAGGTAGCCGTCCTCGTCGAGGTGGCCGAGGTCGCCGACCGTGAAGAAGTCGCCGATGCGGTTGCTCCGTGTCTTGGCCTCGTCCCGGTGGTAGCTGAAGCCGCCGGTCGTCATCTTCATGTAGACCGTGCCGAGTTCTCCCGGCGGCAGCCGGTTGCCCTCGTCGTCGAACACGGCCAGCTCACTGATCGGCCAGGCCCTGCCGACCGTGCCGGGCCTCTTGAGCCATTCGTCGGCGGTCGCGAAGGCGCCGCCGCCCTCGCTCGCCGCGTAGTACTCCTCCACACAGCCGCCCCACCAGTCGATCATGGCTCTTTTGACGTGCTCGGGGCAGGGCGCCGCCCCGTGGACGGCGTGCCGCATCGACGAGACGTCGTAGCGCCGCTTCACGTCCTCCTGCAGGGCGAGCAGGCGGTGGAACTGTGTCGGCACCATGTGGGTGTGCGTGCACCGGTGCGTGTCGATGAGGCGCAGCATCTCCTCGGGCGCCCACTTGTCCATCAGTACGAGGGGGTGCCCGATGTGCAGGGCCGCGCCGGCGAACTGAAGCACCGCCGTGTGGTAAAGCGGCGAGCAGACGAGGTGCACGTTCCCGTCGTGGGGCCGGATGCCGAAGATGCCGAGGAAGCCGCCGAGGTGGCTCTCCTCCGGGAGCCTGCCGGGCAGGGGCCGCCGGACGCCCCGCGGTCGGCCGGTGGTGCCGGAGGTGTAGTTCATGACCCAGCCCAGGGTGCGGCATTCCGGCGGCGTGTCCGGCTGTCCCTTGACGAGCTCCTCGTAGGGGCGGAAACCGGCCACGTCGCCCACCGCGAAGCGGTGGGTGCGTGGCAGGCCGGCCTCGTCGGCGGCGTCGGCCGCCGCGTCGGCGAAGCGTTCGTGGGTGACGAGTACCTTGGCGCCGGAGTCGGAGACGATCCACGCGATCTCGGAGCCGACCAGGTGGTGGTTGACCGGGACCAGGTAGAAGCCCGCCTGGGAGGCGGCGAGATAGGCGGCCACGAGTTCCGCGCAGTTCGGCAGGACGACGGCGAACGCGTCCCCGCGTCCGAGGCCCGCCGCGCGCAGCCCGTGCACCAGTCGGTTGGCGGCGGCATGCAGCTCGCCTGCCGTCCAACTCCTGCCGGCCGGGTCGGTCAGTACGGTGCGGGCGGGGTCGGCTGCGGCCTGCGCCCAGAAGCCGTTCCCCGCCGGCCCGGAAGCGTCTACGGGCGCACCGGTCATCACGTGCTCCTTCCGGCGATGCGGTTGATGCGGTCGACGGCCTGCTCGAAGCCGCGGGTCAAGTCGTCGAAGACCTCGCGCACGCTGCGCTCGGAGTTCATGCGGCCGACGATCTGGCCCACTGGGGTTCCCAGCAGCGGCCCGACCTCGTACCGCTGGATGCGGGAGACCGCTTCCGCCACGAGCAGTCCTTGGAGCGGCATGGGCAGGGTGCCGGGTCCTGCCGGGTCGTCCCAGGCGTCCGTCCAGGCGGTGCGCAGCTGGCGGGCGGGCTTGCCGGTGAGGGCGCGGGAGCGGACGGTGTCGCCGGAGCCCGCGGCGAGGAGTTTCGCGGTGAGGGCGCGGGATCCGAGGGTGGCCTCCGTGGTGGTGAGCCAGAGGGAGCCGAGCCAGACGCCCTGGGCGCCGAGGGCGAGGCCCGCGGCGATCTGTTCGCCGCTTCCGATACCGCCGGCCGCCAGGACCGGCAAGGGGCCGACCGCTTCGACGACCTCGGGGGTGAGCACCATGGAGGCGATCTCACCGGTGTGGCCGCCGGCCTCGTACCCCTGGGCGACGACGACGTCGATGTCCGCCTCGGCGTGGCGGCGGGCGTGAGCGGCGCTGCCGGCGAGGGCGGCGACGAGGACTCCGTGGTCGTGGGCGCGCGCGACGACGTCGGCGGGTGGCGGTCCGAGGGCGTTGGCGAGCAGTTTGACGGGATGGTCGAAGGCCACGTCGAGCTGGCTGCGGGCCACTTGTTCCATCCAGCCGGTGATGCGCCACCCGGAGGTCTCGCCCTCGGCCAGTTCGGGTACGCCGTGCCGGGCGAGGGTGTCGGTCACGAATCTGCGGTGCGTCTCGGGGATCATCGCCTCGACGTCCGCCTCACTCACGCCCTCGACCTTCTTGGCGGGCATGACGACGTCGAGCCCGTAGGGCATGCCGCCGGTGTGCTCCTGCATCCAGTCGAGGTCACGCCTCAGGTCGTCCGGCGCGGTGTAGCGGACCGCACCCAGTACGCCGAAGCCCCCGACACGGCTGATGGCGGCGGCCACCGCGGGGAACGGTGTGAAGCCGAAGATGGCGTGCTCGATGCCCAGTTGTCTGCTCAGCTCCGTCTCCATGGGCGCAGGATGCCGCAGGGCGCCGGACGAGGGAAGACGTTTTCTGATGCAGCGTCAGATTCTTTTGAGTGGTTGACAGACCCGCAGGACCGCAAGAAAGTTTCACGTGTCGCGGAAGATCCGAAAGATACTTTCAAAGACGCGCAGAGAGGGGTCCGTATGACCGACGACTCGGCGGGCAGAGGGATCAGCAGACGAAGGCTGGGCGGCAAGGTGCTGACGCTGGGCGGTGCACTCGCCCTGGGACCGGTCCCCTTCGCGGCGGCCGCCGGGCGTGACGGAGGCTCGGGCGCCGGCGGGACCGACCCCGCCAGCGGCTCGGGACACCGGCCGACGCTGCGGCGCGGAACTGCGCAGCGGGCCGGACTGCTGGCCCGTCATCTCGACCAACTGGTCTCCGACGCCGAGAAGTTCCTCGCCCCCTCCCCCAAGCACCCGTGGTACGCGGGTGCGGTGCTGCTCGCCGGGCGGGGCGGCACGGTGGCGCTGCACCGGGCGATCGGCAAGGCGCTTCGCTATTCGGCGTACGACGAGGAGACCGACACGGCCGTCGAGCTCCCGGCCGACCGGCAGATCCCCATGGCCGAGGACACCGTCTTCGACCTGGCGTCCGTCTCCAAGCTCTTCACGTCCGTCCTGGCGGTGCAGCAGATCGAGCGCGGCACGCTGGAGCTGGAGGCCCCGGTCGCCTCCTATCTGCCGCGGTTCGCCGGTGCGGGCAAGCAGGACATCACGATGCGTCAGCTGCTCACGCACACCTCCGGCTTCCGTTCCTGGATCCCCCTGTTCAGGGAGCCCACGCAGGAGGCCAGGCTCGAGCGGCTGTGGAACGAGGCCCCGGCGAACCCGCCCGGCACCGCGTACCGCTACTCCGACCTCAACCTGATCTCGCTCCAGCTCGTGCTGGAGAAGATCACCGGACGCCCGTTGGATGTGCTGCTCCACGACGAGATCACTGCTCCTCTCGGGATGGACCGCACCCGTTTCAATCCGCCCGCGTCCTGGAAGCCGAAGATCGCGGCGACCGAGGACGCCAGGCTGCCCTGGTCCGGACTCGACCGCGGCTTGGTGTGGGGCGAGGTCCACGACGAGAACGCGTACAGCTTCGGCGGCGTGGCGGGGCACGCCGGCGTCTTCTCCTGCGCCTGGGACCTGGCGGTCCTCGCCCGTACCCTGCTCAACGGCGGTGTCTACGGCAGCTCCCGGATCCTGCGCCCGGCCTCCGTCGAGCTGATGTTCTCCGACTTCAACACCGCCTTCCCCGGCGACGAGCACGGCCTGGGCTTCGAGCTCTACCAGCACTGGTACATGGGCGCGATGGCGACACCGCGGACCGCCGGGCACACCGGCTTCACCGGCACCAGCCTCGTCCTCGACGCGACCACCGACTCGTTCCTGATCGTGCTCGGCAACTCTGTCCATCCCGTCCGTAGCTGGCGGTCCGGCAGCGCGCCCCGGGTCGCCGCCGCCAACAACATGGCCAGGGCAGTCGCCGTACGTCCCGACCACGGCCGCACCGCCTGGTTCGCCGGCATGGCCGGCTCCACCGCGGCGACCCTCACTCTGCCCGCGCTCGCCCTCGCCTCGGCCAGGCCCCTGCTGCGGTGCTCGCTGTGGTGGGACACCGAACCGCGCTCCGACGCTCTGTATCTCGAAGCGTCACAGGACGGGGGCGTGACCTGGCGGCCGGTCCCGTTCACGGCCGCCCGCAGGGGCGGCGAGGAGGAGCCCCACCCGGCCGGCTCGGCGACGGGCTGGTCCGGGCGGGCATGGCACCGGGCCACGGCGGACCTCACCGCGTGGCGCGGCGCGCCGGTACGGCTGCGCTGGCGGTACGCGACCGATCAGCTCTACGTCGGCCGGGGCGCCTACGTCGACGCGATCCGCGTCGAGGACGGCCCTGGCCCGGCCGCCTTCGACGAGGCACGCCCCGAGGACGCAGCGCTGATCGAGCCCAAGGGCTGGACGGCCTCCAGGGACTGACGACCACTCACCGACCAGTACCGGCGCACGCCCGGCGCGGGTCGCCGGCACCCGGCCGGCGACCCGGCCCGTCGCACGGCCGGCCCCGGCCCGCGACCCCTGCGGAACCGGCACGAGAGCCGCGCCGACACCCAGGACCGGCGCGCCCGCGCGGAGACCGCGCCGAACCCGGCCCCGCCGCGGGAGCGGTGGGCGCGAGTGCCGGAAGCCCGAACTCGGCGCGGGAGCAGTGGGCGCGGACGCCGGGCCGCGCGCCGGGCTCACGGCCACCCGCCGCGCGGGCATCAGCGCCCCAGTGCGGCCATCGCGGCGTTGTGTCCCGGCACGCCGCTGACTCCGCCGCCGCGTACGGCGCCCGCTCCACACAGCAGGACGTTGGCGTGCGCGGTCTCCACGCCCCACCGCCCCGTGGAGCCGGTGCCGGTGGCGTACGGCCAGGACAGGTCGCGGTGGAAGATGTGACCGCCGGGCAGCCGCAGTTCCCGCTCAAGGTCCAGTGGTGTCTTGGCCTCGATGCACGGTTCGCCGTTCGCGTCGAGCGCGAGGCAGTCGGCGATCGGCTCCCCCAGGCACGCGTCGAGTTCGGCGAGCGTCGCGGCCAGCAGCTCCCCACGCGTTCGTTCGTTGTCCTCGGCGAACAGCCTGGCGGGGGTGTGCAGTCCGAAGAGCGTCAGCGTGTGGCAGCCCTGGGCAGCGAGTTCCGGCGAGAGGATCGACGGATCGGTCAGCGAGTGGCAGTAGATCTCGGACGGCGGAGCGCTCGGCGGCCGCCCCGCGGCGGCCTCCCGGTAGGCGGTGGCCAATTGACCGTAGCCCTCGGAGACGTGGAACGTGCCCGAGAAGGCGTCCTCGGGGGCCACGGAGCTGTCACGCAGCCGCGGCAGCCGCCGGAGCAGCATGTTGACCTTCAGCTGCGCGCCCTCCGCGGGTTCCGGGCTCTCCTCTCCGAGGAACGCGGCGAGCGCCTGCGGTGAGGCGTTCACGAGGACCCGGCCGGCGGCGACCGCGCCCTCGCCCGCTCGGTTCCGGTAGGCGACCTCGGCGCGCTCGCCGTCCGTCTCGATCCGGGTGACCTCGTGTTCGAGCGCGAACTCCGCGCCCGCGTCGCGGGCCGCGGCAGTCAGCGCGTCGGTGAGCGCGCCCATCCCGCCGACGGGCACGTTCCAGTCGCCGGTGCCGCCGCCGATGACGTGGTAGAGGAAGCAGCGGTTCTGCAGCAGCGACGGTTCGTGGGCGTCGGCGAACGTGCCGATGAGGGCGTCGGTGAGGACGACCCCACGGACCAGGTCGTCGGTGAACCGTTTCTCGATAGCTGCGCCGATCGGCTCCTCGAAGAGCATCCGCCAGGCCTGCTCGTCGTCGACCCGCTCCCGCAGCTCGTCCCTTGTGGGCAGCGGCTCCGTAAGCGTCGGGAAGACCCGCTGCGCGACCCGGCCGGTGATGCCGTAGAACTCGCGCCACGCCTCGTACTCGCGGTCCCCGCCGGTGAGGGCCGCGAAGGACTCCCGGGTCCCGGGCCCGCCGACCAGCAGGCCGCCGTCGCCCTTGGGCGTGTAGGAGGAGACGGTGCGCCGTCGCACCGCGAAGTCCAGCCGGAGATCGCGCACGATCTTGTCGGGCAGCAGCGAGACGAGATAGGAGAACTGGGACAGGCGGGCGTCGACACCGGGGAACGGACGGGTGGAGACGGCCGCTCCCCCGGTGTGCGGTCGGCGCTCCAGCACCAGGACGGAGCGTCCGGCGCGGGCCAGATAGGCGGCGGCGACCAGGCCGTTGTGGCCGCCACCCACGATGACGGCGTCGTACGAGGCGAGTGCGGGCATGGGCGGACACTAACCGCCGGGCGCCCGCTCCGTCACCGTCCCGCGCAGCGCGGCGACCCGCCGGTACAGCTCCACCGCCTCGGTGTGGCGGCCCAGCTGCTCCAGGCAGTGCGCCTCGTCGTTCCTGCTGGACAGCGTGTCGGGGTGGTCCGGACCGAGGACCCGCTCGCGGTCCCGGGCCACCTGTTCGTAGACCTCGAGCGCGTCGGCCCAGCGGGCGAGCCAGCCGAGCGCCACGGCCACCTCGCGCCGGCTCACCAGCGTGTCGGGGTGGTCCGGGCCGAGGATCCGCTCGCGCAGGGCGCTCACGTCGCGCGCCTCGGCGAGGGCCTCGTCCCAGCGGCCGAGCCGGCCGAGGTTGACGCCGAGACCGTGGCGCGCGCGGAGGGTCTCCGGGTCGTCGGGCCCTCCGACACGCACGCGGTCCTCGACGAGGGAGCGGTAGAGGTCCAGGGCCTCCGCGCCGCGGCCGAGCCGGCCGAGGCAGATTCCGGTCTCGTAGCGTGCCGCGAGGGTGTCCGGATGATCGGGGCCGAGGGTCGCGGCGCGGGCCGCTGCGACGTCCTGGTAGGTGGCGAGCGCCTCGGCCCAGCGGCCCAGCAGTCCGAGTGCGTAGGCCATCTCGTAGCGGGTCACCAGGGTGTCGGGGTGGGTGTCGCCGAGCACGCGGGCGCGGGCCGCCGCCACGTCGCCGGCGATCCGGAAGGAGTCCTCGATCCGGCCCATCCGGCTGAGGTTGAAGGCGAGGTTGTGCCGGCAGCGCAGGGTGTCGGGGTGGTCGGCCCCCATGGTGCGCTCGCGTGACTCGAGGACGGCGGTGTAGATCCGGTCGGCCTCGGCGTACCGGCCGAGGCCACCGAGCACGTACGCCGTCTCCTGCCGGGCGGCGAGCGTGTCGGGATGGTCCGGACCGAGGGCGACCTCGCGGCCCGCGGCGACCCTGCCGAACTCCGCGAGCGCGTCCGTGGCGCGTCCGGTGCGGCTGAGGCTGAAGCCGACCTCGTAGCGGCTGGCCAGGGTGTCGGGATGGTCGGCGCCCAGCAGCGCCTCGCGTTCCGCGGCCACAGCGCGGTGCACCTCCCCCGCCTCCTGCCACCTGCCGAGGCGGCCCAGGCTCAGGCCCGCGTTGTGCCGGGTGGCGAGGACGGCGAGCAGCTCGGGCGGCGGAGTGGTCCGGGTGTGCCCCTGAGTGGGCACGCGGACGCCGGTGTGCGGGACTGCGGGAACGGAGGGGCTGGTCCACCGGCCGGTGAGCGCCGCGGTGTGGTCCTGTTCCGGTGCCACGGACTGGGCGGCGAAGGTGGCGGTGGCTTTGTGGCCGACCGTCATGCCGCGTGTCCAGTAGGGCAGGGCGGCCTCCCGGGAGGCGTCGGGCAGGGCCCGGCGCTGGAGCGGGACGACGGCGGGGGCGTGCCGCACGTGTCCGGACGCGCCGATCCTGCGCCGCAGGTCGCCCGCGGCGGCGGGCCGCTCCTCCGGGGTCTTGGCGAGCAGGTCGAGGACCATCAGGTCCAGGAACTCGGGGATCTCGTCGCGGTGTTCACGCAGCGGCCGGGGCACGGTGTCACGGTGCCCGACGAGGATCGACCAGGTGTCGCCGACGTCGAAGGGCGGAGAGCCGGTGGCGAGCTCGTAGAGCACGCAGCCCAGCGAGTACAGGTCACTGCGGTGGTCGACCTGGCCGCCGGCGATCTGCTCCGGTGACATGTAGTGCGGGGTTCCCATGGCGATGCCGGTGCCGGTGAGCTTGGACGTGAAGCCGATGTCCTCCCCGAGGCGGGCTATGCCGAAGTCGCAGATCTTCACCGCGCCTCCGGTGAGCCGCATGATGTTCGCGGGCTTGAGGTCCCTGTGCACGATGCCCTGTTCGTGGGTGTAGTCGAGGGCGTCGGCGATCTGGTCGGCGATGTCGACGACATCGGTGACGGGCAGCGGCTGCTGTTTGTTGTCCTCGAGCAACTGGCTGAGGTTGCGCCCCTCGAGCAGTTCCATCACCAGGTACAGCACGCCCTCGTGCTCGCCGAAGTCGTGGACGACGGTCACGCCCCGGTGCTGGAGGGCGGCGGCGACGCGGGCCTCACGGCGGAAGCGTTCCCGAAGGATCCGGGTGAAGGACCGGTCGTGCTGCGACCCGATCGGCTTGAGGCACTTGACGGCCACATGACGGCCGAGGGATTCGTCGCGGGCACGCCACACCTCGCCCATGCCGCCCCGCCCGATGAGATCGAGCAGTCGGTAGCGGTCCTGGATCAGCCTGGTTTCCGCCATCGCGTGTTGTCGCCCCCGTCACTTCGCTGCGCCCTCCCCCGGCCGGTCCAGTATGGCGGCCCGTCTGCGTAGTTTGTACGGGGCCGGGCGTGCGCCGGGCCCGAGTCGCGCCATCGCTTTGAGAATGTGACCGGGCGGGAGTTGCCAGCGTATACGGGAGGGGACGCAGCGCAGCAGGTTGCCCGCGACGGTGAGTTGCCGTGTCACGCGGTCGGGCGGCGGGGCGGCTCTGCCGTAGAGGTCGTGGGCGTACGGGGGCAGGGCGTTGTACGCGAGTGCCGACACGCGTTCCCATGCCAGTCGGCGTGCCGGGACCAGGAGCGGGTGCACGGGCGGGCGGCGGAGGAAGTCGTCGACGTCGCGGGCCTCCGGTCCGGCGGCGAGTCCAGGCCGGACCTTCTCGAAGTAGTCGGCCAGCTCGGCGGCGGTGGCGGGCACGGTGGCGGGATCGAGCCCGACGAGGCGGGCGGCTTCCCGCTGTTCGCCGAGGTAGCGGTCGGCGTGCTCGTCGCCCAGCGGCAGCCCGGAGCGGCGGGCGACCTCGAGGTAGGAGCCGACCTCCGCGCAGTGCACCCACAGAAGCAGTTCCGGTTCGTCGACGCCGTAGCGCTCCCCGGTGGCGGGGTCGGTGGCCCTCAGCCGGCTGTGGATCCGGCGGACGCGGCCGCCGGCCTTCTCCGCGGCCTCGGTGGTTCCGTAGGTGATGGTGCCGACGAAGTCAGCGGTGCGCATCAGCCGGCCCCAGGCGTCCTCGCGGAAGTCCGAGTTCTGCATGACGCCGCGGACCGCGCGTGGATGCAGCGCCTGGAGGTAGAGGGCGCGTACGCCGGCGATCCACATGATCGGGTCGCCGTGGATGTTCCACGTCACGGAGCGGGGTCCGAACAGTCCGGGGTCGACGGCCTGTCGTGGGGCCGCGTCCGGAGTCGTGCCAGGGGTCTTCGGCGTCATGTCCGGGGTCATGGGTCACCCTGCTCCCTCGTCCGGCACTGCCGCTCGACGGTCACCTCGCGACCGCGGGCGAGTCGGACCATGGTAAGCGCGTCCGAGCCGAACGGATCAATCCGTGTATTCAAGAACTTCTGACCCTAAGGTGGGGCAGCGTGAAGGGCCACCAACGAGTACGGGACGACGAGGGGAGCGCGGTCCGGCTGATCGCGCTGTCGGACGGCGTGTTCGCCATCGCGATGACATTGCTGGCGCTGGACATCGCGGTGCCCGTCGGCCTGGACCCCGCCGAGTTCGACGAGGCGCTGGCGGATGTGATGCCCAGCGTGTGGGCGTACGCGCTCAGCTTTCTGGTCATCGCGGTGTTCTGGCAGGGCCACCACCAGGTCTTCCGGCACGTGGTGAAGGTCGACTGGACGGTCGTCCGGCTGGGCCTGCTGAGCATGGGGCTGATCGCCCTGATGCCCTTCCCCACCACCCTGCTGGCCGAGTACGGGGACCTGTCCCTGGCGGTGGCGGTCTACTCCGGCGCCGTGGCCGTCATGGGGATCGCCCAACTCGCGCTGACGATCGCGCTGTGGAGGCGCCCGTGGCTGTCCGGCGCGGCACTTCCCGACCGCGTCGCGCGCAACGACGTGGCTGACCTCGCGGCGACCGTTCTGGTGTTCGCGATCGCCGTGCCGCTGGCCTTCGTGTCCCCGACGGGCGCGAAGCTCTGGTGGGCGGTTCTGATCCCGGTCAAATGGGTGCTCGGCGAGCGGGGGAACCGCCTGCGCGCCGCCGCCCGCGATTCGGCTCAGGAGAGTACGTAACACGATCACGGCCATGAGCCTGGTCGATCACCGGTCTCGGCCGCTCGGGGCGCACGGGGCGCACGGTGACAACGACAGGCACACGAGCCGAGCGCTGGAGGAGCTGACGTGGACACCGACCGAACCGCCGGGACCGGCGGCCTGCACTGTCTGGTGACCGGTGCGTCCGGGTACATCGGCGGGCGTCTGGTACCGGAGCTGCTGAAGGCCGGTCACCGGGTGCGATGCCTCGCCCGCACCCCGGGCAAGCTGCGTGACCATCCCTGGGCCGGGGCGGTGGAGGTGGTCAAGGGTGACGTCACCGACGCCGACTCGGTCGCTGCGGCGCTGCGCGGCATCGACGTCGCCTATTACCTGGTGCACGCGCTGGGGACCGGTTCCAGGTTCGAGGAGACCGACCGCCGTGCGGCCAGGACCTTCGCCGAGCAGGCTCGTGCGGCCGGTGTGCGGCGGGTCGTCTACCTCGGCGGACTCACGCCGCGCGGCGTTCCTGAGCGGGAGCTGTCCCCGCATCTGCGCTCGCGTGCCGAGGTCGGCCGGATCTTCCTCGACGCGCCCGTGCCCGCCACCGTGCTGCGGGCCGCCGTCGTCATCGGCTCCGGGTCGGCGTCCTTCGAGATGCTGCGCTACCTGACCGAGCGACTGCCGGTCATGGTCACTCCCAGTTGGGTGCGCACCCCCGTCCAGCCCATCGGGGTGCGCGACGTACTGCGGTACCTCGTCGGCTCGGCCACCATGCCGGACGACGTGAACCGGGCGTTCGACATCGGCGGGCCGGACGTCCTGACCTATCGGGAGATGATGCGCCGATACGCCGTCGTCGCCGGCCTGCCGCGACGGCTGATCGTGCCCGTGCCGGTGCTCACTCCCGGTCTGTCGAGTCACTGGGTCGGCCTCGTCACACCGGTGCCCGCGTCCATCGCCCGGCCGCTGACGGAGTCCCTGCGTCACGAGGTCGTCTGCCAGGAGCACGACATCGCCCGCTACGTGCCCGACTCCCCCGGCCATCCACTGCCGTTCGACGATGCCGTCGCCCTGGCGCTGCGGCGTGTCCGCGAAGCACAGGTCGCCACCCGCTGGTCGTCGGCCGGCCTGCCCGGCGCTCCGAGCGATCCGCTGCCCACCGACCCCGACTGGGCCGGCGGCAGCCTGTACGTGGACGAACGCCGGCGGACGGTCGAGGCGTCCCGCCCGGCACTGTGGAAGGTGATCGAAGGCATCGGCGGGGAGAACGGCTGGTACTCCTTCCCGCTCGCCTGGGCGGTGCGCGGCCGGCTGGACCGTTTCGTCGGCGGTGTGGGGCTGCGCCGTGGTCGTCGCGACGCCCAACACCTGCGGGCCGGCGACTCGCTCGACTTCTGGCGGGTGGAGGAGATCGAGACGGGGCACTTGCTCCGTTTGCGCGCGGAGATGCGGCTGCCGGGTCTCGCCTGGCTGGAGATGTACGCCGAGGAGGACGAGGAGGGCCGCACCCGCTATCGGCAGCGCGCCCTGTTCCACCCCCGCGGCCTCTTCGGTCACGCCTACTGGTGGAGCGTCTCGCCGTTCCACGCCGTGGTGTTCGGCGGCATGGCGCGCAACATCACCCGGGCCGCCGCCGAAGAGATGAGCGCCCGCGGAGAGAACCCGCCCCCTGAGGGGGTCCGTAAGCCGGGCTCCCCCGGCAGCGGGTCCTGATGGGCCGGCCCCCGCGGCACCGGCCGCCCGCAACCAGGAGTCGCACATGACCGTCGCGGTCGTCCTGTTCACCTCCGACCTGCGGTTGCACGACCATCCCCCGCTGCGGGCGGCGCTGCGCGCCGCCGACGAAGTGGTGCCGCTGTTCGTGCTCGACCCGGCCGTTCACGCAGCCGGCTTCGACGCGCCGAACCGGCGTGCGTTCCTCGCCGACTGTCTTGGCGACCTCGACGCCTCGCTGCGCCGGCGCGGCGGGCGCCTGGTGCTGCGCGCGGGGCCGGTGGCCCGGGAGGTCGGCGCGGTCGCCGCCACCTGCGGGGCGCTCGAGGTGCACATGGCCGCGGGCGTGACCCGGTTCGCGCACCGGCGTGAGGAACAGTTGCGCGGGGAACTGGCCGCGCGCGGCGTGCGGCTGGTCGCCCACGACGCCGTGGTGACGGCCGTCGCGCCGGGAGCCGTGGTGCCCACCGGCTCCGACCACTTCGCGGTCTTCACGCCCTATTTCCGCCGCTGGTCCGCGGTACGGCTGCGTGCGCCGGAACCCGCCCCGCGCAAGGTACCGGTCCCCGACGGTGTGCACAGCGATCCGCTCCCTGCCCGGGACCCAGGACCGGGCGTCTCCCCCGGGATTCCAGCCGGCGGCGAGAGCGAAGGACGCCGGCGCCTGGCCGGCTGGGTTCGCGGCGGTCTCGACGCCTACGAGGACCGGCACGACGACCTGGCCGGCGATGCGACCTCGCGGCTCTCTCCCTACCTGCACTTCGGGACGCTTTCCCCCGTCGAGGTCATACAGCGGGCCAGGGCACGCGGTGGCCCGGGCGCGGAGGCTTTCGTCCGGCAGCTGTGCTGGCGCGACTTCCACCATCAGGTGATGGCCGCCCGGCCGGAGTCCTCCGTACGCGACTACCGCGCACGCGACGACAATTGGCGCACCGACGAGGCCGCAGAGGAGATCGCCGCCTGGAAGGAAGGCCGCACCGGCTACCCGGTGGTCGACGCGGCGATGCGCCAGCTCAGGCACGAGGGGTGGATGCACAACCGGGCGCGGCTTCTCGTGGCGAGCTTCCTCACCAAGACGCTGTACGTGGACTGGCGCGTCGGTGCGCGCCATTTCCTGGACCTGCTGGTGGACGGCGACATCGTCAACAATCAGCTGAACTGGCAGTGGGTGGCCGGGACCGGCACGGACACCCGCCCTCACCGCGTGCTCAACCCGGTGGTCCAGGGCAAGCGCTTCGATCCGCAAGGCGCTTACGTGCGCCGCTGGGTGCCGGAACTCGAGGATGTCGCAGCCCGGTACATCCACGAACCATGGCTGCTGCCCCCGCTCGAACGGACACGGCCGGCCTACCCGGAGCGCCTGATCGACCTCGCGGACGGCCTCGCCCGGTTCAAGCACGCCCGCGGCCGGGCCTGAAGGCGAGGCCCGTGCCAAGCACCTCGACGCCGACTGCGGCAGTGTCGACCGCGTACGCGAACTGGCCTCCTGACGTGCCGTGCTCGGTGGCTCCGACCGGCGGGCCCGGCCGGTGAAACACGGCAGGCGGGGCATACGGCCTGCATGAGTGATCTTGTAGCAGCCGCCGAGGGCGGTGCGGGACGCATATGACCGTTCACTTCAGGAGCGCCGGACGCCAGAAGCGGAAACCTGCCTTCAGCCTCCGGCAGTTGGTCCTCTTCTTCGGACTCGTCGCCATCATCCTGTGCGCCGTCGGGCTCACGCTGAAGCTCATCGTCAGAGCGGCCGAGGAACGGCCCGCGGCGGCGGTGGCCGTGGCGGCCGTCCTCTGCGTGGCAGCGACCGGGCTGGGCAGCGCCCGCCGTCGTCGCGCGGCCGGGCGGCTCGCCGACGGCCTGTCGGACCTCACGCACCACGCCGCAGGCACGAGCGCGGCGGAACAGGCGCGGACGCTTGCCCCGTCGTCCGAAGGCGAAGAAGCATCGCGGACCTTCGAGGCGGACGACCTCGCGGCCATGGATCCCTTCGACTTCGAACAGGCGGTCGCCGCTCTGTGCGAACGCGACGGCTGCCGGGACGTCCAGGTAGTCGGAGGTGCTGGGGACCTCGGCGCCGACGTGATCGCCACCACGCCCGACGGCAGGCGTGTCGTCATGCAGTGCAAGCGCTACGGCCCGATGAACAAGGTCGGATCCCAGGAAGTGCAGCGATTCGGCGGCACGTGTTTCGCCGTGCATGAGGCGAGTGTGGCGGCCGTGGTGACCACGGGCGAGTTCACCCGGCCCGCGGTCGAGTACGCGGAACAATGCGGGATCCTGTGCTTCGACCACCAGAGCCTCGTCGCCTGGACCGACGGCAGCGGGCCCGCGCCGTGGGAAGCGGAACCGCCTGCGCCGTCCGTCCCCGGCTCCGGACAAGAGGCCGAGGAAGGCACCGTCGGCACATGAAGCCGTGCCGACGGCTACCGAGGGCTGCCGAGGGCGAAGGCCGGCAACCGGGAGGCCCAGCGCCTCACCCGGCAGCACCTGGGGACGGCTCGGGGCCGGAGCGAAGGGCCGCATCTACAGGGACCGCTACCGGGCCTTGAACGGGCCCGAAGGAGATCGGCTCGCGCAGCTGACCCGTCGGGCCGTCCTGGCGATCTTTCTCCGGGAGGGCGCAACCGGCACGCCGCCGGTGCACGTGTCGGCAGTGGGAGAAGTTCACAAGACGTTGCCCGTCGTGGCCGTGCGGAATCGGACCGCGCGGCCGTGAGGATCAGGAGCCGTTCCATGTCGGACAAGATCACGCTGCGCCCGGTCACCGCCGACGACCTCGATGTGTGGGAGCAGGAGTTCAACGGGCCGGAGGGCTGGGGCGTCCACCAGTGGTTCGGCTTCCAGTCGACGGCCGACCTGCGCCGTCGTTTCGCGGAGAACGGCCTCCTCGGCCCCGACGGGGGGCTGTTCTCCGTCGTCGAGGGCGACGTGACGGTGGGCCGGGTCAAGTGGTTCCCCGGCACCTGGGGGGCCCGCGGACCTGACCAACTGGAGCCTGGCCATCGGCCTGGTGCCGTCCGCCCGCGGCAGGGGCATAGGCACCCGGGCCCAGCAGCTCCTGGCGGCCTACCTCTTCGAGCACACCAGGGCCAATCGGATCCAGGCGTGGACGGACGTGGCCAACCTCGCGGAGCAGCGTGCGCTGGAGAAGGCCGGCTTCGTCAGGGAAGGCGTGCTGCGTTCCGCGGTGTGGCGCGGCGGGCAGTGGAACGATTCGGTGATCTACTCCATGCTCCGCGCGGAGCGGCCCCGCGACGCGGAGCTGTGAGAGCGCAGCGCCGAACGCCGGACGGGGCCGGCGCCGCACCTGAGGCGGCAGCGCCGGCACCGTGGGCGAAAGCCCCAGCCCCGGCAGCCGGTCGAACGGGGCAGGGCCGTGCGGCGGACGGATATCTGGGCAGCCGTGTTGACGGCGGCACGGCGCGGCGGCTCCGGCCGGCGCGAAAGCCAGGCGTCCGAGCCCCGCTCCCCGGCTGCGTCCGCGCCGCCCATCCTTCCCTCAACTCCAGCCAGCGATCGGGCGAAGCGGCCGCAACGGGAATGTAAGCGCCCATCCCGAGGACGGCGACGACGAGGGCTCCTGGAGGTGCTCGCCTCGACCCGCGAGCACCTCCACGAACCGCTGCCCGTGGCGGAGTCGGGGCGGATGAGCCGCCGCTTCTTCACCCACCGGTTCACCGGCGCGACCGGCCCGACGCCGCACGCCCGGGTGCTCGGCATGCGGCTCGGCAGGGCGGAGGAGCTCCTGGAGACCACGGACCTGCCCGCCGAGGAGATCGCCCGCTTGGCCGGCCGGGGCTCCGCGGCCGTCCTGCGTGAGCAGTTCGTCCGCTGCCGGGGGCGGGCCCCCCGCACCTACAGCCGTACGTTCACGAGGATGCGGTAGCCGGTGCAGCCACCCCGTTCGCACACCAGGTATCGACTCCGTAACGCAGCGTCATAACCGGCGGGTATCTCTTTAGGCTCCTCGCGAGCCGCTCCTGTGCGGCCTTCTGCGCGGGGGGGCTGGTCCATGGAGAGATACCGGCGGTTGGCTTATCCGGTGGCTGCCGGCGCGCTGAGTGGTGTGGCCGCGGCGGTGTGCATCGCGGCGTACGAAAACCGACTCCAGGACCTGTACTGGGGCGATGCCGGTGTCTCGGTCTCCTTCGCGGCCGTCGGAGGACTGCTGGCTCATCGGCTGCCGCGCCACCCGCTGGGGTGGCTGATGCTCCTGATGGCGCTGAGCGGTTCGCTCGGATGCCTGATCCACCAGGTGTGGCCGCTGGCATCGGCGGCACGGATGCCCGGCACAAGTGTTCTCGGCTGGATGACGGCGTGGGTGTGGTGGCCGGCCTTCGGCGTGCTTCCCCTGGCTCTTCTGCTGTACCCCACGGGACGCCTCCCTTCGCCGCGCTGGCGCCTGACCGGCCTTGCCTTCTCGGCTCTGGGAGTCCTGCCGACCGCCGTCCTCGCAGTGGTCGGGGCCATCCATCCCACGGCCGGCGTGGTGGATCCCGAGGACATCGGGGAGAGCCCTCTCTTTCCTGTGAACCGGGTCGCGTTCATCGCTTTGCAGGTATGTCTCCTGATTGCCCTGGTCTCGCTCGTGACACGCTGGCGAAGAGGAGCGCGGCTGGAGCGCGACCAGCTGAAGTGGCTGGCCTTCGCCGTCGCGCTGGCCATAGGCGGGCAGGTCGCGCTGGACCTCGTGCCGTACTCGCCTGTGGTGCTGCACGGGATCGGCTTCTGCCTCGATGCCGGCGTCCCCGTCGCCGTGGGCGTCGCGGTACTGCGTTACCGGCTGTGGGCCATTGATCTGATCATTCGGCGCTCGCTTGCCTACGCGGGCCTCACTGCGGGCGTGGTCGTCCTGTATGCGGGTGTGATGTGGTCGGTCAACGGTGTTCTCCACCGGAGGTCCACCTTCGCGGCCTCCCTGCTGGCGACCGGTGTCGTCGCGGTGGCTCTTCAGCCGTTGCACCAGCGCAGTCAACGTGCCGTGAACCGGATCTTCTTCGGTGACCGGGACGAACCCCACACCGTCATCGCCCGTCTGACCGCGCGGCTGCGGTCCTCGGTCGAGCCGGACGCCGCCCTGCCCATGGTGGCCCGCACTCTGGCGGACGCGCTGCGCCTGTCGTACGTAGCCATCGAGACACCCGCCGGGCCCCGCGTGCGTCATGGTGCGCCCACCGGCACCGTAGTGACTCTTCCCCTGCAGTACCGGAACGCGGTCATCGGCCGGCTGATGGTCAGCCCTCGTCTGCCGGGAGACGACCTTTCCTCCGCCGACAGAGAACTGCTCAACCAGACAGCCGGACTGGCGGCGATGGCCGTGGAGACGGCCAGGCTCACCGCCGACCTGAGGGAATCACGTGAACGTGTGGTGCGTGCACGGGAGGAAGAGCGCCGGCGTCTGCGCCGGGACCTGCACGACGGCGTCGGGCCTTCCCTCGTAGGGCTCCGACTGCGGCTCGCGGCGGCCGAGCACGTGGCCGAGGGCAGCGCGGAGCACCTGCGCGAACGGCTTCAGGCCCTTCAGGCCCTGGTGGACGGCATCACGTCCGATGTTTCCCAGGCCGTGGTGGGCCTGCGCCCCGCCGCTCTCGACGACGAAGGGCTGATCGAGGCCCTGCGTCTTTACGCGGACCATCTGTCCTCCCCCGACAGCATCCGGATCACCGTCGAGTCCGGAGGGGACGCAGCGGACCTGCCCGCAGCAGTGGACGCCGCCGCGTACCTCATCGCAACAGAGGCCATGACCAACGTCATCCGGCATGCGGCCGCCACGCGGTGCGTCGTGACCGTGCAGGTGTCCGACGTCCTCGAACTGAGTGTCGCCGACAACGGTAAGGGACTGAGGGCGCAGCGTCGCGCGGGAGTGGGGCTGACCTCCATGCGTGAACGGGCGGAGGAGCTGGGCGGCGAGCTGTTGCTCGACACGAAGCAGGAGCGCGGTCTCACCGTGGTGGCGCGACTCCCGCTGGGGAGCCCCAGTTGACACCGATCCGGATGGTCATCGTCGACGATCACGAAGTCTTCCGCAACGGACTGCGCGACTATGCGGAGGCGGCGGGCATGCATGTGGTGGGTGAGGCCGGCAATGCCGCGGAAGCGGTGGACGTCGTTCTGGACACGGAACCGGACGTCGTGGTGATGGACTTGGAGATGGCGGGCGGCGACGGGCTGACGGCGATCCGCGCCTTGGCCGGCGAACGGCCGGACCTGCCGGTCGTCGTGGTGTCCGGCTATGACGAGGGTTCCCGGGTCGGCGACGCGCTGCGCGCCGGTGCCGCCGGATTCGTACTGAAGACGTGTTCAGCACCCGCTCTGCTGGCGGCGCTCCGTGCGGCCGCCCGAGGACTGACCGTACTGGACCGCACTGCGCGCAGCCACCTCTTCGTCGCGCTGGAGACGGCACGGACGCCTGTGGTCAGTCCCTTTCCCTCCCTCAGCGGGCGGGAACGTCAGGTGCTGACCCTGCTGGCGCAGGGCAAGGAGCCGTCCCGGATTGCCCGTGAGCTCTTCCTCGACCCTCACACGGTGCACAACTACCTGTCGTCCGTCGTGCGCAAGCTCGGTGTGGCCGGACGCAAGGAGGCCGCGGAAGTAGCGCGAGCCCACGGATTGGGTAATGGTTCCGGTTCCCCCGCCGGGTGATCTGCGACCGGGATGATCGAGGACTGATCAGGGAGTGCTCCCGGGACACCCGGGAGCCGAGCATGGGACGCGTCGGCTCAGTACTCCGATGCGGCCGGGAGCATGCAAGGAGAAGAACCACTCCTCCAAGGCCGCCTGGACACCAGCTTGAAGGAGCATCGAATGACTCGAGCGTCGCTTCGGCGCCTTGCTGTCGCCCTGTCGGCCATCAGCGTCGTGTCAGGTCTGAGCCTGGGACCGGCCGGTCTTGCCCAGGCATCGCCACGGCCGGCGAAGGCCGCCGCGACACAGTACGTCCTCTCGGCTCTCGTTCGGGCAGCAGCAACGCAATCCCCGCCCCTCTACTACCACGACGCTTACAACTTTCCGACGTGGGTCTTCGGGAGGACGCGGCTGTGCGTCACAGCCGGCTACTCGGCCTCGGGCACCGCAAGGGTGCAGAGCAGCGCGCCCCTTGCGGCTCCCGAGTACGTCTCCGTAGCAGCGGGCCAGACGCGTTGTATCGAGAGGTGGTGGGGCGGGTTCCCGGTCAACGCGATGAACATCACCTACAGCCGACTGACCGTCACGGCCAGTTGAGGAAGGGGGCCACGGGTCTGGTCCCCGGAAATCCGCCCGTTGTCGCGCCGGAGACCCGCTGGGCTGTCCGGAGGCGAGGGAGGGCCGGCGCCCCGCCCTCGGGGCGCACGAACGAAACCATTCGCTTGGCGTCCTACGAAGGAGCTCGAGCATGAAAAGGTCACGTACCAGAGCATGGATCGTCGCAGTGAGCTCGGCGATGCTGGCCGCGGGAGCGGCACTGGCACCCGTGCAGACAGCAATCGCCGACCCCGCCGGCGTGCAACGCACCCTCGACTGGGAGCAGTCGGCCGACCGGACCCTCCCCTCCGCGGCACCGGCAAACTTCAACAAGCAGTGGGCCACTTCGTACGGAGCCACCAACGTCACGAGCCCCACACGCGACGGGTCCCACGCAGCCCGCTTCGAGCTGCGCAAATCCGATCCGGTCGTCTCCAGCAGCAAGCGGGCGGAGATCTCGCAGCGCGACGAGCAACCCGCAGGCGCCGACCGGTGGTACGGCTTCAGCATCAACCTCGCGAGCACATGGACCCACGACACCTCGGCCGAGATCGTGAGCCAGTGGCACCAGTGCGACGTCGGCTGCCCGGGCACCTCTCCCCCCTTGGCACTTCTGACCGACGAAGGGCGCTGGAAGATCGACTTCCGCGGTGAGCCCATCGATCTGGGTGCCTACACCACGGGGACGTGGGTGGACTGGGTCTTCCACGTGACCTGGAGGACGGACAGCACCGGCCTCCTCCAGGTGTGGAAGAACGGCGAACGCGTCGTGCACCAGACCGGCGCCACCCACGACGGGGGACCACGGTCGCCCTACTTCAAGTTCGGTATCTACAAGTGGGATTGGAACACCGGAGCTCCCTCCAGCACCACGCAGCGGGTGATGTACTACGACGCTCTGCGTCTGGGTGACGAACGCGCCGTCCACACGGACATCACGCCCCAGCGAACCTGCACGCGAGCCCCTGGGGTCGCCGCCGCGTCCGCCACCACGTACGAGCCGGCGAACCCACCTTCCAACGCCATCGACAGCAACCTGACGACCCGCTGGTCCGGCCAGGGATTCGGCGCCGCGCTGATCCTCGATACGGGCAGACTGCGCCAGCTCTGCGGCGCCACTGTGGCCTGGCATCGCGGTGACCTGCGGTGGAACGACTACACCATCCACGCTTCAAAGGACGGCGTCTCGTACACCAAGGTGTGGGAGGGCCGCAGTTCCGGAACGACCACGGCGCCGGAGACCGTGTACTTCGCCGCGGGCGCGCTGGACGCCCGCTACCTCAAGATCTCGTTCTGGGCGAATCCCGAGAACGACTGGGCAAGCATCACCGAAGCGCGGCCACTCGGCCTCTAGCGAAGCGAGGCAATGGCCGGCCGGGCCCGCCGCATACCGCGGCGGGCCCGGCGCGCTGCCGCAGGCGGGCAGGTGGACCGCTGTCACCTCCGGCGCCTCGCGCACCTCAGAGCCGACCACTCCGATGGCACCCCAGCCGGCCGGGGCCCGGCCCATCCCTGGCAGCGGCAGACCGCCGTGCGCGCGGAACAGGTGACCGGGGCGGGCACCCGTTCAGTGCCCGGCAGACGCTTTCACCAGGGCTACCGCGACGCCGATGGCCGCGTCCACGAGGCCGGCCAACACGGCCGCCAGGACGCCTCCTCCCATGCGCAGTCCGCCCAGGCAGCCCCACAGGAAGAGGGAGACGACACCCACGCCGGCCGCCACCAGCAGCGCGGTCTGCAGGGTCAGGACGTCCAGAGCGGCCAGGGCGATCAGCACGGCCGGGCCGGCGGCACACGACAGCAGAGGGCTGCTGACGTACAGCATGCGTCGCAACTCTGGGCCGGTGGCGAGGTGGCGGTGGACTGTGCGGTGGGCCTGTTGGTCGGCGACGAACGCCGCGAGCCACAGACCCAGCGCAGTCGTCAGCACTGTGGCGATGGCGCCCATGGAACCTACGTCGCTGTAGGACAGGCCGACCGCCACGGCGATCATCGTGATAGTCGCGTAGATGCGTTCCTTCAGGCGGTCCGCCAGGACGCCGGGCTCCGTGCCGGGCGGCAGATCCGCTCGTCGGTCGTCGTCCGTCACCTGTCGCCCTCTCATCTGCCGCGGAGAGCAGGTCGTGTGTCCTGCTCAACCGCCGCGTTTTGCCCGGTGTGCGCTGTCCTGGTCACGGCTACCAGCATGCCTCGAGCGATGGCCCGTGCCCGGTAAGCACAGCGCGATGCACCGGGGCCGGAGGTGGCCCGGCGCTGCTTCGGGGTGGACCTCACTCGGTTGCGCCAAGGCTCTGGTGGGCAGTCTCCTGCCCATGAGGCACGCCGCCGGCAAAGGCCCGAACTGGTGCCGGCGAACGCCTCTCCATGCAGGACGCCGTTCCCCCTGCCGGATCTCCCAATGGGCCTGCAGCCGGACCTGTCCGACGTACCGGTACGGACCTCTCTGGTGCGGACCTGTCCGTCTGCTGAAGCCACCGCAACCCGACACGCGTGTGACGGCGGGGCCGTGGCGTCGTTGGACGGTGCGCCCCCGAGCCGGTCCCCGCGGATGTCATCGCTGCTCCCCCGGGGCCCGCGGTGTTGTGGGAAGGGCTACTGAACCAGCGCGGCGAGGGCTTGGCCGGCCATCCGTACTCCCATCGTGGCCGCGATGGTGTTGCCGGCCTCGAAAAGCTTGTCCTTGAGCTGTGTGGCGAACTTGCCCAGGCGGGGGGACTCACTGCAGACGATTTCCAGCCGGCCCGCACGCAGACCGGACCACGATGCGTGACGGTCTTGGCGCCCCTCCTCTAGAGTGACCCGCCGCTGGCGAACCACTGCATCACCTGTCCCCTACCCCGCGGACATCGATGCCGTCCTGTTCCCGACGCGACAGCCCGTCGTCATTTCCGTGGCAGCCTGCGACAACGACCCCCAAGTGACCCAAGGCCGGGGCGGAATCGCAGGGCGCCCGCGCCCGCCGGCCTGGAGCATCGGCCCCACACCCGCCCGGCCCGCTCCGCCACCCACCTCGTCGCCGAGACCGCGATCAGCTACCTGCTCGATGTCATGTCCCGAAACAGACCTCGCCGTCCGCACCGCCGAGCCGCGGGTGGCAGCCCGGTCCCTTCCACCGCGACTTGGAAGCCCTCCCCGTCCAATCGCCGACTGCCTCGCTGAAGGAGAACACAGTGTCTCAGCAGCCGATACTCGTCCTGGACCCCACCGGCTCCGACCACCATGCGGAGCACCAGGCCCTGCGCACCCGCGGTCCGGCCGCCCGCGTGGACATCCTCGGTGTGACCGCGTGGTCCGTCACCGATCCCTCTCTCCTCAAGGAACTCCTCACCAGCCCGCAGGTCTCCAAGGACGCCCGCGCCCACTGGCCGGCTTTCGCCGAGACCGTCTCCACCTGGCCCCTCGCCCTGTGGATCGCCGTGAACAACATGTTCACCGCCTACGGCGGCGACCACCGAAGGCTCCGCCGTATGGTCGCGCCGGCGTTCAGCGCCCGGCGCATCCAGGCCATGCGGTCCGCAGTCGAGGAGGTCATCACCGCACTCCTCGACGACCTCGACTCCAAGCCGGCCGGTGAAGCGGTCGACCTGCGTAAACACCTCGCCTACCCGTTGCCGATCGAGGTGATCGGCCAGCTCATGGGCGTCCCCGACGACCAGCGCGACGGCTTCCGCGCCGAAGTCGACGGCGTCTTCGACACTACCCTCACCACCGAACAGGCCACCGCGAACACAGCCGCCCTGTACGAGGCCCTCAACCAGCTGATCGCGGCCAAACGCGCCGAGCCCGGCGACGACATGACCTCCCTCCTCATCGCCTCCCGCGACGACGAAGGCGACGGCAGCGCCCTCACGGACGACGAGTTGCGCGACACGCTCCTGCTCATGATCTCCGCCGGATACGAGACCACCGTCAACGTGATCGACCAGGCCGTCACCGCCCTGCTGACCAACCCCGAGCAGCTCGCCCACCTCCGGTCCGGCCGCGCCGACTGGAACAGCGTCGTCGAGGAGACCCTGCGGCTCGAGCCCGCGGTCAAGCACCTGCCCCTGCGCTACGCCCTCACGGACATCCACCTGCCGGACGGGCAGACGATCGCCCAGGGCGAGGCGATCCTCGCCTCCTATGCCGCCGCCAACCGCCACCCCGACTGGCACGGGGAATCCGCCGACTGCTTCGACCTCACCCGACCGACGAAGGAGCACCTGGCCTTCGGACACGGCGTGCACTTCTGCCTCGGCGCCCCGCTCGCCCGCCTCGAAGTCGCTACCGCCCTCCAGCAGCTCTTCGAGCGCTTTCCCGAGATCGAACTCGCGGTGCCCGCCGAGGAGCTGAAGCCGCTGCCCTCCCTGATCAGCAACGGGCACCAGGCCCTGCCCGTACGCCTGCGACCGGCCGCCCGCTCACGCCCGAACCCGTCAGGAAAACCGTCGTGACCGCCACTGCCTCCCCCTTCACACCACTCATCCCGGCCGAGCGGCGCTGACCCGGGCCTGGAAGTGGATGCGGCTGGCATCGCCGGAGCGAGCCGCCGCCCGCTCCGGCGGGCGCCGGGAGCTGTGCGGGGCGCGACCTCACATGCGGGGCCCTGCCCGTCTCAACGAGCCGAGCCCAGCCGCCTCTTGGGACCGCGCACCGCCGCCTGCCGCTCCTTCTCCAGCGCGCCCTCCGCCCAGAGCGAGCGCACATGTCCGAGGTGGCGGGCCATGCACTTCTCGGCGCCCTTGGCGTCACCCGCCACCATCAGGTCGAGCAACTCGATGTGCTCCTCGGCGGACGGGATCAGCTGGTCGCGCTCGTCCAGCGCGGTCAGTCCGTACAGCCGCGAACGCTTGCGCAGATCGCCGACCGTCTCGACGAGTCGTTCGTTGCCGGCGAGCGCCAGAAGAGAGAGGTGGAATCGGCGGTCGGCCTCGAGGTAGCCGATGAGGTCGTGATCGCGTGCCGCACGCACGATCTCCTCGGCCACTGGCCGCAGCGCCTCCAGGTCCTCGCGGGAGGCGCTGCCGGTGATCCGGCGGACCATGGGGACCTCGATGAGTATGCGGATCTCGGTGTACTGGTCGAGATCGCGCTCGTTGACCTCGGTGACGCGGAAGCCCTTGTTGCGGACCGGCTCGACGAGGCCCTCCCGCGCCAGGTCGAGCATCGCCTCGCGCACCGGTGTCGCGGAGATCCCGAAGTCCTCGGCGAGGCCGGGCGCCGAGTACACCTCTCCGGGACGCAGTTCGCCGGAGATGAGCGCGGCACGCAGGGCGTGGGCGACCTGGTCACGCAGCCGCTCCCTGGCGGTGATGAGGTTGCGCTGCTTCAGGTGCCCCATGGTGGTGGTGATCCCTTCGCCTTGTGCCCTCGTGGCCGAGAGGATCACCAGCGTACAATGTCACGTTGTTTTCGCAGGTCCCTGGACCGTCCGGCCCGCCCAGCGCCCCCCGCTACAGGAGGAATCCTCCGGGGAAGGGGTCGTCCGGGTCGAGGAAGTACTGCGCGGTGCCCGTGATCCAGGCCCGTCCGGTGATGCGGGGTACCACAGCGGGTACCCCGCCCACCTCCGTCTCCGCCACGAGACGGCCGGTGAACTCGGTACCGATGAAGGACTCGTTGACGAAGTCGCGGTGCAGCGGCAACGCGCCGCGGGCGTGCAGCTGCGCCATCCGTGCCGAGGTGCCGGTGCCGCACGGTGAGCGGTCGAACCAGCCGGGGTGGATGGCCATGGCATGGCGTGAGCGGTGCGCGTCGGAGCCGGGTCCGGCGAGGTAGACATGCTTGACCCCCGCGATCTCGGGCTGCTCCGGGTGGACGGGCCGGTCCGGGGAGGCGTTGATCGCCGACATCACGGCGAGTCCGGCCGCGAGCAGGTCGTCCTTGCGGGACCGGTCGAACGGCAGCCCCAGCGCGTCCAGTTCGACGAAGGCGTAGAAGTTCCCGCCGAAGGCGAGGTCGTACGTCACCGTCCCGTACCCCGGCACGTCCACCTTGCGGTCGAGGCCGACGCAGAAGGCCGGGACGTTGGTGAGCGTGACCGCCTTGGCCGCGCCGTCCTCGACGTGCACGTCGACGGAGACGAGGCCTGCGGGGGTGTCGAGGCGGACCGTGGTGACGGGTTCGGTGACCGTGACCATGCCGGTCTCGATGAGGACGGTGGCCACGCCGATGGTGCCGTGCCCGCACATCGGCAGCAGGCCCGATACCTCGATGTAGAGCACGCCGTAGTCGGCGTCGGGGCGGGTCGGCGGCTGGAGTATCGCGCCGCTCATGGAGGCGTGGCCGCGCGGCTCGTACATCAGGAGCGTGCGCAGATGGTCCAGGTGCTCGATGAAATGGAGCCGGCGCTCGGCCATCGTGGCGCCGGGGACCACCCCGACGCCTCCGGTGATCACGCGCGTGGGCATGCCCTCGGTGTGTGAGTCGACGGCGTGGAAGACATGACGGGTCCGCACGGGAGTCCCTTCCTGTGTGGCGGATCGGCGGGTCAGTGGTGGCCGTCGGCGACGGCCTTCTCTGTCGCCGCACGCACTACGGCTCCCGTTTCGGCGGGCAGCGGCATACGCGGCGGTCGGGTCGGGCCACCGCGACGGCCGACGACGTCCATGGACTCCTTGATGGCCTGCACGAACTCGGTCCTGGAGTCCCAGCGCAGCAGCGGATGCAGTGACTTGTAGAGGGGCACCGCGAAGTCGAGCCGCCCGGCGACGGCGGCGTGGTAGAGCTCGGCGCAGGTGGCGGGGAAGGCGTTCGGGTAGCCGGCGATCCAGCCGACCGCTCCGGCGAGGGCCAGCTCCAGCAGCACGTCGTCCGCGCCGATCAGCAGATCGAGGTCCGGGGCGAGTTCGCCGATCTCGTAGGCCCTGCGCACATCGCCGCTGAACTCCTTGACGGCCACGATGCTGCCGTCGGCGTGCAGCCGGGCCAGCAGCGCGGGGGTGAGGTCGACCTTGGTGTCGATGGGGTTGTTGTAGCCCACCACGGGCAGCCCCACGCGGGCGACCTCCGCGTAGTGGGCACGCACCGCCTGTTCGTCGGCGCGATAGGCGTTCGGCGGCAGCAGCAGCACGCTTCCGCAGCCCTCCTGTGCGGCCTGTTCAGTCCAGCGGCGCGACTCGGCACTGCCGTAGGCGGCGACCCCGGGCATCACGCGCGCGCCGTCGCCCGCGGCCTCGACGGCGGTGCGGACGACACGGGCACGCTCGTCGTCGGTGAGGGTCTGGTACTCGCCGAGGGAGCCGTTGGGCACGACGCCGTCACAGCCCTCGTCGATGAGCCGGCGAACATGCTCGGCGTAAGCGTCGAAGTCGACGGAGAGGTCGTCGCGCAGAGGGAGGGCGGTGGCGACCATGATGCCGCGCCAGGGGCGGTCGACGGTCCAGGTGGGGGTGGCTCGGGTGGCGGTCATACGGGAACCTCTTTTGTAGGTGTGACATCTCGTTGAGCCGTGCACGGGACCTACGGGCTTCGGATCCCTCAGTCGTCGATTCCGGCGGCACCGTCCGGACGGGAGGCGTCGGGCTGTCCGGTCGCTCCGTCGGGCGTGACGGGCGGCTCGTTCGCATCGAGGGCTGCGAGCACTCCCAGCGGCACGGGCCCCGCGAGCGGCCGGCGCTCGGGGGACGGCGGCGGGGACAGGGGGTCCTGACCCACCGCGAGGCAGGCCACGGCCGCCCCGCACACCCGGCCCTGGCACCAGCCCATGCCCGCGCGGGTGAGGAGCTTGACGGTGCGGGCGTCACGGGCGCCGTAGGTGTCGACCGCCTCGCGGACGGCGCCCGCCGTCACCTCCTCACAGCGGCACACTTCCGTCGCGTCGTCCAGCCACTCGGCCCAGCCCTTCCCCGGCGCGTGCACGGCGGCCATGGCACCGGCGAAGGCGCGCATGCGCTCGCGCCGTCGCTCAAGCTCCCGCATCCGCCCGTCACGCTGAGGTCCGGGCCCGCCGCGCACATGGGCGGCCACCGCAATGCCCGCGATCTCGCCCTCCGCGCGGGCGAGTTGCCCGCCGCCGATGCCACCGGTCTCGCCCGCCGCCCACAGTCCGGGCACCGAGGTCTGCTGCAGCGGGTCCAGTGCCAGGGCAGACGTCCCGTCCCGCATAGGCCGCGTGGCGCACCCGAGGCTGGTGGCGAGCTCGATCTGCGGGACGAGACCGTGCCCCACCGCGAGGGCGTCGCAGACGATCCGGCGGCCCGTCCCCCGCACGGGCCGCCAGTCCCGGTCGACCCGGGAGACGGTGACCGCCTCCACCCGGTCCGTGCCATGGACCTGGGTCACCGCGCTGCGGGTGCGCAGCCGCACGCGGCGCGCGAGCAGCGTCGCACCGTGGATCGCGGCCTGGGCGAGCTTTTGCGGGTCGGTGGCGAGGACGGCCGGCCGGCGTGCATATCCGAGGTAGCCGGACGCCTCCACCACCGCGGGGACGCGCGCCCCGGCGGTGGCGAGCGACGCGGCGACGGCGAGCAGCAGCGGGCCGCTGCCCGCCACGACGACGCGTCTGCCGGGCAGAACGAGTCCGGCCTTGAGCATCGCCTGTGCTCCCGCGGCGCCCACGACTCCCGGTAGCGTCCAGCCGGGGAAAGGTAGTTGGCGTTCGTACGCGCCGGTCGCGAGCAGGACCGCGCGGGCGCGTACGCGCACCGGGCGCTCGCCGTCGCCGTCCGCTCCGGTGACCGCGTGGATCGTGAATCGCGTGTCCGCCCCGTCATGCCGTACCAGGGTCCAGACGTGGTGGCCCGCGAGGTGGACGACGTCGCTCGCCGCGAGGCGGCGGCGCAGATCGGCGAAGGCGGACCAGTCGTGGTGCAGGGCCTCCGGACGCACCGCGCCGACGGCCGGGGCGGGGTGGCGGTAGAACTGGCCGCCGATCCGGCCGGCCGTGTCCAGCAAGGCGACCGACAGCCCCCGTTCGGATGCGGTGACGGCGCCGGCGAGGCCCGCGCAGCCCGCGCCGATCACCGCGAGGTCGTACACCCCTGTGTACGGGTCGCCGGCGGCCCGGTCAGACGGCGAGCTCGGCATGGCCGTGTCCTTCCTGGGTGGTGATCGTGTCACCGGGACGGGCGGGCACCAGACAGGCCCGTCTGTTGGGCCGTCCGTTGATGGTGGCGAGGCAGTCGTAGCAGTGGCCGATGCCGCAGAAGGCTCCGCGCGGACTCCCGGTCCCGCGTGTGGTGCGCCAGGTGAGGACGCCGGCCGCCCATAGGGCGGCGGCGACGGACCGACCGGGGAGCGTGGTGATCGGGCGTCCGTCGAAGGTGATCTCGAACGGGGGCTGTTGGGGTGCCGCTCCGACGAGTTCGTCAGGGGTACGGTCACGCGCCATGGCGCGTCTCCTTCCGGGGTGTCCGAGGCATGTGGGGCGAGGCCGTCTCGAAGCGGTCGGGCCTGAACGGACCGATGTCCATGGGGAGTTCTTCCTCGGCCAGGATCCGGGCGACGATCATGCCCGTGGCCGGGGCGAGTCCTATCCCCGCGCCTTCGTGCCCGCAGGCGTGCAGCAGACCGGGTATGCGCGGGTCGGGGCCGATCGCGGGCAGATGGTCCGGCAGGTACGGGCGGAATCCGGCGTACGTCCGTATCGCCCTCACCCCGGCCAGCACCGGGAACAGGCGGGTCGCCTGGCCCGCGAGGCGGCGCACGGCCTCCACCGACAGGGTGCGGTCGAAGCCGACTCGTTCGCGGCTCGCGCCGATCAGTACGGGGCCCGCCGGGGTGCCCTCGACGACGGCGGAGGTCTGGAGCGCCGCCGAGCCGCTGGCGACATCGGCGACGTAGTCGGCCGTGTAGACCTTGCGCCGTACCACGCGGGGCAGCGGCTCCGTGACCAGGACGAAGCCGCGCCGGGGAAGCACCGGCAGGTCCACTCCGGCAAGCCCGGCCAGTCGTCCGCCCCAGGTGCCGGCGGCATTCACCACATAGGGGGCGTGCAGATCACCGCTCGCCGTCCGTACGCCGCGGATCTCGTCGTTCGCACCCTTGAGCACCCCGGTGACCTCTTCGCACAGGCGCAGCAGGATCCGGCCGGAGTCCTGTCCGCCGGCGGCACGCAGCAGGTGTGCCGCGGCGATTGCGGGCTGCACCTGGGCGTCCTGGGGATAGTGGAAGCCGCCGGCCAGGTCCGGGGCCAGGTGAGGTTCCAGGTCACGGAGCCGGTCACCCATGACCTCATGGACCTTGACCCCCGCCTTCTGCTGCCGCCCGGCGAAGTCCCTGAGGGCCGCCAGGGACGTCCCGCTGGAGGCGACGACCAGGCCGCCCTTGGCCTCGTACTCGATCCGGGGCGGCAGCACGTCGGAGAGTTCGCGCCACAATCGCCTCGACAGCAGGGCCAGTTCGAGTTCGGGGCCCGGCTCCTTGTCGGAGACCAGCAGATTGCCTTCGCCGGCTCCCGTGGTGCCGCCCGCGACGGGGCCGCGGTCGATCACGGTGACGGAGAGGCCGGAGCGGGCCGCGTAGTAGGCGCAGGCGGCGCCGACCACTCCCGCTCCGACGACGATGAGATCCGGGGAGTTCCTCGTGGTCACGTCAGTAATATTTCACATTGCACCCTGCCTGCCAAGAGACCGGCGCCCGGTGATCCCCCGGGCAAGGGCCTCTTGATGAGCGGAAGGCGCCCGTCCGGTCAGGGGCCGTCGGTCAGCGCCCCCATCCATGCCTCGATCGCGTCCGGGGTGCGCGGCAGCGCTCCGGACATCAGCCGAGCCCCCTCCGCCGTGACGACGAGGTCGTCCTCGACGCGCACGCCGATGCCGCGCAGTTCGACCGGGAGCGTCTCGTCGTCCGGCTGGAGGTACAGGCCAGGCTCGACCGTCAGCACCTGCCCCTGCTCCAGCACCCCGTCGAGATAGGCGTCCGCCCGCGCCTGCGCACAGTCGTGGACGTCGAGTCCGAGCATGTGCCCGCTGCTGCACAGCGTGTAGCGCCGGTGGAAGTCGCCCTCGGGACTCTTGAGGACTCCCCAGTCCGTGAGCCCTTCCGCGATCACCCGCATCGCGGCGCGATGGAAGTCGCGGAATCGCGCCCCGGGCCTGAGCGCGGCGATACCGGCGTCCTGGGCGGCGAGTACGAGTTCGTAGACCTGCCGCTGCACGGGCGAGAACCGTCCGGAGAGCGGGAGGGTGCGGGTGATGTCCGCGGTGTACAGGCTGTCCGTCTCCACACCGGCGTCCAGGAGCAGCAACTGCCGTGCGTCCAAGGGGCCGTCGTTGCGTGTCCAGTGCAGGACGCAGGCGTGGGCGCCTGCCGCCGCGATGGTCTCGTAGCCGGTACCGTTGCCCTCGGCGCGGGCGCGCAGACCGAAGACTCCCTCGATCCAGCGCTCACCGCGCGGATGTCCGAGGGCTCGCGGCAGGGAGCGCACGACGTCCTCGAAGCCCGCCGTGGTGTGGTCCACGGCGAGCTGGAGCTGCGCCACCTCCCAGGCGTCCTTGACGAGCCGCAACTCGCTGAGCACCGACGCGAGTTCGGCGTCGGTCGAGGCGTCGCGGCCCGGCGGCAGCGTCCCTTGCGCGTCCAGAGCGTCGCAGCGGATGCCGGTCATGCGCTCGGCCTCGGCCAGGTCGGGCCGCCGGCCGACCCAGAACTCACCGTAGCGGCGGTCCCGGTGGAAGCCGGCGTCGGTGCGCGGCGAGCGCGGCCGGACGTACAGCACCGCCTCGTGACCGTGTGGCCCGTCCGGCTCCATGACCAGCACGTGTCCGGCCTGTTCCTCGCCGGTCAGGCCGGTGAGCCAGGCGTACGCACTGTGCGGCCGGAAGCGGTGGTCGCAGTCGTTGGAGCGGACCCTCAACTCTCCGGCGGGGACGATCAGACGCTCACCGGGGAAGTACGCCGACAACCGGCCGCGGCGGGCGGGCGTCAGGTCGGCGGCAGGGAGCCGGATGTCGGCGGGGAGCGGCGAGCCCGCCCAGCCGCCCGCCATGAAATTCTCGAACTCGGGTGACAGCGGCAGATCGTGACTGACCGTCCGGTGGTCGGCGGCTCCGGATTCCTTCATGCGTCCTCCTCGATTCAGGCACGCCCTCTTGTCAGTACAATTTCACATTACTATGTTACCGGTCACATCCCGCTGCTCGGCCGACTGTTCACGGAGTGACCACTGATGGACAAGCGCACCTGCACCGCCATCGCCGCCGCCCTGGTGGCGACCTTCGCCCTCGGCGCGGCCGGCTGCTCCGGCGGTACGCGTTCCACCGACGGCAGGGACCGCGGGGCCGACCCCGCCCTCGCCAACCAGGGCGCCGTCATCGGCGGCACCCCCACGAAGGGCGGCACCCTCACGGTGCTGTCCAACCAGGACTTCACCCACCTCGACCCCGCCCGCAACTGGGTCATGGGCGACATGGACTTCGGCACCCGGCTGCTCTACCGCACCCTCGTGACGTACCGGGCCGAGCCCGGCGCCGGCGGCGGACAGCTGACCCCCGACCTCGCCACGGACCTCGGCACCTCCTCCGACGGGGCCAGGACGTGGACGTTCAGGCTCAAGAAGGGGCTGAAGTACGAGGACGGGTCCCCCATCACCGCCCACGACATCAAGTACAACGTCGAGCGGTCCTTCTCCCCCGACCTCCCCGGCGGCCCCGACTACGCGGCCCGCTACCTCGCCGGCGCCGACGGCTACCAGGGCCCGGCGAGGGGCAAGCACCTCGACTCCGTCAAGGTGCCCGACGACCACACGATCGTCTTCGAACTCCGCAAGCCCTTCGCGGAGTTCCCCTACGCCACCGTGCTTCCGACGTTCGCGCCGGTCCCTAAGTCCCGTGACACCGGCCCCCGGTACGACAGCCGTCCCTTCTCCTCGGGCCCGTATCGGATCGAGTCGTACGCCAGGGACAAGCAGCTGGTGCTGGTGCGCAACGCCCACTGGGACCCGGACTCCGACAGCGTGCGCAAGGCATACCCGGACAGGATCGTCGTGACGATGGGACTGAAGGGCAACCAGATCGACGACCGCCTCATCGCCTCCTCCGGCGCCGACGCCTCCGCCGTTCCATGGGGCAAGCTGCGCCCCGAGAGCACCCCCAAGGTGCTCACCAAGCCCGACGTCAGGGCACGACTGCTCGCCGAGTCCACCAATTGCACCGAGATGCTCCAGATGCACACCGGCCGTGCGCCGTTCGACAACATGAAGGCCCGCAAAGCCGTGCAGTACGCCCTCGATCGAGAGGCCGTCCTCACCGCATCCGGCGGTCCGGCGCTGAACGACCCCGCCACGGCCCTCATGCCGGGGTCCCTCTTCGGGGGCGAGCAGCCCGACACCCTGAAGATCCCCCTCACCGGTGACGTGGCGAAGGCCGAGCAACTCCTCAAGGAGGCCGGCAGCCCGGACGGCTTCGCCACGAGCGTCACCGTGTCAAGCGGCGACAAGGGCGTGGGCGAGGCGATCCAGCAGTCGCTCGGCCGGGCCGGGATCAAGGTCACCATCGAGACCGTCGACCCCTCCGCCTTCTACGACACCATCGGCGACACCGGGAACCGCACCGACCTCGTCTACACGGGCTGGTGCCCGGACTACCCGTCCGGCTCCACCTTCCTGCCCTTCGTCTTCGACGGCCGCTATATCAAGGAGAAGGGCAACTCCGGCAACCACTCCCTCTTCCGCGACCGGGCGACCATGAAGCGGATGGACGAGATCGCCGCAATGACCGATGCCCCACAGGCGGCCAGGGCCTGGCAGGACCTCGACGCCCGGATACTCGCCAAGGCCCCGACCGCACCCGCCGTCATCGAGCGCATGCCACTGCTCCTCGGCACCAACATCGCCGGCGCCTTCGGCCACACTTCGTTCGGCGGCCAGATCGACTACGCCACCGTCGGGCTCAAGAACCCGTCCCAGAGCGGCCGCTGAGGATCCGGCCTCTCATGGCAGCCACCGATTCCCAGACCCTTCTCCCCACGGGCAGCGGCCCCTGGCGGCTCGCCCGCGCGGAACTGCGCCGCCGGACTTCCGTGAAGCTCTCCCTCGCGGTGGTGGCCCTCTTCCTGTTCATGGCAGCGGCCGCCCCGCTGCTCAGCTCGCTGAGCGGCTGGGGCCCGGAAGAGTTCGACAAGAGCGCAGTGGACCCCTATCTCGGCGGGCAGCCCATCGGGCCGCTCGGCGGCGTCTCGGCGGAGCACTGGCTCGGCGTCGAACCCGTCACCGGCCGCGACCTGTTCGCCCGGGTCGTGCACGGCGCCCAGGTCTCCCTGCTCATCGCCTTCGCCGCGACCGCCCTGGTCGTCGTCACGGGTGTCGCGGCCGGGACCGCGGCCGGCTACTTCGGCGGCGGCACCGACGCCGTGCTCTCCCGGCTGATGGACCTGACCATGTCCTTCCCCTCCCTCATCTTCATGATCGCGATGATGTCCGTGGCCCGTGACGTCGACCGGATCGTGCTGATGACGGCTGTCATCGGCCTCTTCGGCTGGCCCGGCATCGCTCGTGTCGTGCGCGGACAGACGCTCTCGCTCAAGCACCGCGAGTACGTCGACGCCGCTCGCGTCTGCGGCGCCGGCCCCTGGCGCATCCTCACCCGCGACATCCTGCCGGGCGTGGCGGGGCCCGTCATCGCGTACACCACCCTGCTCGTCCCGGGGATGATCGCCACCGAAGCGGCCCTGAGCTACCTGGGCGTCGGTGTCCGCCCGCCTACTCCGTCCTGGGGCCAGATGATCGCCGAGAGCGTCGCCTTCTACGACACGGACCCGATGTACTTCATCGTCCCGAGCACCTGCCTGTTCCTGACCGTGCTCGCCTTCACCCTGCTCGGCGACGCCTTGCGGGACGTCCTCGACCCGAGGAGCGGCCGCGCATGATCCTTTACACGCTGCGACGGCTGGCCGCCGTCATCGGCGTACTGACCGCCGTCGCCGCCGTCACCTTCACCATCTTCTACGTCCTTCCCTCCGACCCCGCGGCCGCGGCCTGCGGAAAGGCGTGCAGCGCCGAGCGGCTGGCCGCGATCCGCGCCCATATGGGCCTCGACCAGCCGCTGTGGCGGCAGTTCTGGGAATTCGTCAGCGGCATCTTCACCGGCCGCACGGTGGGAAGCGGCCAGTACGCCCTTCAGTGCCGCTTCCCCTGCCTGGGCTACTCCTACGAGAACAGCGAGGCCGTGTGGGACCTGCTGACGGACCGCCTCCCCGTCTCCGCCTCGCTCGCGGTCGGCGCGGCGGCGCTGTGGCTGGCACTCGGTCTGGGCGCCGGCACGGTCGCGGCCCTGCGCAGGGGTACTCTCACGGACCGCGTCCTGATGGTCGGTGCGGTCGGCGCGGCCTCGCTGCCGGTCTACTTCACCGCGATGATGCTGATCTACGGCGTCGTCAGGGTGACGGGCCTGCTCCCCTATCCCCAGTACGTGCCCTTCGGCGACGACCCGGGGCGATGGGCGTCGAACCTGCTGCTGCCCTGGCTGGCCCTCGCCGTTCTCTACGCGGCCATGTACGCGCGCCAGAGCCGCAGTTCGATGATCGAGGCCATGGCGGAGCCGTACATCCGCACGGCCCGCGCCAAGGGCCTGCCGCGACGGACCGTCGTCGTCAAGCACGGCCTGCGCGCCGGCATGACACCGGTCCTGACCCTTTTCGGCATGGATCTCGGCGGATTGCTCGCCGGCGCGGTGATCACGGAGTCCATCTTCGGACTCCCCGGCGTCGGGCGGCTGTTCTACGGGGCGCTGTCCACCGGCGACCAACCGGTGATCCTGGGAGTGACCCTGCTCGCCGCCGCCTTCATCGTCGTCGCCAATCTGGCCGTCGACCTGCTCTACGCCGTCGTCGACCCGCGAGTGAGGCTGTGATGGCTGACGAACCCCTGCTGTCCGTACGGGACCTGACTGTCACATTCCCGACCGACGACGGCCCGGTCCGCGCGGTCGACTCGCTCTCCTTCGACGTCGGACGCGGGCGGACCCTCGGCATCGTCGGCGAGTCGGGCTCCGGCAAGTCGGTCACCTCGATGGCGGTGATGGGCCTGCACACCGGCGCCGCGGTCAGCGGCTCAATCACCCTGGAGCGCCGCGAACTGGTCGGTCTCGCCGAAAGTGAGCTGAACCGGCTGCGCGGCCGGAGGATGGCCATGATCTTCCAGGACCCGCTCTCCAGCCTGCACCCCTACTACACCGTGGGCGAGCAGGTGGCCGAGCACCACCGGGTCCACTTCGGCTCCCGCCGTGCCGCGTCCCGGCGGCGGGCCGTCGAGATGCTCGCAGAGGTGGGGATTCCGGAACCGCGGCGCCGGGCCGGCGAATACCCGCACCAGTTCTCCGGAGGAATGCGCCAGCGGGTCATGATCGCCATGGCGCTGGCCTGCGAGCCCGACCTGCTGATCGCCGACGAGCCGACGACTGCTCTGGACGTCACCGTCCAGGCCCAGATCCTGGAGCTGATCGCCCGCATCCAGCAGGAGCGCGACCTCGCCGTCGTGCTGATCACCCATGACCTCGGCGTCGTGGCACGTGTCGCCCACGAGGTCCTGGTCATGTACGGCGGAAGAGTGGCGGAACAGGCGCCCGTGGACGCGGTGTTCGCGACCCCGGCCCACCCGTACACGCGTGGTCTGCTCGACTCGCTGCCCCGACTCGACGACATCGACGGCGCCCCGTTGCGGGCGATTCCCGGCAGCCCGCCGTCGCTCCTCGCCCCGGCGCCCGGTTGCGCGTTCGCGCCGCGCTGCCCGCGGGCCGCCTCGGCCGGAGCCGAGGCGCGGGTGCGATGCGAGCGGGTCAGGCCCGGTCTGTCCGCCGTCGCAGGACGCAGTGTCGCCTGCCATCTTCCACCGGGCCCGGACGCGGCCCCGTATGCCCCGCCCAGGGAGGTCGCACCGTGACGAAGGACGACGCGCCAGGTCCCGTGCCATCACGGGCTGCTCGCGAACCACCCTTGTCGGTACGCGACTTGAGCATGACCTTCCCCGGCCGGCGAGGCCGCGCTGCCCGCCCCGTGCGGGCCGTCGACGGAGTCTGCTTCGACGTGGCGCGGGGCGAGACCCTCGGGCTGGTCGGTGAGTCCGGCTGCGGCAAGTCCACCACGGGGCGGATGATCGTGCGGCTCCTGGAGCCGACCGGTGGTTCGGTCACGTACGACGGCCGCGACATCAGCCATCTCTCCCAGCGCCGGCTGAGACCACTGCGGCGGGAGATCCAGATGGTGTTCCAGGATCCGCACTCCTCTCTCAACCCGCGCCAGACGGTGGCCCGGATCATCTCCGATCCCCTGCTGGTGCAGGGCACTCCGGCGACCGAGGCGCGCCGCAGGGCCGCCGAGCTGATGGAGCTCGTAGGGCTGATTCCCGAGCACATCGACCGCTACCCCCACGAGTTCTCCGGCGGCCAGGCCCAGCGCATCGGCATCGCCCGCGCACTGGCCACGGGTCCGCGCCTGATCGTCGCGGACGAACCGGTCTCGGCGCTCGACGTCTCCGTACAGGCCCAGATCATCAACCTGATGGAACGTCTCCAGCGGGAACTCTCTCTCGCCTACCTCTTCATCGCCCATGACCTCTCGGTGGTCAGGCGGGTGTGCGACCGGGTCGCCGTGATGTACCTGGGCCGCATCGTCGAGATCGGCCCCAAGGAACGGGTGTACGCCGCCCCCGCCCACCCCTACACGCGGTCCTTGCTCTCAGCGGTACCGCTGCCCGACCCGGTCGGTGAGCGGACCCGTGAACGCATCACCCTGCTCGGCGATCCGCCGAGTCCGGCGTCTCCACCGCCAGGCTGCTCCTTCCATCCGCGCTGCCACAAGGCGCAGCGGATCTGCCGGACCGAGGCGCCGGATCTCGCGCGACCGGCAGCCGGCGACGTCCGTCAGGTGGCATGCCACTTCCCCGAGGCTTCCTGAAGTACCGGCACGACCGTGAAGCACGGTGCACGGGTCTTTACAGTGCCATTTCACATTACTACGTTACGCATCACATAGCGCCGGTAGCTTCAACCGGCGCTCACGCCAAGGCAGTTGACGCCCGAGGCGCCTTCCGCCGCACAGCGCATCTGTTGCCACCTCCCACACAGGAGCCGATGTGTTCCAGTCCAGAAATCCGCGCCGACCTCTGCGCCCGTTCGCGCGCGGATCACTGCGCGCAGCCCTGATCACCGCCGCGACGGCACTCACGCTCTGCGTGACGGCCGTCCAGCCCGCCCCCGCGGCCGAGCCCGCGTCCGGGGCACCCGCCGCGGACGCGGGCTCCTCCGGGGCACCCGCCGCGCCTTCGGCGATACGGCCGGCCTCCGCGCCGAACCCCACGGACCGGGTCGACCGCCTGGCGAAGGCCCCGGACCGGGCCGCCCTTCCGCTCCCCGCGCCGGGCGGCCTGACCGGCGGCCGCATCCCCGGGCCTCGTACACCCGAGCGGAAGGGCGGGGCGAAGGAGCCGCAGGCCGCCCTCGGCGCGGCGGCAGCGCCCTGCACACTCGACGGCGTCACGGGCCTGCCCCCGGATCGGTTCGCCGACTTCCTCGCCGACCCCGCCGTCACCGCCGACGGCTGCCTGCGGTCGGTCCTGTGGACCTGGGACCGGCGCCTCGTCCCCGTCATGTCGGACGCGCACGTCCAAACCGTTTCCCGCCGCGTCACCGCACTCGCCGCCTCCCACGACGGCAGGAACGGCAGCCACCTGCTGGAGATGTTCACGTACCTCCACGCCGTCGCATACCACGACTTCTCGCGCGACGAGATCGACATCACCGACGCGCCGACCCTGAGCACCATGCGCCGCGCCGTCGCCGCCTTCGGTGCGGCGACCCGCACCTTCGACGCCACCCGCACCAACGCCGAGACGCTGCGCGAGGCGCTCTACGCCGCCTCGGCCCCCGGCCTGCGCCAGTACCAACTCCCCCTGGTCAAGCGGGTGCTGGCCACCATGGACGCCCGGCACCCCGACACCGCCCAGGACACCTCATGGGCCGGCGCCGCCCTCGCCGCGCTCAGCCTGAACTACCTCGGCGTCTACCCCGGCAACCAGGACACCGCCTTCCACGCCGCGGCGAAGGCCGCCCCTTCCTACAGGGCCGCCTTCAGGTCGTTCGCCACGCACACGCATCTCAAGGACAGGCCCAACGCCTGGGTCGTGCGCGACGCGCTGAGCGAGTACGGCCGCTTCGGCCAGATCGACGGGCTGCGCACCGGGACCGTCTCCGGCCTCGGCACTCTCCTGGGCGTCACGGCACGCACCTTCGGTGACATGAGCGACCCGTGGGCGAAGGTCGCCACCTGGCTGGGGGTGTACGAGGCCTGCGCCCCCTACCGCGTATGCAAGTCCGACATCGAGAAGCGCCTCTTCCCGTACACCTACGTCTACGGTGTCGACGCCGTCGACCGCATCAAGGTCCGCACCGGACTCGCCCGGGCCACCGTCGACCAGCTGTACTACGCGAGCAAGCAGGTCAAGGCGCAGTTCCACCGTGTGGTCGGCAGCGAGGAACCGCTCGCGGGCGACCCCAACTCCGCCCTGAACATCGTCCTGTACTCCTCCCGCAAGGAGTACGAGATCTTCCACCCGCTCCTGACCGGCATGGGCACCGACAACGGCGGCATCTACATCGAGAAGGGCGCGACCTTCTACACGTACCAGCGCCGGGTGCCGCAGGACTCCTCGCTGACCCTGGAGGAGTTGTTCCGCCACGAGTACGGGCACTACCTCAACGGCCGGTGGGCGGTGCCGGGCTTCTTCGGCGAGGGTCCGTGGTACGAGGGCGACCGGACCACAGCGATGGACGAGGGCACCGCCGAGTTCTTCGCCGGCGCCAGCCGCAGCGACGGCGTCAAGGTCCGCAAATCGCTCGTCCAAGGCGTCATCGACGACACCGCGAACGGCGGGCCGCGCATGACCGTGGACCGGCTGCTGCACGCCACGTACGACGGCGACGGCTTCCGCTTCTACGACTACGCGGGCACCTTCTTCGAGTTCCTCTGGACACAACGGCCCTCCCTGCTGGGAGACATGTACCGCACCCTGCGCGCCGACGACCCGGCCGCGTTCGACGCCTGGCGCGACAGGCTCGGCAAGGACGCGGGGCTGCAGAGCGCGTACGACGCCTTTCTCGACGCGCAGATCGCCCACGTCGACGACCTGTTCGTGCCGGACACCGCCTATGTGCCGCTGGACCAGCTGCGCGACGGCTCGGCCGACGAGGTCCGCGCCTCCTTCTCCGCGACGACCGGCAGCACCCCGGCCTGCCGGGGCAGCGGCACGGCCGAGCGTCCCCGGTTCGTCTGCACCGGCCGCATCACCGCGCACCTGACCGACGCCGGCGACGCCGACCTCGTCTTCAAGGACATGTCCGAGACGGTCGACCACTTCCTCCTCGACCGTGCGGCCGGCGGTGACAACAACCTGATCGACATGAACTGCTCGTTCGACGACGTGGACATCTGGTCCGGCGGACGTGCGGGCACATCCGACTACAGCTGCGAGGGTCCCCTCCGCGGCTGAGACGCCGCACGAGGCGCTCCCGCCGCGAGAGCACACCCTTGCGCCGTGCACCCGCGCGCGTCACCGCCCCACACGGTGGCGCGCGCGGGCCTTTGAGTCACACGCCCGCACGATCACGATCGGCGCTTGTCCTCGCGCACGGCTGCTCGAGCGCTCCTCGGGTGCGCAGGCCTTCGACGTGGCGCGCGCCGTCACCGGAGACTGGTGGCACGGGCCCGGGCACGCCGACGAACGGATCTGGCCGGCCCGCCGGCGCCGATCCCGGCTGGTGGGAGGTAGCCGCCGAGCGACCTGGTCACCTACCCCGAGACCGTCGCCCTCGCACGCCTGCTGGCCAACCGCCCCCTGCAGCAGCGCACCGTCACCGCGTCGCGCCGCCATCTCCCCTACCGGCTGGGCGAGCTGCCCCGGCTGCTGGCCGAGCTCGCCGACCAGCTTGGGCGGCCATGGCTCGCCCACCACCTCGCCACCATCACCCACGGGCCACTGTTCACCTGGGTGCACTCCTGCGTCCAGGTGTAGTCGAACCCGCGGGACGCCGTGCGCTGGATGCCGTAATCGAACTTCGGCCCGCACTTCATGCCCTCGCCGGGCAGGATCTCGCCGGTCTTGTACTCGGCCTCCGCCGAACCGCAGTCGACGATCGTCGGCACCGGCTTGCCCTGCGGGCCCTGCACCTTGACGCAGTCCCCGACCTGCGGCTCGTGAGTCTTGTCTTCCTTGTTCTGGGCGACAGCCTCGGCTTCCTTCTTCGCCTGACCGCCGTTGGGGTTGGTGTTGTAGTCGTACACCCAGTAACCGACACCACCGACTATCGCCAGGAAGATGACCATAGTGAGGAGCAGTTGGAGCACGTTCCCTTGCCGCGGCCGGTTCGGGCCCCCAGCCGCCGGCTGTTGGGCTGCCCGTAGGGATGCTGGTAGGACGGCGGTGTGGACATGGTGACCCCCATGGATCGGATACGGCAAGGGAAGGGTCGCAGCGACGACCGCTCGCAGGCTACAGCCCGGGGACTTACGCCCCGACCAGCCACCTTGGCCCAACTGCGGTGTGCGGACGCAGCGGTTGGCCCAAGCTCGGTGCGCGGGAAGACGTAGGCGCCGGGGCGCCGGCGCCAGATGCGTGATGACTAGTTCCGCCGCTGCCAGGCGTAGCCGAGGGACTCGGCCAGCTCCCGGCCCCCGCCCGTCAGCGTGGCGTACGTCGTGGGGTCGGTGCTCTCCAGCCGCTCCACCGCCGCCGCGGCCTGCGCTCGGCCGGGCGGCCGTCGTCGGGCAGCCGCCACTCGAAGATAAGGCCGGGGCCGTCCCCCTCTTCCGGTCCCGGCGGCGCCGGGACGGGCGTGCGGAGGGCGGAGGAAGGTCACGCTGACGGTGTCCGGGTCGCGCCATCCGGTGGCCGCATCCATCGGATGCCCCAGCGGGCCGTCAGCTCCGGCCGCTCCCGCAGGGCCGCCGTGATCCGCCGGGCGGTGCCGCGGGCCGGCCAGCACCACGCGTCATCGTCCCGGGCCCGCAGGACCTCGACTTCGTAGGCGGCGGTGTCGAAACGCAGCTCGGGCGGGGCGCTCCGGCCGCCCCGCGCCAGCCGCCCCAGACGGCCTCGTCGCCGTCGCGGCGGACGTCACGTAGACCACCGAGTAGTACCTGAACATCGTCGGATACGCCCAGTCATGGGCGAACCTGCGCGCCTTCCACCACCACAACTCCGGCGGACCGCTCTTCCGGCTGTGACGTCCCACGGACCCACGCCTCCTTCAGACCACCTGGACGGGCCAGGCGCCCCGGGCACCGGTTCTTCGGACCCGACCCGCGCCGAGCCCGGAGCGTTCGACCTCCCGGAAGGAACGGAAGCATAGTCCCGGTGGCCTACTCGTGGTCTGTGCAGAGGTGGCCACTCAGGGCCACACATGCCCACTCTTCCCAGGCGTCGGGGGACCAGCCCCGGTCGCGGACAAAGATCAGGTATAGCTCCGGACTGAGCAGCCCGTACAGCAGGTCGGCGGCGCGGGCGGTATCGACGTCGGGGCGGGCGTCGGGCTTGGAGGTCAATGCCTTGGCTGCGGCGTGCTGGACGGTATAGCGCGGGTCAGGGCCGACGGGCCACTGCGCGGCGATCTCCGGGTCCGTGGCCGCCGCAGCCGCGATCAGCGGCATGATCGGGGCGACCCGGCCGAGGATGTCGCGTACGCCCCGCACGTGGATGCGCAGTTGCCCGGCCGCAGTGGGTTCGGCGCACGCCGCGCGGAACCAGTCTCGGTCCATCGTGGCGACCGGCTCGGCGTCGCCCGCGATCGACGTGTCGACGACGTCCTTGAACAGCGCGCGCTTGTTGCGGAACACGAAGTACACGGTCTGGACTGCCACGCCCGCGCGATCCGCAACCTCCTGAAGGCTTGTCGCACCGTACCCCTGCGCGACGAACAGCTCCCGCGCCGCCGCAACGATCTTCTCGCGGGTACGCCGCGAGCGCTCAGCCCTCTTGTCGGGGCGCTTGACGTTCTGTCCGTCGGATCCCTTGACCACATCCATGCCGAGAGTCTATCTCTAGAGTCAGACATTAGAGATGGACTCTAATATCTTGGAGGCGTAGCGATGAATGAGACTCGGACTGCTGCAGAGCTCGACCAAGAGGCTTCTGTGCGCGGCGTGTTGGAGGACTTCTACCGAGACGGTAAGCCGCCGTGGGACAGCGGTGTCACGCCGCCCGAACTCGTGGCCCTGATAGAGGGGCCCGGCGCGTTGACGGCGGGCCGGGTGCTCGAACTCGGCTGTGGCACCGGGACCAACGCGGTGTACCTGGCCCAGCACGGCTGGCAGGTGACCGCCGTCGACCTGGTCGACCGCGCGGTCCGGCAGGCGAGGGAGAAGGCTGCCGCGGCCGGAGCGGACGTCACGGTGCTGTGCGCGGACGCCACCCGACTCGACGAGGTGGGCGTGCCCGGGCCGTACGACCTGTTCTTCGACCTGAGCTGCTACTGCGGGATTCCACCGCACCGCCGCGACGCCTACACCGCCGGCGTCACCAAGCGCGCCGCCCCCGGTGCACGATTGCTGATGTTCGGCTACGGGCCCGGGGCGTTTGACGACTCGTGGTCCGGCGTCACTGCGGACGAACTCAACACCAGGTTCACTGGATGGCAGCTGGTCGACGTGACGCCGGGCACGAACCCGGTCCCGACTTTCTGGTTCACACTGCGCCGCGCCGCCGCATGAGTTGGGCTGGCCGCGCCGCCGTATGAGTTGGGGCTGCAAAAGAAGCAGTGTGACTCCGATCATGGCGGATTGCACCTGTGACCAGCGGAAACATAGCAACACCGTCCGAGGCGGGGATCCGCGTCGGCGGGCATAGATGACCGGTTCCCAGACGAGCTCGTGGCCGTGCCGTCTGTCGTCAGGCTGCGGCGATGCGGGTGAGGGCGGCTTGGAGCCGGCGGATCGCGGCTTCGCTGCCGTGTACTGCTGGAGGGCCAACGGGACGGCGCCGAGGGCGGGGCCGTCTTCGGCGGGCATGGCGCGCCGGTGCAGGATTGGCGTGAGGACGGTGACAGCTGCCCCGAGGAACCAGGCCAGGCATCCGTGGACGTAGGCGATGGCAACAGCAGCGAATGCTTCCCCGCAAGTGTTCCAATCGGTCAACTCCTGGGAGGGTCTGCCGGGACTGCGGGGGGCCACCGACAGCGTGCAGATCGGCGGCGGCCTTTGCCGCGACGGTACGGTCAGCGGGTGTCACGGCCCACGCCTGATCCCTAATCAGCCGTCCGGCCTCCTCCACCAGTCCTTCGATATCCGACCACCATGTGTCCGCAGCCGTCACGCACGCAGTCGGTGAGCGCGCTCACCGACTGGCGGGCTGCCGGTGCGCTCACCGGCGCCGCTGGCCGGGGAGCGCACTCGCACTTGACCGTGTAGTCATGCCGTAGTGGTTGCCGCCACGTCGTCCCAGGCCAGCGAAGCGATACGCCATCCTGCCGGAGTTCGAAGGAACTGGGTGCTCTTGTGGCCGGAGCCCTGGAACGCCTCACCATGGTGGATGCCGGACTTGCGGTATCGGCTGAACCGGTGCGCTATCGATCCGAGAATCTCGGTACTTTCGGATACCTCCCATTCGGAGAACTCCGTCAGCGTCCCGTCCGTGAGCATCTTCTGCCGGGGCTCGATGAAGGCGTCGAGGTCGTAGATCACGGGCTTGTCGCCGACGTTCGAGATGATCCTGCCCTGCGGGATGAAGACGTCGCGGATGACGTCGAGATCAGGGCGGTTGCCGCCGGTGTTGGTAAACGCGCCGGCGAACACTGCCATCAGCCGATCGAGCTCGGCCTTGACACCGGCCTCGGGCGCTTCGGACGCCTCACCGGGGCAGGGCCATTCCTCGGAAAGGACCGACCAGACTTCGCTGTCGTGCCGCACACCGCGGTGGGCAGAGCGCCGCCGCAGCACTCCTTCACGGGTCATACCCAACCGCTGTGCGACATCGATGCTGCGGGTGTTGCCCGCCGCGACCCACCATTCGACCCGGCTCATCCCGCGTGTACGGAAGGCCCAGTCGATCAACGCCCGGCAGGCCCGGGTGACCAGACCCCGCCCCTCCGCCGCCCGTTCCAGCCAGCAGCCGAGCTCGCAGACCCCGGAGGCACTGTCGAAGCGGGTGAACATCACCCCGCCGACCAGTGTGCTGTCGAGCCAGATCCCGTAGATCCGGCCGGTGTCCAGGGCCGCACGGTCGGCATAGCGCTGGAGGGTGGCCGTAGCCGAGTCACCGTCGGTACTCAACGACGCCCAGGGTATCCACGGATCCACGGTGTCCCGCGCGCGGTCCATATGAGCGAGGAACTCCTCGGCCTGCCAGGGCTCGAGCGAGCGGAGTTGGGCACGGTCGCCGAGCGGCATGGTGAACATGGAAGCCTCACTCTCGGGTGCGTAACAAGCGTTCGGTACGTAAGCTAGCAGCATGCCACCCGCACCCGGAGACCGAGAAGCCCGCCGCCAGGACGTTTCCGAGGCGGTCTGGCGCGTCATGGCCGACAAGGGATTCGGTGGCCTGACCCTGCGTGCGGTCGCCGCCACCATGGACGTCTCGACCGGAATGCTCATGCACTACTTCCCGACGAAACGAGCCCTGATCCAACATGCCTTGGACCTGCTGGAGCACCGCACCGCACAGAGGCCCCGCCGCGCACGTCCCGGACCCGGCCTCGCCACCGTACGCGCCGCCCTCCTGGACATTCTGCCGCTGACCTCGGACGACACTGCCCGAAACCGCATCTGGGTCAGTTCCTGGGACCTCTCCCTCGCCAACGATGAACTGGCCAGGCAACAGGCCGACCGATACACCCGCCTCCGCTCGGCCATCAGCCCCCACTTCGAGGTCGCGCGCGACCTCGGCCAGCTGCCCGCAGACGCCGATCCGGAACAACTGTCGGCAGGCGCCGTCGCCTTCACACACGGCCTCGTCGTGCAGACCCTCTTCGACCCCGGCCGATTCCCTGAAGACGTACAAATCGCCATGCTCGACGACTTCCTCACTGCGATCGCACGGCCACGGGTCGACAGCGACGGCAGCCGAGCCGCCCCGGATGCCTTTGAACGGCCCTGACGTGGGACGGTCAGTTGATCGGATGTGTCTGTCCGGTTGTGATCACCGAGCCTTTGCCAACTTGAATTCGCTGGTGAAATGCCGCCGGAGCCGCCCCTACCTTGCGGTCCAGCGCAGTCGATGAAGATGGAACCCATGACAGAGGACCGAAGCGAGATCGTTCTGACCAAGCAGGACCTTCGTGAGATCGCCGCGTTCGCTGCGGCCTGTGCTGAGGCGGCGCTTGAGGTGTTCGAGGCCGATCAGCCGGACGACTCGCGGCCTCGAGACGCTGTCTGTGCCGCGTGGGAGTTCGCTCGGGGCGGCGAACGCGGGAAGTCTCTGCGCGACACAGCATCCGCCGCCCTCAAAGCGGCCAAGGACGCGGACACTGCCGCTGCCCGAGAGGCAGCGTGGGCTGCGATGTCTGCGGCCGGCGCCGCCTACCTGCATCCGTTGGCCAAGGCCACCCAGGTCAAGCACATCCTCGGAGCCGGCGCCTACGCGGCCAGAGCAGCCGAACTCGTCGCCGGCGAGGACCGGAGCGTTGGTGCCGAAAGCATCGAGCAGACGGCGCGTCGTGCGACACCAGTCGTCATCGACGTGCTCAAACGCTTCCCGGCGGCGCCGCGTGGCGGCGGACGGGTTGGCGAGTTGATCCGCATGCTGGACGCCGACCTTCGTTCACTCACCATCGCTGAGTGACTTTCAGCGCACGGCGCCCTGATCCGCCCCGTGATGTGGGTACCCGCCTACGGCTTCACCACCGCGATACACACCTGGGGGGATCAAGGCTGAGGCGGCGTTCCACCGGGGCCTGGCAGCCCTGGCGCAGTGGGTGGAACAGGAGGGGCAGCGGTCCGTCCCGCGCGGCGCGGTCGTTGAGGTCGCGGTCGACGGCGAGGCGGAGCCGGTGCCTGTGAAGCTGGGGGTGTGGCTCTCGAACACCAAGTCGAGGCGGGAGAAGCTCACGGCGGAGCAGCGCGCTGCCCTCGCGGCGCTGGGGATGGAGTGGGCGGCCGCGGTGCCGGTCGGGGAAGCCGGCTTGGCGGCGGTCGCCTCGCAGCCGGCGCCGCCGACGGCCCCGACTGCTCGAACACGGGTTCCGCTGGTGTCACTTCGACGGGTGAGGCATCAGCCCTCCAACGAGGTCGCATGTCTGCCCATGGTCAAGGCCGTTTCGTGTGAGGTCTTTGACCCAGATCATGGAGGCTCGGAGGTGGAGTCCGGCGAGGTAGCTCTCCGGCGTCTTGTCGCACCGGGTCGCTGGGCGGCCTTCAGTCGGAGCTTGCGGCGGCGCCGGACGCGTCGTCGTTCCTCCCGTTCGGGGTCGACTTCGGTTTTCTGTCCGGTTCGTTCTTCGGGGCCGCCCCCTTTGACGCGGCCTTCTCCTCCTCAGCAGCGGCCTTCTCCAAGGCGGTGAGCACGTCCTCGTCGAGGTGCATCCCGGCGCCGTGGTGGGCCCGCGCGGTGGTGGAGTCGATGCTGACCAGCGACAGATCCACCTCGCCCCGCTTCGCGGCCTCCGCGATCAGACCCACAACAGGGCCTCGAATACACCGGTGTCACGCCACTGCCGGAAGCGATTGGAGACGGTCGACCACGCCCCGAACTCTTGCGGCATCTCCCGCCACTGGCCGCCCGTCTTGAACCGCCAGACCACACCCTCGAACTGCTGCCGCAGCCGTTCGGGATAAGGCCCGTACTCGCCGATCGGCAGGTAAGGGCCGATGAACGCCCACTCCGCATCGGTCAGTTGCGCTCGCGACACACAAGATGATCTACCTGGTCAAGGCCCGTCACGAGAGCGAATCCCGCGAATTGATCACGACCCGATACGCGGCCTAGGCGGAGGTCTCGTCCACGCTCGCGAGCGTGCGCAACTCGAGCGCGGAGTACGTGGCCTGGTCCGGCCTGTCCCTCCCCAGCACCGAACCGAGCCATCCCAGGAAGAATCCCAGGGGGGCGGAGACGATGGTCGGGTACTGCAACGGGAACAAATTGAAGTCCATGTCCGGGAACAGCGCGGTCGGGCCTCCCGAAACCGCCGGGGACAGCACGGCCAGGACCACCGAGGAAACCAGTCCGCCGTAGATGCTCCACAGCGCGCCGGTGGTGGTGAAGCCCCGCCAGTAGAGGCCGTAAAGCAGCGCGGGAAGAATCGCCGAAGCCGCGACGCAGAACGCGAGCCCGGCGGCGAAGGAGACGTTGAGGCGCTCGGCGAGCAGGGACAGGCCCACCGCGGCGCAACCGATCAGCACGACTGCCCAGCGGGCGACCATCAGTTCCTTCTCCTCGGTCGCGCGTCCCCGCTTGAGCACCGCGCCGTAGAGGTCGTGCGCCACGGATGTCGCTGCCGCGAGGGCTATGCCCGCAACAACGGCCAGGATCGTGGCGAACGCCACGCAGGCCATGACGGTGAGCATCCACGAGCCGCCGAGGGAGTGGGCGAGCAGCAGGGTGGCCGTGTTCCCCGAGGGGCTCCCGGCGACGATGGTCTCCGGGCCGAGAACCGCCGCGGCACCGAATCCCAAAATCCCCGCGGTCGCGCAGAACACGCACGTCAGAACCGCGGTCCACTGCACTGAACGCCGCGCAGCGCGCGCGGAGCGCACCACGGACATGCGCATCAGTATGTGTGGGAGCCCGGCGGCGCCGATCAGGGCTCCGAGTTGGAGGCTGACTCTGTCCAGCGCCTCGGTGCCGGTCCCCTGGGCGCGGGCGCCGGGGGCGAGGAAGTCCTCGCCGACGCCGCTGCGGCGGGCCGCGGTTCCCAGCAGGTCACTGGGGTTCCAATTGAACTTCGCCAGCACGAGCGCTGCCAGGAAGATGCTCGCGACGAGCAGGACGGCCGCCTTGAGCAACTGTACGAGCGTAGCGCCGTGCATACCGCTGATGGCCACGTAGATGATCATCAGGACACCGAGGAAGACCATCAGGTAGTTCTGGGCCGCCTCGCCGGAGATGCCCAGCAGAGGGGCCGCGAGCGCTCCGGCCCCCACGAGTTGGGCGGTGAGGTAGAACAGCGAGATCACCAACGTGGCGAGTCCCATGGCCAGATGGACGGGCCGCGGCCGCAGCCGGCGCGCCAGCGCGTCGCCCACCGTATAGCTGCCGGTGTTGTGGAACGGCTCGGCGATTACCAGCAGAATGACGGCCCAGACCACGACGGGCCCCACCAGGTACGGGATGCCGTCGAAGCCGGCCAGTGCGATCAGTCCGGGAGTGCCAAGAAGCGTCGCTGCGGAGATGAAGTCGCCGAACAGGGCGATCCCGTTGCGCGAGGAGGGCAGTTCGCGGCCGCTGACGAAGAAGCGGCGGGGGGTGTCGCTGTCCGCCGCACCCCACAAGGCGATGAGAATGACGCAGACGACGAATACGGCGAAGACGATCAGGGTTGTTCCGTTGTGAGCGATCTGGGCGGAAAGCTGCGAGGCGCTCACCGAAGTCTCCCTCTTGGTTCGAGCCCGGCCCGCACGCTCTCGGCCAGCGGATCCAGGGTGGTGCGGGCGTAACGCGCGTACCAACGGCACACGAGGAGCGTGATGGCGCCCTGCAGCAGCGCCAGAGCGAGCCCGAGGTTCAGGTGGCCGACCAGCCTCACGGCCATCAACCCGCCAGCCACATTGGCCAGAAGGGCGTTGAGCAGATAGAAGCCGACCACGGCGGCGGCAACGGGAAGGACCCTGGAGCGGCGCTCCGCACGCAACCGTTCGACCTCTGTCGGGGGATCCGGCTCGGCGTAAGGCGGGTGCGCGTAGGGGCTGCCGACGTACGATCGCGGTCGTTCGAACGGCTCAAAGGGACTGGTCAAGACGACATCAACTCCTCTTGGCTGCAGGCCGCGTAGAGGGCGAGGCGTCACCGCGGGGCGGTCGACCGGGTCGGTCTCCGCCAGGGCACGCCTCGGTGTCCGAGCCGTGTCGCAGTGACGTGCTCAGCCCTTGGGGGTCCTGATCTCCTCGATCAGCGAGGGAAGTCGACCAGATCCTCCGGTTCACGGGCGGCCGCCGTCGAACCAGGGCAAGCGAAAGATGCGCCGCGCGGCACCGGGAACTATGCCGAACAGCGTTCGGTTGGCGAGCCTAGAGGTGCCCACTGTGCAGGGCAAGACGTCGTCGGCGAGTCACCCTCCGCGCCGACCCGGGGTCCGCTGCGATCCTGCGGGCGATCAGAGCCCGGCGGGCTCCGGAGGCGCAGCGACACGGGCGTGCAGTGCGGTGAGGCCGTCGAGGAACATCTCCAGGGCGAGTTCGAAGCTGTCCCGGTCGATCACGCCTGCGCGGCCGCGCAGGCGGTGGGCCCCCGCCAGGTGTGGATAGCGCTCGACGTAGACCTGGACGTCGTCGTCGAACCCCCCGGCGAACGAACTCATCGCGGATCCGACCACCAGGTACTTGGTGGAGGCACCGATCAATGTGGCATAGCGCGGAGGCCAGCCGGCGCCCACGAGGCCGCCGTGAACGGCGTCGGCGCGCCGCAGGGAGGCCTCACGGCGGGCAGGGCCATAGGCCAGGAACGGGACGATCTGAGGATGCGCGGCCAGCGCGGCGCGGTAGGAACGGGCCCAGGAGGCCACGCCGTGTCGCCAGTCGCCGGTCTCGAAGCCGGAGACGTCCACGTCCTCCATGATGGTGTTGGCGACTTCGTTGAGGACGTCGTCCTTGGTCTTGACGTGCTCGTAGAGCGAGGAGACCTGAACCCCGAGTTCACGTGCGAGCCTGCGCATCGAGAGTTCGGCAAGCCCGTCCTGGTCCACGATCGCCAGCGCCGTGGCACAGATGCGCCCGCGGCTGAGAATCGGCTTGGTCGGTCGGCCCACCGATGCACCCCCACACCTTGAGGCGCCACAGTCAGCAGCACCCCGCTTCTGGCTTCATCCTACCTACCCTGGGTGACCGAACATCGTTCGGAAGCCGTTACACCGCACGAGCGGATGCCCCCTGGTGGCGCGCCGGTCACTGGGGCGGCTCCGACAGGTGCGCCAGGATGCCGCAGACTTCCTCGATGATCTCCTGGGCTTCTGCCATGTCCGCGCAGTCGCTCAGCTCTTCGGCGACACCCCTGATCACCCTGGTCAGCACGACACCCCGGACCCGGCAGGCCCGCCGGGTCTCATCCACCTTGAGCAGCTTGGCGTTGCGCCGTACCCACGAGCGGTCCCACTGCCGCCGCAGTGCGCCGAAACCGACCGGGCCGTCCTCCTGCTGCAGCAACCTGCCCATGCGCCGGCGCACCCAGGCGCCCTCGAGATACGCCCTCGCCCCCGCGAGGAACAGTGCCATCGGGTCGGTCACGCCGTGCTGCCGCGCTGCCGCCACCACCGCCGCGGTCCGCTGCTCCTGCTCTTCCTGGAACTCCTCCCACAGCGCCAGGTACAGGCCCCCCTTGCCTCCGTAGTGGTGGAAAAGGCTGCCGACGGCGATGCCCGAACGCGCCGCGATCTCCGTCACGCTCGCATTGCCGTAGCCGCGCTCGGTGAACACATCGAGCGCCGCGTCCAGCAATGCGCGCCGCACCGAGACTTCCGCGGCGGCCGCGGCCTCTGCGGGAGTCTGCACCGTCGTCCCAGCCGCGGCCTCCACCCCCTCCGCCACGGTCTTCGCCGACGCCTGCGGTGAACCCGCCGTCGGCTCCGGACGAGTTTGGCTCAACTCGCGTCCTCCGTTCCCCAGGGCGCGTCGCGGATGGCGAGAGCGACCAGCAGTTCCAGCAGATCGGCGATCCGGCGCGGGTTACGGCCGGTGCGCTCCTCGATGCGGCGCAACCGGTAGTGCGCCGTGTTGTGGTGCACCTGCAGCCGCTCCGCCGCCAGCCTCAGGTTCAGATCCGCATCGGCGAACGCCCGTACCGTCGCCGCGAGCGAACCCCCGCGCCGGATGTCCTCATCGAGCAGGGCGCTGATCCGCGGGTCGACCAGCTGGCGGGCGATGGCGTCCGCGCGCAGGGCGAGGTACTGGAACGGAGACAGCCGCGGTAGCGCCGCCACCCCTCCCCCGCTGGGTACGAACTCCAGGGCGGCTCTGGCCTCCTGGTACGCCCGCGGCAGTTCGGCCGTCCCCCCGGCCACCGTGCTGATCCCCATCGCCAGGACCGTTCCGTCCCGGGCCAGGTGACGCTGCGCCTCCTCGAAGCGCGCGCAGATCTCGTCCGGCTCCGTGCCCGTGCGCAGCACCGGCACGGCCACGACCTCGCCGTGCCGCACGACCACCAGGACTCTGGCGGCCCGCACGCCGGCGGCGGATATCGCCGCGCTGGTGATGTACCCGCTCTCGGCCGCCGTGTCCGCTCCTCCGTACCGGGCGCCGTCGACGCCGACCGCCACGACCACCATCATCGGCAGGTGCGCACCGATGCCGTAGGCCTGTGCCGCGGCAAGGAGGGGCCCCCGGGTCGGCATGTGGCCGGCGAGGAGTTGCTCGAGCAGGTCCCTGCGCTCGCGGTCCGCGTCGGCCACTACGTGCTGCTGGAACTCCAGGTAGGCCTGTGCTGCCTGGGTGCTGGCGAAGTCCATGTACCGCATCAACGGGGTGACCAGGGTGAGCACGGCGTCCTGCCCTGCTGCCGACGGGCCCGCGCACTCGCGCAGGGCCTCCCAGAAGACCTGCCGGCCGACCCGGAATGCACTGATGTAGTCCTCCAGCGCGAACCCCTCGCGGGCCCTGCGCATCGCCGCCGCGCGACTGAAGGCCACATCCTCGGAGGCGAAGCCCCGCTCGCCCGCCAGCAGCGCCAGCTGGACCCGGTAGTGCGACAGCACCTGGTGACGCACGTCCTCGAAGAAGTGCTCGTCCTGCACCGCGTAGGCGGGGATCTCGGCGCGCATCATCGCAAGCGCGGACTCCGTCACCTGCTCCACGCGCTCCTTCACGGCGCACAGGATCCGCAGCCGCTCGCGGCGCAGCGGCTCGGTCAGGGGAGGCACACTCGGAACGATCGCGGGACGCATGGCGCGATCGTCGTCGCCGAATCGTGACCAGTCAACAGGGTGGGGACCGGTTCTTCACGTCGGATTGTGCGCGGTGCACAGGGCGACGGCCGCGAAGTTGAGTGGCCACACCCAATGCCCGCGCAGACCGAGCCCTCCTACTGTGGCGCTCGCCCACCCCCCAGTGACCTTGTCGAAAGGGCGGAGCACATGCTCACGGTCGACGGCATCACCATGCGTTTCGGCGGAATCACGGCTCTGGACGGCGTCGGATTCGCCGTCGAGCAGGGCACCGCCGTGGGCCTCATCGGGCCCAACGGAGCGGGCAAGACCACGCTCTTCAACTGCCTGACCCGGCGGTGCACGCCCGACGAGGGCACGGTGCGCTACGAAGGCGAGGACCTGCTGTCCCTGCCACCGCACGCCGTGGCCGGGCACGGCATCGCCCGCACCTTCCAGAACCTGGGCCTGTTCCAGCACCTCACGGTCCGGGAGAACGTGATGGTCGGCGCTCACCACCGGGGCCGCACAGGGTATCTCGCCGCCGCGCTGCGGCTGCCGCGGGTGCGGAGCGAGGAGGCGCGGCTGCGCTTGCTTGCGGAGGAACTGCTGCGGCGGCTGGACCTTGCCGACGTCGCGGACCATCCCGCCTCCGGCCTGCCCTTCGGCACGCTCAAACGGGTCGAGTTGGCCAGGGCGCTGGCCGTGGAGCCCCGGCTGCTGCTGCTCGACGAGCCGGTCAACGGCCTCAGCCACGGCGAGGTCGAGGTCTTCGCCGACCTGATCCGGGCGGTGCGCGAGGACTTCGACCTCACCCTGGTCGTGGTCGAGCACCACATGGGCTTCGTGATGGGACTGTGCGATCGCGTGGTGTGCCTGGACTTCGGACGCACGATCGCCGACGGGCCGCCGGAACAGGTACAGCGTGACCCGGCCGTCATCGAGGCCTACCTGGGAGCAGCGGCGTGAGCGGGCAGGTGAAGGACTCTCCCGCCGGCGAGCCCATGACTGAGGCCTTCCTCGATGTGTCGGACCTGCACGCCGGCTATGGGCAGGCCCGTGTCCTGCACGGCATCGGCTTCTCTGTCGGCCGCGGCGAGATCTGCGCGATCCTCGGGCCCAACGGCGCGGGCAAGACCACGACCCTGCGGGCGCTGAGCGGCATGGTCAAGGGACGCGGATCGGTGACGCTGGACGGCGCCCAGCTGCTGGGTCGCCTTCCCGAACAGACAGCCCGACTCGGTGTGGCACACGTACCCGAGGGCCGGGGCACGTTCAACGACCTCACCGTCGAGGAGAACCTGCGCGTCGGCGCGTATCTGCGCCACCGGCGAGGGCGCCGGGCGAGGAGCGAACGGGTGGCGGTGGCAGCGGACCTTGAGCGGGTCTACGGCTACTTCCCCAAACTGCGCGAACGCTCCCGCCAGGCGGCCGGCAGCCTCAGTGGCGGCGAGCAGCAGATGCTCGCGATCGGCAGGGCGCTGATGCTCCGTCCTGCGCTGCTGCTCCTCGACGAGCCCTCGCTGGGCCTGGCGCCCCTCGTCACCCGTGAACTGTTCCGGATCGTCCGTACCGTCAACGAGGAGGAGCGCACGACCGTGGTCGTCGTCGAGCAGAACGCCCAGCTCGCGCTGGACATCGCGCATCAGGCGCACGTATTGGAGTCGGGCCGCCTGGTGCTGTCGGGCCCGGCCGATCAGATCCGTCAGGACGGCCAGGTCGCCGAGGTGTACCTCGGCATCTCCGTCCAGGCCCGGAAAGGCGGGTGAGGGTCGTGAGCGAATTCCTCCAGCAGGTCGTGGAAGGAGTGGGCGCCGGCTCGATCTACGCGAGCCTGGCACTGGCCCTGGTGTTGATCCACCGGTTCACCGGCATCGTCAACTTCGCCCAGGGCGAGCTCGCCATGATCTCCACCTACGTGGCGTGGCAGCTCGTCGCCTCGGGGATGCCCTTCTGGCTGGCCCTGCCGGTCACCCTCGCGATCTCCTTCGCGGGCGGCATGCTCATCGAGCGCCTGCTCATCCGGCCCGTCGAGGGAGCGCCCGAGCTGACCATCGTCATCGTCACCGTTGGCCTGTTCATCTTCGTCAACGCTGCTGCGGGCCTCATCTGGTCGTTCACAGTGAAGGACTTCCCTCAGCCGTTCCCCGAAGGCAGCGTCACCCTGGCCGGGGTCGGCATCGGCTGGTCGACGCTGGGCGTCATCGGCGTCGTGGCGGTGGTGATGGGACTGCTGTACCTGCTGTTCCAGCACACCAGGACCGGCCTGGTGATGCGGGCGGTCGCGGCCAATCCCGCCTCGGCCAGACTCTCCGGCATCCGGATGGGCCGGGTGCTGATGCTCGGCTGGGGGCTGGCCGCGACGGTCGGCGCACTGTCGGGCGTCCTGGTCGCCCCGCTGCTGTTCCTGGAACCCAACATGATGGGCGGCGCCCTCATCTACGCCTTCGCCGCAGCCACGCTCGGCGGCTTCGACAGCCCGGTGGGCGCGGTGGCGGGTGGGCTGGTCGTGGGCGTGGCCGAGACGCTGGCCGGGGCCTACGTCGGATTCGTCGGCGCTGACCTGAAGATCGGCGTACCACTGCTGATCATCCTCGTGGTGCTGCTGGTGCGGCCCCAGGGGCTGTTCGGCCGGGCGGCGGTGGAGCGGGCATGAGCACGGGAGAACTCACGATGCACGCTTCGCGCACCGCGCGCTGGGCACGTCCGCTCGCGGCGCTGGTCATCGCGGCCGCCCTGATCGCGACGCCGTACTACTTCGCCCCGTTCCGGGTCTTCCAGCTGACCATGGTGCTGCTGTACGCCGTCGTGCTGGCCGGCCTCAACCTGCTCGTCGGTTACGGTGGACAGATCTCGCTCGGCCACGGTGCGTTCTTCGCCGTGGGCGCCTACACGGCGGCCGTCATGCTCGACCGCTTCACCACCGGCCATCTGGCCACGCTCGCGGTCGCGGCCGCAGGGTGCTTCCTCCTCGGTCTGGGTTTCGGGGTACCCGCGCTACGGCTCCGCGGCCTCTACCTGGCCCTGGTCACCTTGGCGTTCGCCGTGTTCCTGCCGCCGCTACTGAAGCGGTTCGAGCACGTGACGGGCGGCTCCATGGGCCTGACCGTCCCCAAACCGCAGCCGCCTTCCTGGACCGGCCTGGCCGAGGACCAGTGGCTGTACTTCCTTACCCTCACCGTCGCCGCGGTCACGCTGCTGATCGTCCGCAACCTGCTGCGCTCACGTGTCGGCCGGGCGCTGCTCGCCATCCGGGAGAACGAGAGCGCGGCGGAGGTGATGGGGGTGAGACTTTCCTTCCACAAGACGCTCGCCTTCGCCTGGAGCGCGATGTTCGCAGGTGTCGCCGGGTGCTTGTACACCTGGGTGATCGGTTTCGTGTCTCCTGACTCCTTCAGCCTCAACCTGTCCATCACGCTGCTGGCCGGCCTCGTCGTGGGTGGCCTCGCATCGGTGTACGGGCCACTGCTGGGCGCGGCTTTCGTGATGTACGTGCCGAACCTGGCACAGGACATCAGCCCCGCCGCGCCAGGAGTGGTCTTCGGCCTTCTGATCATCGCCGTCATGTATCTCGCCCCAACGGGACTGGCCGGCCTGGCTGCCCGCGCCCGACAGGGGGTCCGGCGGTGTCTGGAACACCTCCGCCACACCCGCCGCCGACCGGAGCCCGCCTCCCCCGCGGAACCGACCGGTCCCCCACAGCCCGAACCCCAGCCCCTCACCGCTCCGCCCACCACTGGAAAGGGATGATCCGGATGCGCCACACCACCGCCCTGCGGGCAGCCGCCGCAGGAATCGCCGCCCTGGTCACCGCCACCGCCTGCTCAAGTCAACGGGGACAGGACGATTCCGCCGCCTCTGCCGACGGCGCCTGCAAGGGCCAGCAGACCACCGGTATCACCGACAAGAGCATCAAGCTCGGAGGCATCTACCCGATGTCCGGACCGGCCTCCGCCTACGGCACCATCAGCAACGGCGTCAGCACCTACTTCAAGTACGTCAACGCGGAGAAGGGCGGTATCGACGGCCGCAAGGTCGAGTTCGTCGTCCGTGACGACGGCTACCAGCCGCCGAAGGCCGTGGAGGAAGCCCGGAGACTGGTGGAACGGGAGAAGGTCTTCGCCGTTTTCCAGACACTGGGAACGCCCTCCACCTCAGCCGTGTGGGACTACCTCAACCAGCAGAAGGTGCCGCAGCCGTTCGTGGCCACCGGCGCCTCCAAGTGGGGCACGGACACCGAACACGCGTGGACCATGGGCTGGCAGCCCAACTACGTGGCCGAGTCCCGTATGTATGCCGACTACCTCAAGAAGGAGAAGCCGAAGGCCAAGGTGGCCGTGCTCTTCCAGAACGACGACTTCGGCAAGGACCTGCTGGGCGGCTTCAAACAGGCCGTCAAGAGCAGCGACATCACGGTCGTCTCCGAGGAGAGCTACGAGGTCACCGACCCTTCCGTCTCGGCCCAGATGACCAGCCTCGCTCGCTCCCAGGCGGATGTGCTGCTGAACATCACCACTCCCAAGTTCGGCAGCCAGGCTCTGGCCGCGGACGCGAAGAACCCCAGGTGGAACCCACTGCACATCGTCAACAGCGTCTCGGCGTCGACCAGCGTGCTCAAGCCCGTCGGCTTCAAGAACGTGCAGGGCGTCGTCTCCGCCACCTACTTCAAGGATCCTGCCGACCCCCAGTGGGCTGACGACGCGGAGATGAAGACCTACCGGGCGGCGATGAAGAAGTACGCCCCGGACGCCGATCCCTCCATCCAGTTCAACGCCTACGGCTGGGCCGTGGCCTCCAGCCTGCACAAGGCCCTCGACGCCATGGAATGCCCGACGCGAGAAGGGCTGAGGGACTCCGTCCAAAAGCTCAAGGACGTCAAGGTGGACATGCTGCTCCCCGGCGTCGCTCTGAACACCGGCGCCGACGACCGGTTCCCCATCGAGACCATGCAACTCGTGCGCTTCCAAGGGGAACGCTGGGTCCTCTTCGGAGAACCCCTCGACACCCGGCAGAAGTTCGGCCCCGTGACCGGCTGACGTCCAGCTGACCGGGAGGGGCGGTTGCTCACACCGGCCGGCCCCTCCCGGCCCCCAAGGACCTGCCATGCCCCCACACACCCATGCCCACGCAACCGCCGAACCACGCATCCACCCTGGTTCAGGTGGGCACTTCACCTGGAGTCTCAATGCCGGAGCGAGATCCTGCGCGCAACGCCTTCCCTCGACTCGTGCCCCTGCCGGAGGACGACTGGGATACGCGGACCCACCACCGTCCCACGGGACGCGGGGGGCCGGGTTCCGAACATCTTCACCACTCTCGTGCGTCATCCCGAGCTCTACGAGCAGTTCATGCCCTTCGGAGGTCAGCTGCTCCGCCGCGGCCGGCTCTCCGGAAGGTTCCGTGAACTGCTGATCCTGCGCACCGCGCACAACACCGGCGCCCTGTACGAGTGGGGACGCCATGTGCCCCTGGCCAAGGCCGCGGGCTTCACCGATACGGAGATCGAGCGCCTGGCCCAGGGCCCGGAGGCCGACGGGTGGACCGCCCTCGAAAGGAGCCTCATCCGGGCCGCGGACGAGCTGAACCGCGATGCGTGGCTCTGCGACGCCACGTGGGAAGTCCTGGCCGAGCACTTCGGCGACGCGGAAATGATCGAGATCACCATGCTGGTCGGGCAGTACCACATGGTGGCGTTCTTCTTGAACTCGGCCGGCGTGGAGTTGGACCCGGGCTTCGACAGCGCAGGCCTTGCCGGAAGGGAACGGGAGTGATGAGTGAGGTGGAACGGGACCGCGCCGCCCGAATACTCGCGGGCCGCAAAGTGCTGGTTGTCGGCGCGGGTACGCGTCCCGACGACTCCCCGCAGGCGCCCGTCGGCAACGGTCGTGCCATCGCCGTTCTCGCCGCCCGCGAAGGTGCGGACGTGGCCTGCGCCGACGTCCTTTGCCCGGCAGCCGCCGTGACCGCCGGCCTGGTCACCGCCGAAGGTGCCCTGGGTGTTCCCGTGGTCGCTGATGCCACGGACGCGGAGCAGTCGGCCGCCATGGTCGCAGAAGCGGTCCGCGGGCTGGGCGGGCTGGACGCACTGGTGGTCAATGTAGGGGTGGGCCTCGGCTCCGGGCTGGCGGGCTCGTCGCCCGAGGAATGGGACGAGGTCCTCGGCCTGAATCTGCGCGCGCCTTTTCTCGCCGCCAAACACGGCCTTCCGTCGATGGCCGATGAAGGCGCCGTCGTCTTCATCGGGTCGGTCGCCGGACTGCGAGCCGCGACCGGCTCTCCGGCCTACGACAGCTCCAAGGCCGGTCTCTTCGGGCTGACCCGCCATGTGGCGAGGGAGGGAGCGGCACGAGGCATCCGCGCCAATATGGTCGTCCCCGGCCTGATCGACACGCCGATGGGCCGCCAGGCATCGGCGAACAGGAGTTCCCGGGCGGCCTCCTTCGCCCGCATTCCGCTCGGCCGTCAGGGCACCGCTTGGGAAGTGGCGGAGGCCGTCACCTTCCTGCTCTCCGATCGGGCCTCCTACATCACCGGCCAGAACCTGGTGGTGGACGGTGGTCTCACCGCGGTGTGACAGCGCGGTCCGCGCGACGACGTGCCCGTCGCGCCGCCACGGTCACCAGCACTTCGAGGGTGCGCATGTGCACCCGCGGCCGGTGAGACCACCCTGGAGCTGGTCATGTGCTTCCACCATGCCGTACTGGACGCAGACGCCGAACTGGAGGCCTCTATCTCCCGACTCCGCGAGCTGACCCTGTCCGGCAACTATGCGTACTACGTCGACATCGCACACTTCATGGCCGACCGCTCTCTCAGCGACGCCTCCAGAGCGCGGTGGCTGGACGGCGAGCAGCCCACCCGCAGCGGCTGGCGGACGCTGGTCACCGCCCGGCGCGAGTACCTGCGCAACGCGCGCCGAGTACGATGTCGGCCGCCGATTCCAGTGGGAACGGCCGTCGTTCCTGCGTGCGCCGGCGTCTGGATGCAACGCGATCAGTTGAAATCCAGCGGGGCGATGCCCCTTTCCTCGTACAACTCCGGCTGAAGCGACGGCAGCGTGCGCGGCTCCCCCCGCCAACCGCCTGAGGGGACGTCTTAGACGTCGTTTCAGTTGGTGAGGCGGCGGTGGCAGATGAGGGCTGCGGCTATGCCGACGAAGGCAAAGGAAGTGGTCGGGCTTGCGTTCATAGCGGCGGTGGAGGCGTCGACAGCCTGCCAGCCAGGACACGGTCCTTTCGACCACCCATCGGTGTCGGCCGAGCCGCCGTGAGGACTCGATGCCCTTGCGAGCGATGCGGTGGCGGATGCCGCGCTCACGGAGCCAACGGCGCAGGCGGTCGTAGTCGTAGCCCTTGTCGGCATGGAGTTTGCCGGGCCGTCGGCGGCGCGGGCCGCGACGGGAGCGGATGGGCGGGATGCCGCGCACGAGCGGCTCAAGGCCCTGGCTATCGTGCATGTTGGCGCCGGAGATGCCCGAGCGAAAGCGGCAGTCCGTTCCGGTCGGTGATCAGATGGATCTTCGACCCCAACTTGCCACGATCGGTCGGATTCGGTCCCGTCAGTGACCCCCTTTTGCCGCCCGCACGCTGACGGAGTCGATCGCGCACCTCGACCAGTCCAGCTCGCCACGGGCACCGAGTTCGTCGAGGACGACGCGGTGGAGCTTCGCCCACACCCGGGCCCGGCTCCACTGCGCAAAGCGCCGGTAGACCGTGGGCCAAGCCGGGCCGAACACCGGCGGGAGCTGCCGCCACGTGCAGCCCGAGGTGGCCACGAAGATGATCGCGGCCAGGGCCTCACGGTCACCCGCCCGCCGCCGGCCCCCGCCCTGCGGACGCTTGACCTCCGTGGGCGGCACCACCCGCCGGAACAGCACCCACAACTCGTCCGGTACCAAACGCTCAACCAGATCCGTCATGCACGGTTCAACGAACGATCAAGCCATAAGAAACGACGTCTAATACTGCAACGGTGTTTGCCGTGACGGTTGGGCAGTTCTGTCGTTGATGTGGTCATGGGTGGGGACCTTGCTGAGGCCAGGACGTGGGCGGGCGAACTCGATGCTGTGCATGAGCGGTTCGTGCACCGCTTCAATCGGTCGGAGCCGCGGGAATCAGCGCTGGCTTATATGCGGGGACTGATCACTCCGCTGGAGCGCAAGAACGGCTGGACACTGGCCGAGGAGGCGGGTCATGCGGCTCCGGACCGTATGCACCGGCTGCTGAACCGGATCGAGTGGGACGCCGACGAGGTCCTGGACGACGTGCGTGACTACGTAGTCGAGCACCTCGGAGACCCGGAGGCGGTTCTGATCGTGGACGACACCGGCTTCTTGAAGAAGGGGGTGCGGTCGGCGGGGGTCCAGCGGCAGTACTCGGGCACCGCTGGACGGACGGAGAACTGCCAGATCGGTGTCTTCCTCGCCTATGCGGCGCCCCAGGGGCGGACGTTGATCGACCGCAGGCTGTATCTGCCCACCTCCTGGACCGATGACCGGGACCGGTGCCGGAAGGCCGGCATCGACGACACTGTTGGTTTCGAGACCAAGGTGGCCATGGCCAAGGCCATGGTCCGGCGGGCGATCGCGGACAAGATCCCGTTCCGGTGGGTGACCGCGGACGCCGCCTACGGCTTCAGCAAGGGCTGGCGGCACGAACTCGAGCAGGCCGACGTCTTTCACGTCATGGCCACCACCCGGCACGACACCGTCGTCACCCGCTGGGCGATCGACCACCCCGTCCACGACCTGTTTCACGGGCTGCCCCGGCAGAAGTGGAAGCGACGCTCCTGCGGCAACGGCGCCCACGGCCCGCGCATCTACGACTGGGCCCGCGTCGAGGTTCGTCCCTGGCACCGCGAGGATCGCCGGCACTGGGTGATCGCCCGCCGCAGTGTCAGCCGCCCCAAGGAGATCTCCTACTACATCGCCTACTGCCCAGTCGGCACCACACTCGACGAACTGATCCATATCGCAGGCAGCCGATGGGCAGTAGAGGAATGCTTCCAGACCGCCAAACAGGAGTGCGGCCTGGACGACTACCAGGTCCGCCGCTACCCCGGCTGGCACCGCCACATGACCCTGGCCATGGCCGCCCACGCATGCCTGACCGTGCTGCGGGCCCGCGAACTCGATACCGGGAAAGCAGAAACGGATCCTCCCAGCTCATCCCCCTCAGCCTGCCCGAACTCAGACGACTGATGGGCCGGCTCACCCGGCCCCGTCCGAGCATCGAGCACATCTTGCACTGGTCACACTGGCGCCGCCGCAGACAACACCAAGCCCGCACCAGCCACTACAAACGCCGAGGCCACACCCCACCAGAAACCGACCCACCGTCACGGCAAACACCGTTGCAGTACTAAGAGCGCCTCCTGCTGGTCAGCCCTGAGCTCGCCGACGTTCTCAGCGCCGTGATCAGCCGTGTTCGCAAGCATGACGGCAGGGTGCCGAGCATCCCGTCCTATGACCTGCACGAGAAAGTCTGGAACCCACCCATGCCGCTGCTCTACCAGTGGCCCGTAGGCGGGGAGAACAGGACGATCTCCATCACCACGATCCGCCAGTCACTCAACACGCTGCTGGCGGATACCGGCATCACCGACGCCCACGGACAGCCGTTGACCTTCCAGCCGCACGACTTCCGCAGGATGTTCATCACCGACGCCATCCTCAACGGCTTGCCGCCGCACATCGCCCAGGTTATTGCTGGTCACGACCACATTGGAACCACGATGGGGTATGCCGCGATCTACCCGGAAGATGCCATCGAGGCTCACCGAGCCTTCATCGCCCGGCGCCGCGGTCTACGACCCGCCGGGGAATACCGAGCGGTGACCGACGAGGAGTGGCAGGAGTTCCTCGGGCACTTCGAGCGGCGCAAGCTGGCCCTGGGGCAGTGCGGCCGACCATACGGAAGTAGCTGTGTCCACGAGCACGCCTGTGTGCGATGCCCGGTACTGATCGTGGGGCCGGACGAACGGCCCCGTCTGGAAGAGATCCGCGAGAACCTGCACGCCAGGATCGCCGAAGCCGAGCGAGAAGGATGGCTGGGCGACGTCGAGCAACTGACCGTCAGCCTCACCGCAACCCACGACAAGATCAGCCAGATTGACGCCAGCAAGAGGCGGAAGAGCTCGCCGGTATTCGTCGGAATGCCGACGATCAAGCAACTAGCGGTCCGGGAAGCCCAGAACCTGAACAAGACGGACTAAGCACGCCGCAGTCGGACGCTAAACGGCCTCTCTGGCGGTAGTTGGGGTGCCGGTAAGAGCGCTGTCACCAGCCGCAAGCGAGGGGTGTCGTGTCCGGCAAGGTGCGGCGCGTTCGGCGATGTGACGGTCTACGGCCGCGAAGGCAACCGCGATGCAGAAAGGTGTGTTTCCTGGTTCAGGCGGGAACCGTACGGGACAATGCGATGTGGCGGGCCGTCAGGCGGCTGGTGGCGCATGTGTCAGGCGAGGGGGAGCCGCTGTGTCACAGGTATGGAAGATCACGGTCATTGTGCTGGCGTCGGCTGGAGTCCTGTCCACACCGCTGGTGTGGCTTCTGGACGGCCCCGGTGCGGGACAGCTGGCCGGGGCCACTGTCCAGGCCGCCGTCGGTATCGCTGCCCTGGTCTGGGCCCTGCTACAGCATCCGCCCGCTGCCGGTCCCACAGACAGAGCCATCCGGACCGGGAGGGCCGACGACGGCGGCACTTCCGGCATCCGGAGGCCTGGCGGCCGGGGACGGGGCTCGGCCGCCGCCGAGCGTACTGGAGAGGCGAGCGGCCCGAACTCCGTCTCCGGCATCGACTACTTGAACTAGGCCCGCTCCCATGGCGAAAGAGTCATCGCGCACGGCACCGGACGAGGAGCCCGAGCCGTCAGTGACCGTGGCGGATACTGGCAATGCCGAGGCCACCGGCGATGAGACGGCCGTGACCGGCTATCGAGGCCCTGCCCCAGGAAGCGGCCCTGGATCCCCGGCTTCGGCACATCTGTCCCGCACCGGGGACGCGACGGCCGCCAACGGCGGAACCGCCATCAGCGGCTACGTTCACACCCTGACCGTGCAGAACAGAGTGCCACTGGAGCCTGCCTCGTGGCCTCATCAGGTCGGTGTGGTCCCAACGCTGGCGCGGTCCTTCCAGCACCGCGCAGAGGCGAACCGGCTGCGGGCGGTGGTCGAGAGTGGGGGCATCGCGGTGCTCTCTCAGGTCCTGACCGGGATGGGCGGCGTCGGTAAGACCCAACTCGCCGCCGACTATGCCCTCGCCGCCCGGAACAACGGCGACCTGGACGTCCTGGTCTGGATCACCGCCAGCACCCAGTTGGCGGTGGTGGACGGATACGCGCAGGCCGGCCGCGAACTGTGCCGGGCCGACCCTGACGACCCCGAGCAGGCCGCGAAGCAGTTCCTGGCCTGGCTGGCACCCAAGCCCGGGCAGCGGCCATGCCGGTGGCTGATCGTCCTGGACGACCTCGCCGACCCAGGCGACCTCATCGTCCATCCTGAGAACCCGGGCACCCCGTACAGCCTGTGGCCGCCCGCCAGTCCGCACGGCCACACTCTGCTCACCACCCGCCGCCGTGACGCCGCCCTGTTCGGCGAAGGTCGCCGCCGGATCGAGGTTGGCCTGTTCACCCCCGACGAATCCGTCGCCTACCTCACCTCGTCCCTGGAAGCCCGTGGCCGCATCGAACCCACCAGCCAGCTCACCTCCCTGGCCGCGGATCTCGGACACCTGCCCCTGGCCCTGGCCCAGGCGGCCGCCTACCTCATTGACTCTGGCACGACCGCGGCCGCCTACCGGGATCTGCTGGCTGACCGCGCCACGCAACTCGCCGACCTCGTCCCCTACGCCCTGCCCGACGAGCAGGCCACCACCCTCGCCGCCGTTTGGTCTCTGTCCATCGACCGCGCCGACACCCTGCGCCCCGCCGGCCTTGCCCGACCCATGCTCCACTTGGCCTCCCTGCTCGATGCCAACGGCATCCCCCAGACCGTTCTGACCAGCCGGCCCGCCCTCACCCATCTCAAGCGGCACCGCACCGCCGCCGACCCTGTACGGGCGCGGCGGCGGAAGTGGTGGCCGGGCATCCGGCTGCGCCCCGCGCCGCCGGTCACCCCCGAGGAGGCGTTCGGCGCGCTGCGCGCACTGGACCGGCTCAGCCTGATCGACCACACCCCGGACACCTCTCACCAGGCTGTCCGTGTCCACCAGCTCATTCAGCGCGCCACCCGCGACACCCACGCCCCCCACCAGCACGACCAGTACGCCCGTACCGCCGCCGACGCCCTAATGGCAGCCTGGCCTCCCGCTGACGACGACACCGACCTTGCCCAGGCCCTACGAAGCAACACCGAAGCACTCACCCGCCACGGCGAAGAGGCGCTGTACCGGCCGAACGCGCACAAGGTGCTGTACCGCCTCGGACGCAGCCTCGGCGAGAGCGGTCAGATCACGGCCGCCATCGCCCACTTCGATCACCTCACTACCATCACCCGCAGCCGCTTCGGCGAGGATCACCGCGCCACCCGCACCGCCAAGAGCAACCTCGCCACCTGGCGGGGGCAGGCGGCGCTCCCGGGGTTCGCGCTGAATATCGACGGCATGCAGGAACACATGCTGCAGGCGGGCTGGCAGGAGGAGACAGGAGATGCCGCGACGGCCATGCAGATGGTCGACGACACGATGAAGCACATAGTGCGGGGGCTGGGCGAGGACCAGACCCTCGCCCTCCGGAGCCGCAGCGCTGGCTGGCGGGGCCAGATGGGGGATGCGGCGGCGACCGTGCAGGAACTCGCCGACCTTCTGGAGCGCATGGTGCGGGTGCTGGGCAAAGACCATCCCGACACCCTCGTCACCCGAAGCAGCCTCGCCTTATGGCGGGGACGGGCGGGGGATGCAGCGGGGGCCGAGCAGGGCTTCGATGGCCTTCTGGAGCACGCGGTGCGGACCCTGGGCGAGGACCACCCCCACGTCCTCACCGTCCGGGGCAACCTCGCCAGCTGGCGGGGACGGGCTGGGGATGCCACCGCAGCCGCGCATGCGTACGCCGACCTCTTGGAGCGCATGGTGCGGGTGCTGGGCGAGGACCACGGCCACACCACCACCGTCCGGTGGAACCTTGCCAACTGGCTGGGGCGGGCGGGGGATGCGGCCGGGGCCACGCGGGCGTACGCCGACGCTCTGGAGCACTCGGTGCGAGAGCTGGGCGAGGACATGGCCGCCGGCTTTCTGGAACACATGGTGCCGAAGCTGAGCGAGGACCACCCCCACCTGCTGGAGCACATTGTGCGGGTGCTGGGCGAGGACCACCCGGCCCTCACCAACCTCCTCTCCTGGCGGAAGGAAGCGGTGAGGACGCAGGACGACGGGTAACAATGGCACCCTCCTATGCGGCTGGTGACAGAGTTCTTACCGATACCCCTAGTTCGGAGAAGGCATGTGAGGCATGTGCCTCTCAGTCACCGTGCCTGACAGATGTCTGCGGGTTGTTCAGGCACGGAATGTTCACGATGCGGGCGGGCGGAACGGCGACGCTGCCTGTCATGGTCGAGCCTGAACCGTTCCAGTCCCCAGAGCGTCCGTATGTGCGACATCCCGTGAGTTCCTCTGAGCCCCGCTGAGTCCTTGCCCCGGTGGCCAGGGGTGCTCTGTCTCCTGGGGTGTTCTTCGAGCCGGTGACGTAACTTCAGGATTCTTGAAGCGTTCTCACTTCGTCCGATCGATCTGCGATCGGGGTGAAGGGGAGGAGGCTCGGGTTGGCGCTGGCAGCCGTACGCGACCTGCGCGAGTTCCGCGGTCCAGTCTCGGCGGAGGAACTGGAGCAGTTCGAGACCGATGTGCTCGCCGGCTTTGTCCTCGCGCGGGCCTCGGCGGGGCTGGCGGACGGCACTATCCGCGGGGACGTCGGGCACCTGGACCAGATGCGGGCCTGGTTCGGCCGGCCGCTGTGGGATATGGAGCCGGCCGATGCCGACGGATACTTCGGGGAGGTGCTGCGGGACTCGCCGAGCGGCACCCGGCTGGCCCGCGCGCAGGCGCTGACCACGTACTTCCTGTTCCTGGAGCTGCGGCACAAGGTTGAGATCCATCGGATGACCGGTCGGGTCATCGAGTGCCCGATCGACGAGATGAACCGCCCACGGGGATCCAAGGACGCCGCCTTGCGGATCCCGCCGACCGAGCCGGAGATCAAGACACTGTTCACCGGCTGGGGCGGTGAGTTGGCCACCTGCCGCAAGTTCGCCCCCACCGCGCGGAACTACACCGCATCGAAGCTGATGTCGCAGGTCGGACTCAGGGTGAGCGAGGCGTGCAAACTCGATCTGGCGGACATCAAGTGGAACCTGGGCCGCTTCGGCAAGCTCCATGTGCGCCACGGCAAGGGCGCCCGCGGCTCGGGCCCGCGCGAGCGCATGGTGCCGCTGATCAACGGCGCCGATCGCACGCTGCGGTGGTTCATCGAGGACGTCTGGGGCCAGTTCGACGACGACCACACCCGACCCGGCGCCCCGCTGTTCCCCTCCGAGCGCAAGAACACCGACGGCTCCTCGCGCCGCGTCGGCGACGACGCCTTGCGCAACGGTCTGGCCGCCGCGGCGGACGCCCATCTGCCCGGCTGGGCCCACACGCTGACGCCGCACGTCCTGCGGCACTTCTGCGCGTCCGAGCGCTACCTCGGAGGGCTTGATCTGCTCGGGATCCAAGAGGTCCTCGGACACTCCTGGATCGCCACCACGATGCGGTACATCCACGTCCAGCAGACCCGGGTCGAGGACGCCTGGGTGTCCGGGCAGCAGCGGGCCGCGAAGCGGCTGGAAGGACTGATGGGATGAAGTGGAACCTGCGGCTGACCGCCGCGAACAAGGGCATCTGGAAGGCGTCCGAGCTCCAACGGAGCCTGGCCGAGCACGGCTTGGTGATCTCGGCCGGGAAAATGTCTGGCCTGTGGTCCGGCCAACCGGTCTCCCTCAAGCTGGAGGACCTGGACGTGATCTGTGTCGTGCTCGGCTGCGAGATCGGCGATCTGCTGATTCCCGAGCCCGGGAAGGTCAGCCGCCCAGGTCAGCAGGCTGGAGTCCAGGAGGCCACGACCGGCTCGGTGGTGGCCCCGGCCGTCGTGCCCAAGCGCCGCGACGGCCGTTCCCTGCCTCCTATGTGACCTGGTCACCATCACCATGGGGAAGATCAGCGAGAACAAGCCGGCGGCCTCCTGAGTGGGCTGTTTCGCCTGGGGTCAGCTGCCCGGCCGGTTCTGCCGCGGCTGCTATACCTACGGCCAGCTGCACGCCGTCGGCGAGTGCGTCGGCTGCCGCCGGCAGGTCCCGGTCGATGGCAAGCACGGCACTGCCGCCTCTGCCGGGCTCAGGCGACCTGGGCGATCAAGGCCAGCGGCAAGGCGTCGGTGATCGAGCCGTACCTCCGGCGGGTGACCTGCCAGCAGTTGTTCTTTCGCGAACCTCCAGCGGCCCAAGAACGGCGGGCCCCGGGTCGGCAAGGCCGGGCGGCGCGTGCTGAAGCCGCCGTCGGTTCCCGAACCACACCGCGTGATCACCACGTCGACGCAACTGACGCTGTTCACTGCCACTCGGGACTTCCGCCGGTTCGACCGGGAACTCCATGCCGACCTGGCCAACCCCTGGCTGGTCCAGGCCCGGCAGGCCGCTCGGGCGCTGGGAGAGGCCCGCGGCTGGAGCCGCTGGATCGCCAGCGACGTAAACCGAGCCCTGGTCATCGTGCTGTCCGGCTTCCGCGAAGGTGAGTCGATCCGGTACTCCGAGCTCTTCCCGGCCCTGCGAGTCCGTGGGCTTCCCGTCGTGCGGACCGCCGAAGTCCTCGACAGTCTCGGCCTGTTCACCGACGACCGGGCACCCGCAGTCGACCGGTGGCTGGAACGGAAACTCGACGGGATGCCCCCGGGCATCCACCTCGCCGTCGAAGCCTGGATCCGCACTCTCCTCGACGGTGGCCCGCGATCGGAGCCTCGCTCCCGGCACACGGCATGGGCCTACCTGGGCGGACTCCAGCCGGTGCTGCTGGAGTGGTCCAGCCGCTACGACCACCTGCGAGAAGTCACCCGGGAGGACATCATCGCGGCCCGGGACGCCGTCACCGGCAAGCAGCGCGAAAGCCGGATCGTCGCCCTGCGGTCACTGTTCCGGCACGCGAAGAAGAACGGCCAGATCTTCCGCAACCCCACGATCCGCATCCGGGTCCCCCGGCAGACCGGCGGCGTCCTCCAAGCCCTCGTCCAGGCGGACATCGACGAGGCCATCGAAACCGCCACCACCCCAGACATCCGGCTCATCGTCGCCCTGGCCGCCGTCCACGCAGCACGGCCGAAGATGATCCGTACCATGCAGCTGGACGATGTGGATCTCGGGAACAGGCGCATCACCGTCGGCGGCCATGTCCGCCCACTCGATGACCTCACCCGCCGTGCTGTCCTGGACTGGCTCGACCACCGCCGCAACCGATGGCCGAACACGGCCAACCCCCACCTGCTGATCACCCAGAAGACCGCCGTCGAACTCGGCCCGGCTGGCAAGCTCTGGACCACCCGGGCCACCCGCAACCTCACCGCCACCCTCGAACGACTCCGCGTCGACCGCCAGCTCGAAGAGGCCCTCACCCACGGCGCCGACCCGCTCCACCTCGCCCTCGTCTTCGGCATCGACGAGAAGACCGCCATCCGCTACGCGGACTCAGCACGCGCACTTCTGGGAGACGCTGCCGAGGGGCTCAAGAAGAAAATCGATGGAGAACCGGCGGGCACGATGCTGGGATGGCGCGATGCAACATGACGCGTCGATGGTCGTGGACCGGGGCCAATACCAAGATGCGGTCACGCCCTGGGAGCAAGAAGCCTGGCGAGACGCTGCCCTCGGATGGGCTGAGCGCGAGCTCGCTGCTCGCGGCCTACGCGAGACGGGGCAACGGAGAGTGCGGCTACGACCGTGGTCTGTTCTGGTGCGCCTGCCGGTCGAAGAACACAACGCCGTATGGTTCAAAGCCAACCCGCCCGCCAGCGCCTTCGAGGCGACGCTGACCTCAGCCCTGGCCCACTGGGTGCCGGAGCACGTGTTGGAACCACTCGCCGTCGACGTCGACCACGGCTGGTCGCTGCTTCCCCACGGCGGCGAGCTCTTCAGGGACGTGCTCAACCGCAGCCCCGCCGATCCACGAGTCTGGGAAGAGCTGCTGGGCCAGTACGCGAGCATGCAGCACGCGCTTGTTCCGCACGCTCACGAGATCGAGCTGCTCGGTGTCCCCAGCGCACGCACCACTGCGCTTCCTGACGTCTTCGACCGCGTCATCGCGGAGAACACCACACTTCAGCCGGACGACCTCAAGAGGCTGTATGAACTCCGGCCGCGCCTCGTGAACTGGTGCGCTGAACTTGCCGACGTGGGCATCGCTGACTCCCTCGACCATTCCGACCTGCACGACGGCCAGCTGTTCAACCCAGCGCCAGGCCGATTCACATTCTTCGACTGGGGCGACGCCGCGGTCTCCCACCCTTTCTGCAGCTTCCTGGTCCCGGCCCGGGCAGCCAGTGCACGATACGGGTCCGAAGTGCTGCCACGGCTACGGGACGCCTACCTGGAACCCTGGGCGGGAGGCGGTCGGACGAGCGCAGAACTGCGACGCGCGGTGACTCTGGCGTGGCGACTGAGTGCTCTTGGCCGCGCGTGCTCCTGGGGCCGACTCTTCCCCGGAGCAACCACAACCACAGGCGCTGCAGAAAGCGCCAACTGGCTGCTGCAACTCTTCACCGAGCCACCGATCTAAATGTCGGGTCCCCCAGCCACAGCTTGCCGGCCTGCGCTCTTCTGCCCGCTCAGCATCCTCGTGTTTCACCTGAACCCACGGATGCACCGGCCTGAAGCACATGGGGAGACCCGTGGGTTCGCTCCGAGGAAGCTTCGGTTTCCCTGAACCCACGGGACTCTAGGCCCTGTTCTCGTATAGCTACCGCCAGGTGGCGTGTAGCACTGAGTAACTTTCGTAGCCCTCGTTTCCCCGCCTGGGCCGCCTCGTTGAGCTGAACGAGTGACGGCGAAGGATGGGGCGCATGCGGCAGGACTGGGAGCCGGAAGACCTGATCGAGGTCTGGACGCTGCTCGAAGACGACATGAAGAAGGTGCGGAACAAGTCCGGGGCGACCCGGTTGAGATTCGCGCTGTTGCTCAAGTTCTTCGAGGTGGAGGCCCGGTTCCCGGAGTCCGCCAAAGAGATGCCCGCGGCGGCGGTGGAGTACGTGGCCCAGCAGGTGAAGGTCCCCGCCGAGGCGTGGGACGCCTACGACTGGCAGGGCGACCGGATCAAGCGGCACCGCAAGGAGATCCGAGAGGCGTATGGGTTCCGGGCGAACACCGAGGAGGACCAGGAGCGGCTGGCCGAGTGGCTGGCCGCTGAGCTGTGTCCGGTGGAGCTGTCGCGAGATCGGCTGGCGGCAGCGGTGGTGGCCCGCTGCCGTAACGACCACATCGAGCCGCCGGCGCCAGGCCGGGTCGGGCGGCTGGTGGGCAAGGCGGTCAAGGACTTCGAGGCCCAGTTCTGCCGCAGCAGGATGGAGCGGATCTCACACGCGACTCGGTCGCGCCTGGAGGATCTGGTCGCCGACAGCCAGGACGAGACGGGCGAGGGAGCGGACGGCCAGGATGTGGTGTCGGCCGGCGGGCGTTCGCACTTCGCCGAGCTGAAGGCCGACCCGGGGGCGCCGGGCCTGGAGAGCCTGCTGGCGGAGGTGAACAAGCTTCAGCGGGTGCGGCGGCTGGAGCTGCCCGCGGATTTGTTCGCGGACGTGTCGGAGAAGCTGGTGGACGCGTGGCGTGCGCGGGCGTCGAAGGAGTACCCGGCGAACCTGGAGCGGATGAAGCCGCCGCGGCGCCTGACGCTGTTGGCCGCGCTGTGTCATGTGCGGCAGACGGAGATCACCGACTCGCTGGTGGACCTGTTCATCCAGCTCGTGCTGAAGATCAACACCCGGGCGGAGCGGAAGGTCGACAAGGAGCTGAACGCCGAGCTGAAGAAGGTCCGGGGCAAGGAGGGGATGCTGCTGCGGGTCGCGGAAGCGGCGCTGTCCGAGCCGTCCGGCACCGTGCGGCGGGTGATCTATCCGGTGGTCGGCGGGGAGAAGACGCTGAAGGCGCTGGCGGCGGAGGCCGCGGCGAACGAGGCCCGCTACAAGGCGAGGGTCCGCACGGTGCTGCGGTCGTCGTACTCGGCGCACTGGCGCCGGATGCTCTCGCCGCTGCTGGGCGCGCTGGAGCTGAAGTGCAACAACACTGCCTACCGGCCGGTGATGGACGCGATCGATCTGCTCCAGCGCTACCTGGACCAACCGCTGAAGGAGGGCGCGTTCTTCGATCCGGCGGAGAGCGTGCCGCTCGCGGGGGTGGTGCCCGAGCACTGGCGGGCGGCGGTGGTGGACGACAAGGGCCGTGTCGAGCGCATCCCGTACGAGCTGTGCGTGCTGGTCGCTTTGCGGGACGCGGTGCGGCGCCGGGAGATTTGGGTGGTGGGGGCGAACCGGTGGCGTAACCCGGAGGACGACCTGCCGGCGGACTTCGAGGACAACCGGGACGTGCACTACGCCGCGCTGGGCCAGCCGCAGGACGCCGGGGAGTTAATCGCCGCCCTGCAAAGCAAGCTCCGCACCTCGCTGGACCGCTTCGAGCAGGCGCTGGCGGAGGGCACAACCGGCGGGGTGGCGATCGTCAAGAAGCACGGCGAGCCGTGGATCAGGGTCTCCCCACGCGGCAAGCAGGAGGAGCCCGAGAGCCTGGTGGCCATCAAGGGCGAGATCGAGCGGCGCTGGGGCACCATCGACCTGCTGGACATCCTGAAATACGCCGAGTTCGACACGGACTTCATCGCCAAGTTCACCTCGGTCGCCACCAGAGAGATGCTGTCGAAGGATGTACTGCGGCGCCGGCTGCTGCTGGTCCTGTTCGGGCTGGGCACGAACATGGGGATCAAGCGGGTCGCGGTGACGGGCAAGCACGGCGAGTCGGAGGCGACGCTGCGGCGGGTGCGGCACCTCTTCGTCAACCGCGCCAACATGCGCGCGGCCTTGCGCAAGCTGGTGAACGCCACCTTCGCCGTCCGCGATGAGATGTGGTGGGGCACGGGCACCGCGTGCGCCTCCGACAGCCGCAAGTTCGGCGCATGGTCCAGCAACCTGATGACCGAGTGGCACCAGCGCTACCGGGGCCCCGGCGTGATGATCTACTGGCACGTCGAGCGGAAGTCGGTGTGCATCTACTCCCAGCTCAAGTCCTGCTCGGCCTCCGAGGTCGCCTCGATGATCGAGGGCGTGCTGCGGCACTGCACCGACATGGTCGTGGACCGGCAGTACACCGACACGCACGGCGCCTCCATCGTTGGGTTCGCCTTCGCGCACATGCTCGACTTCAAGCTGATGCCGAGGCTGAAGAACATCGGCTCGGCGAAGCTGTACCGGCCCGCGGCCGGGGAGGACGACCAGTGGCCGAACCTGGGCCCGGTGCTCTCCACCAAGACGATCGACTGGGACCTGATCGCTCAGCAGTACGACCAGATCGTGAAGTACACCACCGCCCTGCGACTGGGCACCGCCGAGGCCGAGCAGGTCCTGCGCCGGTTCACCCGTGGAGGGCCGAAGCACCCGACGTACCGGGCGATCGAAGAGCTGGGCCGGGCGGTGCGGACCTCGTTCGTCTGTGTACCTGGCCGACGTCGAGATGCGCCAGGAGATCCACGAGGGGTTGCAGGTGGTCGAGAACTGCAACTCCGCGAACAAAGACCTCTTCTACGGAAAGGACGGTGACCTGGCCGGTACGGACAAGGAGTCGCAGGAAGTCAGCATGCTCGCGCTACACCTGCTCCAGTCGGCGCTGGTGCACGTCAACACGCTGCTGATGCAGGAAGTCCTGGCCGACCCGAAGTGGGCGGACAAGCTCACCGACGCGGACCGCCGGGCGCTGTCGCCGTTGTTCTGGACCCACGTGAATCCGTACGGCCGGTTTGAGCTGGACATGAACCGCCGCCTGGACCTGGACCTGGTCGCAGTGTCGGCCGTGCCCAGCCCGCGCAGTCCGCAAGAGGAAGCAGCCTCGGCCCCCGCGTGACACCACCCGCAGGCCGCCGAGCCGTCCGACGCGACTCCAGTTCCCACGAGGCGTCCAATAGTTTATTTAGACTGATAGAGTTCGACTATGCCACGTCGCGCTCTCGACAACCCGATCGTTCTGGCAGTGCTGGGTCTCCTGCTCGAACAGCCCTCGCATCCGCACCAAATGCTTGCCGAACTGCGAAAACGCAGCGACAACCACGCGGCCGCGATCACGCGAGGCACGCTCTACAACACCGTTGCCGCCCTGACCGAAGCGGGATGGCTTGCGTCACAAGGCCAGCAGCGCTTGGGAAACCGTCCAGAGAGGACCGTCTACGCCCTCACGGAAGAGGGCCGCAACGAACTCGTACGACGGCTGGATTCCCAGATCCGCAACCCAGAGCGCGAGTTCTCGCAGTTCCTGGGCGCAGTCACCTATCTCGGTGCCCTCGGGACGAGCGGCGCGGTGGAGGCCCTGGTTGAGCGTGCCCAACGCCTCCGGCAACGCACGGCCGCCGATGAAGAACGCCTCGCGGAGGCCCTGGCGGCCGGCGTGCCCCGCATGCACGTCATCGAAGCTGAATACGCGTTGTGCCTCGCTCGCGCCGAAATGGCGTGGATCGACTCGGTCATCGATGACCTCCGCACCGGCTCACTGACGTGGCCGGCCGATTCGGCGACAACCTCCACACCTCCTGTAACGCCGAACCGAAAGGAATCGAACGCGTGACACTGACAACGCATGACGGCATGCTCTTCGGGATCTACCCGGGCGGAGTCGCCGGTGATGACACCGGGGGTCTGGCCAGCGGCCTGCCCGATGACCCGGCCCTCGTGTCGAGTGCACTCGACCGCCTCCAGGGCCGCCCAGGCCGCCCGTTCCTGGTACGCGCCTACATAGGCTTCGACGACGCCACCCGCCTCGGCGAGCCACACGCGACCGCGGCGCCGGCCGCCGCAGCCCAATACGCCATCCGGGGGCGCCGCTTGGACCTGGTGGCGCAGTACCAGTCCACAGCCGGAGATGTCGACGGCTACTGCGACTTCCTGCGCGAGCTGGTCGAGCAGTACGGCGCGGTCACGAGCACGTTGCAAGTGACGGAAGAGCCCAACGTCACGTCGAACCCGACGCTGGACGGCTACTACCCGGCGGTGCACGAGGCGATCGTCCGTGGGGTTTCCGTCGTCAAAGCGCGAGCACGTGAACTCGGACACACAGACCTACGGGTCGGATTCAACACCACTCCCCTCTTCGGGCCAGCAACCTCCTTCCTCACTGATCTGACCAACCTCGGGGGAGGAGACTTCATCACCGATCTGGACTACGTGGGCCTGGACTTCTTTCCCGACGTCTTCCAACCCGTTGACGCATCCGACCTCACGCACGCTGTCGAGGGACTGCTACGTCATCACCGCGACTCGGCACTGGCACCCTCCGGCTTGGGACACCTACGGCTGCACATCACCGAGCACGGTTGGCCTACCGGACCCGAACGCCACCCGCAGCGGCAGGCTGACGTCGTCGAGACCGTGGTGAATGTGATCGCCGCCCAATCGAAGCAACTCCACCTGAGCGGTTACACCCATTTTGCGCTGCGAGACGCCGACAGCACCCAAACGGGACTGTTCCATCAATTCGGGCTCACCGCCGATGACTACTCTCCCAAGCCTGCCTTCGACACCATGAAGATGCTCGTCGAACGCTTCAGTGTCTGAAGGGAACGATGAGTGGGGGCAGGCTGCCCCCCGGGATCGCAGCCTGCCCACTCTCACAAACGACCCTTTCTCGGAGCAAGATCAAGAACAGTCGACGGAAGCGGTCCGGGTCGCGGATTCACTGTCACAACTCGTTCTCACTCAAAGTGGAACTAGGCATGTTGTGGGAAATGTTTGTGACAGCATCCGGGGTCATGACGGGCCCTCAGATCACACTCACGTCCGAAGCGGACGACGTCGAGCGCCACCCCTGCCCACGCTGTAACGCTCACCAGGTTCACCCTGTCGCTCGCGCTCCGGTGCGGTTGCCGGGACGTACCACACCGGCCGCTTCACGAAGGTGCCCCGGCTCGCGAAACCCCTGCGTGTGCCGACACCCGCCGATCGCGGTCCCGGCCAGCCGTGGCGGCCCGGCATCCCGGCGCCCGCGCCCGTCGACCCGGACACCCCGAGCGCGGACATCCGCATCGGATACGCCCGCTGTTCGACCCTCACCCAGGAACTCCAGACACAGATCGACGCGCTCGTCGCCAAGCGCATTCCCAGGGACAAGATCTTCTCGGAGAAGATCAGCACCCGAGTCCGGGTCCGCCCGCAGTTCGAGGCAGCCCTCACCGCCGCCCGAGAGATCAAGGCCCACGCCCCGCACTGCCGGGTGATCTTCACGGTGTACGAGATGAAGCGTCTCGGGCGCGATGCCGCGGAGCTGACCGCGCTCGCCGACCACCTCACCGCCCACGGCCTAATCCTGGAAATGCTTGCCGGACCCCTCCCGGGGATGTACGACCCCAGCGGTCCGGGACGCCTGCTGTTCGGGTTCTTCGCGGCGATGGCGGAGACCGAGCGCGAGAACATCCGCGAGGCCACCCTCGAAGGACTCGACACGGCGGCCCGCAAGGGCAACCACGGCGGCCGGCCCCCGGTCATCACCGACGACATGCTGCACACCGTGCTCCGCCGCCGCGCGAACGGCGAGACCGTCGAGGACGTCCAGCCCGACCTGATCATCCCCACCGGCCGCCGTAAGGGACAGAGCCCCAGCCTCTCCAGCATCTACCGGGCGCTGGCTGAGCACGAGAAGACCCAGGCGTACCCGGAGGCCGTCGAGGCGGCGCACGCCGACTTCGCCGCCCTCCAGCAGCGCGAACGCAGACCCAAGTAGTTACTCAGCGCTACACGCCACCTGGCGGTAGCTATACGAGAACAGGGCCGTATAGGTACCTGATCGTGGAGCTGCCGCACCATGAGCACATCCGAACCCCCAACCTGGACGCCCTGCGCGCACGGTGCAGCCCCTGCTGCCGACCCCGTCGGCTGTCGCGGCATCCAAGTCCCCGGCCGCACCGCGTGCCTCGCCCACCTGGCCGATGCCGACCGCGACGCCTACCTGGCCGGCCTGACCCCCGGCACAGACATCGACCATCGCGGCACCCCGTTCACCCAACCCCTGCTCAACGCCCTCCTCAACGCCCTCCGTGACCCCGCCACTGGACACGCACGCCTCGGCTTCGCCGGGTTCGGGGCGGCGACCTTCGAGAGCAAGGCCTGGTTCGGGGGTGGGACCTTCGAGGGCAACGCTGCGTTCGAGTCGGCGACCTTCGAGGGCGTCGCCTGGTTCAAGTCGGCGACCTTCCAGGGCGACGCCTGGTTCACGTCGGCGACCTTCCATGGCCCCGCCTGGTTCACGTCGACGACCTTCGGAGGCGACGCCGGGTTCGCGTCGGCGACCTTCCAGCGCAACGCCCGTTTCGAGTCGGCGGTTTTCGAGCGGTGGGTCAGCCTCGGGCCGCTGGTGTGCGCCGGAAGGGTGCAATTGTCCGGGGCGGTGTTCAACGGGCCGGCGACCCTCTCGTTCGCCGCGCGCCGTCTGGAGTGCCGGCGGACCCGCTGGTTGTCCACGGCCGAGGTGCGGCTGCGCTACGCCAGCGTGGACTTCGCCCACGCGGTCTTCGAGTATCCCCTCACCATTGCTGCGGAGGCCGATCCCTTCGTGCTCCCCGACGGACGGGCGGTGGCGGATCAGGCCCTCGCCCACACGCCCGACGCCGCGGTGCGGATGGCCTCGCTGCGCGGGGTGGACGCAGCGCACCTGGTCCTCGCCGACATCGACCTGTCGGGGTGCCAGTTCACCGGGACGGTGCACCTGGACCAGATACGGCTGGAGGGCGCCTGCTCCTTCGACACGGTCCCGCCCGGTACGCACTGGCGACGCAGGTGCCCGGCATGGTTCACCCCGCGCCGCACCCTCGCCGAGGAACACCACTGGCGCGCGGGCCAACCAGCGGCGGTGAGGGGGTGGAACGTGGCAGTGCTCGGCGCCGGGCGCGCCGGGCCGGCCCAGCTGGCGCCGGTGTACCGGGCGCTGCGCAAGGCGTTCGAGGACAGCAAGAACGAGCCGGGGGCGGCGGACTTCTACTACGGCGAGATGGAGATGCGCCGCCACGACCACACTGCCACCTCCGGCGCCGAACGAGGGCTGCTGCACGCCTACTGGTTGGTCTCCGGCTATGGTCTGCGCGCTCTGCGGGCCCTGGGCTGGCTCGCCGCCACAATGCTGATCACCCTCGTGCTGCTGATGGGCTTCGGTCTGCCGAAGGAGGATCCGAAGCAGGAGGCGACCGGCACCGTGCCGCCCGGCGGAGGCAAGGTCACCTTCGAGATCGACAAAGGCGATCCGCAGAACCCCACCGGGCACCGGTTCACCGGCGAGCGCTTCGAGAAGGCCCTGAACGTCACGCTCAACTCGGTAGTGTTCCGCTCCTCCGGCCAGGACCTGAGCACCGCCGGCACCTACATCGAGATGACCTCCCGCCTCGTGGAACCCGCCCTACTTGCCCTCGCCGTACTCGCCGTCCGCGGACGCATCAAACGCTGACTGCCCATACCCGGCCTCGCGGAGCCCTGTGAACGGTTCGACCGAACCGTTCAACTAAGTGCCTTACTTGCCTGCTCCGGCGATCATGCTCCTGAACTGCACAGAGACCTGCGACAAAAGGAACACTGTTTCGAGACCAGTGCGCCGACGCCGCTGCGGAGCCGCCTCCTGGCTTGCTGCGCGCGTCAGCCTCCGGTTTCGCTGATCCGCACCCATCGGCGGCTCGACTACGAAGGCGGCCTGCGGGGATACCGGTGCTGACGCGGCGGGTGGGCTGCGGTGGGAGCGTTTTGCCGCCGGTGCACGCGTGCGAGGACGAGCACCGTGTCGTCGTCGGGAGGATCGGGTCGCAGACGGGACAGGATGGCGTCCGCTGCTTCCTCCAGATCGGCCGGTGCGCGTCGCAGTTGGCTGCGGGCCGCGGCCATGCCGTCCTCGATGTCCTGGCCGCGGGCTTCGATGAGGCCGTCGGTGTAGAGCGCGAGAACGGCGCCGTCGGGCAGGTGGACGTCGGTCGTCGTGAAGGGAAGGCCGCCGACCCCGAGAGGGATTCCCAGTACCTCGCTGATCGTCCTGACCGTGCCGTCCGGGTGGCGGACGAGCGGTGGTGGGTGGCCGGCGTTGGCGATGCGGGCGCAGCCGGTTGCGGGGTCGTAGAGGATATAGAGGCAGGTCGCCAGTTCGATGCCCGCCTCTTGGGCGCACGCGTCCAGTTCGCCGAGAAGAATGTCCGGTTCCTGGTTGCTCCGGGCTAGTGCCTTGGTGGTGATGCGCAGCCTGCCCATGGCCGCGGCGGCGGGCACTCCGTGTCCCATGACGTCGCCGACGACGAGTGCGACGCGGTCGTCCGGCAGGTTGATCACGTCGTACCAGTCGCCGCCGACCTCGGTGATGTGGCTGCCCGGTACGTAGCGGTGAGCGACTTCGACATAGGAGCTGGCCGCGAGTGCAGTGGGCAGCAGCGCGCGTTGGAGGGTGAGCGCGATGTGCTGGACCCGGCTGTAGAGCCGTGCGTTGTCGAGACACAGTGCGGCACGGGAGGCGAGCTCCCCGGCGAGAGTGAGGTCCTGCTCCGTGAAAGGCGCGCGGGCGGCTGAGCGGCCGAACATGGTGACTCCCTGGACGGTGCCGCGGGCGACGAGGGGCGCAAGGAGGAGGCGCTTCAGACCACTGTCGATCAGAAGCTGGGCCCGGTCCTGGTGCATCACTGTCGTGGTGACGAAGTCGGCGTTCACCGCGACTGAGACGGGTCTTCCCGTGGACAGCATCCGGTGGATGCTGGAGCCCGGCGGGTAGGTCACCGTCTCCAGACCGCCCACGAGCTCCGCGGCGGGCGGCGGCAGGACGGTTCCTGAGGCGATTCTGTGGGTGACCAGCGGCAGGTTCGGGTCGAACACCTCGGGCTCGTCCATCCACTGCACCACTTCGACGACGCTGGCGTCGGCGAAGTCCGGTACCGCGGCATCAACGAGTTCTCGTGCGGTCAGCTCCACGTCGAGGGTGGTGCCGATGCGGGCCGTGGCGCGGTCGAGCAGCGCCAGCCGCTGCCGGGTCGCCGTGGCTTCGACGATGGCCTGTTCGCGGTCGGTCACGTCCACCAGCAGCCCGCCGACGCCGGGGCGGGTGTCGCCCGCCTGACTCAAGGGGAACAGACTCACCGACCGCACCTGGGCGCGGTCCGGGTGGCCCGCGGTGCGGAGACCGACCAGGGCGCCCACGACGGGCGGGCCGCCGGTGGCGACTTCGCGGAGCATCCGGAGATACTCACCTCCGTCGGTGGCGAACATGACCTCGTCCATGCGCCGGCCGAGGTGCTCCTCGATGGAGAGTCCGTCCATCTCGGCGAGCGCACGGTTGAGGTGGACGTACCGCAGTTCCTCGTCGAGCATGACCAGGCCGATGGGGCAGGTCTCGAAGAGGGCGTCGAGGAAGGCCAGGTTGGTCTTCACCCGGTCGAGCTCATCGCCCCGGCTCGCCAGGACCATGACGACGGAACCGGTCCCGGTGCCGGTCACGGGGAAGGCCCGGAAGCCGCACGGGAAGATCGTGCCGTCCTGGTGCCGAGCGGGATGCCGGACCCGCCAGTATCCGAGTGTCCTGCCCCGCTCTCCCAGCCGCGTGGACGCGGGCGGCTCGCCCGGAGGCGGCTCGGGGAAGAGCATGCCGGCGGGCCGGGACAGCGCAGAGGCGGAGTCGTGCCCGAAGAGGTCCTTCGCGCCGGGGCCCCAAAAGCAGATCCGGTCGTGCTCATCCATTCCGAAGACGGCGACCGGGATGTGCTCCAGCAGTGTCGCGTGCTCGGACCAGACCGGCGTGGGGCCCGGTTCCTCCTCCGACCGGTCCGACGGCACGTGGTTGTTCCCTTCTGCTGCACGGCGCTCACTCTTCGCGCCCGGGGAGCGGGGCGAAGGCAGGACGTCCTTTGTCCATTGTGCAGGGGGAGAGGCCTGCGTGTACGTCAAGGACATCGCCCCACGCGTGGACCCCGACTCGTACGCGCTCGCCGATGCCATGGACGACGACTCGATCACGGTTGCTTCGACGTGCTGCGTCTTGAACGTCTGGCAGCGTAGGCCGACGGCCATCTGCTCGGCCTGATGTTCCTTCTGGTACGGGCCGAGGCGGATCGGATTGAGGTCGGGCCGGGTGATGACGACGGCGTATCCGAGCGGGTCGATGTAGCGGACCGGCCGGCCGAGCTCGTGGGCGAAGCGGATCCCGGAGCGGGTGGAGTCCCCGGGGTTGACGACCAGGACCTCGTCGGCGGCGCGGGTCTTCCACCGGTGGAGGTCGTCCGGCTGGTACTTGAGTTCCTCGGCGTGCTGCGGGTCGCTCCACAGCGGGTGCGGCTTCTTCATGTCGCAGTCGGGGGCAAGGACGATGCGGCCGACGGCGGTCTCGCCGAGGTTGGCCTCGGCGAGCTCGTCCCAGAAGCGGGTGGAACAGCACAGGCAGACGACATGGGCCGGCCTGACGGCTGCTGGTCCGGCGGCGAGCGCAGGGCGGCAGCCGGGTGGCCCGTCGATGCATGTCCGCATGTTTCACCCTATTCAGCGCATTCACGCCATAACGGGTGGCGGAAACCGCAAGTGAGGGAATCCATAGGCCGGTCTGTCCGACCGGCAGGCACACAGGGCGCTCCTCGCTCACGAAAGGTTCACAGCATGTCACTCATTGGCCGTAACGCCTTCAAAGCCTCAGCCGTCCCCCTCGTCGCTCTCGCCCTCACGCTGGGCACATCCTCCATCGCTCCGGCCGCGGCCATCGCGTCACCTGCCGCGGCTTCGACCGAGCAGCAGGCCGTCACATCACTCGAAGCAGCCATCGCGGTCGACGTGGAAACCGTTCTCGAAGAGAACCTCGACGTGGACGTCACGGTCGGTGCCGTCGCGCGGACCGGCCTGGGCGGCAGCGTCGACATCCGGCTGACCGTCGTCACCAACGCGAAGGTGGAGGCCGACGCCGCACTCGAGGCTGCCATCGCCACTGAGATCGAATCCAGGATCGAAGCCACCCTCAAGAAGCGCCTCGTCCTCGCCGCGGACCTCGATGTCGCCGTCCGCATCGACGGCGAGATCAGCGTAGAGGTCGCAGCCCTCTGACGCCTGTGCGGGAATGACGTTCGTTCGCCTCCGCCAGAGCCCGGTGCTCGTCGACGGAAGATGAAAGCGGCGGCCCGAGTACCGCATCGGCTGTCGCCCGATGGAGACGAAAGCGCTCGGGCCTGCACGCGGGCGGCGGACGCCGCCGACGTCGGCCTGCTCATGATCCCGGGTGCGATCCTGCCAAGGACTTCACCCCAGGGCTCGCGGTCTTCGACGACTCGGTCCCGGCGCTGCGTGCAGGACCGCCCTGTCCGTGCGCCGATGCCTCATGACGTCACGGGCCGGCGTCCGGCCGGGTCACGCTGTCGCGCGACCCGGCCGTCACCGTGCTGGGCCGGCCGTCAGTGCGCGGCCGGGTTGACCACGCTGATCGTCAGGTCGTCACCGGTGTCGCCGGTGACCGTGACCTCCACCCCGTGGCCCGCGACCTTGACGCTGGCCTGCGGGGCCGACGTGTCGTAGTACGCGTTCGGGTCGGTGTCGTCGAAGACTGCGATGCCCGGAACCGAGGGCGCGCAGGCCGCCTTCGTCACGACCGTCTGGGCGCCGCCCTTGCCCGACAGGACCTCCTTGTGGAGGCAGGTCGCGTCGGTGGCCTCCAGACCGAAGGTCGCGTCGAAGGGCTGGCGCCGGTTGCTCGGCGCGGTGCCGTCGTCGTACCGGAACGGCGTCGGGCGGGCGTCGACGGCCATGGCGGCGCCGCCGCCGGGGTGCGAGCTGACGTTGTTGTCGTCGTACGACCGGTCGACGTACCAGACGAGCATGCCGTTCTGGTACTTGAAGAACTCCACCCAGTCGGGTGCCGTGATGCCCTTGCTGAACTGGTACGGGCCCTCGGCCAGGAGCGCGTCGCTGCCGACGTACTCGCGGTTCTCGACCAGGTAGTAGCGCGGATACGTGGCCGTCTCGGTGCCGGTCGAGATCTTCCACTTTCCGGTCGCCGTCCAGCCGCCGACGCCCTGTTCGACGTCGTCGGTGACCAGCGTCGTACCGCCGGAGGACAGTGCGATGTCGTCCAGGAACGCGCCGGCGAAGTGCACGCCGCCGTCGGTCTGGTAGCGGAAGCGGAACAGCGAGGGCTTGCCCTGGGAGTCGTACGCGTAGCGCAGGGTCGTCCACTTGCCGGCGGAGGAGCCGTCGACGGCCGCGCCCGCGCGGAGCCAGTTCGCCCCGCCGTCGAGGGAGTACTCGGCGAAGAGGTAGTCGTAGTCGGCCTCGATCTCGTACCAGGCGCTCGCCGTGACGGTGACCCGCGAGGCGGTCGGCACGGAGCGGGTGAGGGACTGGTTGAGGCCGTCGGCCGAGCCGGTCCACCAGGCGTGCGTTCCCGAGGTGGGGGTGGTGTACGTGGTGCTGCTCGTCTTGTCGGGCAGCGCGACGCGGACGGCCTGCTCCTTGCCGGTGACCTGGAGCTGTGCCGGGTTCAGGGTGTACGAGCCGGTGGTTCCGACGGGCGCGTCGGCGTAGTCGAGCCAGCCGAGGAAGAGTTTCTCCTCGGCGCCCATCAGGCCGGGGTGGGTGCCGATGCCGGCACCCGCGGCAGCGCCGTGGCTCAGCCAGGAGCCGGAGCTCATCAGGGTCCAGAAGGCGGTGGAGTTCTCGCCGCCGCCCGTGTCGTAGTAGTCCGGCAGGCCGAGGTCGTGGCCGAACTCGTGGCAGAAGACGCCGAGTCCACCGTTCTCGCCCTCGGTGGTGTAGTCGCCGAGCCAGTACTTCGACTGGCCGATACGGGCGCCGCCGGCCTTGTTCTGCGCACCGGCCACGTCCGGACCGGTCAGGCCGTAGTCGTCGCCGTTGACGTACCAGCGGTGCGACCAGATGGCGTCCTCGCCCTGCGCGCCGCCGCCCGCGTCCTCGCCCATACCGGCGTGCACGGCCTGGAAGTGGTCGATGTAGCCGTCGGCCTCGTCGAAGTTGCCGTCGTGGTCCCAGTCGTTGCGGTCCCAGACGTCGAACTGGGCGAGGTACGCGTCGATCTCGGCAGGGGTCTTGCCGGCCGTGATCTGGGCGTTCCACCAGGAGTCGCCGGTGTCCTGGACGAAGGCCCACGAACCGCCGTTGTCCTCGACGGCGTTGTCGCCGTAGAAGGAGGCGTTGTACGGGACCTTGACCCAGTCCTCGACGACGTTGGTCACCGAGTAGCGGCCGCCCGAGAGGTTCTCGTAGTACGTCTTCATCGACTCGCCGGGGCCGTTGAAGAGGTTCTCGTAGTACGCCTTGTTGAAATCAGCCGTCCAGGCGTTGGAGTTGTCCACGCTCCGGTCAGGCTGGGCTATCTGGTTGTGCAGGGGACCGGGGGTGGAGCCGTACCGTCCGGCGCTCTGGTCGCCGAACTCGGAGAGGATGGTGAAGATCTTCTCCTGGCGTACGGCCGTGGTGGTCCGGGTCTCCACGAACTTGCCGGGCGCGATCTCGACGACGCCACGGGCATTCGCCTTGGCCTTCCCCTTGGCGATCTTGTCGATCGCCTGCTCGCGCAGCTCGGTGCGCTGCTTCGTGAGCGGTCCGGGGCGATTGTCGGAGCGGTGCGCGGTGGCGGCCTCCGAGGTTTTCGGCGACATGTCCCCGGCCTCCTGCGCGGTGGCGGGCTGCAGCCCCGCGGCAAGGAGTGCGGTGAGCGCCGACCCTAGGGTCATGCCCACGACAGATCTCTTCACGTTGCGATCCCTTTCGCATGCATGTGTCGCATGGCTCGCGTGGTTCCGTGTGGTGCTCGGGTCTCCCCCGGCCCTCAGGGCCGAGAGATGGGGTCTCCCCCGGCCCTCAGGCCGAGGGGAAGGATCGCCTGGGGGAACGATCGCCGCAGAGTCTCGCACGAATGGAGTGGATCCGAGGAGAGGGAGAAGCCGTAATTCCGCCGGGACTTGCCGGGTACGGCGCAAGGACGTCCCGCGCGGCGCACGCCGGCGACCATCGCGCTCGGGACAAACCGAGGGCCGGTGGGCTCAGCCTGCGGGCGAACCCCACACCCTGCCCGCCCCAGCCGGGTCGGTGATCACGCGACGTTGTGGTCGCGCCCCGTCCTCGGCCGACCGTGGACGGGCCGCAGTTCATGGACCGCGCCGCTTGACGCACTGCGTCTGACACCGGGCGACGACACCGCGCCCCGCAGCGCTCGACAGAATGCGCGAGCTCATCGAGCACCTGATCGCAGCCGGCCAGTGGCACAACGGAGACCTGGACGCCTCATCGTGGTGGACGCCGGATACGACGTGCCCGCCTGGCCTTCCTTCTACAGGATCTGCCCGTTCAGGTGCTGGGCCGGATGCGCTCGGACCGCGTCCTTCGCCGCGCGGTCCCGCCATGGGAGCCCGGCGCCCCTGTCCCTCCACCCCGTCACGGGGGCGAGTTCGTGTTCGGTGATCCCGCCACCTGGAACACCCCCGACGCGGCAACGGTGACCGCGACCCCTCTCTACGGGGCCAGGGGGCAGGCCTCTTCGTGGACAAGCCTTGGAGTCACGTCCGAGACGAACTCACTCGGTGTACCGGGCGGCAGCACGCTGCGGAGCTGCTGAACACCGCGGCGACGCGGTCCGGCACGTAGGAACGCATGTCCGGGGTGGCCTGGAGTACCAGGCCGCTGTCCGTCTCGGCCGGAGGATGTCGCGGCGAGGTGTCGGGGTGCGCCGGCCTGGGTGCGGCTCGGGGGCCTGACCTCTGCCGGGCCGACGTCGGATGTGTACGGAGAAAACGTACGCCTGGTGTCCGCCGCCGCCGTTTCCGCCGCGGTCAGTCCGCTTCCTCCAGCCTCCGCAGGCGCTCCGCGTCACAGGTCCGGGGACACGTCGAGCACGCCCGGGCGGCGTCCAAGGTGTAGTACATGCAGCAGCCGAGGCGTGTGCGGGTCGGGTGCCGGCGCCCGTCCCGACCTGCCAGCCGGCGGAAGTCGGCGCCGCCCGGGAAGGGCGGGACGGCCGTCGGAAGCAACTCGGTCGCGGCCCGCATCGCCCGGTCCTCCTGGTCGAGCATGCGGCCGAGGTACCAGATGCCGGAGACCAGGTCGTCGGCGGCCATGCCCCACAAGGCCCTTGGCCTGCGGCGCGCAAGGGGCCCGACAGCCGCCAGCAAAGGTCCTGCGTGGTCGGCGACGGCGGCACGCAGCTCGGCGCGCAGCGCCTCTTCGTGGGCCACCACGCGGACACCGGGCATCCCGGCGGCCGGGTCGTCGGGCAGGCAGGCGAAGCCGGAACCCGGGACGATCTCGAAGGCGGCCGCCGCGACGTCGATGCGGACATCCTGCGGAGCGATGCGCGGCACGCGCCGCTCCAGGTACCAGGGGCCGCTCATCAGCAGACTCACGGACCAAAGGTAGTCGTGCAGGGCACGGGAGGCGGCGACGTCTCTGCGCGGCGCATGTCGGTGCTGTTCCCGGATGCGGGCGGCCTCGGCGTCGATGAAGGCGTCCAGCGCCTTCTCGCTCCGCGTCAGTTCGGCCCCGTCGAGCAGTGCCCCGTCGAGGTGCGCCTCGGGTGCGACGGAGGCGACCCTCACGTTCAGCGCTTCGCACGAGGACACGAGTTCGAGGTGGGTACGGGCGAGCGCGGAGGCCGCGGTCACGACGGGTCCGGCTGTCGCGGTCCCTGTGGCCATGGTCATCGGCAGTCCTTCATGGAGCGGCACGGAAGCTCGGATGCCACAGAACGAAAAAGGTAAGCCTTACCTTAGTCGAGCTGTCATCGCGGGGATCAAGGGGGGGCGGTTTCCGCCCCTCACGCGGGAGTTGATAACTTAGGGTTGCCTAACCTTGACCGCGCGCCGAGGACGAAGGGCGGTCGGTGCCTGCGCCGCCGCCGACCTCTCCCACGCCGCCCGTCCCCACGTCCTCGACTCGGAAGGGGCCACCGCCCATGCGGTTGTACCTGCTCGCGCTGAACCCCACCGACTCGGTCACCGAAGGCTTCCTCCCCGCCGCAGCCCGGCTCGGCCTCGATGTCACCGTGCTCACCGACCAGCCCCGGCCCCACCGCCGCAGGTACCCGGACATCGAGGTCCTGGAGTGCGACGTACGCGACTTCCGCGCGGTCATCACCCGGCTCGCGACCCACCACACGCCCGACGCGGTCTTCACCAACAGCGACCACCTGCAGACACAGGCCGCTCTCGCCGCCGACTACTTCGGGCTCCCTGCCAAGCCCTGGCAGGCCGCGCTGCGCGCCAAGGACAAGGCGCACATGCGCCGCCACCTCGCCGCGACCGGGGCCGACACGGTGTGGTCGGCCGAGCTGGCCGCCGGCCAGGACCCGGCCGTACTTACCGGCCTCGACGTGCCGTTCCCCTGTGTCGTCAAGCCCCGCGAGGGCGTGGCCAGTGAGGACGTGGTGCTCGCCGACGGTCCCGAGGACCTCCTGCTGCGCTGCAAGGAGATCCAGCGACGGCGCCCGGAAGCGGCGCTGGTCGTCGAGGAGTACCTCGCCGGCGAGCTGTACACCCTCGAAACGCTCGGCGACGGTCGCGTACGCCACGTCCTGGGCGGCTTCCACACCGAGCTGTCCGCCCCGCCGTACTTCATCGAGGAGCGGCTGACCTTCGTCGCCGCCCACCCCGAGCCGGTCGTGGAGCAGATCCTCGCCCAGCTCGACGCGCTCGGCGTCGGCTTCGGGGCCTGCCACACCGAGTTCGTGGTGCACGAGGGCCGCGCCCGCATCATCGAGGTCAACTACCGTGCCATCGGGGACCAGTGCGATCTCCTGCTGGCCGAGCTGCTGGACATCCCGCTCTTCGAGCACATACTCCGTACGCACCTGGGCGAGCCGCTGCCCGCCGACCTGGGCGCCCGTACCGACGGCGCAGCCCGGCTCGCATGCCCTTGCGCCGACAGGGCCGGCACGCTGACATCGGCCCCGGCGGCCGCCGATCTCGTCGTGGACGGTGTGAACCTGACGTACCGGCCGCTGCGCCAGGTCGGCGAGCGACATGGTCTGTACCACACGAACCGCGACTACCTCGGCGTGGTCCGAGCCATCGGCACCGATCAGGAAGCCGTCGACCGGGTCGTGACCGACTTCCTCGCCGTTCAGCGCTGGGAGTTCACCCCATGACGGTGACCACCACGGCCGCCGCCACGGAGGCGGCCCTGTTGCTGCGGGTGCTCGGTGCGCTGCTGCGCGAGGACGTCGCGGGCCTGCGCACCCGCTCCACGCCTGTGGAGCGGGAGGACGGCCTCTGGCTGCGGCTCGCCAGCGAAACGGACGCTGACGCCCTGCTGCTCCCGGTCGTCGAGGACGGCTTCCAGAGCTCGTACACCGCGCGACTGCCGCTGCTCGTAAGGGAGTCGGACGGCCGTGAGCTCGTGTCCCACGACGACGTCCTCGCCACCTTGAGCGCGCACGCGCACCCCGCCGACCGGGCCGGCTTCGGCGCCTTCGCCGAGGAGTGCCGCCAGACCCTGGCCACCATGCGGCTGCACGCCCGCACCCGCGAGGAGGTCACCGGCCGGCTCACCGACCGTCACGGCGCCGACCCCGCAGACTGGACGGGCCTTGCCGGCGGACTCGCCCACGACACCCTCGCTGCCCGCCACGACCACCCGGTCTACCCCACCGCGCGAGGACGCTTCGGCCTGGGCGAGGAGCAACTGCGCGCCTACGCCCCCGAGTTCCACCCCAGCTTCGCACTGCGCTGGATCGCCGTGCCGCACGAGGCCCTCACCGTGCCGGGTGGCACCGCCCGGCTTCCCGACCGGTGGCCCACGCCCGCGGTCCTCGGTCTCCCGGAGCTCTTCCACCGCCACATCGCTCTCCCCGTCCACCCGCTCACCGTCGGATCGCCCCTGCGCGAGGCACTGCGGGCGACGGGCCTCCAGGACCGCGCCGTACTCGCCGACCACCCGTATCTCGAGGCCGTACCGACCCTGTCGATGCGTACGGTGGCTCTCGCCGCCGACCCCACGCTCCACCTCAAGCTGCCGCTCGCCACCGCCACCCTGGGCCTGCGCAACCGCCGCACCATCAAGCCGGGCACCCTCGTCGACGGTGCCGCCGGCCAGCGCCTGCTGGAGGCGGTGGTCGCTCGCGAGCCGCGCTTTCGCGGCAGGGTCCTGCACGCCGACGAGACGGTGTACGCCCACGCCGGGCACGAACTCCTCGCCGTACTCGCCCGCCGCTACCCCGCCGGACTCGACGCCGCCGTCGTCACGCCCATGGCCGCCCTGCTGAGCGAGGCACCGAGCGGCGGAATGGTGATCGACCACCTCGCCGACCGCTTCTACGGCGGTGACCCGATCGCGCTGTTCGACGCCTGCCTCACCCTGCTCCTCGACTGGCAGACCACGCTCTTCGGCTACGGCATCGCGCTGGAGTCCCACCAGCAGAACGTCTCCCTGGTCCTGGACCGGGACGGTGACGGCCGAACCCGTCTACGGCTGCTGCTCAAGGACAACGACGGGCCGCGGATCAACACCGCCCGCATGCGGCAGACGCTGGGAGCCGATGCCCCGGAGCCGTCCGACTTCGACGACGCCCGGATCTTCGGCGAGGACGACGGGCCGGTCACCGACCTGTTCACCACCATCACCGTCCACCTGTGCGCCGGGGCCTACGCCTTCGGGCTCGCCCGACGGGGCCGCGCCCCGCTGGGGACGCTGCTGGACCTCGTACGCGACCGGCTCACCGAGGCCGTCGCCCGGCTCGGCACCGGAGCCGAAGAGCCCGGCGGGATCCTGCGCGCCCATGTGCTCGACGCTCACGAGCTGCCCGTCAAGGCGATGGTCACCGCTGGAACGCTGGTCAGCAAGGAGCGTTCGGGGGCAGCGGACATCAACAAGCACTACACCACCGGCCCCAACTACCTCCTGCGGGCGGCGATGGCACGATGAGCGCGCCCGCACTCCCCAAGCCACCGGGCCGGCCACGCGAAACGCCGCCCCCGTCCCTGGACCTCCGCTCTCTCCGCATCCGCTGGAGCCGTTCATGCCGCTGACCGATTCGATCGGCACCGCCCCCGTTTCCGCCGCCCCCAGCGGGCTTCCCACCGCGGACGACGCCGTGGCCCACACCCTCCTCAACTGCCTCCTGAGAGAGATGCCCGGCCCTGAGCACCAGACCACCGTCACCGACGGCCACCTGCTGCTGCGTCTGCCCCGCCGCGGTGTACTGCTGCGCGTCGCCCTGCGCCGTACGTCGCTGCTGGGCGCGCACCGCTTCACCGGGCCGGTGCGGGAGCAGCGCGACGGCGACTGGACGGAGATCGACTGGCGGCGCCTCGCCGCGTACACGCAGGACGAGCTGTCGTCGCGCACGGGCGTGCGCAACGAGGAGTTCCTGGACCAGATCGCCTCCAGCCACCAGGCGGTCACGACCGCCCTCGGCGTACGCGCCGCACGGCCCCAGCCGCGCGCCGCCGTCGCGGACGGGCTCGCCACCTATCTGGCCTCCGAGCAGTCGCTGCTGTTCGGCCATCGCTTCCACCCCACCCCCAAGGCACGCAGCGGCGACACCGCCTCATGGCTGTCGTACGCGCCCGAGACCGGGGCCTCGTTCCCCCTCCGCCACCTCGCGGTGCGCGAACATCTCATCGCGCAGGAGACCGCCGAGCCCGGCTCGGCCGACGTGCTGGACCGGCTGCGTTCCGACGTCCCGGCCGGTTACCGGCTGCTGCCCGCCCACCCTTGGCAGTACGAGATGCTGAGTGCACACCCCCGGCTGCGCGAGGCCGTCGACCGGGGCGACATCCTCGAACTGGCCCCGGCCGGGAAGCCGTTCACCGCCACCGCGTCCGTACGCACCCTGTACGACGGCGACACGTTCCTGAAGTTCAGCCTTAACGTCCGCATCACCAACTGCCTGCGCAAGAACGCCAGTTACGAGCTGTCCGGCGCGGTGGCCATGACCCGGCTGCTGGAGCCGGTCCTGAACGCCATGGCCACCCGCTTCCCCGGCAGCACCGTGCTCCGCGAGCCCGCCTACCGAAGCCTGCTGCTGCCGGGGCCCGACGGTGCTCCGGACCGGGACCTGCTCGAAGGCTTCGGTGTGATCGTCCGCGAGGGCCTCGCGGAGCGACTGCTGCCCGGCACCACCCCCCTGCTCGCGGCGGCCGTCGCCGACGAGTACCCGACCGGTCCCGGCCACATCTCCCGGCTCCTCGAAGGGGCAGGGCCAAGGACCGCCCTCGACTGGTGGTCGGCGTACCTGAAGCTGCTGGTCCCACCTGTCCTGGCCGCGTACTTCGACCACGGCGTGGTCCTGGAGCCGCACCTGCAGAACGTCCTCGTCTGCGTCGACGAGGAGGGCATGCCCGCCCAGGTCCTCTTCCGCGACCTGGAGGGCACCAAGCTCCTGCCCGAGCACCACGCCGACGCCCTCGACGGGCTGCCCACCGCGGTCGGCGGCCCCATGACGTACGACGCGCAGCGCGGCTGGGACCGGGTCGTCTACTGCCTGCTGGTGAACCACGTCGCCGACATGCTCGCCGCCGTCGCCGACCTGCATCCGCAGACCGAGCGCGCCCTGTGGGCCGAGGTCCGGGCCACCCTCCAGGCGTACGCGGACCGGTACGGCTGCCCGCCGCGGCTCGCCGCGCTGCTCGCGGGCGTACCGCTGCCGGCCAAGGCCAACCTGCTGACGCGCTGGGAACGCAAGGCCGACCGCGAAGCCGGTTACGTCCGCCTGCCCTCCCCGCTCGCCGAGAACCTGCTGTCCGAAACGGTCCATGACCGCCACACCTGGAGAGACGCCCGATGACCGCCCCAACCGCCGCGGTGCGCGACCGCGTCCTCTCCCTGCCCACCGACGAGCTCCCGGCGTACGTCTACGACCTTGCGGCGCTGCGCGAGCACGCAGCCGCCGTACGGGCAGCCCTGCCCGAGCACGTCGAGCTGTACTACGCCGCGAAGGCCAACCCGGAGCCGGAGATCCTCGCCGCGCTGGGCCCGTACGTCGACGGCTACGAGGTCTCCTCGGGCGGGGAACTGGCCCACGTCCGCAAGGCGGTACCGGGCCGCCCACTGGCCATCGGCGGTCCCGGCAAGACGCCTGCCGAGGTTGCCTCGGCCCTCGAACTGGGCGTGGAACGCTTCCACGTCGAGAGCGTGCACGAGCTGCACATGCTGGCGGAGCTGGCCCGGCGGGCGGACGTGAAGGCCGGGGTCCTGCTCCGCTTCAACCTCGCGGTGTCCGACGGCTCGCTCGCGGGCAGCTCGCTGGCGATGGGCGGCCGGCCCACCCCGTTCGGCCTCGACCCGGCCGACGCCGACACGGTCGTCCGTCTGCTCAGCGACGGCACGTACCCGCATCTGCGGCTGCGCGGCGTCCACGCCCACCTGGCCAGTGGTCTGCGCGCCCCCGAACAGCTCGCGGTCGCCGAATCCATCGTGACGTGGGCGACGGAGCTGGCCGCCCGCCACCGCGTCCGCCTCGCCGAGGTGAACGTCGGCGGCGGCATGACCGTCGACTACGCCGCGCCCGACCAGCGCTTCGACTGGACGGCGTACGGCGTCGGGCTGGCCCGCCTCGTGGCCGCCCACCCCGCCCTCACTCTGCGCATCGAGCCGGGCCGCGCCCTGACCGCGTACTGCGGCTGGTACGCAACCGAGGTGCTGGACGTGAAGCACAGTCACGGTGAGGAGTTCGCCGTCGTCCGCGGCGGCACGCACCATCTGCGCACCCCGGCGACCAAGGGTCACGACCAGCCCTGTTCCGTCCTCCCGGTGGACACCTGGCCCCATCCCTGGCCCCGCCCGGCTGCCCGGCAGGACCGGGTCACGCTGACCGGCCAGTTGTGCACCCCCAAGGACCTGCTGGCCCGTCAGGTGCCGGCGCCGGGGCTGCGCGCCGGCGACCGGGTGGCGTTCGCCCTCGCGGGTGCCTACGCGTGGAACATCTCGCACCACGACTTCCTCATGCACCCCCGGCCCGGCTTCCACTTCCTGGGGCGGACAGGGGCCTGACCGGCCCCTGGGACAGGGGCGCGCAGCGGCCCGGGATGTCGCCGGCCGCGAGCCGGTCGGCGACGATCCGCTCGTCGTCCGGGTGACGGCCCTCGCCGAAGAGGTTGCGCATCTGCCGCTCGGTCACCCGCTCTTCAGAGTCACGTTCGCCTCCACACCGATGTCGAGCGCGCCGCCAGAGGCGTTGCCGACGCTGGAGGACTGGCAGTGATGCCCTCGCCTTGCTGGCTGCGCCTTCCTCGGCCGCCACAACACCCGCGCCGAGACCATCGAGTTCCGCCGCGGGGCCCTGCCGCCATACCATCGCGGGTGCTCGCGGCACATCGTTGGTGCCTCAGTGCTGGGTCAGGCGCCGGCCGGGACGGGAGCGACGTGGCTGGTTGCCAGGGCGGTCTGTGAGAAGGCAAGGCCGACGGCGTGGTTGAGCGATCCCTGCGTCGGCACGTAGCGAAGGTCGCCTCCGGGATCCACACTTGTCAGCCTGCGGCTCGATGGAACGTGGTTCCCTCTATTCCGCCGTAGCGATCGATCTCGTACGGAGCGGCGCCGGCAGAAGTCTGTCTGTCCTGTCCCGTCTTGCCGTCCAGGACGATCGGCTCGTCGCCCACCTCCCCGTACACGGCACCGTGCCAGAATCCGCTGACCTTCGGCACCACCCGTCCGGAACCGTCGGGCAACGCCCACCGCTTCTGAACCGAAGCGGCGTCGAACACGGTGATCCCGCGGTCTGCCGCCCCGTACCCGTACTTGGAACACAGGACCAGGGACTGTGCGTCGTGGCGGCACCGCCAGCCCTCGCCATCGAGCGCCACTCGCCGCTCACCGCTGACCGCATCGATCACGAGCGTCTTGTCATTCAGGTTTGCGCTCAGCAGCCGCGGCGCGGCTGCGGCCGGCTGCCGCGCCTCCGCCACGGTCCACCGCTGTTCGCCCGTGGCCGCGGCAAGTCCCAACAGCCTGCCTTCGCCGAACCCCGTCTCCTCACCGCCGGCAACGACGCCGTCGGCGAGGGTCACCGCACGAAAGTCGGGCTTCTTCCAGCGGACGGTGCCCGCGGAGGGGTCAACGGCATACGTGGTGTCGGCCGCAGTAACGAGCGCTGTGCCGGCATCGACCCCGATGACCTGCGGCGCGAGCATCTCGTCGGCCCCGATGGACATGCCGCTGAGCCCGGTGGCGCTGGGAGCCGTAGCGATCTCTGCCGACCATGCCGTCTTACCGGTGGCCGCCTCAACGGCCAGCACCTCGATCACGGCTCGGTCCGGCGCTGTCCCTTCACCCTCCACATCCCTGTTCCAGGCGGCGTACACGGTTTTACCGTCAGCCGAGACCAGCGGAGCGACACGATTGCTTCCGAAACCGCCCGGGTCCGCGGCGTGCTTCGTGGCCACGTCCCACCGCGGTGCACCGGTCCCGGTGTCGATCGCCTCCAGTCCCCACTCGGCGGTGATATAGGCAACCCCGTCGGCAAGCGTGACCGCAGGCCGTGTCGCTTCCCCGCTCGTCGTACTTGGCTGGGTGGCACTCGGCAATTCGACCGTAGGCCCGCCGAAGCGCACGGGCGGGTCGAACGTCGGACGGCTTGGCCCCTGGGAAGTTGGATGGGAAGGTTCCGCGGACTCGCCGGACGACTTCGGATCCCATGAGCCGCCGTCTCCGCAGGCGACCAACGCGGTTGCCGCCAGTGTGACTCCCGCCGCAGCAGCGGCCCATCGCCGCGTCCTGGCTCTTGTGCCCATCTCTCCCCCGTCTCCTGATCTTCGCGATCACGACGACCATAGTGCTTGGGCTCCCTGGAGACCGGCGGTCTTTGACCACACGGCAGCGAGCCTGAACAGCGAGAACGAGGCCGTCTCAAACTCGTCTGGTGTGGTCCGAAAGACGCGGCCTGAAGAGGTCTCCCGCGCGTCCTTCACGCGATGCGGTCGGCGCTGCGGCGTGCGGTGGCGGCCGGCCTGAACCGGGCCTGCGGCCAGCGTGTGGATGGGTGGCAAATCGCCTTGTCGAACGGGGCGAGCCCATTCAGGTAGGGCCTACCGGTCCCGAGGCCGATGTCTACGAGTTGTCGGTGGCAGCGGAGAGGATGCCTGTATGCCACTGCTGCCGATCACTGCGCCCGCGTCCCTGCTGGACCTCCACCATCTCGATCCCGAAGCCAGTGGATGGGGGTTCAGGGTCGATCACGCGGTGGCGACGGCGGCCGGCGACACCTACGTGCTGACCGGCCTCGCTACCGCGCGCATGCAGCCGGCTCGGCCGACCCCGCCGAGCAGGATTTCGGCCACCAGCTGATCACCCGCCACGGATCCGACGGAAAACCCACCGCCACCGCCGTGTTCGGACAGGCCGTGCCGGGCGGTGGCCCCTCGGACCGGAGGGCGACGTGACGACCCTGGCCGTCCTGCCGGACGGCCAGGGTGGTCAGCTCCAAGCCCGGCAGCACCCACTCCTGTCACCGGACCTGGACAAGGTCCTCGCCTCCCTGGCCGATGTCCTGGGGCTGGGAAAAGCAACAGGGCCCCGGGGACGACCCGTTCGCCGCCTCGATCACCGTCACCCCTGCGGGTCGGCTGCTGTGCATGACCTCCGAGTACGGGCTCAGCAACTGGGCCGGCGCCCACCCCAACATCGTCGCTGTCTCCGAACCCGGCACAGCCCTCGGCACAGCCCTCGGCCCGGGCCGCAAGCCCGTGCTGCGCGCCATCGCGACCCTGGACGCGCGCACCGACCTCCGGAGCGACGCCGACTCGTACGCCCATGTGCGTTACGGTGACGAGCCCGTGGGGCGCGGCAACCGGCCCTCGCCCTCGTTGACCGAGGCCCTGTCGGAGCTAACCGCGAGCAGCGGCAGTCTCTACGGCTACCTCGACTCCACGATGGCCCGCCCGGCAGCGCTCGGCGACGACCTGTTCGTCGTCCCGGTCTTCGGGAAGACCTACCATTCGACCGACCGGGGGCAGGAGTTCAGCTTCGCCCTCATCGATGACCACGGGGTGTTGCAGGGCCGGCTGGGAGGCCTACACCTGTGCGCGGACAGCCCGTTCACTGGCTTCGACTTCACCGTGGTCGCCGACCCGCACCGCGCCCGTGCCTTCCATCTCAAGGCCTGTACGCGTGGAGCGCCGACGGGGTGCTGCGCGCCCGGATGTCCACTGTGGAGAAGCCGTTCAAGCCCCTCGTCCACTTCACCCTGCTGGAGTGCACACCCGCAGGGGGGCTGCTCTTCGCACATCGCAAGCAGCACCTGCTGCTGAGGGTGCCAGTGCCACAGGACCTGGACGACCTGGCGGTGGCGGTGGCGGTGGAGGCCGCGCTGAAGGGCTACGGGCGCGAGCGCACCACGCTGAAGAAGCAGTACGCCGGTGAACTGGCTCTGGTCGGAGAGTGCGGCCGCCGTGAACCATCTCTGACGATCCAGCATCTCGACTGCCCTGCCGGGTGCGGTGTGCTGATAGTGCGGCCCGTGGAACTCAAGTCCGTCCGGCGCACCCTTCGCTCCCAGGGTCAGCAGCCCGTCCAGGGGCGTGACTTCAACCGCCACTCAGCGTGCTGGCCCCACGGGATGTGGGCCAGAACCAGTTCCGGTTCTGGCCCACATCCCGTGTGGGGCTGACTGAGTGTGATGTCAGTGGTGTGTGGTGGGATGGCCGGACCTTGCTGCCGTGAACCTGCCGGGAGTTGTCAGCGGTCACGCAATTCCTCACGATCTACACGATCAGCCCCATGTAATTCCCCACCCCTGGTGCTCACGTTTCCCATGGGAACGGCGGTCATGTCTGGACGTAGGGGAGGCGCAGGCTGGGGACCGACTCACTGAGTGGACGTCAGCTGTAGTCGTCGGCTTTCCGCACCTCGCCGAAGCGCGGGAAGATCCGCTCTACGGTGAACTCGTGCTCGTCCGCGCTCAGTCCGGACATCGCGTCGGCTACGAACTCCAGTTGGTAGCCGTGGTCCGCCGCGGCCCGTGCGGTGGACTCGACGCCCATCGTGGTGACCAGCCCGGCGATCACCAAGGTGTCCACACCTAGATTGCGCAGTTGCTCGTCCAAATGGGTTCCATAGAACGCGCCGATGGTGCGCTTGACCACCACGATGTCGCTTCCGTGTACCAGGCCGTCCGCGAAGTCGCTGCCCGGTGGCTGCTCAGCGACGTTCGGGCGCTCCACTCGAACCAGTACCACCGGCCGCCCGCTCGCCCGGAACGACTCGGCCAACTCGCGGCAGCGCATGAGGACTTCGTGACCGGAGTGCGGGGCGAGGGGGAGGGCGATGATGCGCGGCATCAGGTCGATGAGGATCAGTGCGGAGGTCATGATGCCGATCGTAGGGCCTGCCGGTGCACCGGCAGCCAGGTCCCGCCGGCACCCGTTGTGTGCTCGCTGCGCAGGCGGCGCCAGCCTAGGCCCGGGCGCCGTATCAACCGGGAGACCGGAAGGGTTCCTGGAAGGCTTCGGGCTCCTTGATGATGCGGTGTGACCTGTGGTTCACGAGTAGAGCAGGACGCTTGCGCAGGAGATCGAAGCCGGCCCGGCCCCCCGGCCGTTTCGCGAGCCAAGCTGCAAGGCTGGATGCCTCACGGTCGGGCAGCAGGTCCACCAGCCGCCGGCTTTCAACGTCGATCAAGATGGTCCCGTAGTTGCGACCTCTACGGCCTGTACGGGGGTCCGGTCCTGGCCGGCGAGGTGAAGACGCAGAGTTTGCCAAGCCCGGACAACTCCAGCACGACGTCGAAGTCAGCGCTTCCCTCGGCGCTGACATCCACCTCATGGCGGCCATCGACGCCATCTCCCCCGAGGTTCTGCAAGCAGCGCAGCTCCTGTGCGATGAACGGGGAATCGAGCTACTGGCACTCGATCGGAACGCTCTGCGTCCCGTCCCCTGACAGGCCTGAGAGGCGACGTCCACTCGGGCTCCGCGCTGCCCGTCCGCTCAGCCGTCGACGTCGGCGCCAATGGCGTAGGCGAAGAAGAAGAGGTTGATGTCTCCCCCATTCCCCAGAGCCACAATCCATCCCGACGACAAAGACATGGTGATGCTGACGGGACGGTAGCGAACGGAGTCATGGCAAACTACTCCGGCGCCGACCCTGCGTCTCAGCCGTGTCCGCGCGGTACAAGGCCGGGGTGAGCCGGCGGGGCGGGTGGTGCTTCGGGCTCGGCAGCACGGGACCAGCCGTGGGCGCGCATGGTCACGGTTTCCCAGAGGGAGCACCGGCGTCCGATGCCTGGCCGTATGACCGCTGAACGGCGGTCGACGCCGTACCGTCCCCGGCGGCGGGCCTGCCCATGTGCGAGCTCGGAACTACGCGTGCCCCCCCCTGAGCCCCGGGACAGCCGTGTGAAAGCCGGACAATCCGTGGGGGAACTCCCGGACGCCGCGGCACGCACCCGGCATCACCTGCGCCTGGCAGGGCGCGGACGTTGAGGGCGGGAGCCTGCGCCACGTCCGCGCGTCAACTCCGCGGGACGAGCCACGATTTCAGCGCCCTTCTCCGGCTGAGCGGACGGGAGCCCGTGAGCGGATACGGGCCCGTCCCCGCCCCCGTCCCGGAGGCGGCGGGGACGGCGGCGCGTCCGCCCGTGATGACCCATCAGTCAGTGCGCCAACTCGTCGGCCACCTCCTTCACCGCGTCCAGCGAACCTGCCAACGCCTCCCGTGACGCGGCTCGGGCCCGGCGCAATCTCTCGTACCCATACCCGGCGAACGCCACAGCCCCTATGCCGTACGCAGCCGCCAACGCCCCCGTCACCCGCGGCGCCGGCCACACCCGCTCCAGCGCCCGCACCGCCGACTCCTGAGCCGCCAGCAGGGCCAGCACACCGAGCACCGCGCCCGCCCCCAGAGCCGCCGAACCCCGGCGCCCCTCGGACACGGCAGCCACCAACTCCGCCTTCACCTGGTCAATATCCTCACGGACCAACTCGATCACATCCTGTGACAGTGCTTGCATGCCTTCTCGGTACCCCTAACTCGGCCGGGCAGACAGCGTCAGATCGCCACGCGCACCACCGAGAGACGACAGCCTCAGTGCGGCTTCGGGCGATACGCGTGCCGGCCTTGATCTGCTCGACGGTCTCGCCGTTCGCCCGGCGAAGGTGGACTCACTCGCCGTGATCGACCCCAACGAACGCAAGGACCAGCCCACCATCGAGCGAGCACTCGAGGCTGGCAGCCGGCACCCACGCCGGATCGGGGCACCGGCATGACCGAGACCCCCACAGCCACCCCGACCGTTCCCTCGCCCGGCACCGACCGCACCCGCCAGCGCGCCTCCAGTCCCCACTCATTGACGACTGCGGCGGCCGCCGCGCTGACCGCCCGGCTGCCTGACAGGCACCCGGACCAGGAAAGCCGGGAGTTCGGCCTCTCGACCGGCCGCACCCCCAGCCAGTCGGCACTCCCCGACGCACTCGCCTTCCTGGAAGCCCTGGCGATGGACACCGCCTCGCAGGAAGTCCACCTGCAAGTGGAGCCCGACCCGCGAGGTCGGCGCTGGTCGGCGGACGGCACGTGGGAAAGCGCCGCAACGAGGTCGAGCGCACGATCAATGCACTCAAGAACTTCAGGACTGTGGCGACGCGCTGCGACAACGGGTCTACGTCTTCCACAGCACCGTCACTGTCGCAGCGATCCGACTGTGCTCTGTTCCTGATCGCTCAGGTCGACGCCGGGTTCGACGGCCCCCATCACTCCATCAGTCCAAGAACGACACGAGCGCGACTCCCAGCAGCAGTGTGGCGAGTCCGCCGCCGGTGACCCACTTCGCGATCCAGCCCTCCGAGGACGAATCGATCTCTTCCCGCGTGCCGGTCTTCGCCCGCGACGGCCTCTTGCTGTCGTAGACCACCGGGACCACGGTCCCTACCGGGTCGGGCTCCTTGAGCATCAGTTCGTAGAACTGCCCACCGCGCTCTCCCTCCGGGACCGAAACGCGGTAGTGGACCCGGTACTTGCCACCCATCCAGTCCTGGTTGTACGAGACCGCCTCCCCCTGGACACCCCGGCGCTCCAGCGCCCGCAAGCGCCAGAACGCGAGGACGTTCCCGGTGGTCACGAGGGCGGCGAAGCCCCCGACGATGGCGAGGCAGACGCCCACCACATAAAAGAACTGCTCCACAGCCGCCCCTCCCGATATCACGGCATCCAAGGAGGCTACTGCGCCACATGATCCGTCGGACAGGCCTGGCCTGACGAGATGAATTCCATGCACAGCGACCGTCCAGGTCATCGCCGACGCGTTCGGACACCTGCTCTGGGCCTCATCTGCCCTGCCAGGTGCCGTCCACGACATCAAGGCCGCCCGCACCCACGGCATCATCGAAGCGCTCACCCAAGCCGGCATCCGGATGTGGGCAGACAAGGGATATCAGGGAGCCAGGGGGACGATCCGGGTGCCCTACCGCGACCGCTGGAGCACGCTCCCAGTCGGGAAGCGGGCGGTGAACTCCTCCCACGCCAGAATCTTGAGCCGTCGGAGAACAGGCCAACGCCACCCTGAAGAGTTGGCGCCTCCTGCGCAAACTCCGTTGCAGCACCACCCGCATCACCGACATCGTCAAGGCCGTCCTGGCCTTGCACCTCGCCACGGCAGCCTGATGTCGCCGCAGCCGGAGGCATGGACAAGGACAGCGCCACCATCAACGACAGCAAGGGAGACCGCTCACCGTGACAGACGTCAGAGTCACTTACGACAAGACCGTGAACGCAGCGTACGTATACCTCACCGAACCGCAGGCCCGCGTGACGTCCGCGCACATGTATCCCTGCGATCCAGTGGACGTCGACGGCGTGATCAACCTCGACTTCGACGAGCAGGGCCGCCTCATCGGCATCGAGGTGTTGGCGGCCAGTTCGAAACTGCCGGAGTACCTGCTCCAGTCCGCGGAGGGACTTGACACTGAAGGTGCATGACCAGCCGAGCACCACGCTCGCGGCGAGCAGGTTGGAAAATGCTCACTGACACACCATCCCCGGCCATCACCTCACCCCGAAATGCCGTAGCGCTTTACGTACTTCTACCGACGCCACCAAGCCGGCGACGCCACCGTCACACCCACAGTCGCATGACCATCACCGCGGCTATCCTCACCCTGGAGCGGCGACACTGAAAGAGCTCAATAAATCATTGCTCGGCCCATGGGTGGTGTGTCACTGTTCAGCCTGAACCAGCAGCGGATCACTGCTGATGCTCGGTCGCCTCCAGCATCCACTGCCACAATCGATGGGAAAAGCATGATACTTGGCGCCATGGATAAGCGGTACGCAGACGAATGTCGGCAGTCATTGGCCACGGAGCAAGGACGGAGCCTCTCCGAAACAAATGACTGGGAGCATGTGGACAAAAAATCAGGTCCATCAGGACTGGGACATTCTCTACAAAGAAGTCGCATCCTGCTTGGACGGCTCCCTGCCAGGAGATGAGCACATTCAGGATTTCATTCGAAGGCATTTCGCGATAGCCTGCCGCTTCTACACCCCTAGCCGTAAGGCGTACATCGGCATGGCGCTACTGTATTCAGAGAACGACTCCATGAGGGACTATCATAATTCTTATCACCCGCGCATGGTCGAATTTCTGGGCGAGGCGATGAAGGTTTATGCCGAGCGAGGCGACGGTTTTCCCTCGTAGGGTCTGGGGTCGCTGATGCCGTCCAGCTGGTTCCTCATGTTCTTCATCGGTAGTTGACCTGTTTCGGTCCGTTCATGGGCGGTGACACAAGGTCAGCGCGCACCCACCGCGCCTGCGATGAGACGATCGGCGTGCGGCCGCTCGGACCGAGTCGTCGGGCATCGTCCGGTTGTCCGGGCGTTGAGCCTTTGCCAACCTGGCTGATGAGCAGGTTGGCGAGCTCCCTTGGTCAGGGTGCGGGCCACTCAACAAAGTCCTGCACCCGCGGATCAGGCTCGCCGCCTCGGGATCGAGGCCCGCAAGCCAGCGGCGCTGCTGCTCACGCCAGTGCACGAAAGGAGCAGTCGCACCCCAGAGGGAAGCGTCACCAAGAGGGCAACCGTCGAACTCGGCTCGCATCATCCTGACCAGGAAGTCGACCATGCGGTGATGTTGGCCTCGACGCTTGCGCCACCTTCGGAGATCGCGAGCAGTTACAGCGACACAGGTGACAGTGCCGATAGGGCGGTGCCCATCGAGGCTCAACATGGATTCAGGATCATGGTTGGGTGCGGAATCTTCGCTCTGCGTTCCACCAGGCGGGAACTGGGCATTCCTGAGTCTGAAGATTGGCGTGGACGGGTAGATCGGGATCTTTGAAGAAGACGGCCAAGCCGCTCCTCGCCCCACTTGCTTCGTCCTTGAACTGTGTGAGGACGATGGGGAGCGAAGAGCAGTCCCTGATCACCGAAATGCAGGTTCTGGCCATGACTGGTGACTGGCGGATGGACCGGATCGGGACTGCGCTGCGGGGCGAGAACCCGACCGTGCTTCGACGGTTGACGTCGGGGTTCGCGGTGATCGGGGATGTTCAGTTCCTGCCGGGTTACTCGGTTCTGCTCGTGGACGAACCGGATGTGCAACGTCTGTCGGACCTGCCGAAGGCAAAGCGGCTGTCGTTCCTGTCCGACATGGACCAGCTCGGTGAAGCGGTCGAGCGTGCCTGCCGGCGGCTGGACCCGGCTTTCCGACGGGTCAACCTGGAGATCCTGGGGAACACGGACCCGTTCCTGCACGCTCATGTCTGGCCGCGGTTCGACTGGGAGCCGGCCGATCTGGTGGGCAAGCCTGTGTGGCTCTATCCGCACGAACGGTGGAGTGACGAACAGTTCAGGCTCGGTCCGCAGCATGACGTACTGCGGGATGCGATCGGCAGCGAACTGGACCATCTGCGCTCGGTGGCCTGACCGTTGCGGGCCCGCCGGCCGTCAGGTCAGCGGGCCCGAGTGATCGGTGAGGGTCAGCCGAAGCTCACTGGAGGCGTCTGAGCGGGACGATGTCGGTGACGCGGTTGGCGATCGTGGGCGGGCGGCTTCGTGGGGGGGCGAGCAGGTGTAGACACCTCACGTTGCTATGCCGTCAAGCTACTGGCGTCGAGGCCTCGAACAACGGCGACCTCGCGGATAGCCTTGCCGCATGACCGAATCGGCCTCTGTCCAGCGCTCTTTGCCGACGTGGGACCAAGTGGTCGCGCTGCGGGACTTCGTCCATGGACGGACAGACGCTGCCGGTCCCCACGATCCGGCTCAACGGAGAGCCGCCCCACGCCCCTGGGTCCGCTCTGGCACGCGTGGCGGAGGTTAACGGGACCCTGTACGACGTCACGTCCCACCTGTGCAGTCGGCTGTATGCCGAGCTGGAGAATGGCGCCCCTGGCCCCATCGCCGATGCATCGTGGGACGCCCTACTCACGATCACCGCAGCCTGGCGCGACGACCCCGAGCTGCCGGCCTGGGTGACCGAACTGCTGCCGGTCAAGCCGCGCTGACGACGAACTCAGGCAGTCGTGGGAGCGCGGACTGTTCGTCGAAGAGCTCGCGCTTCACGAGCGCATGCGGGCCACGCAGCGACCTAATCCCAGGCCTCGGCCGCATCGCGGTCGGGCCACCACCTCAGGTCACGTCCGCTGGAGTGGTGTATCGACGGCCACTCGGTGATCTCGTTTTGAGGCTATGCGGTGAGTTCGGTGGGCAGGACGGTGTCGTCGGATTCTGACTCGATCGGGTGGAGGCGGGCCTTGGCCAACAGCTCGCGGCCCATGTAGCGGCGAGCCTCGGTCCACTCGTCGTTCTGCTCGGCCAGGACCGCGCCGACGAGCCGGAGGACGGCGGTGCGGTCAGGGAAGATGCCGACCACGTCGGTGCGGCGGCGGATCTCCTTGTTCAGCCGCTCCTGCGGATTGTTCGACCAGATCTGCCGCCAGATCTCACGCGGGAAGGCGGTGAAGGCCAGCAGGTCGTGCTGGGCGGTGTCCAAGTGGGCTGCGGCCTTGGGGAACTTGGCCTCCAGCGCGTCTAGGACATGCCGCATCTGGGCCTTCACGGCGTCGGTGTCGGGCTGTTCGAAGACGGTCCGCAGCAGGGTCGCCACCCAGGGCTGGGCCGACTTGGGGACCTGGCTCAGCAGGTTTCTGGCGTAGTGGGTCCGGCACCGCTGCCACGACGAGCCGGGCAGGACGGCGCCAACGGCGTCGACGAGGCCGGCGTGCGCGTCGGAGATGACGAGCTGGACGCCGGTCAGGCCGCGGGCGATGAGCGAGCGCAGGAAAGCGAGCCAGCCGGCACCGTCCTCCGCCGTGGCGACGTCGATGCCGAGGATCTCGCGGTGCCCGTCCGCATTGACGCCGACGGCGATCAGCGCGTGGACGTTGATGATGCGGCCGCCTTCCCGGACCTTCTGGGTCAGTGCGTCGACCCAGACGAAGGCATACGGCCCGGCGTCCAGCGGCCGGTTGCGGAACGCGGCGACCTGCTCGTCCAGGTGCTTGGCCATCGCGGAGACCTGGGACTTCGACAGCTGGGTGACGCCCAGGGACTCGGCGAGCTTCTCGACCCGCCGAGTGGAGACCCCGAGCAGGTAGGCGGTGGCGACCACCGAGATGAGGGCCTGCTCGGCCCGACGACGACGTTCCAGGAGCCAGTGCGGGAAGTAACTGCCCTGCCGCAGCTTGGGGATGGCCAGTTCGACGGTGCCGGCCCTGGTGTCCCACTCACGCGGGCGATAGCCGTTGCGGTGGTTGACGCGTTCGTCGCTGACCTGCCCGTATTCGGCGTTGCAGAGGGCGTCGGCCTCGGCGGACATGAGCGCGTCGGCGAACGTCTTGATCATCGCGCGCAGCAGATCGGGACTCGCCGCGGCGAGGTTGTCCTCGGCGAGGGCGTGCAGGGGCAGACTGTCGGGTGCGGTCATCGTGCTGATCTCCTTCGAGCTTCGACATCTCGAAGATCAGCCGGTGGCCGTTCATCTATGCGGGCACCATCCCGATGCCGGAGCAAACCCCCGGATCAGGTCGAACCCGTACACCACTTCCCAGGACGCAACCCCACCTCACGAGCCGTTCGTGGCACCAGCGCACCCCACGGGCCTCGGTCTATACGGGAGCTCGCAAGGCTCGGGCGTATCAGGAAGTCACCGTGCGGCGGGCTCGCACTACGCACACCAACGAGTGGTCAAGGTCGTAGGTGTTGACTGCGGCGGCGGGCACGAAGGCGCTGAACGCCGTCGTTCTACAAATAGACGTTGATCGCCTGGGTCTCGCAAGGCATCCGCCCGGCGCCCGCGTGACCGCCACCGCCTGAGCACCACGACCGCGCACCGATCTGCGTTGAGGCCTCCACGGCCCGGCTGTACCTGGATGTCAGGGTCTGGTACTCGAACGCTCCGAGAAGCCCCTGCTCCTGCGGATCGCTCATAACTACGACGGATTAGGATCTCGCGGCTCGTGTCGGAGGACGCCTCGGCTGACCTGGTGCTCTCCGGCCAGTCTCATCACGTGTCGGGGTTGATCAGTCTCACAACGGTGGCGGATCCCCCGGGCTGGGCTCGTCACTCGCCCTCGTCGTCGAAGTCGTAGGGCGGGATGGTCCATCGCATCACCATCTCTCCCGCCTCGTCGGCTTCAAGTGTGACCGGATAGACCTGGCCGGCGTCGCGCTCACCGCGGTGATCGAGTGGTCGCCTTGGTCCCAGTCGATCCCGAGCACGTGACAGCCGCCGACCTCGATCGCACCGACGTGGAGCGGATGGTGCCACCCGGCCCGCCGGAAGCGGTGAAAGTCGGTGTGCTCGTCGATCGAGACCATGAGGCCTTTGCCGTGGAGGCGGTCGCGCCAGGCGGTGACAGCTCCGACGCCCTTCACGACTTCGTCCAGTACGGCGGCGCTATCGGTCGAAGTGTGCGGTCCCCACAACGGCCGCAGCCGGCCGACAGGGCGGCCGCCCGAGCTGCGGCCCCGGGACCAAGCGCCGCTCACTCGGGCTGCGGCGGCAGGCCGGGGCCGATCCAGATGCCATCTGGGGGCCGGCCCAGCAGGTGCTCGGCCCCGTAGGGGTAGTACTTGAAGGCAGATGGCCGGTACGTGGCGTGCTCGCCCTTCCTCGGGGGAGGCAGGACGGGGGCGTCGCGTAGCGTCTCGAAGTCCTGGCGTACGGAGGTGGGGAGCGTGTCGTCGGCGAGGTGGTGTGACGCGAGGCGTCGGACCAGCAGTCGGGCGAGCCGTCCGCTGTCGGTAGCGTGGTCGAAGAGCAGGGTGAGGCGGTGGGTGGTGCGGGTGGTCTCCATACCCTCTTGCTGGGTTTCGATCACCACCTCGCAGTCGTTGAGGAAGCTCTGTTTGGGGCGGAACCCGATGGAACTCACCCACGGGTAGCGGACGTGTCCGGCGACCCTGCGGGCTTGGGCGTCCGGCTTGTCGGCCACCAGGACCAGGCGGGCGTCAGTGACGTACAGGTGCAGACCGAAGATCCGCCATTCGGTGCTCCTGGTGGAGCGGAAGGCGGCGAGGTCCAGGTCCTCCCGGGTCCACACGGCGCCTCGAACGGGTAAGGGACCGACCACCTCGCCGTCGAACGGTGTGAATCTGACCTGTCCGTCGGGTCCGAAGCGCGGGTGCCGGATGTCATCGCGACTGTCCGTCCCGTCCGGAGCGTGCCTCTTCATCATGATGAACGGCTCGTGCGGGGTGCGTCTGCCGGGCACAGGGCGAACCGGCGTTTCAGTGGGGGTGGTTGGCGCCGTCCGGTCCGGCACCTGACGTGGTGCTGCGCCCGGCGTGTCGGCCGGCCGGGCCGCAGTGAACGCCGTGGTTGCAGGCAGCGTCTTTCCTTCCGACTCGCCGAGTCCCACGTACGCGTACGCGAGGAACGCGAGGGGCAGGGAGCCGTGGCCGTTGCGCCAGCGGTGCAGCTCCGCGCGTTGGACGGCGCGCAGCGCCGCCGCCGGGCGGACGCGGTGACGGAGGGCGTCGACGAGGGCGAGGTCGATACGCCGTGCCGGCTCGCTGTCCAGGAGCTCGAACAGGGTGCAGTACACGTGCCGGGCTCCACCGTGGACCGCGGCAGCCCCCACGCCCAGCCATTCCGGTACGTCCAGCAGTACGGGCGCGTGGGCGCCGTCCGGCTGCCCGTACAGGCCGAGGCTCGCGCAGGCCGCGAGCAGTACCCGGTGGGGCATCCGGTAGAGGGGCACGCCGTGCGGGTCGGTCCGGTACAGGTCGTGCATGCCCCACAGGCCGTCGCTGAACCTGAAGCCGGACGAACCGGGGTCAGCCGGCGTCGGGACATTGACGTGCCCCGCGAGGCACAGCACGGTCTCCACCATGCCCTCGCGGGCCAGCAGGTCGGCCAGGGCGGTCCGGGTCAGGGGGCCGGTGACCACCTCGCTGTTCTCGGGGACGGTACGGAGTGCGTGGCGCAGCCGCTGCCGGGGATGCTGCGGGGACCGGTCCGGGCCGAGGACCGCCAGGGCCGGCGCCGGGCTGTCGGTGGAGCCAGGAGGTGGAGGGGGCGCGTCCCGTAGGGTGCGCCGCCGGGCCTGCGACAGCAGGGCGACCGACGGGAGGTAGGACACCTCGGCCACGTCCAGGACCGTCTGCTGCGGGGTGAGCGTCAACGCGCAGACGGGCACGAGGGCGAGGGCTCCGGTGGGAGCCACCACCAGCGGTACGGGTGACGGTGCCGCGAGCAGGGCCTGCCGCAACACGGTGGGGACCATTGCCGCGCCGAGCGCGTCGAATATCTGCGCCCACACCTGCCCCGCGGTCAGCGACTCCAACGCCACCGGATCGTCGGCGCCCGCCAGAGTCAGGGCGGTGCCCGGAAGCCGCCTCGCGGGCGTGTCAACACCCGCCAGCCGCACGGGCAAGTGCATGACCAGGTCCTGGTAGGCAGGTGCGAATGCGCGGTGTGGACGCCGTTCGGTGTACCAGCGCCCCTCAGGGCTGCGTACCGCGTGGTAGAGCCACTCGCCCACGCGGGCGTAGCTCCAGTACCAGCCGCCTGGGTGCATGACCGAAAGTTCGCCGTCGAGGTCGACCGACTTGTCTGCCAGCCCGCCGACGAAGGATGCCTGCCCAACCGTGAGCGTGCGGTCGGTCAGCAGCGGATCGGTGGTGACGCGTTGATCCGCCTTGCTGTCGTGGGGCCCGGGCGGCGGCAGGCCGGTACTGGAGACCAGTGCGTCGAGCACCGCACGCAGGTGGCCGCCCGGGGCGTCGGATGCCACCGGGACGGACTGCGCGCGGACGGTCTCCAGCAGTTCGCCGACGAGTGCGGGATCGGATGCGGCCAGGTCCAGCGCGAGGGCGTACGTGCGGGCGTGAGAGGCGACCCAGTGGGCCCGCCACGCGGCGGTCGGCAATTGGTAGCGGACGCGCTGGACGGCGCCCAGGCTCTCAAGCGCGTTTCCCAACGCCTCCTCGCGTTGGCCGACGGCTCGCTGGATCTGGGCGAGAACGGCGTAGGCGTGGGCTTCGAGCAGGGGCATTCGCGAATTGCTCAGATGGCGCAGTACGTCGTCCATGAGGCCGGCGGCGTGCATGTAGCGCTCGCGGCGCCGGGCGGGGTCGACGAGGTCGGCCTCCGGGTACCGGACCGGGTGCTCGAGGACGTCCAGGTACAGGGTGACCAGGAGCAGCGTCTGTGCCGCGTGGTCCGCGACGGAGGCGCCGAGGTCGACCGTTCCCTCCTTCCGTTCGTGCTCGGACAGCAACTGCTCGACCACACCAATGGTGTTGCCCGCCTCGTGCATCATGCGCAGCAGGAGCATCTCGGTGCGCGCGAGTACGGCCAGATTGCCCCTGCGTACCGCTGCGTGGCGGGTCCGGCACAGCAGCCGCAGGCCCTCGAGGCACCGGTCGGTGTCGGTCAGGTCCGTGGTCAACGCCTCGCCCATGCGCAGCTCGGCCTGGGCGGCCCAGTAGCGGGCCGCCGGCACACCGGCCAGCAGGTCGGCCGCCTCCCGCCAGCGGGCCTCGGCGGCGGCTGGCTGGCCCGCGGCGAGCAGGACGTCCCCGGCATGCAGCGCGCACCAGCCGCGGATCCGGGACGGGGCGTTCGTCGCGAGCGCGCGCGCCTGTTCGGAGAGCACCATGGCCGCCTGGAACTCGAGACGGCCCGCCGCGGCCAGGGCGCGACACTGCAAGAGGACCGGCCGCAGCCCTCGCGGCACGCCTGTGTCGGCATCGGTGAAACACAAGGTCCGGGCCCGGTCGTCGTGCGTCGCCTTGTCCACGGCAAGCACTGCACGGGCTGCCGCGGGGTCCCAGAGCGCGCGGAGCAGGAAGCCCCGACCGAGGAACCGTACGGGGCTGTGGGCGGGCGCGGACGCCAGCATGCCCGTACGCGCCAAGGACACCATCAGCCAGACGATCTCGGCCGCCGCGATACCGGGCAGGGCGAGGTAGAGCACGTCGGGGGCGGTCCGGGTGGTCCATATCAGGATGGGTACGACCAGGACGAGTGCCCGGGTCGGGCGCCAGCCGGTGACGGCCCAGACCATGGCGGGGACGGCGATCGCCGCCCACCCCGGGGTGCCCGTCCACAGGCACACAGCGAGCGCCAGGGCCACCACGAGCGCGCGCGGGCCGAGGACCCGCCACAACAGGACGCGGTCGAGCACGGCGATCAGGTCGCATTCGTACAGCCCGATGCGGCGCCTCCCCGAGCGGCCGGGCCGGGATACGTACCACGACAGGACGGCGCGGGGCAGGAGAACGAGCCGCCGCCAGAGGGAGACGCCGGTCCAGAACAGGCACGCCAGGGGGATGACGTACTCGGTGACCGCCTCGTCCTGGTCGAGGCGGTTGCGCCGGGCGAGCCAGTCCTGCAGTGGCGCATGCTCGACGCGCGGCACGAAGGGGTCGAAGACCGACATGGTCACTCGGGCGAGAGCCTTCCCGTCACACGGAGCACCTGGTAGTACTTGGCGGCCCGGCGGTCCGCACGCCGGTCCGCCCTGATGTCCTTCTCGGTCAGTGCCGCGTCGCCGGTGTCACCACTGACCTGGAGCAGGGCGAGCCGGCCGTCGAGCAGTTCGAGCACCCGTGTGGACAGGGCGAGTACGGCCAGCCACCAGGGGACGGCGAAGAACACCGAGGCCGTGCCGCAGACGAGGTCCACGGCCAGGCGCGCCCCGGGGGACAGGTGCTGCCTGCGCGCCATCAGGCTGCCCAGCCACAGCCACGACCACGGGGTGACGTAGTTGGCTGACCAGAGCATCGCGAGCACCGTGGCCAGCACCAGCAACTGGCACCAGAGCAGGACCCACATGTGCAGCCGGATCAGATGGGCCTGCACCCGTGAGCTCACGTGGGCCGCGCCCGTCATCTGGGACCGCAGCGTGATGCTCCGCACAGTGTGTTGGTAGGGCCGCCCCGCCCTGGCCTTGAACGCGTACGGCGCGGGCCGGTTCGGACGGTGCGGGGAGAGGATCGGCCCCCGTTCGGAGGACTGACGGTCACTGGGGCAGACGCGGTGGCGTTCCGCCATGGCACCGCGTACGACGGCCCGTTCCGTCAGGCCGGTCGTGTGGGCGAACTGCCTCACCTGCTCGTCCTGCATGCGAGCTTCCAGACAGATCAGCAGCAGGTGGGCCGTATCGGCGGAGGCGTCGCCCGTCCGAGTCGTCCAGAACGCCAGTCTCTCGAGCGCGGCGGTCGCGACGGGGGAGAAGGCAACCGCCGCATCCCGGTAAGCCCCGTCGGACTCCACCCGGGCGACCGCGGTGCGGAGCTCCTCGGAGAGGAAGTGGTGCGCGGCGGTGTTGTGCATCACCAGCCGTGCCCGGGACGATGGATCACCCGCGCACATCGCCGCCAGCAGTAGATCCATCAGCTGCACCGGGGCCTCCTGGACGGTGGCCAGCGCCCGCGCGACGTCGACGCAAGCGTGCAAGGCGGCCGTCCGGGGGACGGAAGGCTGCCCCGCACGGGCCGACTGAGACGCGCTCACCGATCGCTACGGACGTCGTGCACGTCGAACCGCTGCGAGGAGACCACGTCGGACCAGGTCAGGCGGGTGAGGTCCAGCTCCCACTCGGACGGATCGTCCGCCGCGGCGCGGCCTTCCACCACATCGGCCTCGCCCTGCGACACGTCGTCCTCGTCCTCGTCGGAACGGAACACCAACTCCGGCTGTCCCACCAGCCGCCGGCGCAGCTGCGCGGCCTGGAACAGCGGAGTGGCCCCATCCGGCGCGAGGACGCTGGCCGCGATCCCGGACCTGGACGTGACGGTGTACCGTCCCAGCGCACCGGCGACCGCGAGCGGGCCACCCATGACACCCGCGCTCACCCGCAGGTCGATCCGGGCTCCCTGCTGCTCCGAGACCAGGATGGCTGTGGGCCCGGTACGGACGACCTCGGTCACGACGACGTACTCGCGGCGCCAGGTCCCACTGCGGTACTGATCCCGCAGCGCCGCCTGCAGCGCCAGCATGTTGCCCATGGACTCCTGCACGCAGTCGGACGCCTGGAAAAACGTCGCGCCGCCCTCGTCGAACGTGATGGACAGGCGGGTCGCAAGGCCGGCGGGCGCGACCTCCAGACGGTTGTCGGCCGCCACCGCGACACAGTCCGCGGACGAGTAGTCGAGATCGACGATCTTGCTCTCGGCGCCCCTCGTGAACGCGATGCCCATCGCGTCGAGCGTGCTGACCTTTCTGAACCCGTGCTCCGAGAGGAGACCGACGTCCCCGAGCGCCAGCCGGGTGGAGGGGAGCCAACAGGCCAGGTAGCCGTACCTGGTATGCATTTCGCATGTGTACCGCTCAGGAATGGAGCTCACGACCCGCCTCTCGTGCCGAACACCCCGTTAGCCAAGGGAGTTGGTCCGTCCCTGAGCACGCTACGCGAAGCCGCTACGCCCTGTCCGTCGATCCGGCGTCCCGGCGTCTCGAAGCCGCGGCCGATGCCCGTGCCGCTACCGCTGGAAGCCATTGACGGGTATTCACGGCTCACTCGGTGCCGTCGGTTTCGTCGGCGAGGATGCGGTGGAGCGGTCTCGGGGACCGTTAGCGCGCCAGTCTGATGCGTGCCGTCTCTGCGGCATGGGACGCGGCTTCGATCAGCCCGAGTTCGCCGGCGAGCGTTCCCACAAAGGCATCGACCGCCTCGATCGCGCGGCCCTCCATGGTGTCGGGCTCTGCGAAGTAGCCGCGAACTCTCCGGCGCCGATGGTCGCCATGGCGGGCCGACGGGCCTGGTAGTCGGCCCACATCGGTCTGTAGACGGCGCGCACTCGGTCGAGCTCGGTTTCGTCGATCTCCTCCGGCCGCCGGCGGCGGATCGTTTGCCGGCGGGCCTTCCACATAGCGATGTGGTGCTGGACGAAGACCGGCCCGAACGGGCCGGGAAGGGCTCGTTCGATCCTCGGCATACCCGGCTGGAATGGCCAGGGCGAGTACAACTCCGTGAGGACCGCAGTCAGTCTGTCGATGTCGATCCGCCCGGTCCGCTCGCCCTCCTCAAGGACGAGCTGGGCAGCGCGCCGTTGCTTGAGGCTGGCTGACGGGTGGGCAAGTTGCTCGACGATGGCGCGGACGTTCTGACTTCGCCGGACGGCGGTCGTCTGGCCCGTGGCGCGCGCATGGGTACGCCAGGCTCGGCGCGCCTGCGGGGTGAGCACGATCGTGTCGTCGATAAGCCACAGGTACAGCACGACGCGGATCAGGGAGCGTTGCGGGATGCGCCCAAGCGGGGAGCGCTCTCGAGCCCCGAGAAGTCTGGTGAACAACTCGCGTTGCTCGGGCGGGAACACCCGCGGATCACTGCCGTGCGCGCTGGTCTTGCGCGGCTCGGGGTTGTCCGGCATGCCGTCCTCGACCCAGGAGGTCACCATCCGGGGACTGGCTTTCACGCCCAGCGCGAGCCCGTCGGCGACCAGATCGGCCGAAGTTCCCTCGACCCACGTGGTGGCCCGATTCCCGTTCATGGCGCCGAACTTACATCGAGATTCGAGCCCCGGAAGCTGCATTCAACGCACGTCAGCCATAGGGCTTGGGGCCAGCAGAAACTGCGCCCCCCACCGTATCCCTGCCAGGAACACGCGGTGCGGGGGCAGCCGACTCATCCCCTGAACGGAGACCGTCATGTCCCACCGTACGCACCGCCCCGCCCCGAAGCGGCGACGCGCCCGCCACCGTCTTGTCGAGGGCCTTGGGCAAGCAGCGCTCTACGCCGCTTCCGCCACATTGGCCGGGGCTGGTCCGCCAGCTCCTGGGCGGCTACTTCGGCGGCTGCTTGGACGCCCTCGTGGACTGTCCGCGCGGCAACTTCGGCTATACCGCTCCCGCGACCTTGGTCTGGCGGGACGCTGCGACTGCACGCGAGCACCTGTCCCGCGTCCTGGCGCCGGAGGGTGAGCAATATGGCCTAGTCGCCCTCGTGATCGAAGTTCTGACCGAGGGCGGAATGCACGTGACCCTCACGTGAACTGGCCGAGCCGCCGCGGTAGTGACTTCAATGCTGCTGCCGGTCCGTTGGGCTACGTACGCGCCTGATACGGGATCCCAGCTGGGCGCTGATGCCGACGGAGGGATCAGTCAGCGGCGGACAGCCTGTGCCACCAGTGACTGCAAGCGTTCGAGCAGTAGCGCTCGCGGCGTCGTCCGTCGGCGATTGCGAGGACCGCGACCAGCAGCCGGAAGGCCTTCCGGCGTTCGTCGCGGGGAGTCAGAGAGGCGATCTTCCCCAGTTGATCGTCTATCCGACCACGCGTGATCAGCACCGCCGGCGTGTGCGACCGCGCGTCCCGGCTCGCCCTGCGCGCTGCCGAGTCCGCCCTCCACGACGCGGGCATGACCGACGCCCACGCGACGTTCACTGGTGCAGCTGACTCGACCGCCGTCGTGGTCAGCACCAACCTGGGCAACGTGGACAGCGTCTGCGAAGCCACCGACCCCATCACCGGATCCATGCCTTGGGGTCGAGCCGCCGCAGGGTGAAGAAGGCCTGGGCGGCGGTGACGAGGGTGACATGGTGATGCCAGCCGCGCCAGGTCCGGCCCTCGAAGTGGTCCAGGCCGAGGCCGTGCTTGAGTTCGTGGTAGTCGTGTTCGATGCGCCATCGCATCTTCGCCCAGCGCACCAGGTCGGTAATCGGGGTGGTGGCGGGCAGGTCAGTCATCCAGTAGCCGGTCGGTTCGCCCACGTCCTCGGGCTGTTCGACCAGCAGGGTCCGCAGCGGAAGAACACCGTCCCAGCGGTTGCGTCCTCCGGCGTGGTCCTGGGCTGTGCGGCAGGCTTCCTGGCCTGAGGGTCGCACCTCGACCACGGCGAAACACGAGGTCATCAGCCCCTTGCTGCCCTGCCGCCAGACCACTTCCTCGAAGGCGGTGTCCGCGGTGATGAACGTGGTCAGTGCCTGGGCCGGCTCGCGATATCGAGGCAACGTGGGCGGCCCCAGCCCGCCATAGGCGGGCCGATACGGCTCGGCCGTAGCCGGCCGGGCGACCTCCTGCGGATCCACCGCCATCACGTAGGACCAGCCACGTTCCTCAAGCGCGAGCCGGAAGGAGACACTGCGGCCATAGCCGGCATCCGCCACAAGCACCGGCACCTCAAAGCCCTGTTCGGCCAGGCGGTCCAGCAGCCTCAGGACCAGAAGAGGCTTGGAGACATACCCGACCTCGTCGGGGATACCAGCCCGCTGCCGCCGCCGATCATCCGCGGCCCATTCGTCGGGGAGAAACAACCCCACTCCAGCGGACAGGACGCGCTGTCCGTGGCCGCGTGCACGCTGACCGCGACCTGGCAGTTCGCCCGTTTGCCCAAGGCCCCGCAGTACTGCCGGGCCACTCCCGCCGAAGCGGTGCCGCACTTGGGAAACGACACATCGTCGATGACCCACACCTGAGGCCGGATCGCCTCAAACAACCGCTCGGCGATTCGCCGCCGCACCGGCAGCGGATCCCACAGCGATTGGTTCACGAACTGCTGCGACGCCTGCATGTTGCCGTCCGGCAGCCGCTCAGCCATCGGCTGGATCGACTTCCGCCTCCCGTCCAGTATCAGGCCCCGCAGATAACACCCGCCCCACCGGCGCTGATCCCGCCGTGGCAGCGACCCGAAAACGTCGGCAACGAACTCCGCTAAGTCACCCCGGAGCCGTTCCACCTCCCCCAGTCTCATAGCCAGAAGATGCCCATCACCAGGCAAGATCACCCGACGTAACGAAGCACTACTAGTTAGGCTGACCGGATGACAGCTGATCGCACAGCAGCCAAGTACCGCCGCACCCTCGCCCTGGCCGGCGCGGCCGGGATCGCCCTTGCCGGGAGCGCCTGTTCCTCGTCCGGGAGTTCCGGCGGGGCCGCCTCGGGCGGTGAGAGGCTGTCCTACGACCGGGTCGCCTCGACGGCGAAGCAGCTGACGAGTACGTCGGCCTGCCCGTTCGGCCTAGACCCGGCGGCGGCGCTGAAGGCGGCCGGTGCCGAACGGACCGTCACCCCGGCGGCGTCCGGCGGCGACCCCGCGGCTCAGGGGACCGTCGACCCGGGCCGGCCGGCTGAGGCCTGGCCCAGCGGGCAGCCCACGCCGCCGTTTGGGCTCCCCTCCAACCCCGCCGTCCCGCCGCACACGTCCGTCGTCTGCAACTTCACGGCTTCGGAAGCCCCGGTGGAGATCGACCTCGTGGCCGCGTCCGAGGGCGGGGTGGCGGTGAACCTGGCGCTGCCGCAGATCGCCCGCCTCGGCAACCTCGGCGCCGACGAGGTGATGGCGTTCTCCAAGGACAGGCCCGGGATCGGCCAGACCAGGGTCACCCCGGGCCGGGGCACGGTCGCCGTCGCACGGGTGGCGGTGGCGGGCAAGGGCGACTTGGCGCTCGTGGTCTCCCAGGGATGGCCCGTCACCAAGGCGGACCCGGCCCTGGCCGGCGAGTCGCTCAGGAAGGTCGCCGAGGCACTCGCGTCCCAGCTGCGGCCGTAGGCGGCGCTGGCAGGCGACCCGCCGCGCACTGCTCGCCGCCCGACCGGAGCGAGCCGGTGCGGTACCCGGGAGGGCCGAACCGGAGGTCGCCAGGGCCCGCGGCCGGGGCCGCCTCGGAGCCCCGGGTGGCTCCGAGGCGGCCCGAACCACCGAGCCGGCCGGTGGCTGTGCGCGCACCTGCTGAGCTGGTCACTCTGGCGCCCCAGACGCCAGGCAGTCGCCCACCACTGCCACTACCAGCGCAGACTCCATTCGATGGAGGGGCGATCGGGCAAGACCACCCCTGACCCACCATCAGCCAACTACACTCCGGACGACGCCTCTGACCAGGCCAGATAGCGAAACGCTGCTGGAGTACTCGGGCTTCCAGGCACTCCTGGAGGCACCCGGCACCCGCACCTTCGCCACCTTCGACAACCGTCTCACCTGGGACAACCCCACGCCAATGTTCGACAACCGCCGCGGCTCGCCTGTCAGCGGTTTCAGGGCGCCACGGTGAGGTGGGCGGGCCTCCTTCTGACCTCACGGCCTCAACGACCGAGCATCGGCGTTTCGGCCAACCGTCTCCGAGCCGCGTGACCTTGCGCGGCAAGGGTCCGTGCACCGCACACCTTCGGAAACTCGCTGAATCACAGGGTGCACAACCCGTCCGAGAGGAACAGGTGCTCGAAATCGTGCGGCGTCGTTGAACACGTCGACGCCACCACCACGTCCGCGGAGGGGGAACACATTGACGCTGGTCGAACCAGGCAGCGACAAGACTGGAAGCGGCCCGAAGGCCGGAGACACGGACAACATCTCGGACGCCGGGAGCACCTTCCGCAGCCGGTCTGCTGGGCCGTGGGAGTCCTGTCCGTGCCCGTGCTCTACGCGGTCGCCCTGCTGCTGGGGGCACTGACCGTGCTGCACCAGGCCGCGTCGATCGCCATCGTGCCCGAGATCGTCGACCGCGCCCACATACATCCGGCGAACGCGCGGATCGCCGGCGCCTTCTGCCTGGCGGACACGGCCGGTACCTACGGCGGCACCCTCGTCGTCGGGCTCGTCGGTGCAGTCCACGCCCTGTGGCTGGACTCCCTCTCGTACCTGTTCAGCGCCTGGTGCGCCTCCCGGATCCGGCCCGGCGCGGCGCGCCGGGCGGCTGACCGGCCCGTGCGCATGGGCTCCGCGATCCGCGAGGGGGTCCGCCACGTGATGCGCGATCCGATACAGCGTCCCCTGGTGCTCTCGCTCGCCGGTCTCGCGTTCGCCGACGGGATCGTGACGACGTTCTTCGCGTCCACGCTGCTGACCCGGCTCGACTCGGGCAGCACCGGACTCGACCTCGTCATGGGCGTCACCGCCGCCGGTGGCCTCGCGGGAGCAATGGTCGCCACCCGTCTTTTGGAGCGGTTCGGGCCGGCGCGCGTGCTGCTGAGCAGGCTCCTCGCCTACACCGTGTGCGGGGTGCCTCTTCTTGTCGCCCGGCCGGTTCCGGTGTGGCTCGGCGTGATCGCTGCCGCCTGCGCTCTGAGGACGGCGGCCGCGGTCGCGGCGGGCACGACCCAGCGGTCTCTACGCCAGCAACTGTGCCCTTCCGAGCTGCAGTCCCGCGCGCAGCAGACCTCCGTCTGGCTGGTCACCGGCCTGCGCCCGGCCGCCCTGACGCCCGGCGCCATCGCCGCCGGCTCCTCCGTACATGCCGCGCTGATCGTCGGGACCCTGCTCTACCTCGTGCCGGCAGCACTGCTGTGGGCTTCGCCTGTCCGCCGCCTCACCACCATGCCGACTTCCGCGAAGGACTCCGCTCATGCCTCTTGACCTCCGCGAAGCGACGAGCCGTCGGCGCGCCGGCATGGTCGACCGGCTCACTACCGACGGCGTCCTGACCGACAAGCTGCTGCGCGGCGCGCTGCTTCGCCTGCCGCGCGAGGTCCTGCTCCCGCACGCGTACGTCCGGGTCAGCGGCCCGGGTGCGGACCCGATCGACTGGCGCCTCCTCGACGGCTCCCACCCCGACGACCAGGAGGAGTGGCTCGACTTGATTCACAGCGACGAGTCGATCCTGCTCCAGCGCGACGGTGAACCCCTCGACGCACTCCCCCGCGGCCCGGTGCCCGGCGGACACATGACGTCCATGTCCACCTACACCCCCGCCACCGTCGAAGCCCTTCAAGCCGTGGAACTCAGCCCCGGCCACAGGTATCTGGAGCTGGGCCCCGGCCCCGGCGTCTCGCTGGCGCTCGCCGCCACCATCACCGGCCCCGGACTCGCCACCGGCGTGGAGCGGGACGGACACATGACGGTCTTCGCCCAGCGGAACCTGGACCGCCTCGGCAGGGCCATCTCCTCGCGCTTGCTCGTGGAAGTCGGCGGGTGCCAGGATGAGTCAGCGGGCCGTAGCGTTCGGCCATTCCTGAACGGGCACCGCCGGGGTCAGCCAGTCCGGGGCCGCGCAGGCCAGTGCCTCCAGCGCGGCCCGCAGTGTCTCCCCGGCCAACTCCAGCCTGTTCAGGTCGCGTACTGCCGCCAGCACGCGGGTGGAGTCGGTGCGCTGCTTGCCTCCGGCCTTCACCAGTCCCCGGTCCTTGAGGGCGGTCAGCAGCAGGTCGAGCACCTTCTCCTCCATCCCGTGCTCACCAACCGTGTGCGGAACTCGGACAGCACCGATGCGTCGAACCCGGGGTCATCCAGCTCCAGGCCGAGCGCGTATTTCAGGTCCATGCCGTACCGCACCCGATGCGCTGCCGCCCGGTCGGTGAGGTTCTCGGCGAACTGCAACACCGTCACCAGCGCCAGCTGGCCCGGCGACCAGCCCGGCCGCCCTCTGGATCCGAACGCCTCGGCGAACTCGGCGTCTGCAAACAACTCACCCAGCTCGTCACGGACCCGCATCGCCAACGGATACGGGCCCCGTGCCGCCACCGCCCGCGCCACCTGCGCGGTCAGCTCAGGCACCTTCGGCCACGGCCTCGGCCGCATCGACATTCCACACCCCACCCGCGACCGGAACGCCAAGACGGCCGCTGCTGCCCCGACCAACGAGCCGCCACACCCGCCGGGCACGGAATAAGCCAGCAGGATCGTCACCGGCCGCAAACGGCGATGATCAGCCCTTTGGATGGTGATCTTCCTGGGCTGGGCGGCTCGTACACTGACGAAAATGGAGGACCACACGGCCACCGGGATCGGTGCACGTCCGGCGCCCGTCTTGCGGCAGTACGTCGACTCGTATGTCGGCTTCGACCTCCGCGGGCTCCCGACGGGGGTGCACTGCGGCCCGCCGAGCCGCGCGCTCACTGCGGTGATCAGCCTGTCAGATCCTTTGGAGGTGGCGGCGGGCGTCGACGACGGGTCACCGGTCACCCGATTCGGCAGCGTGGCCGGCGGTCTGATGTGCCGGTCCGTCGCGATTCACCACGACGGACGCCAGCAAGGTGTTCAGGTATCGCTGACACCGCTCGGGGCCCGGGCCATCTACGGCATGCCCGCCGCCGAGCTCGCCCACCGACTGGTCCCACTTGACGAGCTTCTCGGAGCGGTTGCCGTCGAGCTGGTCGACCGGCTCCGATCGGCGACAACATGGGCGGCGCGGTTCACCGCGCTGGACGAATTGCTTCTCCGAGCTGTCAGCCGTGGTGCCTGCGGCGACCATGTGCGCTGGATGCGCCCCGAGGTGGCCGAGGCATGGCGCCGCCTCGTCGCCGCGCGGGGTTGCGTCCAGGTTGGTGCGGTCGCCGCGGAACTCGGCTGGAGCCGTCGGTATCTCACCGAGCGGTTTCGCGGTGAGGTGGGCCTGTCGCCGAAGACCTTTGCCCGAGTCTTGCGCTTCGAGCACGCGCACGAACTGGCAGCGGCGCAGGACCCGCTCCCGTGGGGCGATGTGGCAATCGTCTCTGGCTACGCCGACCAGGCCCATCTCGTTCGGGACTGGCGCGAGTTCACGGGCCGATCGCCGACGGCCTGGCGTCGCAGCGAAGTCCTCCTGGGAGCCGGGTAGCCGCCAACCGTCTGCCCTTCGAGTCGGCTTCTCTTCCCTTTTCTTCAAGACCGCCCGATCGCTGTCGTGGACGATCGTCGGCATGAGACTCGTCAACCACGAACGCAATGCCATGGACCTGCGGACCACCCCCGTGCACCTTGGACTGGGATCGAGAGCGAAACCCGTCGAGGGCTTCACCTGGGACCCGGAGGTGCTCCAGGCCTACAGCGCCGCGGTCGCAGCAGACGGCGCCGAGGGCCGGATGGTGATGATCTTCGACGGCGACCGGCTCGGCGACCATTGGGAGAGCCACCCTGCAGGCGACGAACTGGTCGTTTGCCTCAGCGGGTCCGTGACGGTCACCCGCAACGTGGACGGGGTAGCCGACCAAGTTCTGCTCGGGCCGGGCGAGGCCACCATCAACGCGGCCGGGGTATGGCACGTGGTCGACATGGAGGGGCCGACGTCCATCCTGGCCATCACTGCGACCCTCGGCACCGACCACCGTCCTCGGACCGACACCCGCCCGACCGAACGCGTCGGCACGTCCAGCCCGGAGGAAGCGCCGTGACGACACGCATCGCGTGCCTCGGCGACAGCCTCACCCGCGCGCAGTTCAGCGTCGACTACCTGGATCTTCTCGGACGACGCCACCCTCCCGGTGACGTGCAGCTTGCCCGTTTCGGCGCCAACGGCGACTTCGCCTACAACCTCTTGCAGCGCCTCGATGCTGTCGTCACGAACCCACCCGATGTGATCACCGTGTTGATCGGGACCAACGACGCCCGAGCGAGCCTTGCCGGCTACCCCGTCGAGCAGGCCATGAAGCGCAAACAGCTCCCCGATCGCCCGTCGGCCGGCTGGTTCCAACAGTGCCTGGGAGCCGTCGTCGCACGGCTGCGAGCGGAGACCGACGCGACGATCGGTCTGCTGTCGCTACCGGTACTCGGCCAACAACTCGACGGAGCAGCGGCACAGGCATCGCAGGCGTACAGCCGGATGATCGCCGAGGTCGCAGCCACCAACGAGGTGGCCTACCTGCCGCTCCACGAACGCCAGATCGAGGAACTGCGCCAAGCGGACCCGCCGCCGATTTCATACCGGGAGGTGACGCCCGCAGCGGTCGTCGGCGTCCTCGTCCAGCACGCAGTGCTGCGCCGCAGCCTCGACACGATCTCGCGGCGGCGAGGTCTCGTGCTCACGACCGACCACATCCACCAGAACAGCCGCGGCGCCACCCTTATCGCTGACGTCATCGACGCCGGTCTGCTGACCCAGAGCGTGTAGCTGGTTCCGGCGCCGGCCAGTCGGATGCCATCTACCGCGCGGAGGTGGCATCCGATCCGGACGGTGTGGGCGGGTTCGGCGAACAGCACGGACGCCTCCTTGCGCTGGCGAGCCCCGGTGGCCCGCCGTGCCCGGCCCGGGGTGGCCGCACCGTGGAGCGCCGGGGGCCAAGCGGGGCAAGGCGGCAGGGGGACGCGGCGGCGCGAGGCGGGCATGGGACGGCCCTGGCCGCTGCGAGGACGGGCCGGGGCCGGGGTGAGGCGGTGTGCTGGTCGATGTTCTCCCGGGCCAGCATCATGGCCGTGGTGTTCGAGCCGGTCCCGCCGTAGGTCGTCACACCGCCGACGTCCCACACCGTCTTCACCTCGCTCACGGCCGGGTTGACGTAGCCGATCAGGTCGCGGAGCCAGCGGATGACGGCGATCTCGGTGAACATCACGGAGGGCGCGGCGAAGGACTGTCGCGGATTCCCCACACATAGCCAAATGAGATCGGCGTCCGCATCGCACGCAAAGGCATCGAGTCCAGCCAGCGATTGGGGCGCCGAAGGTGGGTCATCGAGCGCACCATGTCCTGGCTGACCGGCTACCGCAGACTCAACCACCGCTACGAACGAAACCCCCGCAACTGCCTGGCCTTTCTCGGCCTCGCCGCAGCCTTGTGCTGCTACAAACAACTCCTCCGCCTCACCACGTAGGACACGGTCTTGGTGCGCGAGGAAGGTGGTCCTGCATGTGCTTCATCACGGCGACAAGTCCAAGCTGCCAGAGCCGGTGACCAGCGATTTTTGTGAGGGCGTGCGCCCTGTAGCGACCGAAGGCGCATCCGCTGGCTGCTCGTCCGGCGCGGGGATGTCCCCGGCGGAAGAACCGGCAGGTCCACCTCCAGCACTGTGGCGAGGGCAGGTGATCCGAAACCGCTGCCGCGGGAACGGGGTTTGTGGCGGATCGTGAGCCATCGCCGCATTTCAGAGGGACAGCCGCGCTGGTCTGCCAGCGGCAGAACAGCGGCCCGACCGGACTCGACGCTCACTACGGTCCAGTCGCATGACGACGATTACAACGCGCACGGTCGAGTACCCGGCCGACGGTCTGACGATGATCGGCCACCTCGCACTCCCGGCCGGAGTCGATCGCCGACCCGCGGTGCTGCTCGGGCCAGAGGGCATGGGGCTCAGCGATGTCGAGCGCCGCCGGGCCGATGCTCTCGCCGAGCTGGGATACGTAGCGCTGGCCTTCGACCTTCACGGCGGGCGCTACTTGGGTGACCCCGAGGAGATGCTGGCCCGTTGCATGCCGCTGCTCGCCAACCCCGACCGGATGCGGGGCATCGGCCATGCGGCGCTCGACGTGTTGCGCGCCGAGGCGCGGACCGACCCCGACCGGATCGCCGCCGTCGGCTACGGCACCGGGGGCGCCGTCGGGCTGGAACTCGGGCGCGACGGCGTCAACCTGCGCGCGATCGGGACAGTCAACGCGCTGACCACGGGCCGACCGGGCGAGGCGGCGCGCATTCGCTGCCCGGTGTGGGCCGGGGTCGGGTCGGAAGACCCGATCATGCCGCCCGCGCAATGGGAGGCGTTCACCGCCGAGATGCAGGCCGCGGGCGTCGACTGGCGCCTCGCGGTCTACGGCGGCGCCTTGCACGCCTTCCACCACCCGCCGGTCGACCACCCCGTCGTCCCCGGCGTTGGCTACCACCCACGGCACGCGCAGCGAGCCTGGCGCGACGTCGTCGACCTGCTCGCCGAGTGCCTGACCGTAACGGAGTGATCTGGTCGACAACCGCGATTCCGGGCCGCGGACCAGGCCCGTCGACCGCCACCGGCTTCGGTGGTCTCACCCTCGACGCGGTCAGCGGCTGGCGGGATCGGCCTGCCACCCGCCCCCATCGGGGCCGGCAGATCGACCGGATGTCACGAGATGCTGCGTCCAACTTCGTTAAAGCAGGACGGTGCGGCGGCGTCGGGCTGAGCTTCGCGCTCCCGCAGCCGTTCGGCGCGCCGGACCGAGAGGTGTTCATCCGCCCGATCCTCGCCCTGCCCGGCATGGAGTGTTTCCACGTCGACGGCGACATCCGCAAGGTCCGGCTGACGACGCACGGAGCAACGGCTACCTCGTCGCCGAGCTCGTCGAAGCATCGGCTGCACCCTCATCTGCTACCGCAGAGCCACGGCCGTGGTGTCGTCGTGGACGTAGAACGCCTCCAGCGGCCACACGGTGCGCTGCGCGGTGTCCAAGAGCACAGCTACCCAGAGCGGTCTGCCCTACGACAGTTACTACTTCGAAGTGGACAAGATCGCCGGCGGCTGCATATCCTGCACGGTCAGCGTCAAGACTGTCAATGTAGACACCACCCTGGCTGACTGATCCTCCGGGCCGCCGCGCGCAAATGCCGTGCGGCGGCCCGTCTTTGTTCCCTGCGAGGCTCCATGCGCTTCTCCTCCGCTCTTCGCACGCATCCAGCCGTGCTCGCCTTCCCCGTGATTGGCCTTTTCTTCACCTACGTTTTCCTCACGAGCACCCGGAACATCGAGCCACTCATCGCCGTGCCGTGGCCCGCGCAGGCCGCGTCGTATGCCGTGCATGCCCCGGTCCCGATGGCCGCAGCGGCTGTGGCCGGCTTGGCCGCGGTGGAGGCGACGCGGCTTCGCGCCCTGGGTACCTGGGAGTTGGGTGCCGCACGCTCCACTTGGCGTATCGCTGTGCAGCCCGTCCTCATCACCGTACTGTCCCTGTCGGTCCTGACCGTCGGGGTCATGGCGGGTGGGCTGTGGGTGGTCGGAGTCCCTCCCGACCTGTATGTGCTGCATCTGATGGGGATCGTCGTCGTCCTGCTCACCGCGCACGCGGTCATCGGATTCGTCATCGGGCGCCGACTCCACGCGCTGTACGCCGCGCCGCTCGTATCCGTGACGGTCTTCATCGGGATCAGCTTCCCGCTGGGGACGGACAGCTACTGGGCGCACCATGTCACCGGGTCCATCTCCTGGGTGGGGTTCGGTGAGGCGTACTCGCTGTCCATGACGGCAGCCGCGGTTCTGCCGACGGTCTGTCTGGCACTTGCCTGCGTCGTCCTCGCGGGGCCCCGGCGCATCGGCGTCAGCTCTGTCGCCGCGTCGCTGGTGATCGCGGCCAGTGGGCTGCTCGGTGCGTACAGCATCACCAAGGCCTGGCGTTCGATCGCTCCAGCCGCTGAGGGCCTGGCCCCGGTCACCTGTGAGGGGGACACGCCTGAGGTCTGTCTTCCGTCGGCCGCCTCCGGACACATCGGGGAGATTCAGGACGGACTCGCCGATATAATAGGCCGGTTGCAGGCCAAGGGCATCATCGCCGAGAAGCCCGCCCGCATCACTGACATCACCGTGGCCGATATTCAGCAACTCGACACCACGGGGGAACACTGGACACTCGGCGGCCTCGTGCCCGGCAACGTGGACAAGGCTCTCCGGGAGAACATCGCCATTGCCGTCGTCGGAATGCCCTGCGAGCGGCCGGACTGGAACACTTTGCATCTCAATACCCTCTGGGCCGCACGGACGACAGGTGTGGAGAGTGAGTACCTCGCCTCGTTGTCCCGTGAGACCCAGGGATTCAGCCAAGGGCAGAGCAGGGAACAGCTCCTCGCCGAAATGGACGGAGTGAGCAGGCTTTCCTCGCAGGAGCAGAAGACCTGGTACGCCGAGCGGCTTCGGCATGCCTGTCGGGCAGGACGCTGAACATGATCTGGTGGCTGCGCCAGCGGGGTGCCCTGGGCCTGGTGCCCGGTGCCCTGTTGGCTTTCGTCCTGGGCGTCGGGCTCACTCTCGATGTGGTCCTCGTTTTCCCCGCGTTCCTGGGGAATTACGCAATACCGACGGAGCTCAGCAACTTCCTCTGCCTCATTCCATGCGTCGCCCTGGTTGTCTGCCTCGAAAGGCGGCTGCCCTCCGTGGAACGGTCCGCCGTCCGTCGGCTCGATGCGCGGGACATCGCGCTGGTGTCCGGCTTCGCGCTCCTGGCGACGGTGGTCGCCGTGGCGATGTCTCCGCTCGGCCAGGAAGTGATGTGGACAGCGGCGCGCAACAACCTGCTCTTCTGCGGACTCGCCTTGGGCTCCTGGCCGCTGCTAGGACATCGCGCGACCCTGCTGCCTGTCTTCTGGATGATTCACTCCATGTTCCTCGGGGGCCGCAGTCGCAACGACCCCTACCCATGGGTGATCGTCACAGAGGAAGCCCGTGTCACCCATGCCGCCGTAGGCGCCGCTGTTGTCTTTCTGGCCGGGATTGCCTCCCTAATCTGCTTCGCACCAAGGACCGACCGATGACTCTGCTGCTTGACCGTGTCACCTTCAGCTATCACCGCTGGGTTCGCCCTGTCCTCTACCGGCTCACCTACGAGGTACCCGGCCAGGGCCTGACGATCCTGCTCGGCCCCAACGGGGCTGGCAAGTCCACCACGATGGCTCTTCTCGCCGGCACGGTCGAGCCGAAGGCGGGCAGAGTCCTGTTCAGCGGCTCGGACCTCACCTCCGCCGGCCGTGAATACCGCCGCCACGTGGCTTGGCTGCCTCAGCGGGTGCCGACCTCACGGCAGTTGACCGCCCGCGAGTACGTGGCATACGTGGCCTGGCTGAAGGGGGAGAGCCGCTCCGGTGCGTGGGAGCGCGCCGGAGCCGCCCTGGACCAGGTCGGCCTCGCCGAACAGACCGGGCGGAAGACGGCCAGGCTCTCCGGGGGACAACTCCGCCGCGTCGGCATCGCCTGCGCCCTTGCCCACGACGCGCGCGTCATCCTGCTGGACGAGCCGACGGCCGGGCTCGACCCTCACCAGCGCACGGTCTTCCGTGATGTGCTGCGGGAGGTCGCGGTGAAGACCCCGGTGCTCATGTCGACACATGACATCGCCGACCTGGCCGACGAAGCCGACACCGTCACTCTCATGGACGGCGGCCGGGTTCTCCACCACGGCGGCACGCAGAGCTTCCTCGACCACGCCCACCCTGACGCCATACCGGCTCGCCGGGCCGAGTCGGCGTACTCCGTCCTGATGCGACTGGACGGCTCGCGGTGACGCCGGCCCTCCATTCACCCCCTCCCAGGCGATGGAGTGGTCGGCAGGTGGTGCCGCCGCTGGTGAACCCGTTCGGTGTGATGTTGCTGGCCTCGTTGTCGCCTTCATCCAGTGCCTGGCCGTCTGGGGCGATCCTCTGCCAGCCGCCGCCCTCGACGGGAGCGGATTCGGCTGCGTCGACTGCGTTCGACGCCTTGTCCTTCACGGTGATGATCGCGAAGGTGCCGCTGAGGGCCGTGTTCCCCATGGCCTCCTCCTGGTACAGGATCGTCGTCGGCGTGACCTCGAGCCCGCCTCCGCCGGGGCCACCGTCCACCGGGCTCTCCGAGCCGATCGTCTCCACTGTCTTCCCCAGCGGCATCGGCTTGGCGTCCGGGGCCGCGGTGTCCTTCCCGTCGCCGCCAGTGCCGGCGCCTTCGTCTGAGCAAAGCTCCATCCACTCAGCCTGACCGAGACTCTGATCCGAACAGTCCACGGACGCCGACTTCTTCGGCTTCGGCGGCTGGCTTGCCGTCTCCGCCACCGCCATCGCCGCACGCGGTCAGAGCCGCCAAGAGCAGGGCAGCCGTAGCCGGAACACGCTAGACCGCATGCGGGAAACCCGTGCTGACCGTCACCGATCCGTGTCGGCCACGACTGGGGTGGCGCACTCGCCTTCGACCGCGACGCCCGCCTCCCGGGCCGCGTCTACGGCCTCGCCTTCACCGAGACACCAAGCCCCTGGTCGGCGACGAGTTCCCAGCGGCCGGACGGGAGTTGTTCACCTTTCTGCGCACCCCGGGGGTGGGCGAGAGAATGGTCCTGGAGAAATCCATGTTCATCGAAGGGCTCCCGGACACGCTCGCCACCCCGTTGAACCCAGCCGACCTGGAGGTCTACCGCCGCCCCGTGCTGGCCTGGACACGCATGATGCCGGCTGGCCGCCAGTTTGCGACATATTCAACGACCCCAGCGGCCAGGGGTCATCTCCCCGGAGCGGCCGGAGGGGGGAAGGCCGAGGACGCCGCCTGCGCCGAGATGTCGGTGTGCCGGAGCTCGGCGAGGAGTTCATTCTGTCCGGCCAGGAGTTCGGTGAGGATGCGCCGTGCGGCGCGCAGGAGTTCCGCCACGTCGCCGCCGGCGAGCGCGTAGCTAACGGTGGAACCGTCACGAATGGAGATCACGATGCCGGACCGTCTCAGAACCGCGAGTTGCTGGGAGAGGTTCGATGGTTCGATCTCGAGCTCGTTCAGGAGTTCGCGTACGGGTACAGGACCGTGTTGGAGCAGCTCCAGTACACGGATCCGGACGGGATGCCCGAGCATGCGGAAAAACTCCGCCTTTGCCTGATACAGCGGCACCTGCATGCCACAACACTCCCCACCCACAGTTCGACCATTCAGGCAGCTGGACCTGCTGGATCTTCGGTGCCCAACTCCGACTATCTTCCCGGCTCCCGGCCCGGCCTGCCCCGGCCTGATCACATTCAGATGTGCCGAGTTGAAGACTCTTTCAACTCATGGGCAGACGGAGCCGGGAAACATGGGAACGGCTACAGCTCCAGTTCCGCCTCGATGCGCCGGAGCTGGTGCCGGGCCATGGCCAGGTTCGCCCTGCCCTTGTCCAGGACGAGGTACAGGAACAGGCCGTTGCCCCCACGACCTCTGATCAGCCGCATGAGGTGGTACTGGCTCCCCAGGGTGATCAGCACATCCTCGATGTCGTCCTTGAGCCCCAACATCTCCATCGTGCGGACCTTCGCCCGAATCACATCGGTGTTCCCCGCCGCGGCCACCGTCAGATCGAGGTCCTTGCCCCCGCCCAGTGTTCCCAGCGCCATGCCGCTCGTGTAGTCGACCAGTGCAGCCGCCACGCTCCCCTCGATCGAGGTCATCGCCTCCTTCAGAGACGTCTCCACACTCAACATCCTTACCCGCTCCCTCTGTTCTGGACGACGCCGGCCGGCTGACACCCCGGCCGAGTGACGACCGCAGACACTACCCACGCGCCGCCAGGTATTACGGGAACACCGGGAATCTGGCAGGAATCAGCCCTCCGTGCCCTACCATCCGCCCCGACCATGGCATTCGGGAGGCCAGGCCGAGCGAGCCGAGTTGTCCCATTCCAGAGCCACCTCGACCTGGGGACACGGCAGTTCCTACTCGGACCCCCACCACGACGGTCCAGCGCCCTCTGGGCCAGGTCAGCGACCGCTGTCTTCCGGCTCCGGGCCGTCCGGCGGACGATCACCTCAGCAATCCCCTTTACGCTGAACGGCGTTGGCCTTTGAGGCACGACGGATGCACGTTCAGCAGCAGACGTTTGTCCAGGAAGTGGGCAGTGCCACCCTTGGGACGCGGGAGGGCTGGCAAGCCACGGTCCCTCCACTGTGTGCCCGTGCCACAAACCTGAACACACCGCTTGACAAGGAGCAAACATTGAGTCCCTGCACTGGATCCGCACTTCCCGTCGAGCGCTGGCTCCATCTACGGCTGACCCAGAAGGACAGTGTGGTGACGGTTACGCTGGACCGTCCCGAGAAGCCCAACGCGCTCACCTTCGGCGCCTACGCGGACCTGCGCGACCTACGCGGACCTGCGCGACCTGCGCGACCTGCGCGACCTGCGCGCCGAACTGTCCCGGGAGCGATCGGTGCGCGCCCTCGTGCTGGGCGGCGAAGGACGCGGTTTCTGCTCAGGTAGTGACGTCGACGAGGTCATCGGTGCGATTGTCCATGGACACCGCCGAGCTCCGCGACTTCAATCGGATGACCGGGCAGGTCCGGGCCGTCCGCGAGTGCCCTCCCGGTGATCGCCGCGGTCCACGGTGTTGCCGCCGGAGCGGGAGCAGTGCTCGCGCTCGCCGCCGGTTACGATCGCCGATCCATCGGCCCGCTTCATGTTCCTGTTCACCAGGGTAGGGCTCTCCGGCAGTGACATGGGTGCCGCGTATCTGCTGCCGCGGGTAGTCGGTTTGAAACGGGCCACCCGGCTGCGATGCTCGGGGAGCCGGTCTGTGCCCTTGAGGCCGAGCGCATCGGCCTGCTCAGCGAACTCGTCGACGAGGGCAAGGCCGACGAACGCGCCGCTGAACTCGCCTGCCGCCTCGCCCAGGGCCCCGCCCTCGCCTACACCCAGACCAAGAAGCAGGTCACCGCCGAGCTGGACATGCCGCTCGCCGCGGCACTCGAGATGGACGGCGCTACCCAGGCCTTCCTGATGAACGGCCAGGACTACACCGAGTTGGGACTCACGACCGCGGAAGACGATCGTCAATGGCGGGGCGCGAGGTATGTACGCGGCGCGCAGCATGCCTCAGTCTTGAGGGGCTGGGGTGATCGTCAAGACGCTCGAGGAGACCTCGATGAACGCGTCCCACTGGTCGACCTGGTCGATGGCGGCGGCGACAGGGATGTCGCAGTCGACGGTCTCGCGGATCTGGCGGGCGTTCGCCCTCACTTCGCTCTCGACGCGCATGCACAGGTCCAGGGTCCACTGCCATACGTGCTGGCCGGTCCGCCAAGTTGCGGCGATGTTCTCCAGAGGAGCCCTTTCGATCAGGTCGCGCACGAGAGGTCGCGGGCATCGCTCGCGGGGCGCAGAGCCTGAGTTCCGTCCGGTGCGATGACCTTGTCAGCGACGTCTGGGACGTCGCTCTGGGTGGTCTCGACGAGAGGCGATGGGGTGGGCGGCGGCGCCCGAGTGCAGCGCGCGAAGCATGTCCCCGATCTCTTGAATGGACAGTGACCCGGTGAGAACCGCTGTAGCGGCGGTCAGCGCGGCGTCCTGCGGCGTGGAAGGGCGACGGGTCGGGATTCCCGTCCCAAACAGCGAGTTCTGGGGGAAGGCCAGGCTCGGCCAGCGTCACGGGCGAGCGGGCGATCTGTTCGCCAACCGGGCGGCCCGCCACGGCGGAACACGAGAGGCATCCTCCCGGCCGCTGTACATCCCGAAGGACATCAAAGAAGCCGCCGAGAAGCAGGCGGAGAGCCAGCGGACAGCTGAACCCGGGAGACAGGGGCTTCGACGGGACCATGGAGCGTTGCCTTCTCAGGGCGTTCGTTCGACTGCGGTGGCGGCGGTGAGCCGGCGCTGGATGTGGGCGGTTGTGGGGTGCGTGGGGCCGAGGGCCGTCTCGGCGACCTCCGCGGCCTGCCGCTGCAGCGCCAGGCCTTCTTCGCGTCGTTGCAGGGAGAGGAGGGTCTGGGCGAGGTTGTGCAGACGTACCGCCAGGTCTGGGTGGTTTGTGTCCAGGGTCTTCGTGGTGATGGCCACCGCCCGTCGAGCGTGCGGAAGCGCCTCTTCGTATCTGCCGAGCCGGTGCAGTGAGTACACCAGGTTGCTGGCGAAATTGGCACAGGTGGGGTGATCGTGGCCGAGGGCTTCCTCGGCTGCTCGCAGTACTTGCGTCTTGAGGCGGTAGGCGTCCTCGTGCCGGCCGAGCTCGTCGTAGATGGTGGCCAGGTTGTTGGCGAAGACGGGGAGTTCGGGGTGCTTGGGTCCCATGGTGGCCGTGGCGATGTCCAACGCCTGATGTCCGTGTTCCAGAGCCTTCTGCAACTGTCCGGTACGCCGGAGGCTCTGGGAAAGGTTGCTCAGCCGCAGCGCGGTGTCGGGATGGTTCTCGCCCAGCACGTCACGGGTGATGTCCAGCGCTTCCCCGTCCAGCGCCAGCGCCCGTTCGTAGTCGCCCTTGGCCCCGCGCAGGAGGGCCAGATTGCCCAGGCGGATAGCTGTGTCGCGGTGGCCGCGCCCGTATGCCTCCTCAGTGATGCGCAAGGCCTTCTCCGCGTGGCCCAGGGCATCGTCGTAGTGCCCCATGGCCCTGAGGGTCTCGGCGAGGTTGCCGAGGCGGATGGCGGTGTCGGGGTGGTCGTCGCCGAAGGCGGTCCGTGTGATTTCCAGGGCGCGCTCTTCGAGCGTGAGGGCCTGCTCGTAGTGCCCAAGGGCGGTGTGGACGGCGGCGAGGTTGCCGAGGCGGATGGCGGTGTCGGGGTGGTCGTCGCCGAAGGCGGTCCGTGTGATTTCCAGGGCGCGCTCTTCAAGCGTGAGGGCCTGCTCGTAGTGCCCAAGGGCGGTGTGGACGGCGGCGAGGTCGTCCAGGCGGGAGGCGGTCCGGGGATGGTCCTCACCCAGCGTGTCGCGAATGATCTCCAAGGCCGTCTCTGAAAGTTCGAGAGCCTCTTCGCGGCGGCCCAGATGGGTCAGCGTGTGTCCCAGATTGCCGAGTGAGGTCGCCGTGCTCGGGTGTCGCTCTCCGTGGATCTCCTGGCTGATTCGCCATGTGGCCCGGAGCACGGGCTCGGCTTCCGCGTGCCTTCCGGCTGTGCTCAGAGTCACCGCGACATTGTTCATGTGAGTCAGGGTGCAGGGGTGCCTGGGGCCGTGGAGGCGCTGGGAGAGTTCCAGGGCACGCCGGCCGATGTCCAGCGCGAGGGTGAGGCGACCGCGGGAGTGGAGGTATGTGCCCGTTCGTCCCATCAGGTTGGCCAGTTCGGGAAGCGGATCGAGACCGTCCCGGTGGGCCACGACAGCTTCCACGTGAGGCAGGAGCCGCTCCCAGAGGGGCCAGCTGGTGACGTCGTCCGGCGCCGCCTCGCAGGGCGCCCCCTCGTCCAGCAGCGCGACCACCAGCGCGCTCGGGTCACCTGCCTCGGCCTTGTCAGGGGCGGGCAGGCCGGCGCGCAGGACCGCCTGGAGCAGCCGGTGCACGGTGACTTCCTCAGGGGTCAGGGCGACCAGGCTGTAGGCGGCGAGCACGCCCAGGGCCCGTACCACACGCAGCCGTGCGGGCAGGGCACCGTCGAGCGCGGCACGAGGCAGCGGGCTGGGCGCGCAGTACGCGAGAACGCGCAGCAGCAGCACCGCGTCAGGGTGGCTGTGCCGGAGCGTGGAGAGAGTCACCGACCACAGGCGGGCGATGGTCTGCTCCTGCTCGTCGTCCACGGGCGGCTGCTCGGCCAGCATCCCCGCCAGGTCCTCCCGCAGCAGGGCGAGGTATGCGCCGGGGTCCATCGCGGTTTCCGCCATGTAGGCCCCGGCCTGCCGGAGCGGCAGCGGAAGGTCCCCCAGTTCCGCAGCCAGCCCGGTCAGCGCCGGGACCGCTTCCTCGTCACTGCGGCCGGTGAGTTCCTTGAGCAGGGACACCGAGCAGTCGCGGTGAAGAGGGCCGAGGTCCAGGAAGCCGTTGCCCCGCTGCCAGGCCAGGGTGCGCCGGGTGGTGATCAGGACCTGTCCGGTTGTCAGCCTGCCGAGCCATGGCTTGAGATGGACACCGTCCTCGACGTTGTCGAAGACCAGCACCCAGTCCGTCCGGGCCTCCAGCCAGTGCGCCGCCCAGGCGGCCGCCTCGGAGACCGGCAATGTCCTCACGATGTCCCGGTCCAGCTCCCCGGCCAGCCCGGCCAAGCCGGCCTCGATCGCGTCGGGGCCGTCCGCGTCGATCCACCACACGGGGTTTCGGCCGGCCGCCTTCTGCGCCCACACGTGGTGAAGGATCAGCGTGGTCTTGCCGGCCCCGCCCATGCCGCGCACGGTCACCGGAGGCAGTCCCGTGCCGGTCGAGGAAAACGCGGCCAGGAGCTCGAGTTCCGTCCCACGCCCGACGAATGGCTCCGGCCTGAGCGCCCGCAAGTTGCTGACGGGGACGGTGACATCGGGTCTTCGCGGAGACGTGACTTTCGTGGAGGCCGCTTGCCACCACAGGCGGCGCAAAGCCCCCTTGCGTTCCTCTTCACTGAAGTCCAGCGCCCTCGCGATGGCCGCGACCGTCTCCCAGGACGGTGGCGGGTGGCCGTCATTGAGCGCGTTGCTGACCGTCGTCCTGCCCAGCCCCGCCTTCGTGGCCAGGGTGCTGGTGGTGAAGCGCCTGCGATGGTCGCCCATGCGGGTCTTCAGGATCTGTCGCAGGTCGTCCAGCGCCTGCGCCGCCCCGGCGTCAGTCATCCCGTCCCCCCGAGCCGCCGTACGGATCCGTTCATCTTCGTACGGCTGCACCCTGCTGCACACGCGAATGAGCAAGGTCGCTGCATCGACCCCTGTGCAAGCAGTCGAAAAGGAGCCTGCCGTGTCCGTCCACGCCGTCGCCCTCGTCGTTCTCGCCATCACCGTCGCCGTGATCATCGCCGTGCTCGCGGCCGTGACCGCCGGCTTCCTCGCCCGCCGAGAGGGCGCATCCCCGGCAACGGCCGTCAGCCGTGCGGGGATGGCGTTCGCGGCCACCCTTACGCTGCTGGCGTTCGTGACAGCCACCGTCAGCGACTTCTCCGGATGACCACCGTCGCCGGGCACGTTGCCCAGGTCCGATCACCACGCCGCCAGCTCCTCCGCGCATTCCGCCATTTCACGAGCCGCATGTCGCCCCTACCTGGGCACTCTGGTGATGCGGCTCGTGTCCCACCGCCTAGTGCTGTGGCCGCATAGACACCTCAGGCGCTCAACACGTCAAGCTGCGGCGGCGAGTTCGACGGGGAAGGCGGTGTGCTCGTCGAAGAGCTTGCGGTGCTGAAGGCAGTGGTAGAGCTGGCCGAGCATGCGGTTGAAGAGGTTCCTCTGGGCGGCTGCGTGCCAGTCTCCGTGGCCGTCGCGGCGCCTGCGATAGTGGGTCTTGGCGCCTGGTGAGGCGGTGATCGCGGAGAAGGCCCAGAGGTAGCCGGCGTGGTTGAGGCGGTCGTTCTTCACCCACCGGCGGGTGATGCTCGACTTCTTGCCCGAGGCCCTGGTGATGGGGGAAGCCCCGGCGTATGCCTTCAGGCCCCGGGCATCGGCGAAGCGGTTTCGGTCGTCCCCGATCTCGGCGAGCACCCGGGCGCCGAGCTGGATGCCGAGGCCGGGGAAGCTGAGGATGATCTCAGCGTCCGGATGCTGAGGGAAAGCTTCCTCCACCGCCTCGGCCAGATTGTCGGCCGCCGTGCAGGCGGCCTGGAGCTGGACCAGGAGCGCGAGCATCTGCTGGCCGAGCGCGTCCTCGACCAGCGGGGGCTGGTGGGCCCAGTCGGCGCGGAAGACTTCACGGAGCCGTTCGGCCTCGGCTTCGACGCCGCGTTTGCGACCGGCGCGCTTGAGTGCGGCCTGCATCTGCGTGCGTGTCAGCTTCGCAGCCCGCGTCGGTGTCGGTGCCGCCTTGAGGAGTTCGTGCGCCTCCCGGCGGCACAGACCGTTCTTCCACGACTCGAAGGCGGTCAGGGCGGACGGATAGTACTCGCGCAACAGGGAGCGGAGCTGGTTGGAGATCTGCTGCCGGTTCCACGTGGCGTCCTGCTGAGCTCTGGCGAGCACGGCGAGGGCGCGGGCGAGGTCGCTGTCCTGCGGCAGTGGCCGGTGGGCGTGCATGTCGGTGCGCAGGATGTTGGCCAGGACCAGGGCGTCTCCGGGGTCGGACTTCTTGCGGGAGACGCTGTGCCGGTCACGGTAGCGGGCGGCGGCCATCGGGTTGATCGCGAAGACCTGCCGCTTGCCCGTCCGTAGCACTGCGACGAGCAGGCCGCGGGAGGTCTCGATCGCGACCGGGACCGGGTTCTCCTCGGTGTCGCCGTATTCGGCGAGCAGGTCCAGCAGGATCTTGTAGCCGGCGGCGTCGTCGGTGATGTGCCGTTTGGCCAGTAACTGGCCGCTGTCGTCGACCAGGGCGACGTCGTGCGTGCGTTCCGCCCAGTCGATGCCGCAGTAGATCAAGTCTTCCCCTCCGTCGTGCTGTTCTTGCTGGTCACGAGCTCATGCGGGCCACGCAGCGACCTAATCCCAGGACTCGGCCCTTCTGGCCGGTCCGCCACCTCAGTAGCCGTTCGTGGCACCAGCTCGTCCCACGGGCCTCGGTCTCTGCGGGAGCTCAAACGGCTCGGGCTTCACGAGAGGTCACCGTGGAGCGGGCTCGCACCGCCAACACCAACGAGTGATCAAGCGGAGGGTGTTGACGCCCCGGCGGCGCTGGACGGCGCCGATCTTTCGGTAGGCCTCGCGGGCCGGGAGGGACGTCAAACGTCCGTCCAGCACCAGCGGGCGCCAACACCGGCTGGACGGTGACGGGTGCATGGGCGCCGGCGCCGCCGATCTATCCTTGGGCATCGAGGCCGGGGAACCAAAAGGCGTCCGTCCGACGCCCACGCAACTGCCACCATGATTACGAGGACCGCGCGCCGCTCTATGCGGAGGTCTCAGCAGACCCGGTTCGCCGCAGGCATCGCAGCCCTCTACTCGAAGCATCCCCACAAGCTTTTGCTCCATTGGGGCGCCCTTATCTACGGATTAGGTTCGCCGGGTTGGTAGGCGGGGCGGTTGGATGCGTGCGTCCGATCCGACCCGCTGGAGGCGCGGTGGCTGAGCCTGTCCGTGTGCGCAGACTGACCGACCAGGAGGGACAGCGGCTGCAACAGATCGTGCGCCGGGGCAGTACGAGTTCGGTGCGGTTCCGGCGCGCGATGATGCTGTTGGCCTCGGCCGGCGGGAACCGGGTGCCGGTGATCGCGCAGCTGGTGCAGGCTGATGAGGACACCGTTCGGGATGTGATCCACCGGTTCAACGACATCGGCCTGGCCTGCCTGGACCCTCAGTGGGCGGGAGGCCCGTCCCCGCCTACTCAGCCCTGGCGACGAAGACTTCGTCGTGGCGACAGCCATCACCCGACCCACCAAGCTCGGTCAGCCCTTCACCCGCTGGTCGCTGCGCAAGCTCGTCGCCTACCTGCGGAAAGTCCACGGCTGGGTCATTCGCATTGGCCGCGAGGCGTTACGTTGCTGCTCACCCGCCGAGGTGTCACATTCCAGCGAACCAAGACTTGGAAGGAGTCCCCGGACCCGGACCGTGAGGCGAAGCTCGACCGCATCGAGGAGGTCCTGGTCCGCTTCCCGGACCGGGTCTTCGCGTTCGACGAGTTCGGACCGCTCGGGATCAGGCCCACCGCAGGCATGGGCTGGTCCGAGCAGGGGCAGCCCAACCGGCTGCCGGCCACCTACCACCGCACCCACGGCGTGCGCTACTTCCACGGCTGTTACTCGGTCGGCGACGACTACTTGTGGGGCGTCAACCGCCACAAGAAGGGCGCCGCAAACACCCTGGCCGCGCTGAAGTCGATCCGCGCCGCCCGACCTGACGGCGCACGGATCCACGTGATCCTGGACAACCTGTCTGCCCACAAGGTCACAGACATCCGCCGCTGAGCGCGCCCGCATCCGCTGCGAGAAGGGCGTTCGGTGGGTCGGACGCCCCTTGAAGACCGCAGCGTGACGGCGGGTAGTCATATCTGGGCCGAACCCTGAGAAGCGCCTCGATCATTGTCGCTTGAGGCTACGCGCGACCCCGGCCGCGACGGTCGTGGCGAAGACCCATCCCGCCGCTATGAGAAGGGCGGCCAGCCACTGGTGAGCCCCGGTGGGCGCGAACGCCTTCTCCTGGCCGAAGTCGATGACTGGAAGCAGCAGATCTGCCGTGTAGACGACGGCGTTGAATTGCGGTCCCTTGCCCGGGTCGGACTGTGGCGGCTCGTGGAGCCCGTAGGTGACCACTCCGAGCAGAAGCAACGCCAGCAGCCAGGTCACCGCGCGGGCGGGCCGGAAGCCGTAGCCGACAGTCACGTCTTGGACGTGCCCCCACAGCCTGGCGGGCCAGGGCAGGGTGCGGCGGTGTCTGCGCTGTGCGGCCAGCAGGACAGTCCGTGCCTCGCCGTCCTCCCCGGCGCCGCGGTACGTGACGGCAAGTTGTTCATAGCTGTGCGGTGCAAAGCCGTCCTGGTCGCGCTCCAGCAGGGGCAGCCGCTGGGCTGCGGGTAGCCTGGGCGAGAGGGACTCGTAGACGAGTCCCTCCAGCCGTACCGTCTCGGGCCATACCGACGGATCAGCCTCGATCGCTTTGAACGTGGAATGGTGCAGTCTGACGTCGCCCTTGATGGGCTCCGCGTCGCGGAAGGTGAGCTGGCGGGCCTCGCAGCTACTGAGGCCCAGCGCGACTCCTCCGGGATTGTGCAGCCGCGCCTCGATGAAGGAGATCCAGCCACCGGCCCTTGTGCCGGTGAGTCTGACCTTGCCATCGGCGTCGAGGCCACCCGCGTTGAGGAGGGTACCGAGGCTGAGACTGGGCGCGTTGAGCGCATGGCCTCCCGGATTGTGCAGCCGGGCGTCCTCAAGATCGAGGGCGCAAGCCACCTGGGCCGCCTCGAGTACGACCTCGTCGTGTGCCACCATCCGCGGGGCGCTGATGTCGCCCTCGACGCGAGCGTGCCCGAGCCGGACCGGGCCGGACACCCGGCAGTCGGCGAGCAGGAGGTCGCCCTCGACGTGCAATGCCGTCGCGGTGAGGCCGGGCATCCGTGACGCGTGCAGGTCGAGCGCCCGTACGCGGGCTCCGCGCAGATCGGGCGTGTTCTCCAGGTCGCAGTCCGCGAGCTGGACCAGATAAGGGATCTCGGCGTACGCGAGGTCGAGTCGGCCGGTCACGGTCGCGCCGGTGAGGCGCAGCGCGGGTATCTCGCCGTCCTCTGCCGGGCCGGAAAGCAACAACCCGCGCAGCACTCCAGCTCGTACGGGCGGCCCCGCAGTGTCCGGACCGTGGGCGTCTTCCGGACGGACCGGGGCGCCGTGATCCTGGCGCGCGTCCACCGGTTCGCCCCGTGCAAAGGCGTGACGGATCCGGGATTCGAGAGGGGTCAGGTTGGCGATATCCACGCGTGGGACGCTACCCGCCACGCCTACCTGGTCCGACAGCTGCCTCATGACTGCTGTCGCTTTTCGACGTGACCCGAGCTAGCCGTGACACGGTTCTCCTGCGTGAGCGTTCCGGGGCGCCAGTCACCTACGCGGCGAGGGGGAAGCTCCTGCCCCAACACGGCGAACCTAATCCGTAGATAAGGGCGCCCCAATGGAGCAAAAGCTTGTGGGGATGCTTCGAGTAGAGGGCTGCGATGCCTGCGGCGAACCGGGTCTGCTGAGACCTCCGCATAGAGCGGCGCGCGGTCCTCGTAATCATGGTGGCAGTTGCGTGGGCGTCGGACGGACGCCTTTTGGTTCCCCGGCCTCGATGCCCAAGGATAGATCGGCGGCGCCGGCGCCCATGCACCCGTCACCGTCCAGCCGGTGTTGGCGCCCGCTGGTGCTGGACGGACGTTTGACGTCCCTCCCGGCCCGCGAGGCCTACCGAAAGATCGGCGCCGTCCAGCGCCGCCGGGGCGTCAACACCCTCCGCTTGATCACTCGTTGGTGTTGGCGGTGCGAGCCCGCTCCACGGTGACCTCTCGTGAAGCCCGAGCCGTTTGAGCTCCCGCAGAGACCGAGGCCCGTGGGACGAGCTGGTGCCACGAACGGCTACTGAGGTGGCGGACCGGCCAGAAGGGCCGAGTCCTGGGATTAGGTCGCTGCGTGGCCCGCATGAGCTCGTGACCAGCAAGAACAGCACGACGGAGGGGAAGACTTGATCTACTGCGGCATCGACTGGGCGGAACGCACGCACGACGTCGCCCTGGTCGACGACAGCGGCCAGTTACTGGCCAAACGGCACATCACCGACGACGCCGCCGGCTACAAGATCCTGCTGGACCTGCTCGCCGAATACGGCGACACCGAGGAGAACCCGGTCCCGGTCGCGATCGAGACCTCCCGCGGCCTGCTCGTCGCAGTGCTACGGACGGGCAAGCGGCAGGTCTTCGCGATCAACCCGATGGCCGCCGCCCGCTACCGTGACCGGCACAGCGTCTCCCGCAAGAAGTCCGACCCCGGAGACGCCCTGGTCCTGGCCAACATCCTGCGCACCGACATGCACGCCCACCGGCCACTGCCGCAGGACAGCGACCTCGCCCGCGCCCTCGCCGTGCTCGCCAGAGCTCAGCAGGACGCCACGTGGAACCGGCAGCAGATCTCCAACCAGCTCCGCTCCCTGTTGCGCGAGTACTATCCGTCCGCCCTGACCGCCTTCGAGTCGTGGAAGAACGGTCTGTGCCGCCGGGAGGCGCACGAACTCCTCAAGGCGGCACCGACACCGACGCGGGCTGCGAAGCTGACACGCACGCAGATGCAGGCCGCACTCAAGCGCGCCGGTCGCAAACGCGGCGTCGAAGCCGAGGCCGAACGGCTCCGTGAAGTCTTCCGCGCCGACTGGGCCCACCAGCCCCCGCTGGTCGAGGACGCGCTCGGCCAGCAGATGCTCGCGCTCCTGGTCCAGCTCCAGGCCGCCTGCACGGCGGCCGACAATCTGGCCGAGGCGGTGGAGGAAGCTTTCCCTCAGCATCCGGACGCTGAGATCATCCTCAGCTTCCCCGGCCTCGGCATCCAGCTCGGCGCCCGGGTGCTCGCCGAGATCGGGGACGACCGAAACCGCTTCGCCGATGCCCGGGGCCTGAAGGCATACGCCGGGGCTTCCCCCATCACCAGGGCCTCGGGCAAGAAGTCGAGCATCACCCGCCGGTGGGTGAAGAACGACCGCCTCAACCACGCCGGCTACCTCTGGGCCTTCTCCGCGATCACCGCCTCACCAGGCGCCAAGACCCACTATCGCAGGCGCCGCGACGGCCACGGAGACTGGCACGCAGCCGCCCAGAGGAACCTCTTCAACCGCATGCTCGGCCAGCTCTACCACTGCCTTCAGCACCGCAAGCTCTTCGACGAGCACACCGCCTTCCCCGTCGAACTCGCCGCCGCAGCTTGACGTGTTGAGCGCCTGAGGTGTCTACGCGGTCACAGCACTAGGTGACGCGCTGAGGTGCCGGACGCCAAGGGCGGGCAGGAGTTGAGTCAACGGTCAACCAGCCGTGGACGCGGGGCTTCACCCGTGGATTCCGCGTCGGTGTCGTCGGTGCCGACCGGACCGCGGGGAAGCATCCGGTCCAGCCACTTCGGCAGCCACCAGTTGGCCCGGCCGAGGAGTGTCATGGTCGCCGGTACCAGCACCATGCGTACGACCGTGGCGTCGATGAAGATCGCGGTGGCCAGGCCGAGCCCGAACATTTTGGTGGAGGGGTCCTCGGCGACGGCGAAGGACAGGAAGACCGCCACCATGATGAGGGCGGCCGAGGTGATGATCCGGGCGGTGCGCGAGACGCCCTCAACGATCGCCGTGCCGTTGTCGCCGGTGCGCACGTACTCCTCGCGTACGCGGGAGAGGAGGAACACCTCGTAGTCCATCGACAGTCCGAACAGGATGGCGAAGAGGAACATCGGGATGAACGACACGATCGGAACCGTCGCTTCCAGCCCGATGAGTGCGCCTCCCCAGCCCCACTGGAAGACCGCGACCATGATGCCGTAGGCAGCGCCGATGCTCAGCAGATTCAGCAGTACCGCCTTGAGCGGTACGAGTATCGAGCGGAAGACCAGCATCAGCAGCAGGAACGACATCGCCAGCACGGCGGCGACGAACACCGGCAGGCGTTGGCTGGTGCGTTGGCCCACATCGGACAGGCTCGCGGCGGCGCCGCCGACGTGGGCCCTGGCCGGGCCGTGCCCGATCGCCGTGGGCAGCACGTCGGTGCGCAGCCGGGCGATGGTGTCGGCCGTGGCCTTGTCCTGAGGGCTGGTGGTCGGGAACACCACGAGGGTCGCGATGCCGGTGGCCCGATCGATGTGTGTCGGCGCGACGGATGCGATGCCCGGATCCGCCGCGACCGTTGCGACGAGTCGGTCCAGCACCTTCGGATCGCCGGTGGGGTCCGCGGCGATGACGAGGGGACCGTTGGTGCCCGGGCCGAACCCCTCGGCGACGAGGTCGTAGGCCCGGCGCTCGGTACGGCTCTGCGGCAGTGAGCCGTCGTCGGGCAGGCCGACGCGCAGGCCGAGCACGGGCAGCGTCGCGGTCAGCAGCAGCCCCGCCGCGCCGACCGCGTACGGCACCGGGTGCCGGCTGACGTGCCCGATCCAGCGACGCCACCCGGCGGCGTGGGCGGCGCCTGCCGCCGGGTCCCGCCGCCGTGCGAGTCGGCCCAGCTTCCTGGTCTGCAGAGCCCGGCCGATCCGGCCGGCCCGGGCCAGGCGCGGGCCCGCCGCGCCGAGGAAGGCCGGCAGCAGCGTCACCGACGCGAGCACCATCATCAGGACGACGATCGAGACGGCAACCCCGCCCACCGTCATGAACGGCACGTTCGCGACCGCCAGGCCGAGGATCGACACGACGACGGTGCCGCCGGCGAAGACCACCGGCCGCCCCGCCGTTGCCACCGCTCGTCCGGCCGCCGCCTGCGGATCGAGCCCGCACGCGAGGTACTCCCGGTGCCTGGCGAGCACGAACAGCGCGTAGTCGATGCCCACTCCGAGCCCGACCATGCTGCCCAGGACCGGTGCGAAGGTGGGGACCTCTGTCACCCCCGCCAGTACCGTCATCGTGGCGACCCCGACGGTCAGCCCGAAGACCGCCATGCCGATCGGCAGCGCGGCGGCGATGAGCGAACCGAACGCCAGGAACAGGATCGCGGCCGCGGCGAGGAGGCCGATCAGCTCGCTCGCGCCGCCGTCGGGGTCGGAGAAGGCGTAGAAGAGGTTCCCGCCCATCTCGATGCGCAGCGGCAGCTCGGCGCGCAGCCGGTCGCCGAGATCGACGAGGGCGTCGAGGTCTTCGGCCGACAGCCGGCTCTGGTCGGGGTACTGCACCCGGACGACCGCGATCCGCCCGTCGGCCGAAACGAGGCCGCCGCGCACGACGGTGTCCCCGCCCGTGTCGAGCGCCGTCGCCGGGTCGCTCGTGCCGAGCACGTGCGGCAGCCGCTTCACCTCGGCCCGCAGCCGCGTGAGAGCGGTGCGCGCGCCGTCGTCGTCGAAGAACGTCGTACCGTCGTCGAGGGGGGTGACGACCACTTGGGCGGTCATCCCCTCCTGGTCGGTGCCCGCCCGCTCGATCAGTTCCGCGGCCCGTCGGGAGTCCAGTCCCGGAGCGGTCATCGAGTCCGCGGTACGCCCGCCGAAGGCGACGGCGGCGAGGACGACGAGCGAGGCGGCGATCAGCCATGCCGCGATCACCCGCCAGGGATGGCGGGCGGCGCTTGCGCCCAGGCGCAACAGGGCTTTCGAGAGCATCGGGTCCTCCAACCACCTCGTCGGCCGTCCTTGTACGGCCGCCGTTCCCGAGGCTCGTCGCCACGGCGCTCCGCGGCATCGGCCCGCGGGCCGCGGATCCGTCGGCCCCGGGGCGGAGTGACGACCCGTCCTTTCGGCCGATGCGCGACACGCCGCGGTCCCTAGGCTGAGAACCGTGCTCCGAGACGACCTGCGAACCCTGTGGACCGAACCCCGGCCGCCCGCCGCGCCCGCACGGGTGCGGCGGGACTGGGCGCTGCTCGCCGCGGGCCTTGCCGGTGTGGCGCTGGAGGCCACCCTGCGCGAGAACGTCGTGTGGCGGCCGGTGGCGGTGGTGTTCGCCGTATGGCTGTGCCTGCTGCCCCTGTGGCGCCGGACCCGCCCGCTGGCGATGGTGACGCTGGCGTTCGGCTCGGTGACCCTGCTTGAGGTGGCCTCGCTCGTCGCCGCACCGCGCGAGCCCGTCGGCCTGTACACCGGCGCGGTCGTGCTCGTGCTGGTGTACGCGCTGCCCCGGTGGGGCTCGGGACGCGAGATCGTGCTGGGCGGTGCGCTGATCGTCTCGGTCGGCGCGCTGTGTGTCGTCACGGACGAGACCCCGGTCGTCGAAAAGGTCGTGGGCTTGGTCTTCCTGCTGCTGCCCGGCGTGGTCGGGGCTGCCGTGCGGTTCCGGGTGACCGCTCGCGAGCGGCAGTTGGAGCAGGTGCGCTCCCGCGAGCGCGAGCAGCTCGCCCGGGAACTGCACGACACGGTGGCCCACCACGTATCGGCCATGGTGATCATCGCCCAGGCGGGCCGGGTGCTCGCGGGCACCGACCCGTCCGCCGCCGTCGAGGCGCTGGAGGGGGTCGAGGAGGAAGGGGCGCGCACGCTGGAGGAAATGCGCGCCATGGTCGCCGCGCTGCGCGACCGCGGGGTCGGCGCCGAGCTGGCGCCCCCTGCCGGAGTCGCGGATCTGGAGCGCTTGGTGCGCACCCCGGGTGGTCGCCTCAGGGTCGACCTGGGGCTCGACGGCGAACTGGACGCGCTGGCCCCGGCCGTGGACGCGGCCGTCTACCGGATCGTGCAGGAGTCGGTGACCAACGCGCTGCGCCATGCGGTCGACGCGACCGAGCTCGTCGTTCGGGTCGCCGCGGAACGGCACACGGTGCGGGTGAGCGTGCGCGACAACGGCCGGCGCACCGGCCGGGGTCGCGACGGATACGGACTTACCGGACTGCGCGAGCGCGCGACCCTGCTCGGCGGCACACTACGAGCCGGCCCGGGTACTGACCGGGGCTGGCATGTCGAAGCCGAACTGCCGAGAGCGAGGAGCGAGAGCGGTGTCCATTCGCGTCCTCGTCGCTGACGACCAGACGATCATCCGCACCGGGTTGCGGATCATGCTGAACGCCCAGCCCGGCATCGAGGTGGTCGGCGAGGCCGCCGACGGGCGGGAAGCGGTACGTCTGGCCCGCGAACTACGCCCCGAAGTATGCCTGTTCGACATCCGCATGCCCGTACTCGACGGGCTCGAGGCCACCCGGCTGGTCGCCGGCCCGGGCGTCGCCGACCCGCTGGCCGTGGTCGTCATCACCACGTTCGACCTCGACGAGTACGTCTACGGCTCACTGCGTGCCGGCGCCCGCGGATTCCTCCTCAAGGACACGGGACCGGACCTTCTGGCGCAGGCCGTACGGTCGGCGTCCGACGGTGAGGCGCTCATCGCGCCGAGCGTCACCGTGCGTCTGCTCCAGGCATTCGCGGACCTGCCCGCCGGCCGACCCGTGGCCCAGCCGGTCTCCCCCGTCACAGCCCGCGAGGAGCAGGTGCTCCTCGCCGTCGCTCGCGGGCTGACCAACACCGAGATCGCCGATGCACTGCACATCAGCCTCAGCACGGTGAAGACGCATCTGGCCAGCCTGATGGCCAAACTCGGCGCCCGCAACCGGGTCGAGATCGCGATGTGGGCCTACGAAACGCGCCGTATCCTCCCCGGAACCTGAGCCGGGTGCCGGGCCATGTCCCATGAGTCTCCGCCCGGACATCAGTGAACCGGTCGGCTCACGTCGGCTCCACGTGTCTCACCCGCCCCAGAGCGCGACGTACCAGGAGGCCGGAACTGGGACGGTGAGACACCCGATACGACAAGACTCCCGACGGGGACCTCGCCAGTCTCCACCTGCACGCCTCGATGATCCGGATCAAAGACCTCACCAGGACCACCCGATGATCACGACTCGATACGCGCCCTAGTAGGGCTTTGTTACGTCGGCCTTGTCATGGTGGGTGTCTGGTAGTTCGCTGCTGGTACGAGGGCTGAGGAACTCGCCACGTGTCGTGCCCGGTTGGAGGAGTTCGGCGGGGAGGTGTTCGCGCCGTTGGTGCGGCGTGATCAGCGTGCCAAGGGTGCCCTGTATCTGCGGGGGCTGCTGCTGGACGGCCGGCGTAAGTCGATGCAGCCGATGGCCGGGCGCCTGGGGTGGACCACCAGCAGCTCCAGCAGTTCATCACAGTCCTCAACCTGGGCTTTTGACGCGGTGCGGGCCCGGTTGGCGTGGCGGGCCGTGCGGGTGGTCCGCCCTCGGGCGTGGGTGGTGGACGACACGGGTTTCCCCAAGGACGGCACTGCCTCGCCCGGGGTGGCCTGGCAGTACTCGGGCACGCTGGGCAAGGCCTCCTCGGCGCTTCCGCTACTCGTCGATCGCCACCCCGAACTGCGCATTGGCCACCGGTGCCCCGAGGGATGCCCCGTCGTAGGTCCACGTGCCCTTGGCCACCAGCCCCGATGACGACGCGGGAATGACCCAAACGAAGCCGTCATTGGTGTTCTCGCCCGGTGCCGCCGCCAACAGCCCGAAGAGACCGTCCTTGTTGGCGTCGATCAGCCGGACCTGACCACCCCAGCGGTCCGAGGACTCCGCCACGCCGGGGATGTCGGCGAGCTGCTGATCGAAGCTCTTCGCCCCGATGTTGGTGAAGCCGGTCGGATCACCGCGCAGCACCCACACCGCGCCCGCGTCGGACACGCTGCCGATGTCCTCGCCGGGTGCGCCGATGGCGAGGTCCGGGTGTCCGTCGCCGTCGGTGTCGCCGGCCGACAGCTCGGCACCCCATTGGTCGCCCGCCTCCGCGACTCCCGGGATGCCGTCGGAGTCCTGGGTCCAGTACTGCACCGGCTCCGGCTCGAGGCCGGACAGGTCCCCGCGGCCCACGTAGAGGGTGATCCCGCCGCCCGACGGCGAGCCCTTGCCCGTTTCACCGATGACCAGGTCGTCCTGCCCAGTGCCGTCCCAGTCGCCGGAGACGATGGCCGGGCCGCCCGGGAACGTGCCGCCGTCGCCGAGGCCGCCGATGTCCGGCGCGCCGTGCAGCACGTGCACCGAGCCGACGCCCGGCCGGTCGCCGATGGTGACCCCTGAGATGGCCAGGTCGGCCCAGGAGTCCTCGTTGTAGTTGCCGTGGCTGAGGTTGCGAAACTCGAAGCCGGTGTCCAGCGGCGACAAGTCCCGCGCCCGCATGCTGCGGTCCGACATCTTCAGCTGCTGCGCCGTCGCGCCGGGCGGGGCGGTGAAGAACAGCAGGGCGTTGTCCTCCAGGACGGCGATCGAGTCACGCGGATTGGCGTTCGGGTCCGCCGGGTCCGGGGCGAAGTACCGCGCCGCTTCAATCGCCCGGCCGAAGTTCGCACCGACCCGCAGCTCGTCGGAGTTCTCCAGCCAGGTGCTGTCGGCACCGTGCAGCCCGGTCGGCGAGCCCCAGAAGACGGTGGCGGCGCCGGCGTCGGACAGCCCGGCCAGGTCCTCTCCGGGGATGCCGACGATGACATCGTCGTAGCCGTCGTTGTCCAGGTCGCCGGAGGCCACGGCCCGACCGAAGCCGTCGCCCGCTTCGGCACCGCCCGGGACACCCGAGGTGTTCTGGTGGAGGACGCTCTTCTCGGTGGTGCTGAGACCGCTTGACGAGCTGTACTGCACGGTGACGTAGCCGGCGCCCGCGGCACCGCTCACCGTGGCGCCCGGGGCGCCGATCAGCACGTCGTCGAAACCGTTGCCGTCGTAGTCGGCATTGCGCTGCTGCCAGCCGATGGACGGAAACGGCACTGCGGCCTGTGCGGCGGGGGCCGCAAACACGGCGCCGCCACCGAGGGTAAGAAGTACCGCAGCCGTGAGGGCCGCGCTTCTGATGTAACGCACAGGAGAACCTCCTTGGGTCTCCGAGGCTGCCTACTGAGTCCTGATCAGCCGCGGTGGTTTGTGCGTGCGGTGGCTGGGCGGAAGTGCGCGGTCGGTTCCCCGGCGAGACGCCGAAGCACGGACCCGTGCAGATGCCCGGGAGCGTCAGGCAACGGCGCCGCGCCGGGCGGAACGGCGTGGAATCATGAGCGGCCTCCCGCGTTGGACAGTGCGGTGAGGGTAATGCCCGTATTGCACTCACCGAGAAGACATCCGGAGCTCGCCGAAGGTTGTACGCCTCGCCGGTGGGCCGGTTCATTCGACCTCGTCGAGCACATCTGCGAGGACGGGACGCACGTGAGGTCTGCCCCCGGCGCCATCCTGGCCGCGATCGTGATGATCGGCATCGCCTTCCCCGCAGTACTGAACATGGGCACCCTGGCAGCCGACTACGCGACGGTCGTCGGGATCTGCGAGGCACTCGTGCACACGCTCGACCGGGCGGAGAAGGACGTGGTGATCCGCGGCAACGCGATCCGTGTCCACGAACTCACCGTGGACGATGAACGCCCAGCGCTCGGGTGAGACAGCCACGTTCCTCGCCCCCTGGGCGAACGGTCCATGTGGCAGGAGTCGAGCAGTTCTCCGCGACCCCCTCGGCGCGGACGGGTCTGCGCTCGGCCGAGATGTTTCCACGGGTGTGGGGCCCCTCAGTCCGCGGTGACAGAGCGGTCCACCGCCCCCGGGCCGAGGGCGTCCTCGATCACCATCACCGCGGCGCCGACGACGCCCGCGCGGTCGCCGAGGAGGCGGCCGCGCATGGTCAGGTGCTGCGTGGCCAGCGGCAGAGAGCGGCTGTAGACGACCTCGCGGATGCCCGCGAGGAGGTGTTCGCCGGCATCCGCGAGGTCGGCGCAGACGACGATCACGCCCGGGTTGAAGAAGTTCACCAGAGAGGCCAGGACCTCGGCGATGTCCCGGCCGGTCTGGCGGACCAGCTGGACGGCCGACGGGCTTCCCGAGCGGACCAGTTGGACCACACCCCGGGCGTCGGCGGCGTTCTCGCCCAGGGCGCGCAGTCGTTCGGCGAGGGCCGCGCCGCCGGCGACGGCCTCCAGGCATCCGATGTTGCCGCACCGGCACAGTTGATCGCCGGCGGAAGGAACCCTGATGTGCCCGATGTCGCCGGCGGCCCCCTGGGCGCCGCGGTGGAGGCGGTGCTCCGTGATGATGCCGCTGCCGATTCCGGTGCCGACCTTCACGAACAGTAGGTGCTCGCACTCGTCACCGGCGGCCCAGTGCTCGCCGAGCGCCATGATGTCGACGTCGTTGTCGACCAGGACGGGGACGCCGAGCTGTTCGCGGAGCCACAGGGACACGTCGAAGCCGTCCCAGCCGGGCATGATAGGCGGGTTGACGGGGCGTCCGGTGCTGTGCTCAACGGGCCCGGGAAGCCCGATCCCGGCACCGCACACATCGGCGAGGGTGCGGCCGCTCTGGTCGAGGAGGGCGCCGAAGGCGTCGACCAGCCATCCCAGGACGTGCTCGGGCCCCTGGGAGATCGGCATGTCCTGGGTGTGCTCGGTCAGCACCCGGGTCTTCAGGTCGGTCAGAGCGATGCTCGCGTGAGTGGCGCCGAGGTCGGCCGAGAGCACCAGCCGGCCCTCGGGGAGTATCCGAACGGAAATTTGCGGTAGCCGCTGACCGAGATCATGGTCCGGTCGGCGCGAGGGTGCTGACCCGGTTCTCGTACTCGCGGCGGGCCTTGCGCTGGGCCGGGAACGCCGGGGCGCCCTCGCCTCCGTCGAGCGGCTGGCAGCGGGCGAGGAGCTGGCGGTGCACGGCGGGGACGGCGCTGACGCGCAGGGTGTAGCCCTGGCCGCGCCGTACGGTCATCCCGTGGTCGAGGGCGGTCCGCTCGGCGGGCTCCAGTTCGGCGGTACGGAGGAAGTCGGCGACCTTGCCGGGCATGTCGAGGGTGACCATCGTTTGCTGACGGAGTGAGGCGGCATCCCGTCCAACGCAGGGGGCGTTGACCACCCCGGCGCTGGCCCGGGGCGGTCATTGAACTCGGTGACGTCCCGCCGGTGGGCGTGGACCGGGCGGCGAGGCCTTGATGACGCCCGGTCAGGCCAACAGGACGCGTTTGCGTAGGCGTTCGAATCCTGCACGGCCGAACAGCATCTCCCGGACCGGCGGGGCCGCCTCCCCTACGGTCGACTCCGGCGGATCCTGCCGGTACGGCGCGTTTCTCGGCCCATGCCCATCCCCGCGACTGAGCAGCGGGACGGGGACGGGAATGTCGTGGCGCGGGACACGGTCAGCCCGGGGCGATACGGCTGAGGTGCTCCCAGGACCGGTACAGATCCGCTTGAGCCTGGTCCATCTCCAAGACATGATCGAAGGACTGGCTGCCGACGATCAGCCGTCGGGGCGGGTCCGGCAGTGCGGCCAGCTCCATGATGACCGGAGCAGCCGTGCCGGGCTCCGGGGCGACGGCGTCGCCCCACATCGCCTCCATCTCGCTACGCAGGGGCTGATACTGCGTCAGGGGTTCGGTGGTCGTGGTGCCGATAGTGAACAGGCCGGTGTCGTAGCCGCCCATCTGCACGATGGTGACCTTGATGCCGAACCCCTCGACCTCCATCGCCAGTGCCTCGCTGACCGAGTCCAGCGCGGCCTTGCCTGCGCCGTAGAAGCCGACGGTGGCCATTCCACCGCCGCTGCCCATCGAGGTGACCTGGAGGAGCCGTCCCCCGCCTTGGGCGCGCAAGTGAGGAAGGACCGCCTGAGCCACCCACACAGCGCCGAAGAAGTTCACATCCATATGTGCCCGGATCTGCTCCTCCGTGGCTTCCTCCACCATCCCGTAGAGCATTCCGCCGGCGTTGTTGACGACGAGGTCCATCCTGCCGAACACAGCTGCCGCCCGCTCCACCCCGTCGAACACGGCCCGGCGGTCGGTGACATCCAACGCAAGCGGGACCAAGTGGTCGGGGTACTTCTCGGTCAGTTCCTCCAGAGGCTCGACGTTGCGGGCGGCAGCCACTACGCGGTCGCCGCCCGCTAAGGCGGCCTCGGCGAAAGCCCTGCCCAGGCCGCGGGATGCGCCGGTGATGAGCCAGACTCTTGCGTTCGCCACGATTCCTCATTCTCAGTAAACGAAACGGTGCGTATCGATTCGTTTACAGCCTAGGGTACTCTCTCGGTATTATCAATACGGATCGTCTCGTTTCATTTCTGGGTTAGGGGCCGCATGTCCAACGAGAAGGGGCCGGACCACTCCCGACGCAAGGAACGGTCTCGGCAGGCAATCCTCGCGGCCACCCGCGCCCTGGTCGCAGAGGAGGCATACGAGAAGGTCACGGTCGAAGCCATCGCTGCCCGTGCCGGCGTCGGCAAGCAGACGATCTATCGGCGGTGGCCGTCGAAGAGCGCGGTCGTCTTCGCCGCCCTTCTGGCTCTGAGTGAGGATGCGGACGGGCAGTCGGTCATGCTGCCGGACACGGGCGACCTCGAGGCCGACCTCAAGCTCGTCATGCGTGCCACGGCGAAGGAGTTCGCCGACCCTTCCTTCGACAGGCTGATCCGGGCCCTCAACACCGAGATCGCCAACGATGCCGCGCTGGCGGCCGAGTACCGGGAGAAGCTGGCCCAGCCGCTGGAAGAGGCGAAGAGGGCGCGCTTGCGCAGCGCCCAGAAGGCCGGCCAGCTCGACGCCGACGCCGACCTCGACCTGGCCCTCGAAGTGCTCTACGCCCCCCTCTTCCAGCGGTGGCTGCATCGCAGCGGTCCGCTGACCGCCGCATATGCCGACTCACTTGTCGACGCGACCCTTAGAGCTTTCGGCCCCTGAACAGGAGCGAATCCACAACCGCAGAGCTCGGCCCGGTCGGCTTCTGCCCCCTGAACGCCCGTACACCCGCTTCTTCTCCGGCACTTCCAGCAGCCGGACCATCTCGGTGCGCAGGTCGTACGGGACCGCCTCGTACAGCGCGGCGTGCAGCCGGTCAGCCAGCAGCGTCGCGGTCTGCCGGGTCACCTCCAGCCGCTTGAACGTCGGCGCCTTCGAAGTCAGCCCGTACCGGGCCAGCCCGGTCATCCGCGCGGCCCCGGCCCGCCCTCCTTCCGGCATACTTACAAACGTGTATGTTTGTTTCTATGGGGAGAGAGATCAGCGAGAAGATGAGCGCTCGCCTCGTGGCGGCTGCGGGCTGGCTCGCCATCGGCATGGGCGTCGTGCACGTCGTCGTCGCACCACTGGAGGAGGGCGACCTCTGGGCGAAGGTCGTTGACGAGGGCGTGTGGAACACCTTCAGCACCGACGTGCCCGCCACGTCCGGCCAGTTCGAGCGAGCGGCCGGATTCTGGGCCACATTCGGCAGTTGGGCCGTCCCAGTGCTCGCACTAGGTTGCTACGTCCTGTGGTCAGCGCGCCAGCACCGTCGTGTGCCGGGGTGGTTGGGGTGGATCTTCCTCGTCTGGGGGCTGCCCCTTGCGATCGTGTGCCCGACCTCCCCTGGCTGGGCATTCCCGATCATCGGCGGACTCATCGTGCTCGGTGACAGGCGCCGAAGCCGATTCCTCTCCGGGCCACCACCCGACACCGCGGCGGGCACAGATCAGCCGGACGCGTCCCGTCAGGGAATCCGCTGAACAGCCGGCGGAGCCGAAGGAAGAGACGTACAGACTTGTGTGCATGCGAGAAGCGATGACGGGAGCAACACCCCGGCGGACACAGGCCGAGCGGCGCGCGAGGACCAGGCACGCAGTGCTGGAAACCGCGACCCGAAGGCTGTCCACCCACGGCTATGCCCACCTGACGCTGGATTGGGTGGCCGGCGAGGCGGGGTACTCCCGCGGCGCTGTGTATCACCAGTTCGCCGGCAAGGAGGAGTTGGCGCTGTCAGTTGTGACGTGGGTAGAGGAGACGTGGACCGCCGAGGTGGGCAGCCCCGCCGCCGCCGAGGCCGACCCTGTCGATGCCCTGATGACGCTGGCCCGCAAGCATGCCGTCTTCTGCCGCCGGGACGTGGCGCGAGTCCTGTTGACCTTGAGGATCGAGTTCGCCGGGCAAGACCATCCGGTGGGCCGGGCAATCGCCGAGATCGTCGACCGGCTCGACGCCGACTGTGCTGACCTGATCGCTGCAGGCAGAACGAGCAGGGTGATCCCTCCCGGGCCGCCGCCCCGGGAGACCGCGGCAGCCTCCACCGCGCTCATCGAGGCGGTCGGGATCGAGCTGGCCGGAAGGGCTCCCTACGACATCGAGCTCATGGACCGGGCAGTGCGCGGAGTGCTCAGCCTGCCCCCTACAGGGCGCTGACCGGGACGGCCACAACGCCACCGCGCGCCATCACATGTGGGCCGTTGGGACCGCCCCATCCTGTGGGTCGTCGGTTCCCCGACACGTCCGGACAAGGAGAATGCTCATGAGGTTCACGAAGCCCGCTGGATGGGTGGCGGCAGCCGGCCTCGCCGCCGCCGCGGCCCTGCACGTCGTCTGGGTCTGTTCACCGTGGCCGTTCGACGACCGTGCCGAATTCACCCGCACGATCGGTGGCGTGTCCGAAGCCGAGGCCCCCAGTGCCGCCGCCACGGCCACCGTGGCGGCGGCCCTCGGTTCGGCGGCCTATCTCGTCGCCGCTCAGGCGGGCCTGGCCCCGCGCCTGCCGTCTGCCCGGCTCGGACGCCTGGGCGCGGCCACCGTCGCGGGCGTACTGCTGCTCCGCGGCGGCGCGGGTCTGGTCTCCTCCGGATTCGCCGACGAGCCCACCACCTTCACACGGTGGGACCTGGCCCTGTACTCGCCCCTCTGCCTGTCCCTCGGCGCCCTCGCCGGCTACGTCGCGAAGAACGAGAAGGCCACGCCGTGACCGCTGCCGCTCGGACAACGTCGACTGCCTTGCCGCCACCGGCCTGCCCACGGATGATTTACGACATCACGGATTCAAGTTCAGTAGCCAGGCAAAACGGGCACGTCACCGAACCGGAATCAAGATCGTCCCGCTACCGCTAATTCCCGTTCGGATACTCCCCGAGGGCCCAGCCTGGCCTCGCCGTTGAAGGCGAACGCCACGGCGGGCCGGCCGCCCGAGGAGATGGCGTCCCCGGCAGGGGTACTCCATTCCTGCCTCGACCCAGTTCCCCGAGCTCGGCAGCGGTGGCGGCGCCCCGATGGGCGGCCCGTTCTACCGTTACGACCCGGCCAGCACCTCGGAGCGCAAGTTCCCCGCGTACTACGACAAGACGCCGTTCTTCTACGAGTGGAGCCGCAACTACGTCCCGACGGGGCTGCGCGCCACCCGTGTCCACCTGCATGGGAAGCGCCGCGACATGGGCGACCCGGCGAAGACCGTACTCCACCCCGACCGCTTCACCCTCCCCCGACCCCCCAGGACCCACGTCTCGCGTGTCTCACCATTCCGCGCACCGAACGTCACCGGCTGATGCAACCTCGGAGGCTGATCCGAGCATCAGCCGTCGCTCAGCGTGCTTGCTCGACGCAAGTGAGCCACAACTACTACTCGTGAATGGAGCCACCGATGTCGTCGTAGCCGTCTTCCCGGTGCACTGGTAAAGCGTGCCCGCCCTCCACAAGGGCTGGATCGACCGCGTATGGACTACGGGTTCGCCTACGGCCCCAGCAAGCCCCGCCTCGCCGGCAAGCGCCTGCTGTGGCTGGGCCTGGCCGGCGCCACTGCCGACGATCCCATCGTGTAGGGGATGCAAACCGTCCTCGACACAAATCTGAGCGAAGGCATCGCCTATTACTGCGGCTTCTCCCCTCCCACCGTCGGCCTGCTCACCGACGCGGAGGAGCGCCCCCAACGCGTCGACGCCGAAGCCAACCTCATGGCCGGCGAAGCGGTCACGGGCGCTGAGCGAGAGGCGCGGTACGCCGATCTCGACCGTCGTGTACAAGAGTTCGTGGAAAGTTTCGTCGCCGAGGACCTTGTGGCGGCCCAACCGGCCCGTACGCGCCCCGGTCCCCCGGTCTGTATCCGTCCTTCGGCTGTCCCTCGCCGTGGGAGGCGTTCGTCAGGGGCGCAGGCCTGTGTGTGCGAGGGCGACCGCGCTGAGGGTGGCGATGACCTCCTGGTCGCCCCGGCGCCAGGCGTCGGCGAATCCGCCGGGCGGGGTGGGCAGCTTGACGAGGGCGGCCGGCGAGCCGGTGAGTGCGCGCAGGGCTAGCAGGTCGGCGCCACCCGGCGCGTCGGCGAGACGGCGGACGATCATGCTGCGGTGAATCCAGAGCAGGCGCGGGGGGAGCCACAGAACCAGGATGAGGAGCACGGGGATGACGATGAGAGCCGTGGCCGTCACGTTCGCGACCTGGGCGACGGTCTCCTGGAGCGATGCGCCGGCATCCGCGAAGCCGGTACTGGCGTCGGCTGCGGACTGGAGCGGCTGCTTCAGAACGTCGCCGATGAGCGGTACGTCTGACGCCGCGTCCCCGACGTTGCCGAGTTCCTCGGCGAGGCCGTCTCCGGAGCTCTCGACCTTCCGCCCCGGCTCGGCAAGCAGCATGATCATGTCGCGGACGAAGAATGCCGCCCACACCGTGAGGGCGATCAGGGCCACGGCGATGAGGTCCATGAGCACCTGGCGGTTCCGGCGTGCGGGAGTCTGGGCGTAGAGGCGCAACGGCGGGCTCCTGTTCTGTTCTGGACGTCGAGGAGAATCGGCCGTCCCGCCAGCGACTCGGCCGGCCGGTCTCGGGGTCGACTCTTCCACCGCGCTCCCCGGGCAAACGTGCAAGACGCGGACCATGGCCGGCCCGGCGCAGCGACGCCCCGCCGTCCGGGGCCGATACCGGCCCCGGAGCGGGACTTTCCGTTCACTTGGAGTGGAAATCCTTCAGCGCCTCTTGGACCAGTCGTTGCCCCTCTCCCACGCCGACCAGCGCCCTGCCGAGCACGTCCGGCACCGCTCCGTACGCGCCGCCCCCGAGGACCGCCCGCCCGGAGGGATACTGGGCCGGTACGCGGCGACCGGTCCACCTTGGCGATATGGTCCGGGCGTATTCCCAGTCGGAACTGCCTCCGTCGAGCCGAGGACTTCGACGAGCCGGCCGTCGCCCTGGCCCGGCTGGGATGGGCGGCTCGGGCGCAGGCGCTGTTCGACTCAGCCCTTGAGTCGGCCTGGGAGGTCGGCGACTCCCACTGCGACAGAGCGTCCGGTCGTACCGGTGGCCGCAGGGCGGTCTCAAGGCCGCGCACGGCAGTTCCGTGGAGCCGCTCACGGGCTGGGCGGGGCATGCGCCTGCGGGGATGCCGACGGCCCCGCCCCGCTGAACGGCAGGGACAGGGCCGCAGCTTCGGGGGTGCTGCTGCTCGAGATCGGCTGCGCCGGTCCGGCGCGCCCGGCGCCGAGCACCGCCACGTTCCAGCCCCTTGCCGCCGGCCGACTCGCGCGTCAGTGGTGTTCCTCGGCCAGGGCGCGGCGCTGGGAGAACCGCGGGAGTAAGGGCAGCCAGCGTGTGGGCGGGACCGTGTCGAAGGAGCAGGCGCCCTCCAACCGCACCTGGTCCAGGTGCACCGTTCCGGTGAACAGGCACCCCGACAGATCGACGTCGGCGAGGACCAGATGCGCCGCATCCATTCCGCGCGGCGAGGCCATCCGTACCGCGGCGTCGGGCTCACCGGCGAGGGCCTGGGCGGTGCTGTTCAGCCGGTCGGGAAGTTGTCCGGGGTCCTGATCCGGTCGCGGACCCAGACGCCGGCGGGCTTGAGTGAGCCGGTGCCTGTCCAGGGGCCGTTGTTGCTGCAGGTGCCGGGCTTGAAGACGGCGCCGGTGCGTTCGTCGTCGGAGTAGTTCCAGTTCACCCAGCTGATCTTCTTGGCCGCCATCAGGTCGAGATATTCCTGGGCGCGGGTGAAGTCGTTGCTCCCGTCTCCCGAGGCGGTCTGGGTCCCGAATTCCGTCACGAACATGGGGATGCGGTCTGCGGCGCGGGAGAGGGCAGCCACGTACGTGCTGCCGTGCGAGGCGGCGTAGAAGTGGAACGTATACATGATGTTGGATGCGTTCACGGGGTTGTTGATCACCTCGGTCTCGCTGCCGCCTTCCGAGACGCCCAGCGAGGACCATCCGCGTGTGCCGACCAGGACGGGGGTGTCCGGGTCGTTGGCGCGGATGACCGGGATGAGTTCCTCGGCGTAGCCCTTGATGCGCGACCAACTGACGCCACTGGGTTCGTTGGCGATTTCGTACAGCAGGTTGGTCTTGTTGTTGTGGCGCTGGGCGATCTCGGTGAAGAAGGTCTTGGCGCGGCTGAGGTTGGCGTAGGGATCTCCGGGGCTGAGCATGTGCCAGTCGACGATCGCGTACATGCCTCGGGACGTGGCTTGCTCGATCAGGTTGTGCACGCGGTCGGTGTACAGCCGCGGATTGCTTTCGTAGCCGCCTTCCTGGATGTACATGGAGATCCGCATGACGTCCGCGTCCCAGTCGGTGGCAAGGGCGTTGAGGGACCCGGTGGTCAGGCACTGGTTGTACCACTGCAGACCGTGGGTGCTCATGCCGCGCAGTTGGATGGGGTTGCCGTACCGGTTGCACAGTTTGGTGCCGCAGACCTTGAGTTGCCCGTTGATCGCCGCGGGGGTCGAGCCTCCGTCGGGTACTGAGGGTGAGGTGGTCGCGCTGATCTGGTTGCTCGCGGCGGAGACGTTGCCTGCCGCGTCCCTCGCCCGGACCGTGTACGTGTAGGTGGTGCCGGCCGTCAGTCCGCTGTCGGTGTAGGAGGTGCCGGTCGGCGTGGCTACCCAAGTGCCATTGCGGAGGACCTCGTAGCCGGTGACTGCGACGTTGTCGGTGGCGGCGGTCCATGACATGGAGATGCCGGTGGCCGTGACGCCGGTGGGCTTGAGGCCGCTCGGCGCGCTGGGGGCCGTGGTGTCGCCGCTGCCGACGGCTTTCCAGAGAGCGGGCACGTTCGGCGGTTCCCAGCCGGGCTGGGAGGTGTGGCTCTGCAGTGCTTCGTAGGTGCTGCCGTTGTACGTCACCCGTGTGCCCACGGTGTAGGCGGTCCACGGCTCCCAGGCGGTGTAGGCGGCGAGGGCGGTCGATTCCCCGATTTCTACCTCTTGGGGGGCGGGGGTGGCGTTGGCGTTGTGCAGTGCGGTCAGGCCGAGGAGCAGCGCGGCCACGAGCGCGCTCGGCCAGGTTCGAGCAGGTCTCATGAGACTCTCCGGTGGTTGAAGGGAATTTCTCTGGTGCGGTGCCGTGCGTGCATGACGGGTCGAGCGTGCAGGGGTGTGATCCGGGTGGGCGTGCGTCGAGCGGACGCCGGCTCGGTGTCTGTCCGGTGTCGGGCGGGGCGTGGGGCTAGTGCGGAGGACCGGGCGGCTGCGTGGAGATGGCCGAAGAGGGCTCGTCGGCGAACCGGTCGGAGCCGGTTGTCCGGTGGGCGACCTCTGACGGTGGCCCGTAGGTGAAGGCGCGGACGCGGTACCAGGCCTGCTTCTCGTCGGGCAAGGTGACCAGGCCGAACGAGTTGATGTCGGGGTCGAGGACGGCGACCGCTTTGAATTCCGGGCTGCCCGCCGGCCTGACCTCCAGGAGTTGCCCCTCTTCGTCGGTGGCCCGGTCCGTCCATCGGAACCTGATGCCGTTGGCGTGCATGATGACGGCGCTCAGTCCGGTCGGTGCGGCGGCGCCCTCTGCGATCGAGGCGGTGGGGGTCGGCTGCCCGGGAGCCGTCGTGGGTGCTGTCCAGTCGTGGTCGCTTCTCTGAGCCTTCTCGTTGAAGGGTCCTTTGGGCAGGGTCACTTCGATCGGTTCCGAGGCCGGGCCGTGGAGGGCACGGAGCCGGTAGTAGAACGGCGTGTTCGGCAGCAGGTCGGGGTGGGTGAAGCTCGTCGTCCGGGGCGGGAGGAACTCCAACGGGGTGTAGGGGCCTTGGCGCTCGGTGGCGAACTCGAGGACGTGACCGGCGGCGTCCGGGTCGTGTGTTCGCCACTTGAGCACGATGTCGGTGGGCGAGATCAGGGAGGCCGAGAGCTCCTCGACCGGGTGGGGCTCGGCTTTGTGGGTGTGTGGTGCGGAGCATGCGGTCAGTGAGCCCCACAGCAGCACAAGCGTCAGCACTGAAGACTTCGCGGTCATTGCCTGCCTCGGGTGAGAGATCGCGACCGTCCCGTCCGGGTTGTGTGTGCAGCGCGGAGGGGAGGGCCGCGTCGTGCTGATGTGTGCGGATCATTTGCGCCAGAACCGGATTCCGCTCCATTCGACGCCGATCGGTCCGCTTCCGCTGGCGGTGCGGTAGGCGCCGAACTTGTCGTAGAAGTCACCGGAGGGGCTGGAGACGCGGTGGCGCAGTGAGCCGTTGACGTAGGTGCGGTGGCTGCTGCCGACGACGTGGACCGTGTTGATCCGCACGGGGGTGCCGATCGTCGCACCGGTCGCGATGGTCGTCCCTCCGTGTACGGCGTACAGTCGTCCGCCCTGCTCGACCGCGAGCATGAAGAACGGGCCGGTTGTCTGGAAGGTCTGCTTGAGGCTGACGCGGGAGCCACCCATGCTGGTGATGCGGAAGTACCCTTCGAACTGGCGGCTGCCGCCGGTGTACGTGGCGTATCGCCGCTCTGCGCGCTGATCGCCGTCCGCTGTGGAACAGGTCAGGCGGAACGTCAGGTTGCTGACCACGCCGCAGCCGCGTTCCTGGACGCTGTAGCCGGGCGAGTAGGAGGTCCAGCCGCCCGGTTCCACGGGGTCGGTGCCTTCGGAGGCGGTGGTGGCGTAGAGGGTGGGGGTGGCACCGGAGAGGTTCCCGGCCGCGTCGCGGGCCTTGAGCGTGTAGCCGTAGGTCGTACCGGAGGAGAGCCCACTGTCGGTGTAGGACGTGCCGGAAACCGACGCGATCTGTGCCCCGTCCCGGTAGACGTGGTATCCGCTCACCCCCACATCGTCGCTGGAGGCGTCCCAGGCGAGGGACACGCTGCTGGAGGTGGTCGCGGTCGAATGCAGGCCGCCCGGCACGCTCGGCGCTGTGGTGTCGCCGCCGCTTCCGTCGGCCTTCTTCCACAGGGAGGCCGCATTCGGGGGCTCCCATCCCGGCTGCGACGTGTGGCTCTGCAGGCACTCGTACTCGACACCGGCGTAGGTGACCCGGTCGCCCACGGAGTAGGGCGTCCATGCCTGCCAGTCGAAGGAGGCTGCGACCGTCGCTTCCGCGGCTCCCGGGTCGGCGGCCGATGCGGGTGAGGACAGGGGTACGAGCACGGCCAGGGCGCTCAGCGCCATTGCGAGGGTGCGGCGTCTCATCATCGAACCCATTCGTTAGGAAACTTTCCTAACGAGGGTTATAGAGGTGTCCTCCGGAAGCGCGCAAGCCCCAGGAGTCCCTTGAATCGTCAACGAGGCACGCTAGGCGCCGGCGAGAAGTGCGCGCGTCGGGCGGCTCGGCGGATCGCCGTCCGGACGGCGGGCGGGCCCCGGCCCTTCGTCACGGGTCCGTCCCAACTCGCACCGCCGCGGCCGGCGCGGGCCGTCGTCCTCGCTCTCCACTCGGACCGGCACCGCCGACCGCCGCACCGGCGGTGCTTGTGGGGCGAAGGGCCGATGCCCGCCGTCCACCACCCCGTCCCACCCCCCTCCTGTGCCGCGGGACGGGCGACACGGGTCTCCCCCGAGCGCGGGCCGCAGCGCCGCCCTGCGCGGGCCGGTGCTCGGGTATACCGTCCGAGCATGGCGTGGTTCTCCACCGGTACGGCCGTCCTGCTCCTGGGGACACTGCTGGTGCTCCTCATCGCTGCCGCGCTGCTCCTGCTGCGCGCCGTCGGCCACCGGCAGTTCATGGGCACCGCGCAGGAGCGGGCCACCTACGAGACGCTGCACACCGCCTCGCTGGCCGCGCCCCCGCTTCGGGCCACGCTGAACGCGGAGAGCGCGCGGCGCGCCGGACGGCATCTGCGGGCGCTGCTCGGCGTGCCCGCGCTGGCGCTGACGGACGCGTCCGGCATGGTGCTGGCCTGGGAGGGTGCCATGGTCGGCCATGACCACGGGTCGGCAGTTCCCGGGCACGCCCAGCGGGCCCTCGACAGGGGACGCACCGAGGTCATCGGCCCCGGCGACACCCCCTGCGACAGGGCCGACTGCCTGCTGCGACAGGGCGTCGTGGTGCCGCTGATCGTCGGGGGCCGACCGGAGGGCGCACTCGCCGTCTACGGCTCGCAGGCCTCGACCGGTCTGGTCCTGGCCACCACGGAGGTCGCACGCTGGGTGTCGACCCAACTGGAGCTGGCCGAACTCGACCGCTCGCGCGCGGCTGTCGCGGAGGCGGAGGTCCGCGCCCTGCGCGCCCAGATCTCGCCGCATTTCATCTACAACTCGCTGTCGGCGATCGCCTCCTTCGTCCGCACCGACCCGGAACGGGCGAGGGAGTTGCTCGTGGAGTTCGCGGAATTCACCCGCTACTCCTTCCGACGGCACGGCGAATTCACCACCCTTGCCGAGGAACTGCGCTGCATCGACCGCTACCTGCTGTTGGAACGAGCCCGATTCGGTGACCGTCTCAAGGTCTCCCTGCGGGTGGCGCCGGAGGTCCTCTCCGTGGTGGTGCCCTTCCTGTGCCTTCAGCCCCTCGTCGAGAATGCGGTCCGCCACGGCCTGGAGCGCCGCGCGGGCTCGGGGCACCTGGTGATCAGGGCCAAGGATGCGGGGAGTGAAGCCTGGATCAGCGTCGAGGACGACGGCACGGGGATGGATCCCGGGCGCCTGGCTCGCACCCTCAGGGGCGAGAGCGAGGAGGGCCCGGCGGAACCCTCCGGCTCCGAGCGGTGGCGGGAACCGGGGCGCGAGCCGGGGATCGGACTGCGCAACGTCGACGAGCGACTGCGGCAGATCTACGGGGACGCCTACGGGCTGGTCGTGGAGACCGCACCGGATGCCGGAACGACGGTGCGGGTGCGGGTGCCGAAGTTCCACCCGCGGGCCGTCCAGAACGGGCCGGCCCGCGGCTGACGGCACCGGTGTGCATTTCGGTGCACACCGAGCGTCCGGTCGAGTTCCATATCGGGTCAAAAGATGGTTAACCTCGCAGTATGCTCCACATTCTCGCGGTAGACGACGAGGTGCCGGCCCTGGAGGAGCTGGCCTACCTGCTCCGCTGCGACCCGCGTGTGGTGGAGGTGCGGACGGCGCACGACGGGGCTCAGGCCCTCCTCGACATCGGCGGGGCCATGGAGGCGGGCCGTCCCCTCGATGCCGTCTTCCTCGACATCGGCATGCCCGGCTTGGACGGGGTCTCCATCGCCCGCGTGATCTCCCGTTTCGTCCGGCCGCCCCGGGTGGTGTTCGTCACCGCGCACGAGGACTACGCGGTGGACGCGTTCACGCTGCACGCCGTCGACTACGTGCTCAAGCCCGTTGCCCGGGAGCGCCTGGCCGAGGCGGTGCGCCGTGTCGCGGACGAGACGGACGAGGCGGACGAGGCGGACGAGCCCGCCGACCAGGCGACGCAGGCCGCCGCCCCTCCTGCCGACGAGGTCATCTGTGTGGAGCTGGCAGGCGTGACACGCTTCGTCAAGCGCAGCGACGTGCTCTACGCCGAGGCCCACGGCGACTACGCGCGCCTGCACGCCCCCTCGGGCACGCACCTGGTGCGGACACCGCTGGCCGCCTTGGAGGAGCGCTGGCACGATGCCGGGTTCATCCGCATCCACCGCAGCTTTCTCGTCGCTCTCAGCGAGGTGACCGAGCTGCGGATGGAGGGTGGAAAGACATGTGTGCGGCTCGGGGATCAGCTGCTACCGGTCAGCAGGCGCCACATCCGGCAGGTCAGGGAGGCCCTGGTACGACAGGCGCGGACCCGCCCGCCCGAGAGCCGCCCGGCGGGCCCGCCCTCGCCCGGCGGTGAGCCGTCCGCCACCATGGTGCCGCCCGTCCAGCGACGGACCTTCCCCGACCGTGGCGGTGCCCGGTGACCGACATCCCGGATCCGTCGCGGGGCGATTCCGGCGCGGACAGGCCTCCTCCGCGTCGCGTCACCGTGGCCCATCCCAGGACGCTGGCGGCCCTGCGAAGCGGGCAGACACCGATGGACCGTCCCGCGTACGTCACCGACGACCTCGGACGGCAGACACCCCTCGGCGACATCTACCTCCGCTCACTCATGCGCAGCCAGCTGCGGCTCGGGCTCGCCGTCGTAGGTGCTCTCGTCATCGTTCTCGGCGGCATGCCGTACCTGTTGTTCTTCACGCCCGCCCTGCGGGACGGAACCCTTGCGGGAATCCCCGCGGCCTGGCTGGTCATCGGCGTGGCGGTGTATCCGGTGATCCTCACGCTGGCCCTGGTCTGCGTACGCCATGCGAAGAGGAACGAGCGTGACTTCGTCGAACTGATCGAGCGCTCATGACGGACGGCCGCGGAAGGCGCCCCCAGCGTCCTGTGAGGGTGGTCCGCGCCCCATGACCGATGCGCACTCCATCGCGGCTGTGACGCTGGTGTGCGTCGCCACGGCCATGTTCAGTGTCTACGGGCTTCGGCCGGGCCGTGCCACATCGGATTTCTACGTCGCCTCGCGGGCCGTCTCCCCCCTGCGCAACGCCTCCGCAATCGGCGGCGAGTACCTCTCGGCGGCCTCGTTCCTGGGCATCGCCGGGCTTGTGCTGGCCTACGGCGCCGACATGCTGTGGTTCGGCGTCGGCTACACCGCCGGATACCTGGTGCTCCTGGCGTTCGTGGCCGCCCCGCTGCGCCGCTCGGGCGCCTACACGGTGCCGGACTTCGCCGAGGCACGCCTGGAATCCACCCGGGTGCGCCGCCTGACGGCGCTGCTCGTGGTGCTCACCGGCTGGCTCTATCTGCTGCCGCAACTGCAGGGCGCGGGACTGACCCTGCGGACCGTCACGGCCGCCCCGCTGTGGGTGGGGCCAGTGGTCGTGACCAGCGTGGTGACGATCACCGTCGCCTCCGGCGGGATGCGCAGCGTCACCTTCGTCCAGGCCTTCCAGTACTGGCTCAAGCTCACAGCGCTCGCCGTCCCCGTGATCTTCCTGCTGCTGGCCTGGCGCGCCGACGGAGCCCCCTGGCCGAGTAGCGACACCCCGCCGCGATTCCGGGAGGCGACGACCGTGTCCGTGCAGCAGACCGTGCGGGTACGGGTCGACGAGCCGGTGACCGTGACGGTGAACGGCAGCCTCGACGGGCGTCCTGTGGACCACGCACAGGTACGGCTCCGGCCGGGTGACCACCGGATCGGTGGAGGAGCCACCGTCGACTTCCCCGCCGGGGCCGATGTCCCCCACCCGGTGGGTCAGGAGCCGCTGAGCGGCAACGACTGGGCCCGACCACTGTCCGGCACCAGCCATCCGGTGTACGGGACGTACTCGCTCCTGATCGCCACCCTGCTGGGCACCATGGGACTGCCCCATGTGATCGTGCGCTACTACACCAACCCCGACGGTGCGGCGGCCCGCCGCACCACCTGGGCCGTGCTGTGGCTGCTTGCCGCGTTCTACGTACTGCCCCCGGTGTACGGGGCGCTGGGCCGCGTGTACACGCCGGAACTGCTCATGACCGGCCGCACCGACGCGGCCGTACTGCTGCTGCCGACCCAACTCGTCGGCGGGACGGTCGGAACACTGCTGGGCACGCTCGTGACCGCCGGCGCGTTCGCTGCGTTCCTGTCGACGGCAAGCGGGCTGACCGTTTCGGTGGCCGGGGTGCTCAGCCAGGAGCTGGAGCACATCCGGGCAAGAATCACGGCACGGACGAAACGCAGGGCGACACCGGTCGGCACGTCACGCCGCACAAGCGCCACCAGAGAGCCCTTCGAAGGCCGCGCATACGTGCTGCGCTTGCGGCTCGCCGGCGTGGCCGCGGCCCTTGTGCCCTGCGCGCTGTCCCTCCTCGTGGTGCGCCTCCCGGCAGCAGACGTCGTCGGGCTCGCGTTCGCGGTGGCCGCATCGTCGTTCTCACCCCTGTTGCTCCTGGGCATCTGGTGGCGGGGCCTCACCCCGCAGGGCGCCGCAGCAGGTCTGCTCGCCGGCGGCGGCGCCACCATCGGCGCGGCGGTCGTCACCATCGCCGCCCCACCGTCCGGGGGCCTGCTCCAGGCCCTGCTGAGCCGCCCGGCGGCCTGGAGCGTGCCCCTGGCCTTCGCGGTGATGATCGGCACCTCCTTGCTGACCCGGCGTAGTGTCCCTCCTGGTACCGCACGTGCGCTGGTGCGCCTCCACGCCCCCGAATCGCTGATCCTGCCTGTCCGACCGGGCTCGGCAACAGCGCAGGACAAGCCCCAGGATTCGCATCGGACCTGATCAGGGACCGGGGACCGATGCCGTGCAATCACACGGCCGAAGAGACAAGCCAGGCAGCACCCCCCTGAGCCCGGCGGTCCACGAAAAGCGCCTGCCGGACCCCACAGGCCCGGCACGAGAGGCGCCTAGCTGAAGGCGTGTGCCAGCCGGGAGCCCGCGCAGCACGGGGAGGAGGCACGCCCGCTGCGATCGACGTGCCGGGAGCCGCTGACGGCCAAGGTGGCCCACACGAGCTTCCCGCCGCACGGCTTGGCGATGACGCCCCAGCAACTGGCCAGACACTGGAGGATGAACAGGCCGCGGCCGTGTTCTTCCACCTCTGCGGGGGAAGCGGCCCCCGACACGGGCTGGTCCGGGGACTCGTCCGTGACGGCGATCAGCAGCAGCGGGTCCGCCGGTGTGCCGCACTCGGCCAGACGCACGGTGACGGTGTCGGTCTGTCCGTAGAGCACGGCGTTGGTCACGAGCTCGGACGTGACCAACGCGGCGTCGGCAGCCATGTCGTCCAGACTCCAGCACCGCAGATGGGCAGTGACCTGACGGCGCGCGGTCGCAATGTGCGCCCGATCGGCGGCCAGCGCGAAAACCACACGGTTCGGGCAGCTCATGGCGCGCTCACCCGAGTGACACGCTTCCCGCGCGGAAGGACGGGAAGCCGGATCGGCTGCAGTGGTAGTGGACATGAGCGGGTGGTTCCCTTCAAGCGGCAGAGGACTGGGAGGAATCCATCGCTGCACCTGTCGGTCCGGCGGCCCGATACGGTGGGAACCGCTTCCCCACTCGAACGGCGTGCCGCCGGGGGGTCTCGGCAGTCCCTGCACTTCCTGTCTACGCCGCCCGAGCCCCACCGTTCCCCCTCCGCCACCTCGGGTATGCCGAACGGAAGCACTACTGCGACAGGCGGACACGGCGAATGCGCCGAGCGGTGGGACCGGCACGACGAACGGCAAGAGACACACCCCCCAACCCACCCGACCCACGCACGCGCTCGCTTACCCAAGCCCCCTTGACGGCCACCTTGATCGCCGAGGTGACGATCGCCATCCGCGGATCACGTTCCTTGCAACCATCCATCGCCGCAGCCGGCAGTGGGGCGATGCCGGTCCGGCTTGCTCCTGATGGTTCTGGGGCCTCCGCAGGGGCGGTTTCGGCGTCTGCTGCCTTGCGGGCTTCGAGAGCGACGGCGTCCGCCGTCAGCGCCCCGGTCTTGAGGGCGGCAGCAAGTCCGGTGACCAGGTGCTCGTGCGGCAGGTGCCGGCCGAGGGGGACCTCGATGAGCGCGCGGGTGCCGTCGCGCTCGTCGTGGGCCTTGACGGCAGCATCCCAAAGGCGTCGTGGACGGGAGTGAAACGGCCTGCGGAACGGGCATGGTCGAGCACGGTCGCTCGCGGCGAGGCGCCGGGCTTGCGCACGAGAGCTTCCAGGTAGTGGTCGAGTTCGAGGCGGTGCCGCCATTGGCGATCAGCCGCCCCTGCCGTGCAACTTCGTCCCGGCCGTCGTAGACGACCAGCTCGGAGGCGTGCAGCATCGCGCGGACGTTCCGGCCGATCAGCCGGACCGGCACCGAGTAGCGGTTGGTGCGGACGCTGATCTGGCTGCAGCGGTCGACCCGCAGGTGAAGAGCCGGCCCGTCTCGAAGGGCTCATCAGGCAGCGGCACCAGCAGCGGCTGCTCGGCCGCGAAGTACTGACCGATCGTACGAGGACGGGACCGGATCCGGCGATCCTCGTCTCCTGGTCCCACCGGTCGATCATCGCGTTGAGCTCGGCGAGCATCGTGATCTCGGGCACCGGGACGAGGTGGTTGCCACGGAACCAGCCGATCTGGCCGTCGACTCCGCCCTTCTCGTGGGCGCCGCGGATTCCGGCTGGGGAAGTGCGCGTGGAGCAGCATCACCACCACGCTGGCACCGCTGCTCAACCATCCAGACGACGACGGCGACCTCACACCCGCTCAGTGCGTCGCCACGCTGCCACGGCTAGAGCAATCGTCGGCGAGCCGACACAAGTCGTCGACGGTCCCGTCCTCCAACGGCGCATCAATGACACCCGCGAGCTGATCGCCGTCATGAAGTACTGCGTGGACAAGGGCAGCCCGCTCGATTTCTGCTGAGTACCGGACCAGAGCTATCCCCGCCCGGATGGCCGGTAGTTACGGGACATCCCCTACGACCTCGTGCATGGTTGCGGGCCGCGAACGAGCGACTGCGGGAGTATGTCAAGGACCGCTTGCTGGGCCATGTGTCTGCGGCGGTCCTCCTCGCTGAGATCGGTGACATCACCCGCTTCGCCAGCTCAGCGAAGCTCGCCCGCTACACCGGGACCGCGCCGATCCCGGTCCACTCGTCCGACAAGGAACGCTACCGGCTGCACCGGGGCGGCAACCGGAGGCTCAACAGCGTGCTCTACACGGCGTCCATCGTCCAGCAGCGATTCCATGCGGGCGCGCGAGCACTCCTGGCCCGCCACGAGCCGACCAAGGGAGCTCGCGGAGTCCGACGCATCCTCAAACGCCATCTGATCGATGTCATCCGTCGCGCCATGACCCAAGATCGAGCCACCTGCAGCACCACATCGCCCAGCATCAGCTCGCCGCTTGACATAGAAGCGTCAACGGGCTGCTACGTCAGCATTTCCCCAAGGGCACCGACTTGTCCCGATGGGCACCGACGAGCTGACCGCCATCGCCGCGGTCCTCAACTCCCGTCCCCGCAAAACCCTCGGTCGGAAGACACCCGGGAGGCCCTCGACGAACATCTACAATCAGCGCAGCCCAGCGTTGCTACGACTGGTTGAATCCGCCCAGTACACGTCTTTCGCGTTCACCGCGCGCACCTTCTCGAGGCTGGGATCGACGCCTCGATCGGCACCGTCGGTGACGCCCTGGACAACGCGCTCATGGAGTCCCAGATCGGCCTCTGCAAAACAGAGCTGATCAAGCCCCGTCGGCCCTGGCACGGTCTCGCCGACGTCGAACTGGGCACCGCGGAATGGGTCGACTGGTTCAACAACCAGCGGGAGAGGGATGCTTCGTGGCCCGGATTCCCAGGTGCCCGCACAAGGAGCCGGTGCCGGTCGCCTCGGGGCTCAGGGGGTCGACGACGCCCTCGACGGACCGGCGAAAGATCCTTTCGATCACACGGCGGCATCAAACGACCCAGGGCACATCGCCGCGCCCCGATCCGCCTTCGGCGGGCCGAAGGCTCCGTGCCGGTCGTGGCTTGCACCGCCGCGAGGGCTGTCGCATAGTCCGAGGTATGGACGCCCGCGAGGCGGCGCTCCGACAGGCATACCGCCATGCCCTCCGGTGGCTGGCGAGCCTTTCCGATCGCCGGGTTCCCGCCCGCGCTTCGATCGACGAGATCGTGCGCGCGCTCGGTTCCGAACTGCCCGACCGTCCGAGCACACCCGCCGATGTCGTCGACCTGCTGGCCACAGCTGGTGAGCCGGGACTCACCGCGTTTCCCAGTGGTCGCTTCTACGGGTTCGTGGTCGGTGGCACCGAACCGGCCGCCCTGGCCGCGGACTGGCTCGTCAGTGCCTGGGACCAGAACTGTGTGATGCGCGCCGTCTCGCCCGCGTACACGGCGGTGGAGGACGTCGCGAGTACGTGGTTGCTCGATCTGCTCGGCCTGCCGGTCGGCAGTGCCGTCGGCTTCACCACAGGTGCCACAATGGCGAACTTCACCTGCCTTGCCGCCGCGCGCGACGCTGTGCTGCGGCGCGCCGGCTGGGACGTGGCCCGCGACGGACTCGTGGGTGGGCCACCTGTACGCGTCATCGTCGGCGAGGACCGCCACATGGCCGTCGACCTGGCGCTGCGCTACCTCGGGCTCGGCAGACCCGAACCGGTGAAGGCGGACGATCAAGGGCGCATCGAGCCCGAGTCCCTGCGGCACGCTCTGGCGGTCGGCGGGCAGAGCCCGGCGATCGTGATCCTCCAGGCCGGAGACATCCACTCCGGCGCCTTCGATCCCTTCGTCGCGACGATCGGGGCCGCCCGCCAGGCGGATGCGTGGGTGCACGTCGACGGAGCCTTCGGACTGTGGGCGGCCGCCTCCCCGATGCACGCGCACCTGACGGCGGGGTGCGCGGACGCCGACTCCTGGGCGACGGATGCCCACAAGACGCTGAACGTCCCCTACGACTGCGGCCTCGCGGTCGTGCGCGACCCGTTCGCGCTCCGGGCGGCGATGGGCCTGCACGGCGACTACCTCATCCAGGACGAGGGCGGCGACCCCATCGACAAGGTCCCCGAACTCTCCCGCCGCGGCCGAGCCTTCCCCGTGTGGGCCGCCCTCAGGTCCCTCGGCCGGTCAGGTGTGGCCGACCTCATCGAGCGGCTGTGCCGGCACGCCGCGGCGTTCGCCGCCGGCATCGCCCGGATCGACGGCGCGACAGTCCTCAACGACGTGGTATTCACCCAGGTCTGCGCCGAGTTCGGCGACGACGAACGCACGGATCGGATACTGACGCGGCTGCTCGACGACGGCACGGCGTGGATCAGTGGCTCCACCTGGCACGGCCGCCGCGTCATGCGCATCTCGGTGAGCAACTGGTCGACGACCGACGACGACGTGACGCGCGCGCTCGCCGCGATCCGGCGCGCGTCCATCAGCGCCTGACCACCGGCTGATCACAGCTCATGATGCGGGCGGCCCCTGCACAGCGCCGTGGAGCACGTTCCACCCGGGAAGGCTTCCTGCCGGCGTCGCTGTGAGAGGGAAACGGAGGGGGGAACGGATTGTTCGTCGTCACGGATTCCGCGCCGACGTAGCTGCCCACGGATTGCACGGGACGAATATGCGCGATCCGCGCGATCCGCCAGGACGGCCTCTGCCGGGTCCTCGGTCTCCCACGTCCGTGCCGCGGAACACGGCTCTGCCATCACGGAATCGAAGGCCGGTGCGTCGCCCGCCTAGCCAGCAGTGATGAGAGAGGACCAACCTGGCTGGGCAGTACAGCGGGGTGGCCGTCACGTTCGAGGGTGGTGATGGCGTCGAGGGCACGCTGGCGCTTGTCGGCGCTGATGCGGGCACGGGCCTCGGCGAGGGGGGCCGGGTTGCCATGGGGGTTCACTGTGCTCCGGCGGGGGTGCGGTTGACGACGGTCAGGGGCAGGAGGGGCGGGGCGCTCCGGCTCTGGCTCGGCGCAGGACGGTGCTGGCGTCTTCGAGTTCGGCGCGTTCGTGGGCCGGCATGGCGGCCAGGTACCTATGCATGCGAGGGCGACTTGTTCGAAGGCGGTGATCTGGACGGTGAGGGCGGTGGTGACGAACTCGGCGGCGTCCATGGCCAGGGCGGTTTCGCGGTCGGCGCGTAGTTCGTTGATGTGTTGCTCGATGGCGGGCAGGTAGGAGGGGTCGGGGCGGTAGAAGCCGCGGCCGGCGCACTGGAAGCGGATCGGGCAGGAGCTGCCGCTGGCTTTGACGTTGCTGGGTTCGGTGCAGCCGCCGTAAGGGACAGCCACGGAGCGGAGTTCGTAAGCGGTGCGGAACGCGATCAGGCGCGGGTCCTCGAGGACCAGCAGCGCCGCGAACAGCTCGATGTGGAGGTGGGGGCCGCTTGGCCGCGGCGATCGACGACGTGGGAGTTGAGGGTGGTGACGGCGGCGCGCTTTCGCTGGATCGACTGTCGATCGTCCAACGTGTATGCGGCGGTGCCGCAGCGCCGGAGTCCACCTGGCCTCACCGGCTCCGGCCCACCGCGAGCGCAGCCGCCAGGAGCAGCGTCCCGAGGCCGCCCACAGCGGCTGCCGTCTCGCGCAGCGCGGGGTGTTCGTGGACGACGTAGCTGAGAAAGGCGAGTGCGAGTAGGCCGGTGGTGATCCAGTGCAGCCGGTCACGGGACGGCTGCGGCGGCCGCGGCGGAGTCGGATCGGTCACGGTCATGGGTTCCCCCCTACGAGTTCAGGCGTGTGCGCGAGCCGCACACGAGGCGATAGAAGTGCTCCCAGTCCTGTGTCGCGCGCAAGCGGCCCGGAGCAGCCGACCGCCCACACGTTGTCCCCGTCTCCCCTTCCGTCCATCCCGGTCGGCTCCGGAGCGCCGTCGCGCGGGAGGGTGCGAGAGCAAGGCAGGCGTCCGGCCAAGGCTGTGCGCCGGAACCCCCTCGTCGTGAGCGGGTTCGGCACAGAACCTAGCGCTTCGATCACCCCCGCGACGTGTCCGTATTGCGGCTTTTCCTGGCGTCGATCCTGCGGGGCGCACGACTCCTCCCAGTTCAAGGCCTTGTGCGCCCGTGGTTTCGCGCACAGCCTCCCCCGAGGCGGCACAGCACGGGCATCGGCTGTCGTCAGGGACCTGATGTACCGGGCTTCCAGGGCGTGGACGCGCATCTCTCCTGGTCGTCGGCCTCCCGTGCGACTCCACCGTGCCGTTGTGCAGCCACGCCGCCTCATCGGTCCGGAAGATGAACGACCAGGCCGTTGTACTTCACTGGCCGAGGCACCGAGGAGGCCTGGAAGCGGCACGGCGAGGAGGAGGTCGCTCTTGAACAGGACGCTGACCTGGCGCCGGTCATCGCCGCCGAGAGGGACATCGCCCCCGTGACGCTCAGGAAGCCGACACAGTGCAGCCGGCAGCCCAAGCAACAGAGGTCAAAGGCCGGCGAACGAGCGCCCGCGCGGGGCAATCCACGGCGCAGCGTGTCGTCGAGCGCAGTATCGGCGGGGCGGGAAGCGCCCCGGGCGCCGCGGCCTCCAACAGCCGGCAGACAGGCTCCCGGCCCGGGGACGGCCGACGACCGGCGAACGGCGAGGAAACGGCGGGCGGTGAGAGCGCGGCCGCGCGGGCAGGCCCCACCGTGGGGGCCGGACCAACACCGCCAGCGCCAGCCGCGGGCGGGGGTGGAGGCAGCGCCGAATCACCAGACGAGCGCGGCCCTCAACACGCACAGCGCGGGCGGTGCCTCCGGCGACTTCGCGGAACGCCAGTCACACACACGGTGACCCTCGGGCTCCTGGCGGTGTTCGGCGTCGTGTCGGTCACGCTGTACGGGACGCACGCGGCGCGGGCCCAGGAGCGACGCCTCGCGACGGCCGCGTAACGGCGCGGGTCACACCTTTCGGGGGACCGCCCGGAATGCGTCGCGAATACGTCCCCCCTCCGTGCAACTACCGCTCCCCTTCGCGTGTCTCAACCGGCAGACCGTCCCAACCGGAGGGGATACGAAGGGGAGTTGGGGGACATGAGGGGCAGAATAGGACGTACGGGAGTGCTGCTCGGGCTGACCGGCATGCTGCTCCCGCTCGGCGTGGCGCTCGGGAGCGGCACCGCGCACGCCGCGTCGTGCACCACGTCGACGGGTCCGTACCAGAAGCAGGTCGAGAAGTTCCTCGGCCGCCCGGTCGACGGGCGCCAGTCGGCAACCGACTGCCAGGCGATCCGCGCCTTCCAGGCCAAGCACGGCATCACGCCCACGATCGGTTACGCGGGCCCGATCACCTGGCGCACGATGAACACGATGCTCGCGCAGCGTGCGGCCGGGAACAACCCGAACAAGGCGGGCAAGTGCCCGACCAACAAGGGCCGGATCGCGTGCGTCGACCTGACCCGGCAGCTCAGCTGGATCCAGGACGGCCGGACGCTCAAGTACGGCCCGGTGCCGGTGCGCACCGGCAAGAACGGCACCGAGACCCGCACCGGCGCGAAGAAGATCTACTGGCGCAACATCAACCACTGGTCGACGCTCTACAACGTGCGGATGCCGTACTCCCAGTTCTTCGACGGCGGACAGGCGTTCCACTCCACGACCAAGTCCATGTGGAACCCGCCCGGCTCCGGCGGCTGCGTGAACATGCGCTCCGCGGACGCGAAGGCATACTGGAACCTGTTGAAGAACGGCGACGACGTCTACGTGTACGGGCGCAAGCCGGGCACCTGAGCCCGTCGGTCAGACGGTGGGTGGCCTGCTCGGCCAAGGCGAGGACTCCCGGGCGATGAACGGCTGGTGGGCCTTCGCGGCGGGTAGGCAGCGGTCAGCGCGACCCCGGCCGCCCGTCCAGAGCGGCGACCACGGACCGGGAACCGGTCGTCAGCTGACTGTGTGCCTCCTGCAGCAGGCTCAGGGCCTGCCGGGCGCGGCCGGTGCGGCGCAGCGGGATCGCGGCCGCGCGAGCCGCGGCCGCCAGCACCGACGCATCGCCCGTGCGGCGCGCCACGGCGCCCGCCCGTTCCGCGTAGGCGCCCGCGTCTCCCGTACGGCCCTGCTTGACGGCCGCCTGGGAAGCGAGCTGCCGCGGCGCGGGGCGGCCCACACCACCGTCGGCCGGGCAAGGACCACGGCGGCCGTCAGGGCAACCCCGGTACCGAGAAGGCTCCATGGGCGCTCCCCGCTCTTCGCTGCCCGGCGGGTGCCGAGCTGGCACGTCCTCTGACGCTACGGCCCTGCTCAAGGCGGCAACAGGGCGTACCGCCCGCTGGCCGCGCGCCCCAGGCCGGTTCCCTGGCGCCACCGGAGGCCGGGCCAGAAGCGAGCAGGGCCCGCCGGAGGCCTGCCGTCGAACGGGCAGCGAACGGCACGGGCATGGAGGCAACAAGCCGAACCGGGCCGGGCGCGCCGGTCACACCAGAACCAGACGCCCCTGTGAGTTGCGCTTCAGGTAGAGGCGCATACTCTGCGGGAGGGGTTCGGTGTCGGGCTCGCCGCGGCGGACGGCGCCCCAGCCGCCCGGCCGCTGGAACTCGCGTCCACGCGCTGGGGCGCCGGCGGTGTGCGTATGCGGGGCGAAGTCGACGTCGCCCACGACGCCTCCGGCCGGTGGCGCCCCCTCGCACACTGGCACCGCGCCCGCCCCGACCTCTCCCCCGCCGACGTCGCCCCATGCAACCCGCCGCTTCACGGCAAGCCGTCAAGCACGACAGCGGGGCCAGCGGGGAGCGCTGCCTCCTACCGGGGGCGGCGTCCGGTGACGTCCCCGCCCGGGTCGTCGGGCAGGGCGATGCGGGCGGTGATGCGTTTGCCGACCGGCTCCCGCTGGACCTCGAAGCCCTGGGAGACAGCCATGACGATCTCCAGTACGTGCTGCCCGACCCTGCCCGCATCGGCGATCCGGGCCACCGGCAGCACGGGATCGCTGTCCCACACGGCCACTTCCATCACGGCGCCGGATATGCGCAGTTCCAGTCGGAACGAGGTCTCGTCCTGCCCGGTGCTGCAAGCACCGCGGTGGTCAGCGCTCCATATCGTCCCCCAGTACCTGCGGCCCTCCCGGGTCCCGTGTGAGGCGGCGGCCCCGCGACAGAGACCGAGAACCGATAACGCGGCCGGGCGTGACAGAAAACGCAGTCACGGCGCCAGCGGGCGTACGGGATGTTCTCTCGCGGCTGCCGACGGATGCACCACGTGGCGGACACCCAGTGACGATCGGGTCTCTCCTACAGGGGGCAGCGGCCGCGTACCTATCGCGCGGCCACCGACCGGGTTACCTGGCAGCGCCGACCACGTAGACGCCGAGCACGGCGACTCCTGACGTGCACAAAGCCACGACAAGGCGGGCCGTCCAATTGTCCTTCTCAATAGCCATCTGGAGCGTTCGCCAGAACTCCCTTGCCATAACGCCTCCTTGGCACGCGGGTTTCGACATCGGCGGTTGACCAGTCGGCTCACTCGTTACTGCCTTACGGCGGCCGAAAACGTGACACCGAACGGGAGGTCGTTTTACAGCCAGGACCGCCGGTCATGTCACAGGGACCGCCCAGAAGCAACGCAGTCGCGGCGAAGATTCTCTCCACACCATCACGAGAGAGCGCGTCGTGACCGGTGCCGACCTCGTGCACTACTCGCCGGAGACGACACTTCGACGGGCCGATCAGACCCGGCTGGAGCCGACCCGCCTCAAGAGGACGCCGAGGTGGCCCGCCTCCTGCGGTCCGGCGATCACGAACGGCTCACCCTGGAGGTGGGCCGGAGGCTGACGTCCGGGTGGATGCGCTACGGCGCGTGGGAGACCGCGGTGGCCGCCGGGCTGGTGCTGCTCCCGCTGGCTGCCTCGACGGGCCTGCCCACATGCCGCCAGCCCGGACCATCCTCGTGCTGGCCAGTGGCCTCGCCCTGGTGACCACGGTCAAACGCCGTCGGCTTCTACCTGCTGGCCTCCGACACCACGCAGGCGCTGCCCGACGGTCGCTGCAGGATCTGGTGGGCGACAGTCCGCTCACCCCGGTCCCCGGGTCCCCCGGGCCGAAGGCCCGCCCTTGGGCAACGTACGGGCGGTAGCCCTGAGAGGCTCGACCGCCGCTGGGACCGGCAACCGCCCCCCGCCCGATCCCAGTGACCTCGACCGGGCATGCCGGCGCAGCGCGGACTCCTACCCCAAGGCTCTCGCCAGGGCCGACGACTGGAACGTACTCAACCTCGCCTGCTGAGCGCCCAGCCGTACGTCCAAGGGCCGGCGGATCGCGCCCCGCTGCATCCGACGGCCGCCGGAGCCCTGGCCATCGCCCTGGCCGACGGGCAAGCCCTCCCCACCGACGCGAACCGACCGCCCATCTGCTCATCTTTTTACCGTTAAGTCCGACTGATCTAGCGTTGGAAGGGATGGCAACGCTCGCAAACCCGCCACAGAGAGCGCGAGGTGACCGCCATGTCGGAGACCACGGACCGCACCAGCACCAACACGACGACGAGATCCCGCAACGAGACAGGCGAGAAGGGGACGACCTTGAAGGGCCGCAGGGGCACCGACGCTCCTCCGGGGATACGCGGAGACACCACGGTCGCTGACCGGGTCGTAGCCAAGATCGCGGGCATGGCGGCCCGCGAGATCCCCGAGATCCACAACCTCGGCGGAGGAATGGCAAGGGCGTTCGGGGCAGTGAAAGAACGCGTACCCGGCGGCGGCAGCGACATCACCCGAGGGGTCAGTGTGGAGGTCGGCGAGCGTCAGGCGGCTGTGGACCTGGACATCGTCGTCGAGTACGGCGTCTCCATCGTCGACACCGCCCGGGACGTACGCACCAACGTCATCCAGGCGGTGGAGAGCATGACCGGCCTGGAAGTCGTGGAGGTGAACATCGCGGTCCACGACGTCCACCTGCCCGACGAGGAGGAGGAGTCCGAGCAGGGCGGCGGGCGCGTGGCCTGATCATCGCACCCCCTGACTCGGGAGGGCGCCGGCCAATGACCGCCCGCATCGGATGACCAGGAGTGGGAAACCGCAACCCGAGCCGGGGTGACAACCCGGCTGCCACGAACGTCCCCCTCCGCAGACGAGGACATCCGGGGCCGGAAGGTCACCGACCGCTCCGGCACGAACTCGGCAAGGTCGGCGATCTGATCATCGAGGAGGAAGAACACAAGGTCCGCTTCCTTCTGCTGGAGCACGGAGGGTTCCTGGGCGTCGGCAAGGAGAAGCATCCCCGTCGACGCCGTGGCAGGCGTGACCCAGGACCACGTCCGCATCGACCGCACTCGCGCGTGACCAGGTCATCGGGCTGCCGACCGCTGAGGGTAAGCGGTCGTCGTCGTCAGAAGAATTCGGACCCGCGATGCCCGTCGGCCACACCTGGCAGGCCCTCCCCGCTGTGCCGGCCGGCACGGGATTCCCCGGCTGGTCCGCGGCTTCGGGAGGGTCACCACCCTGACAGAACGCCTTGAGACCGTTCCCAAGCCATGGGAGCCGCTGTGGCAGGAAGGCGAAGCTGCCCACGGTTCGGCGGTGGCAGGCACCCGGGTCCTCAAAGACCGAGGACCAGCTTTCCGCGCACGCTGCCCTCCCGGCTCGTACGGTGCGCCTCCGCGGCCTTCTGCAGCGGGAGGATCGATTGGACCTCGACGTGTACGGCGCCGGAATCGATGAGCTCGCCGATTCTGCGGAGCGCCGCGCCGTCGGGAGTGACGATGATGCGGCGGGCCGTGATGCGGGGGAGGCGGTGTACTTCGTTCACCGGTTCCGGCAGTGTGATGAGCGTGCCGCCGGGACGCAAGAGCCGCCACGCCGCGTGTTGTACCGGACCGCCGACGGTGTCCAGGACGACATCGAACGGTTCCCCGGCGGCCAGGTCCGCCGTCGTGCGGTCCACCGGCTCGTCGACGCCGAGCCTGCGAAGGAACTCCAGGTTGCGGGCGGAGGCGGTGGCGGTGACGTGTGCCCCGAGGTGCCGGGCGAACTGTACGGCGAAGTGCCCGACGCCTCCCGCGCCCGCATGTACCAGAACGCGCCGGCCGGCCGCGGCACCCGCAGTCTCCAGCGCCTGCCAGGCTGTCAGGGCGGCCAGGGGCACGGCGGCGGCCTCCGCGTAGGAGAGGCGGGCCGGCTTGGGCGCCACAGCGGAGGCAGGCAAGACGCACAGCTCCTGGTAGGCGCCCCCGTACGGCAGTGGAAGCATGCCGTACACGGCCTCGCCGACCGCGGGGCCGCCCGGCACGGTGCTTCGTACCACGCCCGCGACGTCCCAGCCCATTCCCAGCGGGAAGGGCCGGTCGTTGCGCACGGCTCCTTCGCGGTGTTTCCAGTCGACCGGGTTCACTCCCGCTGCCTTGACCTCCACCAGCACTTCCCCGTCCGCCGGGGTCGGTGCGGGCCGTTCCGTGAGTTCCAGGACGTTCTCGTCGCCGTATCGGGAGAAGACCACCGCGCGCATTGAAGCCGCTCCTGTCGTGTCGCAAGTCCGTGCGCCGCCCGACCACCGTTGTGACGCCGGGCGGCGTGGTGCGGATCCGCACCCGGGTCCACCGTGGCGACACGGTGGGCGCGGAGCCATTACTCCGCGAGTACCAGGCGGGGAAGGAGGCAGAACCCGCGCAGGACACTGGGGGGTACTGACAGGGACAGGCTGCCGGGCGCCGCCTCGGCGCATACTGGCGCTCATGAACTCAGCCAGCGAGCTCGGCGCCTTTCTCAAAGCGCGGCGTTCCCGGGTGGCCCCCGGCGCAGCCGGCCTCCCGGTCATCGGCCGGCGCCGGGTCGAGGGGCTGCGCCGGGAGGAGGTGGCCGAACTCGCGGGCGTCAGCGCCGTGTACTACACACGTCTGGAGCAGGGCCGGGCCCGCAACCCGTCCGACGCCGTGCTGGACGCCCTGGCACGCGTGCTGCGTCTCGGTCCGACCGAGCGGAGGCACCTGTACGACCTTGCGCGCGGGGCCGTCCGCAAGGCCGCTCCCTTCCCGGCACCCGGCCGCTTCCAGCGCGCCCCGGAGGACGGGGAGGCCGACGGCCTCGGGGACACCGGCGATGCCGGGGACGTGCCCCGCGTGGCCGTACGGGAGGACCTGCATCGTCTTCTCGCGGCCGTGGGAGCCGTTCCCGCGTACCTGCTGGGGCCTGCCATGGACGTCCTCGCTGCCAACGACCTGACCCGCGCCCTTCTTGGCGGAGCATCGTCCGGGCCGTCCAACCTCGCGCACCACGTCTTCCTCGATGCCTCTGCCCGCGACCTGTACCCGCAGTGGGACGACGTGGCGCGGCAGACCGTCGGGTTCCTGCGTCTCTCCGCCGGGCGCCGCCCCGGGGACGCGCGGCTGGGCCGGGTCGTGACGGAACTGAGCCGCCGCAGCCCGCAGTTCCGGGGGCTGTGGGCGGCGCAGGAGGTGCGGGAGAAGTCGTACGGCACCAAGTGCTTTCGGCATCCGCTGGTCGGCCGTTTCGACCTGGCGTACGAGACCCTGTCGCTGCCCGGGGCCGAGGGCCGGTCCCTGGTCGTCTTCACCGCGCCGGACCCGCGTGCGGACGCCGCGCTGCGGCTGCTCGGCAGTTGGACGGCGCCGCCCGCTGCTCACCCGTCGGTCACCGGATCGGCGTCCCGCGCCTCCCGGCCCGGCCATGAGCCGGGTTCCTGAACCACCGGAGTGTCCGGAAGACGGACGCGGTAGGGCAGGGCGCGAGGCGCGGGTGTCGTCGTCGGTGGATTTCCGGATGAGGCCGCCAGCACCGGCTCCATCCGTACCACGGCACACGCCGAAGGCGGCCGGCGCACACCCAACCGGCCACCTCCGCGGGCGGGATGATGTTCCGCCTGTGACGCCGCAGGAACGGCCCTCGTCTTCCCCCCAGGGGCCATGCGAGCGCCATTGTCCAGCTTCCTCATCCCTGTACGCGCCGGAGACTTGCCTCTACTCTCATCCCACTATCGAGTTACCTGTCAGTAATAAGTCGTTGACGACTGCTCCAGAGTCCGGAGGTCGATGTGAGTTCCACGCAATCCCTTCTTGAAAGCCGCCCGGTTTCGGTGGCGCACCTGTTTCTCTCAAGAGTCGAGGCCACACCTGCCGGCGAGGCATACCGCTACCCGGCGCCGGCCGAGGACGGCTCTTGTGGCGCCGAGCAGTGGCGCTCGCTGACATGGGCGCAGACCGCCGAGCGAGTCAGGGCGATCGCGGCCGGGCTGCTTGCGCTGGGGGTGCGGCGTGAGGAGCGGGTGGCGATCTCCTCCTCCACTCGGATGGAGTGGATTCTGGCCGACCTGGGGGTGATGTGCGCGGGAGCCGCCGCGACCGCCGTCTACCCCAGCACCAATGCCGATGAGACGGTCTACATCCTCTCCGACTCCGGCAGCCGGGCGATATTCGCCGAGGATGCCGCACAGCTGGCGAAGGTGGTCGCCCACGCGGACCGTCTGCCCGAGCTCGGCCATGTGATCCTCTTCGACCCATCGGCGGACACCCCTCAGGTGGAGGGCCTCGAGGTACTGTCCCTCGCCGAGTTGGAGAAGCGCGGGATCGCCTACCTGGAAGAGCACCCGGACGCGATCGAGGAGGCAGTCCGGGCAATCGAGCGGGAGCACCTCGCCACCCTTATCTACACCTCGGGCACGACCGGCCGGCCCAAGGGCGTGCGCCTGGTCCACGACTGCTGGTCGTACCAGGGCGTCGCACAAGAGGTCAGCGGGCTGCTGCGCTCCGACGATGTTCAGTTCCTGTGGCTGCCCCTGTCCCACGTCTTCGGGAAGGCCCTGATCTCCGGACAGGTCAGGACCGGTCATGTGATGGCGGTGGACGGGCGCGTCGACCGCATCGTCGCCAATCTGCCCGCGGTCCGGCCCACCGTGATGGCGTCCGCGCCGCGGATCTTCGAGAAGGTCTACAACGGCATCGCGAGCAGGGCGAGGGCCGAGGGCGGCGCCAAGTACAAGATCTTCCTCTGGGCGGCGAAGATCGCCCGCGACTACGCCAGGGCCGCGCAGGAGAGCGCAGCGGCGACGGGAAGACGCCGGGTGCCTCTGGCGCTCGCTGTCCAGCACGCCGTCGCGGACAGGTTGGTGTACGGCAAGATCCGCGCGGCCTTCGGAGGCAATCTGCGCGGCAGCGTGTCCGGCAGCGCCGCCCTCGCTCCGGATATCGGCTATTTCTTCTCCGGCGCCGGCGTGCATGTCTTCGAGGGCTATGGCCTGACGGAGACCAGCGCGGCCTGCACTGTCAATCCTGCCGACGGATATCGGGTCGGCACGGTGGGCAAACCGCTGCCCGGTACCGAGGTCCGTATCGCCCAGGACGGCGAGGTACTCCTGAGAGGCCCCGGCATCATGCGCGGTTACCACAACCTTCCGGACAAGACCGCCGAGGTCCTGGAGAGCGACGGCTGGTTCCACACCGGCGACATCGGTGAGGTGGACAAGGACGGCTTCCTCCGGATCACCGACCGCAAGAAGGACGTGTTCAAGACCTCGGGCGGCAAGTACGTGGCGCCCACCGAGATCGAGGGCCGCTTCAAGGCCATCTGCCCGTACCTCAGCAACATCCTGGTCATCGGCAACGGCCGCAACTTCTGCACCGCCCTGATCACCCTCGACGAGACTGTGATCATGCCCTGGGCGGCATCTCACGACCTGGGTGGCCGCAGCTACGCCGAAGTCGTCTCCTCTCCGCAGGTCCGCGAGCTGATCGACGGCTTCGTCCAGCGGCTCAACCGCGACCTGCAGCGGTGGCAGACCATCAAGAAGTTCTCGGTGCTGTCGCGCGACCTCGACATCGAGCACGGCGAACTCACCCCGAGCCTCAAGGTCAAGCGCCCTGTGGTGGAGCGCGAGTACGCACAAACCATCGAAGCGATGTACGAGGGGTCCCGCGAAGCCTGATCTCCATCTGTCCGGTACCTACGACAGCCCTGCCGGACATCGGGCTCCCGTGCTGCCACCTCGGCGACCAGCAGGTGACTCGCGCGCACGCTCGGGCTCCGGGCCACCGCTCGGGCACCGTTGAGCGCCGGGCGGCCACCACCTGTCCGACGGCGCGGTCCCGTACCCGCACCGTGGCATCTGCCCCCGAGGCGATCCAACGTCAACCTTGGGAGGCAGTGCTCCATACGTGGGCGTTCTCGTGAGAATGCAGCGGCCGTTCCCAGTGGAAACGGTCGACGTTCCTGCGAGCCGGCGTCTGGATACGACGGGTCAGGTGGGATTCAGCGGGGTGATGCCCGTTCCCGCGTACAACTCAGGCTCGAGGGATAGAACCGTGGGCGGATCACCCGCCTTGAGCGCCTGCCAGGCGATCGCCGCCGCGTGAGCCACCGGCCGGTGCACGTTTTCCGGTCCATTACATCCACGGCGTGCGCGGTGCTGAAGGGGACGTTCTCCGTGAACCGCAGCGATGCGGAGTGCTTGCCCGCTCCCCCGCAGACTGACTGACCAGGAGGGGCAGAAGCTGCAGCAGATCGTGCGTCGAGGCATCACCAGTTCGGTGCGCTACCGGCGCGCGATCACTCACGGCGTGCGCTATTTCCACGGCCGCTACTCCATCGGCGGCGACCGCTTGCGAGGCGTCACGCGGCGCCGCTAACCTGCCTGCCGCCAACACGCTGTCCGCGCTGAGGTAACGCTCGTGGCGCATCGCCTCGATGATCCGGTCGATCTTCCGCTGTGACATGCCGTCCACGGTTTCCGATGTGACCCCAGGCGTCATCGCACCATGGTTGGCGTAGATGCGACCGTAGGCCAGCAGATACAACTGCGGGTTGAACAGCTGCCGATACAGGTCATCACACGGCAGACCGCGTCTGCCGCGTTCACGCAGGACACCCAGCACCGTTTTGGCGCTCTGCATTACGCATACCTCCCGGGTTCGAGTGTCCGAATCACCTGGCCCCCTTCGCCCGATGCGGACGGCTTTCCCGTCCTCCCTGGCCGGTCGTGACTCCGGCGACTACTACGGGGCCTCCGTCGCCATAGGACTCGCGTCCCGTAGGCGATCCCACGTTCGTCCCTGTCTGTACGTTCAAGCGCGACACAGGCGCCCCACTCATCTCCTTGAATGTCCTCGCTGGACATCGCTCCGCACCCCGGAGGTGCCCCGGCCAACAATCGAAGCCGGGGCAGAGTACGGCACCGGTTTCAGTTGTCATTTCCGGCGGATGGGAACTTGCATCTTCTGGAGATTGGGATTCAAACAATCCAGTCTTCGCCATATCGCGCGGGCCGCCCAGCGCACCGTCTCCAACAACTGAGCCCGGTCACTGGTTTTCTGACATGCTTTTGTCCCCTTCACCTTTCGGATCCAGGTAAGTCATCCGGCCCAGAAACCTCCTTCCGAGTTCCTCCCGGCTGAGCCGGGGATACAAACAGAGCGCCTCGTGGCGCACAAGGTCCGCTCGACCACCCAGCGGGTCCTGCCCAGACCGCCGCCGTGGGCTGAGCCCTTGCGGGCGATCTTCGGTGTGATGCCTCGGGCGCGGAGAAGGCAGCGGTACTTGTCGTAGTCGTAGCGCTCGGGGAACAGCCGGCCCGGTCGGGGTCCCGGCCGCCCGCGCGCCCCTCGGATGTGGGTTATCGCGTCCAGCAGGGGCATCAGCTCAGTGACGTGATGGCGGTTTCCGCTGGTCAACGAGACGGCCAACGGGGTGCCGTGCCGGTCGGTGATCAGGTGGTGCTTGCTGCCCGACTCCCCCGCTCCCCGAGATCACGGGCACGGGCGCGCTGCGCCACGGCGACACTGGCCACGGACTGTGCGAGTTCCAGGTACGTCTACTCCGGAACGCCTACGACGGCGGCGCGATGCATCGCCGCTACGGCATGGAGGTCCGGCGATCCCGCCCCTGACGCACACGGCTATTCGCGTCGCGGGGTAACACGCGGCAGCAGTTCCGCCACCACGGTGTTCATGTGCAGTTGAAGCAGGCGGTGTGGGAAGGAGAAGCCGCTGTCGGCGCGGTACAGCAGAATGCGCTGTTCTGCCGCGTGCAAGAAGCGGCGGTACCGGTATGGTGTGCTGCCGCTGTATGCCAGGACACCGCGTATCGTCCAGTGCCGCAGGACGGCGAGGCCGCCGTAGCGGAAGGCGCGGGCCAGACCGTAGAGGCTGCCGAGCAGCAGGGCGACGAACCAGGCTGTGCGCAGTCGGTCGTCCGCCGGCGAGGTCAGGGCGATGAGAGCGAATAGCGCCGGCCCGATCAGGAGACAAGTGGCCCCGCCCTGGATCAGGGAGAACCGCAAGGTGCGGCGGGTTCCTTCATTGGGACGGGGACGCCGATCCTGCAGGGATGGCTCGAACTGATTACCGAACGCGTAGAGCGCCCCGAGGGAGAGGGTCGCTGCCGGACCGGTCCACCACGGGTCAGGGCAGAGCAGATGGAGGACGTACCCGAACAGCAGGACGTTCGTCACCGCAAGGAACAAGGTGACGATGCCTCGGATGTAGTTCTGCTTGGTCGGCGACCAGAGCATTCGCTCCTGACGCCGCCAGGTCCACCTAAGCTGTTCGACCGGCGAGTAAACGTCGGTGAACGCGGCGTCGAACTGCGTGGCGGTCACCCACAGGTAGCCGAGTCCGATCACAAGGACGCCTGGTGCGGTCAGATCGGCCCCCAGCAACACCACCAGCCAGAAGACGTTGAAGAGCATCAGGGGTGTGTTCGCCCCGAAGGGGATGAGGATGCTGCCCGGTTCGTCCCGCCCTGTCGAGTGCCGGCGGGACGGCGACTTCGCGTAGTGCTTCTCGGACCTGTAGGCCTGTCCGGCGATGGTGAGCGCCATGGCCAGAGCGAACGCCGCCGCATCGAGCAGGCTCGTCCGCACCACCCCGGCCTGGGCGGCGACCACCACCCACCCCAGCGGCACTCCGAGGGCCACGGCCGACATCACGACGTTCGGCACACTCCTCGGCAGGATCTGCTGGGCCGGCGAGAGCCAGGTCAGATCCAGTCGATCCAGATGCAGCACGTGCTCACCCCGCTCGGTGAGCGTGCGGGCAAGCCAGGTGAGCCAGTGAAGAGTGCGCTCCGGCTCGTCGTATGCCCGGGGCCGGCCGTCCTCCAGGCACCGCCGGATGTAGGTGTCGAAGATGCGACGTCGGCGGTCCGTCAGACTGCCCGGTTCCCGAAGCTCGGCTGCCGATCGGTTGCGGTACGCGACGTGGATGACGTTCAGCATCACCGGCGACTGCAGCAGCGGCCACAGGTCCGGGTCGGTCCCCAGGGCGGCGCTCACGTCTTTGAGGGCTTCGATGTCGGAGGCCAGGAAGTCCTGGACGTCCTGGCGCGTGGGGGCCAGGAGCTCGGCGTAGCGCAGGGCGCCGATGCTACGTGCCAGCCGCCGCAGATCGGCCTCGTCGGTACGGCAGCCGATGGCTATGCCGGGGCACTCCGCCCGCAGACGGCGCAGCTCCTCGACGCAGCGAGGTCGTTCCGCCTCGGGCACCTCATCCAGACCGTCCAGTACCGGCAGCAGTTGCCGCTGGCGCAGCCAGGTACGCACGAGTACGGCGGGCAGCTCGTAGGGCCCGCGGCCCATCGCCGAGATCAGCCACTCCTCGATGGGTTCCCCGCGGTAGCTGTCCAGGCTCAGAAAGACCGGTATCGGTAACGGCTCTGCGCTGCTGTCCTGTTCCAGGGCTTCGACAGCGAGCTGGTGCCCGAGCCGGGCGAGCTGAGTGGTCTTGCCCAGCCCGGGACTGCCCAGCAGGACGATCTCGTCGGCGTCGTCGAAGAGCACACGGATGTCCGTTTCGGAGGTCGGCACTCGAACGGGCTCGGAACGCCGTGTCTTCCTGCCCCGCGGCGTCCGGCCGGTTCTGCTTCCCTCTGGGTCCCGCCATATCAGGAACCGGGGACAGAGGTAGTAGTGGGCCTCGGCACGGCGAATCTCGTCCGAGGTCGTGACCCGGACGCTCTTGAGCACTTTTCGCCTGAGCGTCGCTGCTGTCTTGTCCCTGCGCATCCGCACCGGCCAGGTGGCGACCGTAACCAGCCAGCCGATGACCATGCGCAGGAAGCGACGGGTGAGATGGCGAGGGGCCGGCCAATCAGGTGCGGCGCCAGGTAACACGGCATCGGGGGGTTCGTCGTCGACGCCCGGCAGTCGCAGGCCGTCCGCCGGCTCCCCGGCCCGCGTCTGCGCGACCGCGGCGTGCCATCGCGGCTCCCACTCTGCGGGGCTGCCGCCCAGAGCCCGCACCAGGGACAGGAACACCTCCATTTGGGGGTGCTTCTTCCCGGAGAAGATCTGTGAGACGTAGCTCTTGTGCACATGAGCCGCGTCGGCCAGAGCGGTCAGGGTGGGCCGCTCAGCCGGATCACCCTGCCCGTAGAGCTCGTCGTAGACACGGCGCATCAGCACCGCCCAGTGGTGATCCCCCGGCTCCGCCGACTGTGGATCAGGGCGCCTGGGGCCTCTCGCCTGGAAGCCTCCACGTCCTGGCATGCACTCTCCTCGTCCCTGCCCGTTCACTGGCGTTCACTCGTTGGCTGCCGTCCGAACGCCCTGGCCGGCGGCGTCCAACCAGCCCTAGAAATAAGACGCGGCCCCGGAGCCGGGGCTGCGCTGCCATTCCATACCTCAGGGAATGCCTCCCGGGTGGAAACGGCGTTTTCCCCACCGCCGAGCAGCCGCCTCCAGGCTCCAGCCGCGTCTCGATCCACTCGTGTGCGCCGCGCACACCCGACATGAAGGATCCCAGAATGAGCAACGACGACCAGCGCAGCCCCACACCGGACGCCGCGCCCCGGTCCGACTCGGCCGCCGGACGAAACCTGCACTGGCTGCTGACGGGCTGCCTACTGCTGGCCGGCCTGGCATACGTGGCCCACCAACACCCGGCTGTAGGCAGTGCACTGCAGGCCGCCTTCAGCGGGGGAGCCTTGTTGATCACCATGGTCCTCGCGGCCACAAAGCGGTGATGGACCGCGGCCGGCGGCTTCAGCTGCCGTGCCTCCCGGCCCGCGGCTGGTAGGCCAACACACCGCCCAACTCCCTTACTTATCGCTTCAGCATGAAGTTCGCTGTCGCGCTGGGCAGTTGGGCGTTGTGTCGGCAGGATCGGTGGGGTGTCTGCTGATCTTGTGCCTGATGACCTGTGGGAACGTGTGGCTCCGCTGTTGCCTGCTCGTCCGCCGCGGCGCAAGCGGGATCCCGGGCGGTTGCCGGCGGATGACCGTGCTGCGTTGCGGAGCATCGTTTACGTGCTGTGCAAGAGCGTGAGCCGGCGGGATGTTCCGGCTGAACAGGTCGGCTGCAGCGGTGTGACGGCCTGGAGGCGTCTGCGGGACTGGTACCGAGGGCCGGTGTCCGGCCCCGCCTCCACGAGGTGCTGCTGACTCAGCTGCGGGCCGCGCGTCTGCTGGACATGGAAGACGCGACCGTCGACGGCTCCCATGTCCGGGCTCTCAAAGGCATCTCAGGGAGTCAAGAAGTCAAGCTGGCTGACCGGCGGAGTGCGCGAGTAGTGGGCTGAAGGCGCGTTGTTCGTCGTAGCGCTTCCGGGTCTGGAGGCCAGCTCGTCCCACTGCTCCAGGCAGTGCCGCCCGTGCGGGGTAAGCGCGGCCGGCCCCGGCGCCGCCCGGACGTGGTCCTCGCGGACCGCGGTTACGACCACGACAAGTACCGCCGCCTCGTCCGCGCGCTGGGAGTGAAGCCAATGATCGCGCGACGCGGCACTGAGCACGGCTCCGGACTTGGCACCCAACGCTGGGTTGTCGAGCGTGCCTTCGCTCACCTGCACTGGTTTCGCCGCCTGCGGATCCGTTGGGAGATCCGCGACGACATCCACGAAGCCTTCCTCATCCTCGGATGCGCATTGCTCTGCTGGCGACGCCTGAACTCAGCTGTCGATCGCTAGTTTTTCTGCAGGGCGCGGGTGACACCGGCGATGACGGCGGTCGTGAGCATCCAACCGAAGGCGATCAGCAGGTAGGCCAGCCACTGGAGGCCGTCGTTCGACCAGTACCAACCCGCGCGCTGTCCCAGACCACCGATGGGAATCAAGAGGTCGAGTGTGTACACCAGAGACTGGAACGGGACGCCTTCACCCGGCTTCACCGGGGTCGGAGAGTGGGTACCGAAGACCAGAGCGCCCAGCAGGGTCAGCGTCAGGAGCCAGACGCCTGCCAACCAGGGCCGGTAGCCATAGCCTACGGTCACGTCGAGCAGGTGCCCCCACGCCCGTGCCGGCAGGGACAGGGTGAGGCGCCGGTGACGCTGTTTGGCCAGGAGCACGCGGCGGGCGTCGTCGTCGTGGCCGATCCGCCGGTACCAGCCGGCGAGCTGCTCATACGGCTGCGGGGCATAACCGGGATTCCGACGGACCCACGCCAGGCGGCGGGCCACCTCGTCACTGACGGGCGTTTCGCCTTCGCCCGCTATGGACGGCGTATCCCGGAACCGGATGGAGCCGTAGGTGAACCCGTCCAGAAGCACCTTCTCGGGCCAACTCCGCTCGCTGTCCTGGCACCATGTGGCCTGTGCGGCCCGGAGGTCCACCAGCCCTGAGAGCGGTGCTGCGGTTCTGTAGTCGAAGTCCCCCACCTGCATCGCCACGCACTCCAGCGCTGTGCCGTCCCCGTTCAGGCGGGCTCCTTCGAAGGTCAGCAGACCTTCTATGCGAGCCCTGCGCAGCCGCACACTTCCCTGTGCGGTGAACCCCTGGGAGCAGTCCACGGTCGAGGCGGTCACACCACCTGCGGCAAGTGCGACGCCCCCGGTGTTCTCCAGCCGTGCGCCTTGCAGGAACAGGCCGCTGAGCAGCCGAGCGCCAGGAAGCCGGAACCCGCCCCGTGTGGTGAGTCGCCGGGCGAAGACGCCGCCGTCCAGGACGAGGCCGCCCGCGAGCACTGCCCATTCTTCCGGGCTTGAGATCTTGGCATCCACAAGCAGGAGATTCCCGGCCATACGGACGTTGACGAGTATGAGGGAGCCACCTTCGACGGTCGACCGACTCAGATCCAGGTCGCCCTCGATCCGTGCGAGTTCGGCATCGATCCCCGGAACCCAGCTGTCCGTGATCTCGATCGTCCGGGTCGTGGCCCCGTGCAGCCGCACCGTCTCGTCCAGCCGACAGCCTTCCAGCGAGAACGTGTGGCGGATCTCCGCCCCGGACAGGTCAAGACGGCCGGTGATACGTGCCCCGGCGAGTCGCAGGGCAGCTACGCCACCAGACCGATCGTCGTTCGCGCCGAGCAGCAGCGCCGCCACGACGGCCGCGCGAACCGTGCGTTCGGGACCCCATCGAGCACCCGCAGCGGGAGCGTCCGCCTCGGGCATGCCTGTACGCAGATCAACTCGACGCCCCTCAGGGAACGCATCCCACAGCTCGCGCTCCGGCGGGGTCAACTCGTCATATGACAGCACCCATGCAGAGTAATGATCTCCTCACCCGATCGCGCGCCAACCAAGAGACAAGCTCATTCTGTTAGGGGTTCTTAGGGGAAAGCGGGCGGCCTTGGAGGACGCTGAACGGTGGTGCGTCGGCCTGCGCCTGCACGGCCGGATCGACCAGACCACCTACCTAACAGCACCGAATGAGCACCCTCGCTCACGGCCGACGTCGGCCCGCCACCACCCGGGAAGACGCGAGGAGGATGTGATGGCTGACGCCGCATACGGCCTGTGGCCCCGGTCGTGCTCAACACCGCGCTGTTCATCCTGTTCGCCGCGAGCTTCTTCCACCCGAAGACGAAACGGGACTGGCGGGCCATGGGCGCCTACAGCGCGTTCATGGTCGCGCTGTTCACCGAGATGTACGGCATCCCGCTGACGATCTACCTTCTGGGAAGCTGGCTCGGGAGCACCTTCCCGCTGCTGAAAGCCACCCAACCCCGTTCCCGCCGCGGCTGCGCAAGTTCACGCTCACGCTCCACATCACCTCCTCGGTCGGCTGGCTTGGCGCGGTCGCGGCGTTCCTCGCCCTCGCCGTCGCCGGCCTGACCAGCAGCTCACCCCAGACGGTGCGGGGCGCCTACCTGGCCATGGACGTGGTGGGCTGGTACGTGATCGTCCCGTTCAGCGCCGCCTGCCTGCTGACCGGCCTGGTGCGGTCGTTCGGCACGGTGTGGGGGCTGCTGCGTCACTACTGGGTGATCGCAAAGCTCCTGATCACCGTGGTGGCGACCGTTCTGCTACTGGTCCACATGCAGCCGGTCGGACACCTCGCCGATGCGGCCGCCCGGGCGGCGCTCGCGGGAGGCGAGCTTCAGGGCATGCGCATCCAGCTGATCGCGGATGCGGCCGCCGCCCTGATGGTGCTGCTCACGGCGGCCGCGCTGTCGGTGTTCAAGCCGCGCGGGGTGACCCGCTACGGCCGTCGCCGGCGCGGACAGGTACCGCTGCCGTAGCGAGCCGACCCCGGCCGCGTCAGCCGAGGGCGCCGAGGAGTTCGTTGCATGCCTGCTCGCAGGAGCGGCAGGCTTCGGCGCACACCCGGCAGTGTTCGTGCGTCTCCGCATGGGAGGCGCATTCGTCGCCGCACGCCTTGCAGGCCACGGCGCACGCTTGGAGGATCGCGCGGGTGATGTTGGCGTCGTAGCCGGTGTGACGGGAGAGGACGGACGCGGTGGCGGTGCAGATGTCGGCGCAGTCCATGTCTGTGCGGATGCACTTGGTCAGGTCACCGACCATGCCCTCGGACAGGCAGGCGTCCGCGCACGCCGTACACGCCTGCGCGCAGGCGATGCACTCTTCGATGCAGCGCGTCAGCTTGGCCTGGTCGATGTCGCCGAGGTCGGCCGGGTAGGTGGCGAGCATGTCCTTGACGGTGCTGGACATCGTTGCCTCCTTCGCGTGGGGCCGGCGGACCGGGGTGGGCCGCCTCAAGAGTCCCGGGTCCTGCTTCCGGCTAACGCCCCTCGGCGCCGTCCCGCCCGGCCGCGAGGTCGTCGTGCGACCGGGGCTGTCTTCCTTGTCTTCGGCATAGGGCCCGTCGTCGGTGCCCGCCGGGTCAGTTGGTGCCGAGCATTTCCCGCATCTGGGTGATCTCTGCCTTCTGGGCGGTGATGATGTCGTCGGCGAGTTCCTTGGCGGGCCCGTAGGTGCCTTCCTTCTTCTCGGTCTCGGCCATGGCGATGGCGCCTTCGTGGTGCTTGATCATCTGGGTCAGGAACATGGTGTCGAAGGCTTTGCCGGAGGCGCCTCGCATGTCGTTCATCTGCTGGTCGTTCATCATGCCGGGGGACGAGGCGTCGCCGTGGTCCATCCCGTCCATGCCGTCCATGCCCTGGGGGACCTCTTCGCCCCAGGCCGTCAGCCAGACGGACATGGTCTCGATCTCTGGTTCCTGGGCCTTCTTGATCTCCTCGGCGAGGGTCTTGACGTCGCTGGAGGAGGCCCGGGTTTCGGCCATGTCGGACATCATGACGGCCTGGCGGTGGTGCGGGATCATTCCCTGTGCGAAGTCGACGTCCGCCTGGTTGTGCTCGCCTGCCGGGACGGAGACGGATGCGGTGGGGCTCGGGGAGGTGACGGTAGAGCCGTTGCCGTCGTCTCCACAGCCGGCCAGGAAGAGCGCGGAGGCGGCGACGGCTGCGGCGGCCAGGGCGGTACGGCAGGGCAGGCGGGTGGTCTTCATGTGGTGGCTCCTCGGATCGAAGGGGATCAGGACATACCGGTACGCGCTGGGCAGTCCCTGCCGGTGGGTGCCACGCCGCCGAGGCGTCCGCTGGTCATGACGTCCGTCCGGTGCGGGCCGGGGTGATGGTGTGGCGGAGCAGTGCGGTGGCGGCGAGGGTGAGTCCGGCCAGCCAGGCTAGGGCGGTGAGCAGGGGGCTGGTTGCGTCGAAGCCGGGGGTGATGGCGGCGTCGATGAGGAGGCGGGTGGCTCCATAGCCGGGCAGGGCGTGCGCCCAGGTGGGCGGGGCGGTGTGGAGCATGGGGCTCTGTTCGATGCCCAGGTCGATGAAGGGCAGCAGGAAGGCGATCAGCACCCCGCCGACCCGGCCGAACAGTGGGCCGAGGAGGACGCCGATGAGGCCGTAGGTGAGGGCGATCAGGACGTTCGCGGCGACGTAGAGGCCCCATTGGCGGGCGTCGAAGACGGTGGCGGTCACCGCGAGGGAGGCGGCGGTGGCCAGGAGCGCGCCGAGGACGACGACGGTCAGGCGGGAGACGAGCAGGCTGCCGGTGCGGAACCCGGCGAGGGCGAGGCGCTGGTCGCCTGTGCGGGCGTTGAGGATCGTGAAGAGTCCGGCAAGGGTGGCCAGGGAGGCGGTGGCGATCGGTGCCATGGTGCCGCCGTGGATGTCGGGCAGCCACGCCTGCTGGACGGTGGTGCGTCCACCTTCTCGGACGGTCAGCGACGTGGTCTCCTCGGGGGTGGTGGCCACCGCGAGGAGGACGAAGACCGTCGGCACCGCGATGAGCAGCACCCACAGCACCCGGTTGCGGCCGGCTTCCCTCAGCCCTGCGTGCACCCCGGCGGCCAGTTGTGCCGTGGCCGAGCCCGGCTTGGCGCGGCGGCGGGTATGGGCCGTGCGGCTGGCGGCGGTGATCACTGTCCAGCTGACCGCGACGGCTGCCGCGGTCCAGGCCAGGGCCCAGCCGAGATCTCCGGGCCCGCCGCTGTGGCCGGAGGGTGCATCGACCATCCACAGTGTCACGAAGTGCGTCGGGAGTAGCCGGGTTGCCGCGCGGTCCGCCGCGCCCAGGACGGGGCCGAAGAAGACGTCCAGGATCCACACGAACAGCACCAGAACGGTGCCGTTGACGGGGCTGGTCACCGTGGCGCCGATCAGTGCCCCGAGGGCCAGGTAGATCACCGCGTACATCAGCGTTCCGGCCAGCACCCGCCCCGGATCATCGCCGAGGCCGGTACGCAACTGGAGGGCCAGCAGAGCTGCCGCCGCGGCCAGCACGGCCAGGGCCAGGCCGGCGCCCATGCGCGCGGCCACCAGCCGGTGGGGCGCCAGCCCCGAGATGATCAGACGGCGATCAGCCGCGTGCGAAGCGCGCATCTGGAAGTACATGGCGATCGCCGCGATGAATCCCGCGGCCCAGCCGGCGGTAGCTGTCTGCACGGCGGGCCCACCGGTGCCGCCGAGCAGGTCGGCCGCGTCCGCCAGCGGCCGTGCGGCCACCACCACGAACACCACCGGCACCAGCACGAGCACGAGGAGGTTCACCGGGGTCCGGGCAGACTCGATGAGGAAGCGGCGAACGAACGGCAGGACGGTCATCAGGTCACCGCCCTGCCGTCCCGCAGTTCCACGATGCGGTCGAAGCGCTCCTGGTCGGTAACGAAATGGCTGATGATCAGAACCGAGCGACCCGCCGTGCGGCGCTCGGCGACCAGGTCCCAGAACCTCAGGTAGGTGTCGAAGTCGAAACCCGCGTACGGCTCGTCCAGCAGCAGCACCTCGGGGTCCGCGAGGAGCGCCAGGCCCAGGTTCAGCTTGGCGAGAGTCCCACCGGAGAGTTGGTCCGCGCGGGTGCTGGCGTAGCGTTCGAAGCCGAGGGCTGCGTAGATCTCGCGGCGCGAGCGCCGCTCCGCCTCGCTCGTCATGGCGTAGGCATGGCCGAACAGCTCGAAGTGCTCGTCGCAGGTGAGGCGTTCGTAGAGGACTGGTTCCTGCGGGCAGTAGCCCAGCCGGCCGGCGCGGGTGACCGTTCCGGCGTCGGCGGCCAGCGCCCCGACCAGGATCTTCATCAGCGTGCTCTTGCCGGAGCCGTTCTCCCCGACGATGCCGACCACCTCGCCCGGAGCCAGGGTGAGGTCCACGCCCCGCAGCACCGGAGTCGTGCGGCGCGCCGGCCACAGGACACGTCGGTATGCCTTTTCGATGCCGACCGCCGCCAGCACCGGGCGGGCGGTTCCCGGTGCGTCACGGGAGCGGGGCTGGGCTTCGCTCACGTTGTCACCTCCCCGGCTCGGGTGGGGCCGGTCGCGTCGTGTCATAGGCCGGGGGCGCCCCACAGCGGGAACCAGCGCCTCAGATCCTGCTCGATGCGCAAGTCGTCCTGGAGTACGGCCTTGACCTGGAGTTCGAGCGGGTTGTCGCGCGTGTTGCCGGGCAGAGGAGCGAACGGATAGAAAGTGCCGCGCTTGTAGAGGTAGACGAGGGCGAGCCGGCGCAGCTCGGCGTCGAGGAAGGCGACCAGAGAGCAGAGGAGGTGCGGGCCGAAGCCGCTGTCCTGCAGGGAGGTGTTGACCGCGTGCAGGTCGCCCACGAGGGCAGGCAGGTCGTCCGGTGGACGGCGGGAGAGCAGCCAGGAGTACCCGTAGGTGTCGCGGCTGAACTCCACCGGAGCACCGCCGCGTTCGGAGTCGGCCTCCAGGAGAGCTCGTACCTCCTGCTGGACCTGCGCGAAGGCGCCGCCTTCGATCGCGGCGAAGCAGACCGATCCCGAGCCGGTCGGAGTGAAGCCGATGGCGGCCTGGAGGGTGACCGCCGCCGAGGGCAGGGCGAAGAGCTGGTCCAGGTCAGGCCGGATCGGCTTGCTCCGGGCGAAGAGCACATCCCAGAAGCCCATGGGCCACCGTCTCCTTCCCTCACGCCCTGCCTGGTTCGCCGCCCGCCTCTCCGAGCTCTGCGGAGAGCTCCGCGAGCGCCTCGAGCCGGCGTTCCAGGGTGGGGTGGGTGGAGAACAGGTTCGCCACCGCGGTGCCGGGTCCGAGGGCAGGGGTGAAGAAGAACGCGTTGAACGCCTGGGCGGTCCGCAGATCCTGCGTGGGGATGCGGGCGATGTCACCGCTGACCTTGGTCAGCGCCGAGGCCAGGACGGACGGCTTTGCGGTCAGCATGGCCGCGGCCCGGTCGGCGGCCAGCTCGCGGTAACGGGACAGAGCCCGGATGAGCAGGAAGCTGACGGCATAGACGAGGGCGGACACGGCCATCACGGCCAAGAAGACGGCGGCGGTGTTCTGGTCCCGCTGGCTGCGCCCGCCGAACAGCTGGGAGTAGAAGGCGAAGCGGACGATCAGCCCGGCGATCACGCCCAGGAACGAGGCGATGGTGATCACCGCCACGTCGCGGTGGGCGACATGGGAGAGCTCGTGGGCGAGGACGCCTTCGAGCTCCTCGGTCTCCAGACGGCGCATGAGGCCGGTGGTCACACAGACCACGGCGTGGTCGGCGTTGCGGCCGGTGGCGAACGCGTTGGGCAGGTCCATGTCGGAGACCGCGACCCGCGGCTTGGGCATGTCCGCGCTCGCACACAGCCGGTCCACGACCCCGTGCAGCCGCGGCTGCTCCTCGGGCGTGACGAGCCGGCCGCGCATGGCGTAAAGGGCGATCCTGTCGGAGTACCAGTACTGGGCCCCCAGCAGGACGGCGGCGATGATGACCACCAGCACGACCGACTTCAGCAGCGCGATGAGCGCGGCGATGAACGCCACGTACAGCAAGCCGAGCAGGAACATCGTGACCGCCATGCGGGCGGTCAGCTGCCGGTCGGGTTCGAAGCGGCTGCGCATCGCCATCACCCCATCAGTCCGTCAGCCTGGGATCAGGCCCTCGTCGGACAGAAGCTCGCGCACCTGCGGCAGGCTGGTCGTCTCGTCGGGCAGCACGAGATCCGATGGAGTGATCCGCTCATCGGGAAGCGGTGTGCCGAGGCTGCGTACGGCGTCCAGCAGCGCCGACAGAGCGGTGGCGAACGCCGTCTCGTCACCGGCGTCGGAGGCTTCCTGCAGGCTGGTGTCGAGTTGGTTGAGCCGGTCGAGGTGCTCGTCGGCGATGTCGTACTGGCCCTCGCCGAGAATCCGCATGATCATGACTTCTTCTCCTGCCCTGGCCGTCCTTCACCAGCTTCCACCGCCTGCGGAGCGGATCCCGCCGGCAGCTGTGCCTTCATCCTGGCCAGTTCGAGTTCCACGTCCTGGCCCGCGGTGACGCGCTCCAGCTCGGCCTGGATGTCGTCCCGTCCGGCCGGCAGGGTGGCGTCGTCCAGCGCACCGGAGGCGATGAGTTCGTCCAGGGCGCCGGCGCGTGCCTGCAGCTGCTCGGTCTTGTCCTGGGCTCGCTGCATGGCCAGGCTCACATCGCCCATCTCCTCACCGATGCCGGTCACGGCCTCGGTGATCCGGGTCTGGGCCTCGGCTGCGGTATAGCCGGCCTTGATGGTCTCCTTGCGGGTCCGGAAGGCGTCCACCTTGCCCTCCAGGCGCTGTGCGGCGAGCGTGAGCTTGTCTTCCTGGTCCTTCAGCGACGTGTGCTGGGTTTCCAGGTCGGTGATCTGCCCGGCCACAGCGGTACGGCGGGTGAGTGCCTCGCGGGCCAGGTCCTCGCGCCCGGCGGCGAGTGCCTGCTCCGCCTGGCGCTGGAGCTTGTCGGTGGATTGCCGCAGCTGGCTGACCTGGAGTTCGACCCGTTTGCGGCTGGTCGCCACATCGGCCACGCCGCGCCGTACCCGTTGCAGCATCTGCAGCTGTTGCTCGTAGGAGTAGTCCAGGACCTCGCGCGGATCCTCTGCCTTGTCCAGCGCCTTGTTCGCCTTGATCCGGAACAGGGTGGTGAGGCGTTGGGTGATGCTGGTCATGGTGACCGCCTCCCTTTCGAGGCCGGCGCCGCGTCAGCGGGTTCGGCCCATGCCTCTTCCATTGTCGAGGCCCGACATCCGCGCGGCAGTTCGATCAGGGCTGCATATGGGCTTCGGTCGGTCACGGCTCGCTCCCAGGGTGAGGCGCCGCTCGGTTGGCAGGGCCTCGGTGGGCGGGCTCGGTTCGTGTCCGGACGAGGTGGGCTTCGCCTGCGGCTGGGTACTGCCACGGTGGAGGGGCTTCGGGGGCCAGAAGGCAGGGGTGCCGTCGGCGTAGGCCGTCCAATCATGGCCGAACCGCGCCGCGACCTCGCGCTCCTCGCTGCGGGCCAGGCGTGCGTACACGTGCACCAGGATCGGGAACATGATCAAAGTGGGGATGGTGGGCCACTGCAGCAGGAATCCGATCATGATGAGCAGGAAGCCGTCGTACTGGTGGTGGCGCACCCACGCGTACGGGCCGGTCGTGGCCAGTCGGTCCTTCTGCGCGGCTTCGTGCAGGACCTTCCAGGCGGCGGCGATCAGCCAGAAGCCGACGCCGAGGGCGAGGGCGACGTAGCTGGCCAGGTGGAAGGGGCTCAGGTGGAGGTCGCCGGACCAGCCGGTCAGGTCGTTCCAGAGGTGTCCGCCCGCGTGGGTGTCCTTCAGCAGCGGGAACTGGTTGCCGAGCCAGCTGCCCAGCAGGTAGATCGTCAGCGGGGTGCCTTACATCTCGGTGAACAGCGCTACCAGGAAGGCGCTGTAGGCGCCTATGGCCCGCCAGTCCCGTTTGGTCTTGGGGTGGAAGAAGCTGGCGGCGAAGACGATGAACAGTGCCGTGTTGAGTACCACCAGGGGCCACAGGCCGTATGCGGCGTCACCCATCACGTCCTCCTTGAGGCTGCTCGGGTGTCGGCGGTGCGGCGCCGCCGTGGGCGAGGCCGCTCATCCGACGCTGGTAGGTGGCTTCGTCGATCCGGCCGTGCAGGCGCAGGCACACGCACCACCGCTCAGCGTCTTCCAGAGCCGCCCGCCGTCCTCGAAGAGGGGCAAGGGGTGGGAAGCGGCTCTCGTCGGGCGTGATCATGCGCGCGAGTTCGTAGGCGAGGGCGGCCAGCGCCCCCGATCAGGAGGGCTGTCAGCGCGCTCATGGCGTTCACCTCGCCCTGCCTGTGCCGCGCGGTTCCGGCCGGTCAGGGTCGGCCGGAACCGGGGTGCTGGTGGTGGTCGTGCTTGCACAGCGGATCGCGCTCGTCCATGGGGTGGTCGTCGTCCTGGCCGCCGTGCATGCCGCGCATCATGAAGAACATCATCAGCGGGCAGGCGGCGACGATGGCCAGGAGAGCGAGCGTGCCCACGGGCACGCCGAGCGCGAGCGCGCCGACGAAGGCGATGGCGAGTGCGACTGCGTACAGACCGTAGTTCCTTTTGTTGTTCATGGCGGCCCGTCCTTCGGGAGACAGCAGGTCCACAACGTGTTGGCTTCGGCCCGCGGGCCGGGGTCAGTGCTTGGTGGGTGGAGTGGAGGCGTGCAGGGCATCAAGGCGCCGCCGGTACTCCTCCTCGTCGATCTCGCCGCGGGCGAACCGCTCGGCGAGCAGCTGCTCAGGAGAGGGGCCGGCGGTGGTGCGGGTGGGCTCGGTGGCGCGGCTCAGGGCCCGGAAGAGCAGTACGGCGGCGGTGATGATCAGCGCCCAGAACAGGATCATGCCGGCCGACATCGTGAACCAGCCCCAGCCGCTGACATCGTGCTCGAACCAGAACATCATCACGATCACGTCCCTGGTGATCCGGATGGCGGGCGGGGCCCGCTGGCAGTCCGGTTGTTCCCTTGATGCCATGATCCGCCGGTTCCCGCCGATGGTGCAGGGTCCACTGGTCCCATCCACTGGGCCAGGCTGCCCCTACCCGGTACTGCTAGAGGCGAGGGACGCTGGAAAGGAGTGCACGCGCAAGGAGGGCGAGCTGCCATGGGTGTGGCTGATGTCGTGGTCGTGGTCTTCGCCGCATTGCTGATCGGCGCGCTGGGCTGGTTCTTCTTCGGCCCCCGCAAGGCCCGCACCGCGCAGCTGGAGGGCGGGGTGCAGCGGGTCGAGGTGACCGTGCGGGGCGGCTACAGCCCCAATGTCATCAAGGTCCGCCAGGGGGTGCCGCTGGAGCTGGTCTTCGACCGGCAGGAGAGCGGGGAGTGCACCAACCGGGTCGTCTTCCCCGACCTGCGGGTCAGCGCCGGACTGCCCGCTTATGCCCGCACCACCGTGCGCCTTCGCCCTGCCGACGTCGGCTCTTTCGGCTTCGCCTGCGGAATGAACATGATCCACGGCACGCTGCTCGTCGAACCTGCGGACGGTCCCGGCGCCACGGAGGAGACTCGGGAGGGCGGTATGGGCCGGAGCGCTGCTGCCGGTACTGGGGGGCCCGACCTCGGTGAAGGGAGCGGGGCCGAGTCGGAGGCGGCCGAGGCCGCCGAGCGGCGCGCGGAGATCACCGATCTGACCCGGCGGGTCGTCGCCGGCGCCGTGCTCACACTGCCTGTGCTCTTCGCTGTGATGGCACACGAGCTGTTCGCTGCCGACTGGGTGCCCGGCTGGCTGCTGAACCACTGGCTGCAGCTGGTGCTGATCACGCCGGTGATGTTCTACACCGGCTGGCCGATCCATTCGACCGGATGGCTGACTCTCAGGCACCGTGGCGCCGACATGAACTCCCTGATCACCCTGGGTACGACGGCCGCCTACGCCTACAGCCTGCTGGTCACCCTCACCCCCGGTCTGCTCCCGGAGGATGTCCGGGAGGTGTACTTCGAGGCGGTCGGGGTGATCCTCACCCTCATCCTGCTCGGCCGTCTGCTGGAGGCCCGGGCCAAGGCCGGCACCGGCGAGGCCATCCGCGCCCTGCTGGGCCTCCAGGCCCGCACCGCCCGCGTCGTACGCGAGGGCACCGAGACGGAGATGCCCATCGAGGACGTGGCGGTCGGCGACGAGGTGGTGATCCGGCCCGGGGAGAAGATCCCGGTCGACTCGGTGGTGCTGTCCGGGTCGTCGGCGGTCGACGAGTCCATGGTCACCGGCGAGCCGATGCCGGTAACCAAGCGGGAAGGGGACACGGTGATCGGCGCCACCGTCAACACGACCGGATCGCTCCGGGTACGGGCGAGCAAGGTCGGGGCCGACACGATGCTGGCACAGATCATCCGCCTGGTGCAGCAGGCGCAGGCGTCAAAGGCCCCGATCCAGCGGCTGGCCGACGCGGTCTCCGCCTACTTCGTGCCCGCCGTCATCGCCATCGCTGTCGCCTCCTTCGCGATCTGGTACACCGTCGGGCCCGCTCCCGCGCTCACCCTGGCTCTGGTCTCCGCGGTCGCGGTGCTGATCATCGCCTGTCCCTGCGCGCTCGGCCTGGCCACCCCGCTGTCGGTCATGGTCGGCACCGGCAAGGGCGCCCGGGCCGGTATCCTCATCCGCTCCGCCGAGGCCCTGGAGACCGCCCACAAACTCGACACCATCGTCCTGGACAAGACCGGCACCGTCACCGCCGGCAAGCCCCAGCTCACGGACGTGCACTCCGCCGACGGCTTCGGGGACGACGAGCTGCTGGCCCTGGTGGCCGCGGCCGAGGCCGACAGCGAGCACCCGCTGGCAGGCGCGATCGTCGCCGGGGCCCGCGAGCGCGGTCTCACCCCGCCTGCGGCGAGCGGCTTCGACTCCGTCACCGGCAAGGGCGTCCAGGCCACCGTCGACGGCCACACGGTCCTGGTCGGCACAACCCGGCTGCTCAGCGATGTCGACATCGATGCCGGCGCCCTCACCCCGGTCGCGGCCGGATTCTCGGCCGAGGGCAAGACCCCGGTCCTCATCGCCGTCGACGGCCGGCCCGCCGGCGTCCTCGCTGTCGCCGACACCCTCAAGGACGACTCCGTCCAGGCCATCGCCGCCCTGCACCGGCTCGGCATCGAGACGGTCATCATCACCGGCGACAACGCCCGCACGGCCGCCGCCATCGCCGCCCAGGTCGGCGTGGACCGGGTCCTGGCCGAGGTACTGCCCGAGCACAAGGCGGACGAGATCCGCCGCCTGCAAGCCGAGGGCCGCACCGTGGGCATGGTCGGCGACGGCATCAACGACGCCCCCGCCCTGGCCGCCGCCGATGTCGGCCTGGCCATCGGCACCGGCACCGACGTCGCCATCGAAGCCGCCGACATCACCCTCATCTCCGGCTCCCTGACCGGCGTCGTCACCGCGGTCCGGCTCTCCCGCGCCACCATGCGCAACATCCGGCAGAACCTGTTCTTCGCCCTGATCTACAACGCCGTCGGCGTGCCTCTCGCCGCCGGCGCCCTCTACCCGCTGTGGGGCATCCGTCTCAGCCCGATCATCGCCGCCGCGGCGATGGCCCTTTCCTCCCTGTCCGTGGTCACCAACGCCTCCCGCCTGCGCCGCTGGCACACCACCCCGCTCCCGACCGTCACGGCCGAGCCCGTCGAACCCCACGTCGAATCGACAGCCGACCGGGCCCCGGCCCATGCCTCGGCTGCGGAACACGGACGGCACCACTCACCCGAGCCACCCACCGGCGAAGAGCCCCGGCCTGATCCCGCAGAGAGTGCGGTGGACCCGGTCTGCGGCATGCAACTGGACCCGGCAACCGCCCCCGAACGACGCGACACCGACGCCGGCAGCTACTTCTTCTGCTCCGCACAGTGCGCAGCAGCCTTCGACGCCGCCCCGGACCGCTACCCCGCGCGGTGAAGGGAGCGGCGGAAGGAAGGAGCAGCAAATGGCCCATGCAGTCGGTCAAGGACCGCACCGGCCGCGGTGAGCTGGGGAAGATCACCAGCGAGAAGAGCCTGCTGGAGGAAACGCCTCGCCGACTACACGTCCGCAAGAGCGCGCCGCCTCCCGAGCCCGCCGGCGGCAGGTGCGGGCTCCATGAGCAGACCGCGGGCCCAGCGTGGTCCACGCTGGGCCCGCGGAGAACGGCTACGAGGGTGACGGACCGGGGTCAGTGGCTGTGGGAATGTCCATCCTGGGCCGGCTCGGTGGGTGCCTTGGCCGGAGGGGCCTGCTTGACGGGATCCTGGTCCGGCTTTGCGGGTGTCCCGGTCGTGGAACCGTGGTCGTGACTGTGGCCGTCGGAGCTGATGGTGCCGGCAAGGGCGGTCATGCCCAGCCAGGCGAGAGCTGCGAGGACCACGACGCCGGCCGCGAACGGGGTGACGAGGTGCCGCCAGCGGCCCTTGGAGTCCTTGGCGACGAACGCGACGTACGACATGAGCAGGCCGATGGGGGTCATCCAGGCGCTGCGCTCGGGGAACTGCTCGAAGTGCTGGATGCCGCCGCCGACCAGGCCGACGCCGAAGGACAGCAGCAAGGAGAACGCGACCAGCGAGATCGCCTGGCGCAGCGCCGGACGCTCGTCGGCCAGTACGAACTCGTTGACGATGGTCCCGAGGAGGAACACGAAGGCGCCGACGGCGCAGATGATCGCGTACAGCGGCGGATTGATCGGGTAGTGGACGACGGCGCCGGCGATGAGGGCGGCGCCCAGGAAGTAGAGCATCTGGCCGCTGTAGCGAGCCGGGAGTGACTTCTTGTCGAAGGCGGGGCGGCGATGTTTCGAGGCGGAAGGCTGCTGGAGCTCGGGCTTGAGAGCGGTGGTCACGCGGGTAAGGCCTTTCGGATCTTGGTGGGTGAGAGCAGGCAGAAGCCGCGCCGGCACCAGTGGTGCGGCGTCACGCTGATGCAGCTCTCAGCAGCGCAAAATCGAAAGACGGTGCAGGCACGGCGGGTCGCCGGTGCGGCTGATCCAGGAGTGCGTGGGTTCCGCGCGCCGGCCCAGGACGCGGTTGCCACCCCCGCGCCTGAGGGCGAACGTGAACAGGGCAGCGACGATGCACAGCAGCGCCAGGCAGCTCTCTCTGACTCCGCCGTGATCGCAGGGGGATTCGCCGTCCGGGCTGTCCAGTGTCCTGGTGGCGTCCCCGGAGGCGACGTCAGAGTGCGCGTGGGGTGTCTTGTCCCCAGCGTCGACGAGCGGGAGCGCATCGGCATGCCCGCTGTGGGCCGGCTGATGTGAGGCCAGGACGTGCATCCCGAAAAGGGCAAGCACCACCGCGAGGAGCGTTGCCCGCAGCAACGCTCCCGTGTGACGGTCGCGACGGACCTTGCCTGAGATCACGCTCACGACCGTAGGAGGGCTAGGTAGTGGGAATGCCGACAGGGGCGTTCCATCCGGACTGGGAGGAAGATAGCACCGGATCGGGATGCGTCTGCGCGGCGTCCGCAGCGTGGGCTGCAGCGTGCTGGCCGGCCCCGTGGCTCGGAGCCGGGGCGCGGCCATCTCGAGTTCGGCGGCGCAGAACGAGCGGATGGCCAAGTGCACGGAGTGACCACCGTGAATTCGGCATCTGCCACCTTCGCGCCGCCGACCACAGGCCGCGCGTCCGCGCCGCCGCCACGGTGTCCCGTTCTGTCAGGGGGACACCCACCCTGCACTCCCCATTTCTGTTCCCCAACCCGATTGGCCAGGTCAGCCAGTGTGGGCGCCGCTGTGGAGGGCGGCGCCCGCACGGGCTCAGCCGACGCGCAGGGTCATCGCGGCGGTGTGAAGCTTTCCTCCGGTCTGGAACTGCAGGAACAGCCGCCAGTTGCCCGCGGTGGGCGGCTCGGCGTGGAAGGTGAGATCCGGCCCGCCGTTGTCGCCGGTGACCTCGGTGGTGGGGTGGAGGTGGGCGAACGCCTGGTCGCCTTCGTGAAAGGCGGTCAGGTGGGCGTAGGTGTCCAGGTAGGGCTGGAGCTCGGTGACGGGCTTGCCGTTCTTGCTGACCGAGACGGTCAGGGGGACGGCCATGCCCGCCCTGGGCTGGCCCGTGACGGTGATGGTGTAGCGGTCGGCCTCGGTGGTGGTGGCCGGTGCGGGCAGCGGGGTGGCGGTGGCGTCGCCCGGCACGGTCACGGTGCGCGAGAGTACGAAGTCCTCGCCCTTGCCGGTGCCGCTGTCGGGGGTCATTGATACCCCGGATTGCGAGCCTCGGTGACTGATTCCACGATGAGGTCATGACTCCGGTGGGTTCCGCAGACCGCTTCGACGCGTTTCGGGCCCTGGACGACCGGCGCGGTCGGCCGGGAGACAAGCTGATCCAGTCGCTGGCCGACGTCAGGGCGGGTACAGCGGACAGCCCTGGGACGTGGGCTCCGGCTGTCGCTGCCGGTCTCGGCCTGCCCGCCGCCGCCGCACTCGGACCTGCGGGCTACTACGCGGACCTCGCCGCCCCGCACGGCCGCCGTCACGTCCGCGCCTGCGCGGCGACGGCGTGCTTCGCCGCCCAGGCCGGACGGCACCTCACCGAGGTGGAGCACGAGTTGGGCGTCACCGCGGGCACGGTTTCGCCTGACGCGGCGACCTCGCTGCAGACCGTCCGCTGTCTGGGGTACTGCTACGCGGGCCCCGCCGCCCTCGACGGTGACACGCCTTGCACCGGCCCGACGCTGGCCGGCCAGCTCGGGGGACGCGAGGCCCCTCGGGCGCCCGAGATCCCGGCGGCCGACGACACCGGCGACCCCGTGCTGCTGGGAAGCGTGGTGGCCGGTGAGCCCCCGTGGCAGGTGTGGCCACGGACGGTGACCACGAGCACTTCCGACGAGGTCCAACGGCAGGTGGCCGCATCCGGGCTGCGGGGGCGCGGCGGCGCGGGGTTCCGGGTGGCCGCCAAGTGGGAATCGGCCGGCCGGGCGCCCGGCACCGTGGTGGTGGTCAACGGCGACGAGGGGGATCCCGGTTCGTACGCCGACCGGCTGCTCATGGAGGCGGAGCCGGAGCGCGTACTGGAGGGCCTGGCCCTCGCATGCTTCGCATGCGGGGCACGCCGAGGCGTGATCCTTGTGCGCTCGGAGTATCCGCGTGCGCTGGCGCGGATACGCGAGGCGGTCAGGCAGGCGTACGACGATGGGCACTTCGGTCCGTCCGTACACGGAACGGACACGAGCCTGGACGTGGAAGTGGTGCAGGGCGCCGGATCCTACGTCGCGGGTGAGGAGACCGCCCTGATCGCGAGCCTCGAAGGGGACCGTGGCTGTGCCCGGCCGCGCCCGCCCTACCCGACCAAGCGTGGCCTCTGGGATGAGCCGACGGTGGTGAACAACGTAGAGACCCTCGCCTCCGTCCCGTGGATCATCGCCCACGGTGGAGACGCGTACGCCCGGCGCGGTGATCCGGGCGAGACCGGGACGAAGCTGGTGTGCCTGTCGGAGCGCTTCGCCCGGCCCGGGGCGTACGAGGTCGAGCTGGGCACCCCGCTGCTGCGGATCGTCACCGAGCTGGGCGGCGGTCTGAAGGACGGCAGCGAACTGACCGCTGTGCAGGTCGGCGGGCCGCTGGGCGGATTCCTCGGCCCCGACGCGCTGGACGTACCGCTGACGACCGCCGACCTCGCGGCCCGGGGCGCCGCCCTCGGCCACGCCGGGCTGGTCGCCTTCGACCAGCACGTGCCGCCGGAGGAAGTGCTGCGGCACATCTGGCAGTTCGCGGCGGCAGAGAGCTGCGGCGCCTGCTCCCCCTGCCGCGTCGGCTCGCGCCGCGGCTTGGAGCTGGCCTCCGCCGGCACCCCGCCCGGAACGGAATGGGGACGGCTCGCCAGTGTCCTGGCCGAGGCAAGCCTGTGCGCCTTCGGACGGCGCATTCCGCCCGCGGTGCACAGCCTCGCCCTGGCCTACGGGGACCGACTCGCGGGATGGGAACCATGACGGGAATCGAGGTGGACGGCGTCAGGGTCGCCGTTGCCGAGGGAGCCTCACTGCTCTCGGCGGTGCGGGCGGCCGGCGCCGAGCTGCCCGCGCTCTGCTCCGACGACCGGCTCAGCCCGGCCGGCTCTTGCCGTACGTGTCTCGTACGGGCCGACGGACAGATCGTGGCGGCCTGCGTGACCCCGGCCTCGTCCGGTGCCCACGTCGAAACCGCCGCAGAAGACCTCCGGCAGCTGCGCCGGGACGCGGTGGAGCTCATCGCCTCCGCCCTGCCTCCCCGTGCCCTCACCGAGGAAAATCCCAGCGAACTGGCCGATGTCTGCCGGTCGTTGGGCATCGGCCCGGACGCGGCACAGGGCATCGGAGGCCGGGGCGGGGACGACTCCCACCCGTACGTCCACCTGGACCGGGACCTCTGCATCGCCTGCGGGCGGTGCGTCCGCATGTGCGCCGAGGTGCAGGGCACCTTCGCCCTGACCTTGACCGGCCGGGGCGCCGACACCGTGGTCGCTCCCGGCACTGGTGGGCCCTGGGCCGAGTCGGACTGCGTGGCCTGCGGCGGCTGCGTCGACACCTGCCCCACCGGTGCGATCACCCAACCCGGCCCGGGGCACGGGCTCACCTCCGCCCACCGGCCGACCGCCACACGTACGACGTGCGGGTACTGCGGCGTCGGCTGCGCCTTGGACGTCGTCACCTCCGACGGCGAGGTCACGGCCGTGCTGCCCGCCCGGGACGGCCCCGTCAACCAGGGGCACGCCTGCGTCAAGGGCCGCTTCGCCCACGGCTACCTCACCTCTCCCGAACGGCTCACCCGGCCTCTGTTGCGGCGCGACGGCCGCCTGGAGCCGGTGAGCTGGGAGAAGGCGCTCGGCCATGTCGCCCAGGGCCTGCGCAAGGCCATCGACGCCGGTGGCGCGGACGCGGTGGCGGCGATCTCCTCGGCCCGCGCCACCAACGAGGAGAACTACCTCGTCCAGAAGTTCATGCGGGTCGTCATCGGCACGAACAACGTCGACAACTGCTCCCGCCTGTGCCACTCCCCGTCCGCCGCCGGCCTGACCGCCTCCTTCGGGCTCTCCGGCGGCACCGACAGCTTCGACGACGTGGAGCGGTCCGACTGCCTGCTCGTGGTCGGCGCCAACCCGGTCGAGGCCCACCCGGTGGTCGGAGCCCGCCTGCTCCGCCGCGTGCTGCGCGGAGCCAAGCTGGTCGTCGCCGACCCCCGCGCCGTCGGCCTCGCGCTGCATGCCGACGTACACCTGCGGCCCCGGCCCGGCACCAACGTGGCGCTCTTCCACGGCCTCGCCCACGTCCTGCTCACCGAGGGGCTCGTGGACGAGGAGTTTCTGCGCGAACGGGTCACCGGCCTGCCGGAACTCGCCGAGCTGCTGTTGGACTACCCGCCCGACCGTGTCGCGGACATCACCGGGGTGCCCGCCGCTGACCTGGTCACCGCGGCCCGGCTGTACGGCCGTGCCCGGCAACCCGCGATCGTCTACGGCCTAGGCGTCACCGAGCACCTGCACGGCACCGACGGGGTACGGTCCCTGGCCGACCTCGCGATCCTGCGCGGCGCCGTCGGCACCGACCGCGGGCACGGCGTCAACCCCCTGCGCGGCCAGAACAACGTCCAGGGCGCCTCCGACATGGGAGCGCTGCCCGATCTCCTGCCCGGCTACGGGAAGGTGACCGACCCTGCCGCCCGAGCCCGGGCCGAAGCGGTGTGGGGAGTACAGGTTCCGGAGCGCCCCGGACTGAGGATCCCGGACATGTTCGCCGCCGCACGGGCGGGGGATCTGCGGGCGCTGTGGATCATCGGCGAGGACGTCTGCGCCACCGACCCCGACAGCAACCAGGTAGCCGCAGCCCTGGACGCCTGCCCGCTCGTCGTCTGCAACGAACTCTTCCTCTCCGAGACCGCCCGCCACGCCGACGTCGTTCTGCCGGTCACGTCCTGGCTGGAGAAGGACGGCACCTTCGTCAATTTCGACCGCCGTTTCCAGCGGGTCCGCCCCGCCGTACCTCCGCCGGGCGAAGCACGCAGCGACTTCGATGCCGTACACGCCCTCGCCGGCCTGATGGGCGGCGACCTGGGCTGCCCCACTCCGGCCGACGCCCTGGCCGAATGCGGACGTATCGCCTCCGTCTTCGCCGGCCTCTCCCACGCCCGGCTGGACCGGGAAGGCGCCGTGCCGTGGCCCTGCCCGGATCCCGACCGCCCAGGAGAGGCCAAGCTCTACAAGGAACGGTTCGCCACCCCGGACGGCAAGGCCCACCTCAGCGCAGCTCCCTACCTCCCGCCCGGGGAACAGCCCGACGACGACTACCCGCTGGTCCTGGTCACCGGGCGGCGCTGGGCGCACTACAACTCCGGCAGCATGACCCGACGCGGCGGCAACCTCGCACTCGACCCGGTCGACTTCCTCGACCTCCATCCCGACGATGCCGCCCGCTACGGTGTGCGGGACGGCACGCAGCTCACCGTGGAGAGTCGGCACGGCCAAGCCCGGCTCGTCGCCAGGGTCGGTGAGCAGACCGCCCCCGGCCAGGTCTTCTGCTCCTTCCACTTCCCCGCGAGCGGGGTGAACCACCTCACCTCCGACCAGGCGGACACCGTCACGTCCTGCCCTGAGTACAAGGTCACGGCCGTGCGCGTGGGGCGCATCATGACCGCGTCGGACGGGGCGGTCCAAGGGGCCACTGGTATGGGTTAGGGGGCCGCGCAGACGAGCCGACGAAATGGCCCACCCGCTCGGGCAGAGGACGTAGTGACGCTGCCGCAGGGGCCGAGCGGACGGGTGCCGCGCTGGGTGTCGGCAGCCCACGGACAGATAACAGATATGTGCGCGGCCAGAAGAACGGATCGGCCGCGCACCAGGATGCGGTTCAATGCGCACCTACGCTCAGAAGTCCCGCATCGGCATGGTCCTCATGCCCGTCTTCGCCTCCCACACCGGCATCGTGATGGCAGGACACCATGCTCGTACTCAGCCGTCGCCTCGTCGCTCTCAGCCCCCGGCGGCAGCAGGGTGAAGTGGCCGTAGTGGAATTCCGCGCGGCCCTGCTGGGTGGTCTCCTCGCTGGCGCTCGGCACGGAGGGTCAGGCAACCTTCCGCGACGGTGATCTCAATATCCTCGGCGTCGATCCCCGGAAGCTCGGCCTGCAGCACGTACCGCCCGTCCGCCAGGCGTTCTTCGACGCGGACACCGTGCGTCGCCGGAATTTCCTCCAGCACGGGGAATCCCGCCACCGCCCATCCGGACAGGTCGGGCAGTGCAGGGCGGCCGGGGAGCCGCTCGGTCGTGCCGGTCATGTCCAGCACCTCCTTCTTCCCCGCTTCCAGGGTCACCTGCCCGAGCCCGAGTCGCGTGGGCCGACCCGGTCCCCGTGCGCGGTCCGTTCGGCCCTGTCAGCCGATCAGCGACTTCCTCCGGCGCGGGTCGGCCTCGCCCTCTCGTGAGGGTCACAGGGCGGTCAGCGGATGGGAATTCGCGCTTCCGTTGCGCATGACGGGCTCAACGCCCTCGGACCTCCGGAGGGCCCCCGCGCGGTGGGCGTTCCGGTTTCAGTCGGGCCTGAAGGCGCATGACGACATGGCCGAGACCGGACACCGCGCAGGCGATCGCGAGGTCGGTGGGCGGAAGCGGCTCCGTACCCAGCAGCTCCTGCAGGGGCGGCAGATAGACGCCCGCTACCTGGAGGCTCAGTGCCGCGCCAACGGCGACGAGCAGGAACGGGTTGGCCAGGCTGCCCGGGCGGGCCCGTGAGCCGAGCGCCACGCCGAGCTGGGTGGCGCCGAGGATCAGGAAGATCATGGACTGCCAGGGGCGTCCGGTCTCCCGGGCCCAGACACCGACCACGAGGGTCACCGTGGCGACGAAGGCTCCCATGAAGAGGATGCGGGGCCACAGGCCGGCCCCCAGCACGCTCTCCTCGGGAGGACGGGGAAGGTGGCGCATCGTGTCCGGGTCGACGGGCTCCGCGCCGAGGGCAACGCCGGGCAGGCCGTGCGTGAGAAGGTTGATCCACAGGATCTGTGCGGGGAGCAGCGGCAGCGGCATTCCCAGGAAGGGGCCGAGGAGCATGACCAGGATCTCCGCGGTGCCCCCGGCAAGGCCGTAGAGCAGGAACCGGCGTACGTTCGCGTAGACCCGGCGTCCCTCCTCGACGGCGGACACGATCGTGGCCGGGTTGTCGTCAGCGAGGACCAAATCGGCCGCCTGGCGTGCGACCTCGGTACCGCGCCGCCCCATGGCGACACCGATGTCGCCCTGCCGCAGAGCCGGGCCGTCGTTGACGCCGTCCCCCGTCATCGCCACCACGTGCCCGGCCCCGCGCCACGCCTGGACGATGTCCAGCTTCTGCTCGGGGGTGGTGCGGGCGTAGACCCGTACGTTCGTCAAGTCGCCCGCTGTGCCTTCCCGGATCCGGTCCCCAGTGGTGCCCTCCTCATCCCGGGCAGCGATCCCGAGGCGCCCGGCCACGGCCCGTGCGGTCAGCGGGTGGTCTCCGGTGATGAGTACGGGGACGATGCCGGCGCGTTTGCAGGCGGCGATCGTCGACTCGGACGTACTGCGGGGCGGGTCCAGGATGCCGACGAGGCCCAGAAGCGACAGGCCCGATTCCCACGTCGGGGGCTGCTGCGCCGCGTCCTGGTAGTCGGCCGAGGCGATGGCGAGGACCCGGTACCCGCGGCGTGCCAGCACCTCGGCCTGTGCGGCCGCTTGGGCGAGTACGTCAGGCCCGTCGGTAAGGATCTCTGGCTGGAGCACTGATTCCGGCGCTCCTTTGCATGCGATCCGCACTCCGCCCTCCGGCCTGCGGTGGATGGTCGTCATGCGCTTGCGGTCGCTGTCGAACGGGATCTCCTCCAGACGCGGCAACCCGCGATCCAGCGCCCCACGGCCCAGCCCGAGACGGACTCCGGCCACCAACAGAGCGGCCTCCGTGGGATCGCCCAGCGCACTCCATTCCGTGGAGCCGTCCAGCGGGGGCTCCAGCGCCGCGTCATTGCACAGCATCGCGGCACGCAGCAGCTCCGCCAGGTCGGGCGCGGTGCTCACGATGACCGGCTCGCCGTCGCGGACGACTTGGCCCTCGGGTTCGTAGCCCGTGCCCACGACCGCCGCCTCGCCGTACGGTGTCCACAGCTGCTCGGCCGCCATCCGGCCCTCGGTGAGGGTGCCGGTCTTGTCGGTGGCGATCACGGTCACCGAACCCAGTGTCTCCACCGCGGGCAGTCTGCGGACGATGGCGTGCCGGTCCGCCATCCGCCGCGCTCCCAGAGCCAGAGCCAGGGTCACCACGGCGGGAAGGGACTCCGGGACGGCGGCGACGGCAAGGCTGATGGCCGCCACGATCATCAGCTCGACGGGCTGTCCGCGGACCAGCCCGAGAGCGAGGACCACCACGCACAGCGCCACGACGGCCGCCGCCAGAGTCCGGCCGAACCTCGCCAGCCGGTGCTGGAGCGGAGTGGGACCGGGTGCGGCGCCCATCAGGGCAGCGATCCGGCCGAGCGCGCTGCCGGCGCCGGTGGCCGTAACCACGACACGCCCGTGGCCGCGGACGACGATCGTGCCCGCCGACACCGCACCTCGCGACGCGTCCTGGTCAGGGGCCTTCTCCATCGGCACGGACTCACCCGTCAGCGAGGACTCGTCCGCCAGCAGCAACGACGCAGCCAGCACGTCTCCGTCCGCGGGAACAATGTCCCCCTCGGCCACCAGCACCAGGTCGCCCGGCACCACCTCAGCAGCCGGGATAGAGCGTTCCTCGCCGTCGCGCACCACCCTGGCGGCGGGGGCGCTCATCGCGGACAGGGCCATCACCGCCTGTTCCGCCCGTACTTCCTGTACGACACCGACCATGGTGTTCACGGTGATCACGAGCAGGATGACGGCGGCGTCGGAGAGATCGCCGGTGGCGATCGTCAGAGCGGCGGCCACGAGCAGAACAAGGATCAGCGGGTCGCGCAGCTGTTGCAGTACCCGACGCCACACCGGGATCCGCGGCTCCGCCGGGATCTCGTTGGGACCATGGAACTCCAGCCGCCGCGCGGCCTCGTCCGACGACAGGCCCGACGGACCCGCCCAGGGGGTCGCACCGCGGGGTTCGCCGATGTCCGCGTCGGGCGTCCGGCTGTCCCTGGGCCGGTTCACGAGGCCCGCCCGTGGTCGGCGGCGTAGGCCGCGAAGACGTCCGTCGGTACCGCGCCCGTGTGGAGGAAGCGTTGGTCGAGGATGGCGGCGAGATCTCTCAGCGCACCGGCGAGCAGCTCACCTGCCAGTCGCACCTCCGGCCGCCCTGCGGCCTGTCCGCGCCGGGCGAGAGCGGCGGCGTAGCCGATCATGGCCGCCAGCGACGAGTGGTCCTCCCCGTCATGGAAGTAGTACGCCTCGGCGTACTGGGTGAAGTCGATCCGGACGCGTACGACCTCGGTGGCCAGGCTGTCCAGCAAGAGGGCACCCGCGGTGCTGTCGATCTGCTGCTGCGTCGGATTCGCGTCGCGCAGCAGTGCCAGGCGGATGGCCAGGACCCTTCTACGGGTCAGCGCCGGGTAGATTTCCAGCACCCAGGAGACTGTGGCCGTCAGTAGGGCGAAGCCGACCAGCGCCTCCAACGGCGAGACCAGGCGGAGCCAGCCCTCTCCGGGCGCGATGTCACCCAGACCCAGGGTGGCGACCGTGACGAGCGACAGGTACACGGAGTCGAGAAGCGCCGGCTCCTGCGCCGCCTCGGAGCCGGGCGAGAAGGTGAAGGCACCGGGCATGTGCGGCCAGTAGATGATCGCCCAGCCGAGGATGACGGTAGTGGCCCACATGCACACGACGGTCACCATGGCGAGTGGTCCGACCAGCCCGACCACACGCCTGCGGGCACGGAGGCGCCGGGCCAGTCTCCACAGTGCCGTCATGACGAGGCGGCTCAGCCCGCCATGGCGGGTGGGGTGCCAGAGTGTGTGGAACAGGTCCCGCAGGGTGACCATGACGAGTCCAGCGCCCACCAGTGAGACCCACCACTTCATCCGCGTCTCCCACGGCCTTGTCGCCCGAAGCCGAACCCCGCTCTGGGAGCGTAGGCCGATGGCAACACCGCCGCAGGGCAGAGTCGCCTCGCTGCCGGGCCGCATCCCGTCGGATCAATCCGTCGGCAGTACGAGCGGGCAGGTCTCGCCGGGGGCGATGGTGACGGCTCGGTCGGCCAGCACCACGCGGATCGGGGACTCCTCCGAGTCGGGTACACCGATCTCCAGTTGCCCGCTCCGGCGCCGTACACCGACACCCCAATGGCCTCGATAGCGGAGCGAGAACCCGTACTCGGACAGTGCCGGAAGAGGTACGGGATCCAGCCACAGGGCGTCCTCGCGCGTCTCCAGTCCCGTCAGACCACGCTGGACCAGATCGAGGGTGCCGGCCATCGCCCCCAGGTGGATGCCCTCGCCGGTCGTACCGCCCTGGATATCGGCGATGTCGGCCTCCAGGGCCTCCTGGACATATCGCCACGCCTCGGCTCGCCGGGCCCGGGCCAGGACGAAGCCGTGGACGAGCCCGCTGAGCGTGGAGCCGTGGCTCGTGCGCTGAAGGTAGTAGTCGACGGTCCTGCGCCAGACCTCGTGGTCCAGCTCGTACCCGAGACGCCGAAACAGATCCCGCAGCTCCGCAGGTGAGAACAGGTAGCCGAGCATGAGGACGTCGGCCTGCTTGGACGCCTTGTAGCGGTTGACCGCGTCACCTTCGGCCTCCAGGATCCGGTCCAGCCGCCTGATGCTGTCGTAGCGTGACCGGTAGGCATCCCAGTCCAGCTCGTCAAGGTCGTCGTAGCCCTCGAACTGACTGATGACGCCCCGGTGGAACGGCACCCGCAACCGCCGGGAGACCTCCTCCCACCGCAGAAGTTCGCCGCCGTCCAGCTGTACGCGATCGAACAGTTCCTGCCGACGCCATGCGGGAAGGCGCCGCAGGAGCTGCAGGGTGCGGGCAAGGACCCAGGCCGCGGTGACGTTGGTGTAGGCGTTGTCGTCCAGTCCCGGCTGGGCGGAGGCCGGGTAGCTGTCGTGATACTCGTCGGGGCCGACGACGCCCCGGATGCGGTAGCGGCCCGATTCGGGATCGAAGGCCGCGATGTCCGCCCAGAAGCGGGCGATCTGCAGCAGCATCTCCGCACCCTTGGTGTGCAGGAACTCGGTGTCGCCGGTGGCCTCGCAGTACTGCCAGATGTTGTAGGCGATCGCCGAGCCGACGTGGTGCTGGAGCCGGGAGTAATCCGGCAGCCAGCGGCCCGAGCGGGGGTTGAGATGCAGCTCTTGAGTCTCCTCGCGGCCGTCGCTGCCGCTCTGCCACGGGTACATCGCCCCGGCCCGGCCGATGGCGGCGGCCGCCCGGCATGCCTGGGGCAGGCGCCGGTGCCGGTAGTTCAGCAGCGCCCGGGAGACCTCCGGGAAGTGCAGATTCAGATACGAGAGCACGAACAGTTCGTCCCAGAAGACGTGGCCGCGGTACGCCTCTCCGTGCAGCCCTCGGGCCGGAACTCCCACGTCCAGATCCGCGGTGTGCGGAGAAAGTGTTTGCAGGACATGGAACAGATGCAGGCGCAGGACCCGACCGGCCTGGCCGGGCACCTGGATCTCCGCGCGCCGCCACAACCGCTCCCACGCTGCGGCATGGGAGGCCAGCAGGGCCGAGAAGTCGGCAGCTGCGGACACCCGGTCGACCGCTGCCCCGAGTGGGTTGCTGATCGCCGTATCCCGTGAGGTGTGCAGCGCCACGGTCTTTTCCACGCCGACGGGTCGGCCCGGAGCGATCGGGATCACCAGGCGGTGGACGGCACGCCGACGGGCGGGATGAAGCTCCGACGAGATCAAAGGCTCCCCGGTGACGACTGTCCGGGCCGCCATGGCGATGCCGGTGTCGGAGGTGCGGGTGCGGCAGTGCAGCCACGTCATGTCGTCCTTCGCCGTCCCGGTCCGTACATGGGCCAGGTGGTTGCGGTTGAGGGAGCGGTAACGGTGCACGTTGCCGTTGATCACGTCGCCGTCGAGGGCGGACTCGATCTCGATCTCTCCTGACCAGTCCTCAGCCGTGAAGACGGTCCGTAGCGCTGCCAGGTGAGGGTCCCCCATGTGCACCAGGCGCATCTGCTCCACACTCAACACGCCCGCGTCATCGTGCCGGTAGCGGAATGTGCGGGTCAGCGTGGCGCGGCGCAGATCCAGGGTGTGCCGGTAGTCGACAAGTGTGCCGGTGTCCGGGGAGAACCACGGGCTCCACGATCCTGCGGCGCGGCGGCAACGAAATCGCAGGAGCAGCCAGTTCGGGAGATTGACCAGGTCCTCGTTCACCACCTGTCGCCCCGCCACGGTCGACTCCAGACGGTTGTAGCACCCGGCCACGTAGGTCCCCGGGCAGTGGACCAGCCCCGCCCTGCTCTCGGGCACCGCACCACGGGTGGCGAAGTAGCCGTTGCCCAGCGTGCACAACGCCTCGCGCAGCCGCTCAGCAGCCGGGTTGTAACCGTCGTATTCCCAGGTCCACTCCGACATCCGCCGGCCTCACCCTCTCCCGTCAGCCCACGTGCTGGAGTTCAGGCTCGCTGCGGGACAACGGCCACCGGGCACGCGGCGTGATGCAGGAGGGCGTGGGCGACCCTGCCGAGTTGGAGACCGAAGTGGCCGTGCCGGCGCAGTGCACTCACAACGATCAGGTCGGCGTCGGCCGACATGTCCAGAAGGACCGTGTGCGCGGGACCCTCCACCGCTTGGCGGTGTACATCAACCTTGGGGTGATCCCGCACCGCGTCGCGCAGTGCGTCGGTGAGGAGGGTAGAGGCTCGTTCCTCGTGGACACTGGCAACCTCCAGCAGAGGTTGGTCCACGTGCTCATGGGCGGGGTAGCGCCAGGCCCGAACGGCATCCAGGGCGCAGTCGCGCACCTCGGCCTCGCGCAAGGCGAACCGTACGGCGGCCGAGCCCTCGGTGGCATCGCCGACTCCGAGCACCACCCGGTTGAAGGAGCCCTGCCGATTCCGTTCCCCGCCACGGACCACGATGACCGGGCAGACTGCGCGGGCGGCCACCGCCAGGCTGACCGAGCCCAACAGCAACCCAGCGAGCTCACTGCGGCCGCGGGAGCCCGTGATCAGGGCGAAGGATTCGTGGCCCGCGTGCAGCAACACGGACACGGCGTCGTCGGGCAGCACCTCGCTCGACACCTTCAGCTCCGGGTTGCGGAGCTGGGCGCGTTCCGCGCAGGACGCGGCGATGTGCTCCGCCATGACCTCTTCGGCCGGGCGGTCGGTGGTGAAGGACGGGCGGCCTCCCTCGTACCGCTCCCACAGGGAGGCGTGGACGAGCCGCAACGGCAGCCCGTGGCGTGCCGCCTCGTCCGCCGCCCAGTCCACGGCCTGCAGGCTGGAATCCGATCCGTCGACGCCCACGACCAGCGGGAGCTCCACTGTCTCCACCGCCCTTCTGCCCGGCAACCGCGAGACCTCCTGTGAACACCGTCGCACCGCCCGGGGTCCGTCGCGACACGTGGACCGGCTTCGTGACACGCGGATCGGCTTGGGAGCAGACCTCGGCCCCGGTTGCACCGCGCCGTTTTGCGGCGATGGTGGAGTCATACGACCGGGGGACAGCGCTGCGTGCCCATCGCGACCCGACCACGAAGACCACGGCCCCGCACGGTGAGACGTCCGTGACTGGACGAAGCCCGCCCTCCACCTTCGAGGCCATGGAGAAGGGAAGACCACAGTGGTGACGAGGCCCGGCGTTTTCGGCGCCCTGAGCACGGAGCATCGCGAGCAGCTCATGCCACTCGCTCATGAGGTGTCGTTCGCGACGGGCGAGCGCATCTTCAACGAGGGCGGAAAGGCCTACCGCTTCTGGATCATTCACACGGGCACGGTCGCTCTCGACGTTTCACGTGCCCGGCCGGCAAGCAGCGGTCATCGAGACCCTCGACGCCGGAAAACTGCTGGGCTGGTCCTGGCTGGTCCCTCCCATCAGTGGCATCTGGGGGCGAGGCGAGCAGCCCGGTGCGTGCCTACGAGTTCGACGCGGCGGCGGTCCGTGCGATGTGCGCGAAGGACCCGGCCCTGGACCACGAGCTGTGCACCTACGTCCTCGGCGTGCTCGCGCGCCGGCTCAGGTCCGCCCTGGTACGCCTGCTCGACCTGTACGCACCCCACGGCGCGGGCGAAGTGCCCTGACGAGGCGAGACGAGGTGGTTGGCAATGCCGGAAACCCCACACATCGTGAGCGATGTCATGACCCAGACGGTCGTGGCTGTCGGCCGCGACGCACCCTTCAAGGAGATCGTCCGAACCATGGAGCAGTGGAAAGTCAGCGCCATGCCGGTCCTGGAAGGTGAAGCGCGCGTCATCGGCGTCGTCTCCGAAGCCGATCTGCTGCCCAAGGAGGAGTTCCGCGACACCGACCCGAGTCTCTACGAGCAACGCCGGCGCCTCTCCGACGTCGCCAAGGCCGGGGCGGTGACGGCGGAGGATCTCATGAGCACCCCCGCCATCACAGTCCACCCTGACGTCACCCTGGCGCATGCGGCCAGGATCATGGCGGTCCGGCATGTCAAGCGGCTGCCTGTGGTCGACGACGTGGGCATGCTCCAGGGCATCGTCAGCCGCGCCGATCTCCTGAAGGTCTTCCTGCGGTCGGACGAGGAGATCGAGGAAGAGGTCCGCCGCACCGTTGTGTCCTACCTCTTCCCGGCCTTCAGCCACGCCATCCACGTGAACGTGGATGAGGGGGTCGTCACCCTGCGCGGGCACATCCGCGACACCTCACTCATCTCGGTCGCCGTGCGCCTGGTGCGCGCCGTGGAGGGCGTCGTGAACGTCGAACCCCATCTCACCGGCGAGTCCGGCCCTTCGGCTGGTGCGGAGGACACGCAGTGAGACGTGATTACACCCTGCCTGCAGAATGAAACGCGCGCTCGCTCAGTGCTCGGCCGGACTGATGCGGCGGCCTGTGAGGCGCGTTGGCTCGATCGACACCCACATCTCGCGTTCGCCCCCGGCCCACGGCTTTGTGTGGGCACGGTCGACCAGCTTCCGCACCACCTCGGGCTCGGTGACCACCCGCGCCGATCCGACGGCGAGCACACTCCAGCCCTGGCTCATCGCTTCGTCCACATGGTCGACCTCGAAGGCGACTTCCGATCCCACGGCCCTCGCCGGAACCGAGTCCGGCGCCGTCCGGAACGCAATCACGTCGTCGACGACCTCGTAGTTGACCGGAACGACGGCCGGGCCGTCCGGTGTCGACACCGCGACGCGCCCCACGCCGTGCGTGGAGAGCAAGGCGCGGCATTCGTCGAGGCCAACGTCCCGCAGCTGAGGATGCAGGAGCGCCTGGCCCTGGCCGGGCGGCAGATCGATGTCGCCCCCGCGCAGGGCTGCGGCGCTGGTTCCCAGTGCGGCAGCCAGGTTGATGAGACTGGCCGATGTCGGGTCGGCCGGCTGTTCTTCGAGGTACGCCAGGTACTCCGGCGCCATTCCGGCGCGGCGGGCCGTCTCGGCCCGGGTCAGTCCCTGGCGTGTGCGCTCGGCAGCCACACGGCGGCCGATGTCACCGGGGTTGGGCGCCATGCCCGACGGTGTCCCGCCAGACCCGGCACTTGGCTGCCCGCCCGTCCCGTGCATGCTCGGCCGGAAAGGAGTGTGCGGGCTCCTGGGGTGGTGCTCGATGTGACGGATGTGCGCGTCGTGCCCAGGGAAGACGAGCGTCACCTCGTCCGTGTCCGACCAGCGCACGTCGTAGGGCGGCGTGCCATCCGCGTGGTGGAGTCCCACAATCTCGCCATCGCGCCTGGTGGCGCCGGTGGCAGGGCTTTCGACAATGAGTTGATCGCCGAGTTGAGCTCGCATGATCGCCACCGTTTCCTGAGAATGCTGCTGTAACCCAACGTGCCACGCACGGCGTACCGACGCATGGGATGAGACAGCCGGTGGTCCGGTCAGATGGACGACCGCCAACGGCCGCCCCAAGGCTGGACCACAACACCGGCCGAAGCACCTGCCGTGCATGGCCATGGCCCGCTGGGCAACCGACCACCCCTGTCACCACCGGTTGTCTCCACCAGGAACGGAGAGGCGACATGCACCATCGCACGGTCGCAGACCTCATGACCCGAGACGTCGTGCGGGCGCGGCGCGACATGCCGTTCAAGGAGATCGTCAAGCTGCTCGCGGGGAACGATGTCACCGCCGTGCCGGTCGTCGACGAACTCGACCACCCCATGGGCGTGGTGTCCGAGGCCGACCTGCTGCGCAAGTCTTCCGCCCAAGTCGATCCTTCCGGCCTGACACCGGTCCCCCGTCTTGAGGAATGGGAGCGTGCCAAGGCCGAGGGCGCCAGGGCCGAGGAACTGATGTCGGCTCCCGCCGTGTGCGCGCGTCCCGAATGGACCGTTGTCGAGGCAGCTCGCCTCATGGCGGCACACAACGTCAAGCGGCTGCCCGTGGTGGACGAGGCCGACCGGCTGCAGGGCATCGTGAGCCGCGGTGACCTGCTAAGAGTCTTCCTGCGCCGTGATGACGCCATCCGCGACGAGATCACCGAAGACGTACTGCGCGGGACGCTGGGCCCTGCTGCCTCGGACGTGACGGTCGAGGTGCGCGACGGGCAGGTCGCCCTGGGGGGATCCGTCGAGGTCAAGACCCTGATCCAGGTGATCGAGCGGCTGTGCAGGAGTGTGGACGGCGTGGTCTCGGTCTCCGGGCACATCGCCGACCGGGCAGACGACTCTCGTACTTCCCGCGACGGCACCTGACCCCTGCAACGGAATTGCTGAGTCAGCCACCGATCTCGATGCGATGCGGTTTGCCTTTCTCAGCCTTCGGGACGCGCACAGTGAGCACTCCGTTGGTCAGCTCAGCACTGACGTGTGCGGTGTCCGCGTTCGGCGGCAGACTCGTGCGGTAGTCGAACTGCCCAACGTGACGGGTCTGGCGCCGAACCACACCGGTGCGTTCCTTCTCCTTGATCTCACCGTGGATGTCGAGCTCGCCCTCGGCGACCTCGACGGTGATCTGGTCCTTGTCCACACCGGGAAGTTCCAGCTCCACCAGATACGCGTCCTCGGTGTCCTCGACGTCAGACAGTGGCGCCCACGCCCCAGCCACTCCCAATTCACCGCCACCGGGGAAAGCCGACTGCATCAGCCGGTCCATGCGTGTGTGCAGTTCCTCCAGTTCGCGGAAGGGGTCCCATACCGGGAAAGCACCCCTGCCACGACGGACAGGCAGCGTCATCGGTCATCCTCCTCGTATCTCATCCGGCAACGGCCAGCCGGTCTCCGGCCGAGCACTCGGCCCAGTGGCGGGTGGGCTCACACCCTCGATGTCACGCTCCGCAACATCCACCAGCTGCCGGCCGAGGTCGTGCATCGCCCTGCCCGCCGCCAGTTCGTCACCGATCTCCGGCACATCCATGTCCGCGGGGTTCCGGTGTGCGTCACCGTGCCCGGTGAACTCGTTGGTCCCGGTGTTCAGCACCACGCGCGCCTTGGTCGTTCCCTCTTCCTCGAAGAGGTAGAGACGGACCTTCCACTCCACCGTATGCGCCATCACGTTCCTCATCATCCCGGTACGGACCGCTGTGATCCGGACGCTCTGCTCACGGCTTCGCAGGTCCACGGCCGAGGCCAGGACCTCGCCTTCGATACGGCGCCGGACCTGTTCACTGAGCGAGGTCAGTCGAACGGAGGTCACCGCCCGCGGCGCAACGGGCGCCCGGATCCTGCGCGCCGCCGGAGGGAGCCCGGCCAGGTCAGCGGCGAACCTCTCCCTGCTCTCCTCCAGAGTGGGGCGCTCGACGGTGCGCCTCCCCCTCTCCATCACCGTCACCAGCAGCGGCCCGCCCTGCCGGGGACGCTGCTCATCACGCACCCCGATCACATCGCCGTATCCGGGGCGACGGAACACCTGCTTCTGCCCTGGGGCGGTCACCTTGGCGGAGGAGAGCTTCATCACCGGCCGGCCGTCGCACTCGACCAGCTTGTAGGCGGAGTCCAGGAACGGGGCGTCGGCCGAGACGCCGACGCGGGTGCCGACAGCGTAGATGTCGATCGGCGCACCGGAGCGGACCAGTTCGTCCACGGAGTACTCGTCGAGACCGCCGCTGGCGATGATCCGGACGTCCGGCAGCCCGCCGGCATCGAGGAGTGCGCGGGCGCGCACGGACAGGGCACCGAGGTCGCCGCTGTCCAGCCGTACGGCCGAGCCGGGCCCGCGGGCCGCGTGGTCGAGGTCTCGCAGCACCCGCACCGCGACCCGAACTCCCTCCTCGGTGTCGTAGGTGTCCACCAGGAGCGTCACCGGGCCGGGGTGGGAGCGGGCGAAGGCACGGAACGCGTCCTCCTCCGTCGCGAACGCCTCGATGTAGGAGTGGGCCATCGTGCCGACGGCAGGCAGCCCCTCAGCCGTGGCCGCGGCGACGTTACTTGTCCCGGCGAAACCGACCAGGCCGCCCAGCCGCGCGGACTGGAAACCGGCCTGGGGGCCGTGGGTGCGTCGCAGGGAGAAGTCCACGACCGGGCGTCCCGCCGCGGCGAGGACGCACCGGGCGGCCTTCGAGGCAATCGTCGTCCGGTGGCTGACCTGGTTGAGTACGTACGTTTCGACCAGCTGCGCCTGCGGAAGCGGAGCGGTCACCTCCAGCAGCGGCTCTCCCGCCAGGACGATCCGCCCTTCCGGTATCGCCCGTACCTCACCGGTGAATTCCGTGCCGAGCAGCGGCTCCAGATCGCGGACAGGCCGATGCAGCGCCGAGGCGAACGCGTCGATGTCCTCAGAGGTGATCCGATAGCCGGAGAGGAAGTCGAGCGAGGACTCCGGGCCGGCGGCCACCAGAAACCCCCGGTCGGGCGGCATGTCACGGACGAAGAGACTGAACGTCGCCGGGCCGGTCAGCCCCTCCTGCAGGTACGACATCGCCATCGTGACCTCGTACAGATCCGTGGTAGTCGCATCGGACATCACGGTCACCTCTTGGACTCCGCCCCGGGACCCCTGCCTCTCACCCGTGGAACCGCGCGGACCACGTGGGCTCCACCAGGTCCCATTCGGCGTCCCACTGCGCGTACCTTCTGCTGTTCAGCGCCAACCGCACAGCTTTTCGCCCGGCGACGAAGCCGGCGTACACGGCGACCGCTGTCAGGCCGCCCGTCAGCCAGCCGGTGGCGGTCGCATTGTCCGCGGACATCGGCGGCTCCTGGACGGTTCCTTCCCGGTCCACCCAGATCCGCGCGGTCGAGCCCGCGGTCTTGTCCAGGGGTACGCGGGTGGTTCCGGCCCGCTGCCGGCCGTCCTCCCCTGTCCAGCTCACCCGAACCGTCTGCTTCTCGTCCGCGGCACTGCCCGGTGCTGCCTCGGGGGCCGAGGTCACTCGTGCGGTGATCTGGTGCCGTTCTGCGGCCTGGGCTTGGACGGTGCGCATCGTGGACTGGTAGACAGCCAGTCCGGCGCTCACCAAAGCCACCGGCAGTCCGAGGGCGAGCACCAGGAACAGCAATGCGGAGCACCCGGCTTCGACACGGTCGGACGTACGCCTCAGCGGGTTCGTGCCCTTGCGCTGGTGCTGCTCCTGGTGCGGCGGATCCTGTGCGCTCATGGCCTGGCCTCCAGCTGTCGCTGGTGCGTCCCCCGCAACGTTTCTCTTCCTCACCACCTTCCAGGGGCGGCAGGACTCGGTCACGGGGCCGAAGGTCCCTGCCGACCACCACTCGGCCCACGCCGCCCACCACCGGTCATATCTGCGGCACGACCACGATCGGACACGGAGCGTGATGCAGAACCGCGTGGTTGACCAGACCCAGCTGCAAACCGAGGTGCCCAAGCCGCCTGCGGGCCCCGACGACGAGCACATCCGCGTTGGAGGCCGCGTCCAGGAGCGCCCGTCGTGCCGGGCCCTCGACCACCTCGTTGTTCACCGGCACGTCCTGGTACCGCTCCGCGGGCTCACGCAGCGCCTCAGACAGCACTTGTGTCGGCGGGCGCCGGAAGGCTTGGAGGGCGTATCCGGACACGCCCGGGGGCCCAGGGGTCCCGAATGGGACACTCCAGGCGTGTAGCGCCACCAGTCGGCAGCGCCGCACGTAGGCCTCGCGGAAAGCGAACTGCACGGCCGTACCGCTGCCCTCCCCGTCCTCGACGCCGACGACGACGTTCCCGAACCGGCTGTTGCGGTGCTCCATCCCACCGCGCACGACGACGACCGGGCAGTCGGCGTGGGCGGCCACGGCCAGGCTGACCGAGCCAAGGAGCATCCCGGCGAGGTCTCCGAGCCCTCGGGATCCGAGCACCAGCGCGAAGGCGTTGCGCCCCTTGTCGACCAGCGCGGAGGCCGCGTCCACATGCAGCACCTCGCTCGACAGCCGCACCGTGGGGGCGACTTTCCTGGCGCGTTCCGAGGCTGTGCCGATCACATCGGACGCTTCGTCGTCCTGCGCCGCCGCGTGCAGGAGGTGGAGCGTCACCTCGTGCCGGACGGCCTCGCCGGCGGCCCAGTCCACCGCCTCCAGGCTCGCCTCGGACCCGTCGATCCCGACGACCAGGGGAATCGTCACTGCCTCTGCTCCTCTCGTGCCGGATTTCGCGCCTCGGGCCCCGTGGCCACAGGTCCACATGCGCTGCAGCGCGGATTGGGGTACTCCTCGAAGGAGAGAAGACACCACGCTCGGCGTGTCGGCGACGTCCGGACCTCCACGCCATCGGACTCATTCACCGTCACTCACGGCCATTTCCAGCTTCGTACGAGACGGAGGCCGCCGCCATGCAAGCAGCCGTCACCGTGGGCCTCGACGGCTCACCCGAGAGTCTTGCGGCCGCCCGCTGGGCCGCCGACGAGGCGGAGAAGCGCAAGCTCACCCTGCGCCTGCTGCACGCGTGGCCACTGCTGGCGCCGGAACCGCCCGGCGTCCCCTCGAAAGTCGATCAGAACTACTGGGCCAAGCGTCTCGTGCACACCGCGCGAGCGGAGCTCCAGGCACGTCACCCGGGCCTGTCCATCGTCGGGAATCTGGTCGCTGAAGACGCGAAGAACGCCCTGCTCCAAGCGGCGTCGGAGTCCGAGATGATCGTCCTCGGTTCACGGGGGCTGGAGCCCGTCGAGAGCTACTTCCTGGGAGACGTCAGCATGCCCGTCGTGGCACGGGCCGAGCGGCCGGTCGTACTGGTCCGTGCCGAAGGCCAGGAGGGGCCGCCCCAGGCACTCGCGAGCCGCGTGGTCGTGGCCCTGAAACTGCACGGATCCTCCGACGACCTGCTCGACTTCGCCTTCCACACCGCCGCGGCACGAGGCGTTCCTCTCCAAGCCATCCACGGCCGAAGCGTGCCGCTCCATGCACGCGTCCCCTGGGGGGTGGACCATGACGTCTCCCAAGAGATCACTCAGGACGCGCAGAAGCAGCTGGACAAGGTGCTCCGCCCCTGGCGTGAGAAGTACCCGCAGGTGGACGTGGCCGAGGGCATCCGTCTCGACAGCCCCGCCAAGGCCGTCGTACGGGCCGCCGAAGGCGCCGCGCTGCTGGTCGTTGGCCGACGCGCACACCGGCACGGGCTTCCGCCCCACCTGGGTCCCGTGGCCCAGGCCGCGATCCATCACGGGCGCTGCCCCGTAGCCGTCGTCCCTCATGACTGAGCCCGGCTCGCAGGTGACGTCGGTCCTGTCAGTGCCCCGGGCCGACGCGTCAGTGCTCCGAAGCAGTGCCCGGCATGACGGTGAGCCGCTACCGCGTGCGGAGGTGTGCGAGACGCACACCGCGATCGTGTTTTTCGCCGGCCACCGCGCCTACAAGCTCAAGAAGCCAGTGGACCTGGGATTCCTGGATTACACCACGGTCGCGGCTCGTCGGGCCGCGTGCGAACGCGAAGTCGCTCTCAACCGCCGCTTCGCTCCCGACGTCTAGCTGGGCCTGGGCGAAATCCGCAGCCCCGATGCGGAGACGCCCGAACCACTCGTGGTGATGCGCCGCATGCCGGCGGACCGCCGCCTGTCCCGTCTGGTACGCGAAGGGGCCGCCGTCGACGACGTCCTGCGGGCCGTCGCCCGACACCTCGCCGCGTGGCACGCGCAGGCGCCCCACGGCCGGGACATCGACGAACAAGGCACGCGGGACGCGCTGTCGTCGCGTTGGGAGGCCAGCTTCGCGCAGGTCCGCGCTCTGGCCGACGACGGCCACGTGCCCGACGGGATGGCGGAGATCGAGCAGCTGGTACGCCTCTATCTCATCGGCCGCAAGCGGTTGTTCGACTCCCGCATCGCCCAGGGACGGGTGGTCGACGGCCACGGCGACCTGCTCGCCGAGGACATCTTCTGCCTCGACGACGGTCCTCGCGTCCTGGACTGCCTGGAGTTCGACGACCACCTCCGCTACGTCGACGGCCTCGACGACGCCGCCTTCCTCGCCATGGACCTGGAACAACTCGGCGCCCCACAGGCCGCCGCGTACTTCCTCGCCCAGTACAGCGAGTACTCCGGCGACCCCGCACCCCCGTCCCTGCGGCACCACTACGTCGCCTACCGCGCCTTCGTGCGGGCCAAGGTCTCCCTGATCCAGGCCCGCCAGGGCGCGCCGGACGCGGAGACGGCATCACGGCGGCTGGTCTCGACAACCTTGCGCCACCTGCGTACCTCCGCCGTCTGCCTGACGCTCGTCGGCGGGCTGCCCGGCAGCGGGAAGTCCACGCTCTCCGGGGCGCTGGCCGACCGACTGGGGGTCACGCTGCTCAGCATTGACCGCCTCCGCAAGGAGCTGGCGGGCTGCCGGTCTCCGTCTGCCACCAGTTGTCGTGCACCGGCAGGCCCAGCACGTCCCGGCCCCACACGACTGCTTCCGGGTTGAGCGGCTCGCCGACGGAGGCGATGAAGCGCAGGGCCGACAGGTCGTAGGAGCGGGGCAGATCGTACGGGCCCTGGCGGGGGGTGGCGCGCATGAGCATCCGCAGGGCCGTAGGGGCCGTGTACCAGACGGTGACCCGCTCTTCGCCGAGGATCCGGTACCAGCGCTGGGCGTCGTAGTCGCCCTCGTCGACGACCACCGTCACGCCGTGGACGAGTGGGGCGACGATCCCATACGACATGCCGGTGACCCAGCCGGGGTCGGCGGTGCACCAGTACACGTCCTCGGGCTGCAGATCGAGGGCGTACGCGGCCGTGGCGTAATGCGCGACCACGGCCTCGTGGACATGGACCGCACCTTTCGGTGTGCCGGTGGTGCCGCTGGTGAAGTGCAGCAGGGCCATGTCGTCGGGCGAGGTCGGCGGGATGATGAAGGTGTCCGGGGCTGCGGACATCACGTCGTCGAAGGAGACCGTGCTGGGCAGCTCCTCCGCGCCTGGGCCAACGATCAGGACGTGTTTGAGGCCGGGAACGGACGCCCGGCGCTCGGCGACCTTGCGCCGGTACAGGGCCGCGGTGGTGACCAGGACCTGGGCGTCGCCGAGACGCAGCCGCTGCTCCACCGGGTCTGGGCCGAACGCGGAGAAGAGCGGGCAGACCACGTTGGTGTTCTTCAGCGTGCCCAGCACCGTGCTGTAGAGCTCGGGGCAGCGGCCCAGCAGCGTGAACACACGGTCCCCGTGGCTGACGCCGAGTGACCGCAGGACGTTCGCGAAGCGGGATGTACGACGGGCCAGTTCCGCGTAGGTGACAGTCGAGACGGAATCGTCCCGGGCCACGCACCGCAGCGCGACCTTGTCCGCGCGCTCCGAGGCCGCGTGCCGGTCGACCGCCTCGTGGGCCATGTTGAGCCCGCCGCCGGGCAGCTCTGCCAGTGCGGTGCGCGCCCGCGACCAGGTGAAGTCGGAGCGGGCCCGGTCGTAGTCGGTGAGACGGGCTGGGACGACCAGTGCGGTGTCCTTGTGGATCGTTTCCCAGTGCATGGATGCTCCTCCCGGCACTGCCCCGATCTCCAGAGTCGCCGAGCCCCGCCCTCGCCGCATTTCGGCCGGAGGACACGGACCGGTTGTGGCACGCAGCCGCGCTGCCGACGCTCATGGAGCCGAGGGCCGCCCGCTTCTTGCGGGCCCGAATTGCACGGTGCGCGGTTTCGCTCCGCTTCGCCGTGTCTCCTTGTGGCCCTCGGCTCAATTCCATGGGACCGCCGCTCGCCGACGGGTTGTAGGGCCGAACGGCCCTGACCGAGGATCCGGTTGGTCCGTTCACAAGCGGGATCATAAGTCTGTCGGACTCCCATGGGGCCGTCGGGCTCCGGCGCTCGCGGTTCATGGCCGGATGGGCGGAGGTGCCGCTGCGCCGATCAGCGAGAGCCAGCCGACCAGCCCGGCTTGGTCAATGGTCCCGCATTGGAAGCCGACATGGCCGTCCGGGCGGACGGCCACCAGACCGTGACCGGGGCTGTTCGTCAGCCGGAGGACATGGACGTGGGGACCGGTCACAGCGTCCGGCAGCGGATCGGCGTCGCGTTGCAGGAGGAGGTGCACACCTGGACGGGCCAGCAGTTGGTGCAGCCGCCTGGGAGGTCCACCGACGCTGACGGTTGCGTCCGGCAGGCGGTCGCCTGGGCGAGGAGCGCCCCGCAGGCGCGGTGTTCCCTCCACCGACAGGGGGCTGCGTCGGTAGTTGACCCGCAACTGGGAGATGACCCGGAGCGCCTCGGCGATCAGCCGTCGCTGCCCCAGGAGGACGGGTATGGCCGGGGTCGCGAGCGAAGCGGCCACCGCGCGCAGCCATGAGGGGATCAGGCCGGTCGACGCCTCTGCCCAGAACGCGGTGTGAGTGAGGATTATCCGTCGGTGGGCAGCGGGCCTGCGCTCTCTCTCATAGGAGTCGAGCAGCACGTCTGTGCCTGGCACGTCTGCGGACTCCCCGCTGAAGCGGCCCGCCGCGAAGCCGAGCTTCCAGCCGAGGTTGACCGCGTCCTGGATGCCGGCGTTCATGCCCTGGCCGGTGGCCGGCGAGTAGTTGTGTGCCGCGTCCCCCGCGAGGAAGAGCCGCCCCTGGCGGAACCGCCGAGCGAGCGCACACTGCAGCGGCACCCGCGCAGACCATGCGAGGTGCTCGATGCCTGCCGGAAGCCCCGCGTCGTCCAGGAGGCGCTGGACCTCGGCTCTCGGGACGGCGGCTCCGGGCTGGCCGAAGCTCTGCCCGGGTTCGCCGGTCGACGCCCGCGTGGCCAGCAGTCGCCAGGTGGCCTGCTCTCCGAGCTGGAAAAGGAACAACAGCCCTTGGCGCCCCACGAAGAGCTGGGCACCAGAAGGACCGGACGGCCCCGAAGGTCCGGAGACGGCATCGAGCTCGAGGTCGGCGAGGACCACCTCTGCGGCGTAGGGCCTGCCGTGCCACCCGATACCAGCACAGGACCGCACGGTACTGGCCGGGCCGTCGCAGCCGACGACGAAGGGGCAGTGGACCTCCTCGAGGCCCTGCGGCGATCGCAGCAAGGCCCACGCACTGTGCCCGTCGTCGCGGGCATTGATCAGTTCGGTTCCCCGTTCCACCGTTACCCCGCGGTCGGCGAGCGCCTGCGTCAGCACTGTTTCGACGTCCATCTGCCGCAGGAGTGACAGATGAGGGAACGCAGTGTCGGGCAGCGCGAGGTCCGCGAGCCTGGTTTCGACGACGCGGGAGCCGAGATGCAGGTGGGCCGTCGGGGCGGTGTCCGCCTGCTCCAGCAGGGCGTCCGTGACGCCGAGTGGGCGCAGGACTTCCAGGCTGCGTGGATGCAGGATGAGCGCACGGGAGGGCCGGAACGGCTCGGGACGCCGCTCGACGACCCGGACCCGTGCTCCGTGGTCATGAGCCTGTAGCGCCAAGGTGAGGCCGGTCGTGCCGGCCCCGACGACCAGGATGTCCACCGCAGTTGTCACACCCCGGCCTGGATGCGCCACCATGCCGCGGCGTCGTGCGAAACGAGATCCTCGATCAGCCCGGGGTCTGCGATCACGTCGTCGCGGCGCAGGCCGGGCAGCACGGCGTAGCTGATCGAGCCGGGCATGCTGACCAGAGCCAGAACCCGCCACAGGGAACGCGCGTAGTGCTCGGCGCGCTCCCGGCCGTCCCACTCGTACACGCCTCGGTAGCGGTCGTGCTCGTCGTGGGCCAGCCACAGCTTCGAGGTGAAACCGGGGAAGCCCACGAACAGTGGCGTGTTCAGCAGGCTCTCCCTGCGGAACAGTGCGTGCGCGGGCCCGCGGACCAGGCGCAGCCTGAAGGTGACCACCAGTGTGCAGGGGTCCTTCGCCAGGCCGCTGCCGAGGCGGGTTTCCCGGTACACCCGGGCCGAGGTGCCATCGGCGAAGCGCAGCCCCATTCCCACCCGTTCCTTCGGGAGGCGGATTCGGCGCCGCGTGAGCAGGGGGAAGGTGGTGAGGAAGCATGCGGCCACGGCTCGCCAAGCCTCCCCAGGGGGAAGCGGTCTCTGTTCACCCATGGTGGCCTCCTCCCGAAGAGCCGAAGTGAGCCTGCGATGCCCGGTGCTGCCCCGCCTGCTGGGCCTGGGTTCTGCCCGTACAACCACCATGAAGGACGGCGCCACGTCCCGCGAAACCTGGAGAGGCGCACCGGCAACCAACGGTCGCGCCCGGATACCTGGGCATGACCGCTCCTCTAGTCCAGCTCCATATAGGGGCGGCGGAAGACCGGGGCCTGGCCGGTGCCCCACGGGCGTACGGCAGCCAGTGCTTGGGCGACCGCGGACTCCAGCGGACCGCTGGCGTCGATCCGGTCGACCGACCGGGCACCGGGCACCGCATGGACCTGCTGGAGGCAATGCTGCGCATCCGGCGCTTCGAGGAGCGGTGCGTCGAGCTGTACAGCGCCGCCAAGATCCGCGGCTTCGTCCATCTCTACATCGGTGAGGAGGCTGTCGCTGTCGGCGTCAACAAGGCACTGACACCCGAGGACGCGGTCGTCTCCACCTACCGCGAACACGGGCACGCCCTGGCGCGCGGCATCACAGCCGAGGCAGTCATGGCCGAAATGTACGGCAGGACCACTGGATGCAGCGGCGGCCGGGGCGGATCCATGCACCTGTTCGACGCGAGTCGCCGCTTCTACGGGGGCAGCGCGATCGTCGCCGGCGGGCTTCCGCTCGCCGCCGGACTCGCACTTGCCGACCGAATGCGCGGAGAGTCCCGGATCACCTGCTGCTTCTTCGGCGACGGGGCCTTCGCCGAGGGCGAGTTCCACGAGACGGCGAACCTTGCCGCGCTGTGGAGTCTGCCTCTGCTGCTCGTCTGTGAGAACAACCTCTACGCCATGGGCACCGCGCTCGCCCGGGAGCACGCGCAGACCGACCTGGCGATGCGCGCCGCCTCCTACGGCATGCCCGCCTGGGCCGTGGACGGCATGGACGTCGAGGCCGTCGAGCAGGCCGCCCGACGGGCGGTCGAGGGCGTACGGGCCGGTACCGGACCGCACTTCCTGGAGCTGCGCACCTACCGCTTCCGTGCCCACTCGATGTACGACCCGGACCGCTACCGCGCCAAGGCGGAGATCGAACAGTGGAAGTCCCGGGACCCGATCAACCGGCTGATGGACCGCATGCGCGAGAACGGTGAACCCGGCGAGAAGGAGCTCGCTCGAATCGAGCAACAGATCACCGCCGAAATCGACCGAGCCGTGGAAGCAGCCGAACAGGCACCCGAGGAGCCGGTCGAAACCCTGCTCCGCCACGTCACCAGTGCGTCGACGGGAGTGGTGAGTTGACCATGGGCGCTGGCGGAACGCAGGAAGCGAAGACGACCTACCGGGAGGCGCTGCGTGAGGCCCTCCGGGAGGCTCTGCGCGCCGACGACCGGGTCTTCCTCATGGGCGAGGACGTGGGCCGGTACGGCGGATGCTTCGGCGTCAGCCTCGGACTGCTGGAGGAGTTCGGCCCCCAACGCGTCCGCGACACCCCGCTGTCGGAGTCCGCGTTCGTCGGCGCCGGCATCGGCGCCGCCCTGGCCGGGATGCGGCCGATCGTCGAGATCATGACCGTCAACTTCAGCCTGCTCGCCCTCGACCAGATCCTCAATAACGCCGCTACCCTGCTCCACATGTCGGGTGGCCAACTGCCCGTGCCGCTGGTCATCCGCATGACCACGGGCGCCGGACGGCAACTCGCCGCTCAGCACTCACACAGCCTGGAGGGCTGGTACGCCCACATCCCCGGCATCCGCGTCCTCGCCCCCGCCACCCTTGAGGACGCACGCCACATGCTGGCTCCCGCGCTCGCCGATCCCGACCCCGTACTGATCTTCGAGCACGGCAGCCTCTACAACGCCTCCGGCGAACTCCTCCCGCCCACCGCCCCCGTGGACCTGGACCATGCCGCGATCCGCCGGCCCGGCACCGACATCTCCCTGATCACGTACGGCGGTTCGCTGCCCAAGACTCTTGCGGCGGCGGACGAGCTGGCCGCCGAGGGGCTCAGCGCGGAAGTGATCGACCTGCGCACGCTGCGGCCTCTCGACGGCGTGACCATCGCCGCGTCCGTGGCCCGTACCCACCGTGCGGTGATCATCGACGAGGGCTGGCGCACCGGCAGCCTCGCCGCGGAGGTGTCCGCCCGCATCGCCGAGGAGTCGTTCTACGAACTGGACGCGCCTGTCGAGCGGGTGTGCAGCGCGGAGGTGCCCATGCCGTACGCCAGGCGGCTGGAGGAGGCCGCCCTGCCGCAGACCGCCGACATCGTCGCGGCGGCCCACCGGGCGGTGGACTGATCATGGGCGAGTTCACCATGCCGTCCCTGGGCGCCGACATGGACGAGGGCACGCTCCTGGAGTGGCTGGTGGGGCCCGGTGACCTCGTCCACAAGGGCGATCCGGTCGCGGTCGTCGAGACCGCGAAGTCGACGATCGAGGTGGAGTGCTTCGAGACGGGGACCATGACGGAGCTGCTCGTCGAACCGGGCGCGACGGTCCCGGTGGGCACTCCCCTCGCCTTGATCGGGCCGACGGCGGGGAAGCCGCAGGAACCGGAGGAGGCAGGGAAGCCGCACAAACCCCGGAAACCAGGGAAGACCAGGAGGCCCGAGGGCCCTACGAATGCCGAGAAGGTGGAGAAGGGACCAGTCCCCCTCGTGTCGAGGAAGGCCGAGCCCTCCGAGGCTCCATCCCCGCCACCCGGACCCGTCCCGGTCCCGGTGCCGTCGGTAACGTCCGCCGCTCGGCAGCGCGGCCACATCGAGGCGGGCCCCTTGGTCCGGCACCTCGCGGAGCACAGCGGCGTCGATCTGGAGACGCTGCACGGCTCCGGACCCGGAGGGCGCGTCACCCGGACCGACGTCGAGGACGCGGCTGCCCGAGCCACTTCTCGGCCGCCACGCGTGCGATCGACTCCCTTCGCCCGGCGGCTCGCCGCCGAACTGGGCGTCGACGTGGCCACGGTGACGGGGACGGGCAGGGAGTCGGCCGTGCGTGCCGTGGACGTACGCCGGGCAGTCCCCGGCCCGTCGATCCCACCCGCACCCGCCCCCGCGCCTGCGGGCGTCACCACGGCACGTTCTTCCGCTCCACGGCCTTCTGCCGCGCCCCCGACCGAAGACCGGGCGGCAGCCATGCGCCAGGCGATCGCCGGCCTGATGACCCGCGCCAACCGGGACATCCCGCACTACTACCTCTCCACCACCGTGGACATGGCCGCCGCGATGGACTGGCTGCACGAGCACAATCGTGGGAGCCCGGTCGGTGAACGGCTGCTCCCCGCGGCGCTGCTGCTCAAGGCGGCGGCCCTGGCGGCCCGGGAGGTCCCTGACCTCAACGGCTTCTGGACCGACAACCACTTCATGGCGGGCGAGGGCGTCCACCTCGGCATGGCCGTGTCCCTGCGCGGCGGAGGGCTCGTCGCCCCCGCCCTGCACAACGCCGACACCCTGGCACTCCCGCAGCTGATGACCGCCCTGAAGGACCTGGTCGGCCGGGCCCGCACCGGCAGGCTGCGCGGTTCCGAGGTGTCCGACGCCACGATCACGGTCACCAACCTGGGCGACCAGGGCGTGGAGACCGTCTTGGGCGTGATCTACCCGCCACAAGTGGCATTGGTCGGATTCGGGCGGGTCGTCGACCGGCCGTGTGCCGTCGACGGGCTGCTGGGCGTGCGCCCCGTGGTCACGGCGACCCTCTCGGCCGACCACCGGGCGACAGACGGTGCCGTCGGTGCCCGCTACCTCACGGCGGTCTCCCGCCTTCTGCAGAACCCGGAGCAACTGTGAACATGAACCGAACCGATGCACTGGACATGGTCAGGGAATCGATCTCCTCGGTCATCCCCGACGCCGACGTCACCGTGCTGGACCCCGACGACGCCTTCCGCGACGTGCTCGAGATGGACTCGCTGGACTTCCTGAGTTTTGTCGAGGTCCTCAGCGAACGGTCGGGCATCCGCATCGAGGACGAGGACACGCCCCGGCTCACCACGCTGTCCGGCAGCGCCGACTTCCTCGTCACCCGCATGCAGTGACGTGCGCCCCATGGATGACCAGCCGCCGACGGAGGTGGCCGTCGCGGCCCTGAGCGGACCGCGCCTCGGGGGGCGCGAGCCGTCGAGCTCCCCAGCCTGATGACAGGGGCGACCACCACAGCCCTACCGAGCAAGGAGGAGATCGTGACCACGCTGACCCAGCAGTTGCACCACGAGCACGAGCACCTGCTGCCACACATCGAAGCACTGCGCACGGTCGCCGATACCGTGGGCCGAGCGACGCCGGAGGCGCTCGACACCGCGCTCGCCGACCTTCAGCTCTTCCTGACCGATCACCTCATCCCGCATGCCGAAGCCGAGGACCGGGTGCTGTACCCGGCGGTCGCTCGAGTGATGGGCGCCGCAGAAGCGACCGCAACCATGTCCAGGGAGCACGCCGAGGTCGGTCGACTGGCGCGTGAGCTGGGCACACTGCGGGAGGCGATGGGCCGGGACGGGCTCAACGGCGAAGGCCAGGCCGCACTGCGACGCGTCCTGTACGGCCTGTACACACTGGTCAAGGTCCACTTCGCGAAGGAAGAGGAGATCTACCTGCCGCTACTCGAAGAGCGGCTCACCGCCTCGGAGGCCGAACAGCTTCTCGCCGAGCTGGCCCACTCCGACCCCCACCGGTGAAACCCGCCAAGCCGGACGATCACGGCTCAGACCGCTTCCATATCGTCGACGACCTGATCACGTCATCGATGTCCCGCACCGATGCGAGCAGTTCGGGGGCAACGGCCTTGTCCACCCTCCCCGTCATGCTCACCACGCCGTTCTCCACGGCGCCCTGTCCTCCCTCTCCCGGCTGATGCGCAAGGGCGCCGGCCCAGGCCGCACCCGCGACGACCACCTCGACGTCGCGGCCCAGCTGCTTGCCGCACTGGCCGGCGCCCGGCAGGTCCGCGACCTCGCGGACTTGGTCGGCCAAGCGGCGCTGAGCCCCACCGACCGCCGCTACATGGACTACGAGGAGGCGTTCCTGCGGGACTTCGCCGACCAGCGCAGCGACCTGGACACCTCTCTGGAACGCGGCTGGCGGGCCCTGCTCACGCTGCCCCGCAGCCAGCTCTCGATGCTCCCCGCCCGGCTCCTCGGCCCACGGGGCGACGGATGCCCTGGACACGGAGTCGTCCCAATGACACGCACCGGCGCCCGCCGTACGCCGCCCGGCCGTGCGGGGCGACTGCGCCTCCGGCACAGCCTCGACGTCGCCGAGCCCGGAGCGGACCTGCTGGAACAGAAGCTCCGCATCCTCCGCTCCGAACATCAGCGGCTGCTGCACGCGGAGGAAGCAGCAGCCCGCGCCTGGCGGGACCTGCTGCCCGACGCCGAAAACTGGCTGCTGCGGGGGCTGCTCCTGAGCGGAGAACACACCCTCGACTCAGCCGCCGAGGGCATCGGCTCCGCCGAGATCACGAACCACTGGACCGTCTCCATGAAGGTACGCCATCCGGCGGCGGTCTCCACGTCCGTACCCGCCCGTCCGCCCACCGCCGCCGCTCCCACCAACACGGCCCTGTACACGCCGAGGCCGCCTACGGCCGGGCCGTGCGCGCCGCCGCCGAGTACGCGGCCGCCCACGCCGCCGCCGAGCTGGTGGGCGCCGAGGCCATCAGCACCCGGCACCGGGTCCGCGCCCTGCGACGCCACTGGATCCCCCGTCTGCGGGAAGACCTCGCCCGCGCTGACCTGGCCTTGGAGCAAGCAGAACACGAGGACAGCGTCCGGCGCCGCCGAGCTGCCCGGTAGTGATCACCCCTCCTCAAAATGTACAGATTCTCCTATACCTCCTGTAAAGTTAGCCTATCCTAAGTGAGCCCCGCTTCGAGGAGACGGCCAAGGAGTGAGCAGCACATGCATGCAACCCGCCCAAGAGTCGTCACCACGGTCGCCATCGGCAGTCTGCTGACTCTGCTTCTCGCAGGCTGCGGCAGTGGCGGGAGTGAGGGAGCGCAGCTGGCCGGGGAGGCTTCGGACAAGAAGATCACTGTGTACAGCGGGCGAAGCAAGCCTCTGGTCAAGCCGGTGCTGGACGATTTCCAGAAGGCCAGTGGCGTCACGGTCGAGGTGCGTTACGGAGACACGGCGGCGATGGCGGCGCAGCTGCAGGAGGAGGGCAGCCGGACTCCGGCGGATGTGTTCCTCGCGCAGGATGCCGGTGCACTGGGGGCTGTGGCCGGACAGGACCTGTTCGCAGAGCTGCCGGGCGAGGTGCTGGACAAGGTGCCCGCTGCCTACCGGGACGAGGGCGGGGAGTGGGTCGGGGTGACTGGCCGTTCGCGCACCCTGGTCTACAACGTCGACCAGGTCTCCGAGGAGGATCTGCCGGAGTCCGTGTTCGAGCTGACCGAGCCGGAGTGGAAGGGGAAGGTGGGCGTCGCGCCGACCAATGGCTCGTTCCAGGCGTTCATCACGGCGATGAGGGTCGAGCACGGCGAGGAGCGGACCCAAGACTTCCTGGAGGAGCTGAAGGCCAACGACGCCCAGATCAGGGAGGGCAACGCGCCGATCGTCGCCGACGCGGACAGGGGTCGTCTCGCCACAGGGCTGGTCAACCACTACTACGTGTACGAACTGGCCAAGGAGCAGGGCGCCACCGTCGGCGCGCTCAAGGCGAAGAACCACTTCTTCCCGAACGGCGACATCGGGGCCCTGGTCAACGTCTCCGGCGTCGGCGTGCTGAAGGGAGCCGGCGACGATCCCGACGCCCGCGCCTTCCTCGACTACCTGCTGGGCAAGCAGGCACAGACCTCCTTCGCCCAGGAGACATACGAGTACCCGCTCGTGGCCGGTGTGGCCAGTGCGCCTGGCCTGCCGAAGCTGTCCTCCCTGAAGACGCCGGACATCGATCTCAACGACCTGGACGACCTGCAGACCACGATCCAGATGATCAAGGATTCAGGGCTGGCCTGACCATGGCGTCGACGGCCGTCGCGCGCCGCCGGGCAAGGCGAGTGGTACCGCGCCCGGCACTGGCTGCTGCCGCGGTGGCCGGAGTCGGTGTGGCGCTGATCCCGCTGGTCTATCTGGCAGTCCGGGTCGGTGACGCGGGCTGGGCCCGCATCAGTGAGGAACTGTTCACGGCGCGGACCGGGGAACTCGCGGCCCGGAGTGTGGCCCTGGCCGGGGTCGTGACCACGGCGTGCACGGCACTCGGCGTGGCCTCGGCGTTCCTGGTCACGCGCACCGACCTGCCGGCGCGGCGGCTGTTCGGGGTGCTCGCCGCGCTCCCCCTGGCGGTGCCCAGCTATGTGGCGGCGTTCGCGTGGGCCTCCACGGTGGAAGGGTTCGAGGGATTCTGGGCGGCCGCGTTGGTCCTGACGCTGGTGTCGTACCCGTACGTCTTCCTCCCCGTCGCCGCCGCGCTGGCGAGTGCCGACCCCGCGCAGGAGGAGGTGGCCCGGTCACTGGGGAGCGGCCCGTGGCGCACCTTCATCACAGTGACACTGTGCCAGGTTCAGCCCGCAGTGGGAGCGGGGGCGCTCCTGGTGGCGCTCTACGTGCTCTCCGATTTCGGCGCGGTCTCCGTCCTGCGGACGGATGTCTTCACCCGGGCCATCTTCGCCTCGATCAGCCTCGGCTTCGACCGCACCGGCGCCCTGGTGCTGGCGACCGTGCTGGTCGCGCTTACCGTGCTCATCGTCTCGGGCGAGCAGATGACCCGGCGGCGGGCGGCTCGCTACGCCCGCCTCGGCGGCGCGGGCCGCCCACCGGTACTGCTGTGCCTGGGCAGCCTGCGATGGCCTGCCGCATTCGGTCTCGTCGGCACGGGGGCGCTGACGCTCGGCATCCCGGCGGCGAGTCTGGCGCGGTGGTTCGGCGAGGGCGTCTCCCGGCCCGGAACTCTGACCGGGCTGGCCACGGCAGCAGGCAACTCGCTCACCGTCTCCGCCGCCGGTGCGGGCGTGACCCTGTTGCTCGCCCTGCCGCTAGGACTGCTGGGCGCTCGCGCACCCGGCCCTGCCGCCGTCGTCCTGGACCGCCTGGCCTACCTCTCGCACGCACTGCCCGGCCTGGTCATCGGCCTCTCGCTGGTGTTCTTCGGGATCAACGTGGCCGACCCGCTCTACCAGAGCGTCTGGCTGCTAGCCCTCGCCTACGCGGCCCTGTTCCTCCCACTGGCCGTAGCAGCGGTCGGCACCGCCGCGCAGCAGGCTCCGCCGGCGCTGGAGGAGGTGGCCCGCTCGCTCGGCCGCCGCAGATCCCACGTACTGTGCACGGTCACCTTGCCGCTTGCCGCGCCCGGCATCGGCGCCGGGGCGGTCCTGGTCTTCCTCACCTGCATGAAAGAGCTGCCCGCCACGCTGCTGCTGCGCCCGACCGGAATGGACACACTCGCCACCGAATTGTGGACCCAGACATCGGTCTCCGCCTACGCGGCCGCCGCACCCTACGCCGCCCTGCTGGTGCTGCTCGCCGCAGTACCGACCTGGTGGCTCTCGGCCCGCACCGGCGCCCTCGCCCCGTCCGGAGGAAGCTGACATGGCGGAGCTGCGCGTCAGGGCGGTGCACAAGTCCTTCGGCCCGGTGCGGGCGCTGCGCGGGGCGGACCTCACGGTCCACTCTGGGACGCTGACCGCGGTACTCGGACCCTCCGGCAGCGGCAAGACCACGCTGCTGCGCTGCATCGCAGGATTCGAGGCCGTGGACGCCGGGGAGATCCGCCTTGACGGCCAGCGGATCGCCGCCCCCGGCCGCACGGTGCCGCCCGAGCGGCGGCGGATCGCGGTGGTCCCGCAGGAAGGCGCGCTCTTCCCGCATCTCCCGGTGCGCGCCAACGTCGCCTACGGGCTCGACCGGCACAGCCGGCGGACCGGACGGACCGAGGCCGTACTGGCGCTCGTGGGCCTCGCCGGGTTCGAGGACCGGATGCCGCACCAGCTCTCCGGCGGCCAGCAGCAACGCGTCGCCGTGGCCCGGGCACTCGCGTCTCGCCCACCGGTCGTCCTGCTCGACGAGCCCTTCAGTGCCCTGGACGCGGCTCTGCGTGCCGAGGTGCGCCGTGACGTACGCGGGGCCCTGCGCGCCGACGGCGCCACGGCCGTTCTCGTCACCCACGACCAGGCCGAGGCCCTGTCGATCGCGGACGAGATCGCCGTCATGCACGACGGCCTGATCGTGCAGAGCGGACCGCCGGACCTCGTCTACAGTTCCCCCGCCACCCCCTGGGTGGCCGACTTCATCGGCGAAGCCGTCTGGCTGCCCGCCGAGATGACCGGCGACCGGGCCCGTACACCGCTGGGGCTGGTGCCGGTCGTCGCCACCGACGGCTGTCCGCTGGCCGCCCCTGGGCGGGTACTGCTGCGCCCCGAGCAGATCGAGGTCGTCCCGCCCACCACTGCGGCAGTGATCACGGCGACTGTTGTACGCCGTGACTTCCAGGGCCACGACGCCCTGCTCGCCCTGCGGCTGACGGACGGAACACCGGTGCTCGCCCGGATCTTCGACCCGGCCTCGGTACCCCACGCCCTCGGCAGTGATGTCGGCCTACGCGTGCGCGGCGCCGCCCGAGCCTTCCCCGCCCCGCCCTCGGCACCGGAGTGATCCGTCTGCTCCGCCCTCGTCCATGACACCAAGGCGCGGCGGCAGTGCCGTCGGCCCTCGCAGTGACCGCCCCTCCCCAAGGCAGCGAAGCGTGGCCAGGGGAAACCTGGAGGTGAGAGGTGAGGCATCCGCAGTCCGGAACCGACGGAGATCGAGTCGCTGTAATCCGCCACTCCAACGGTGGTCGGCAGCCGGACACCTGACAGCTGGCGGCGCTGGGTTGCCAGGACAGCAGGCGGTGGCCGTTCGGGACTCCGAATCCGGGGTGGTTCACTGGAACGCCGCGTGGATCTCCTGCTCGGTCGCGGAGTGCGAGACGAGGAGGAGTTCGTCCCCGGCCTGAAGCCGAATGGCCGGATCCGGCACAGTGGGCTGACCGTCGCGGACGATCGTGGCGACGACCGTCCCTTCGGGCAGCCGGACGCCACCCAGCGCCCGGCCCACGGCCCTGGACTGTGGCGTGATGACCGTTTCGATGACGTCGACGCCTGCTTTGCTGAGCCGCAGCAGGGCAACCGTGTCCGTGGCCCCGGTGGCCTCCTCGATGAGGGAGATCAGCGGGGTGGCGGCGGGGACGGCGACGTCGACGCCCCAGCGCCCGTCGAACAGCCAGGCGTTGTCGGCGTCGTTCACGCGGGCGGCCACTCGGGGCACCGCGAACTGCCGTTTCGCGAGCAGGCTGATGACGAGGTTGTCCTCGTCGTCCCCGGTGGTGGCGACGACGAGGTCGGCTGTCAGTGCACCGGCGTGTTCCAGGAGGGCTGGTTCGCAGGCGTCTCCCGCGACCAGCCGCACCATTGGGATACGGCTCTCCAACTCGGCCACACGGTCGTCGTCGACGTCGATCAGGGTGACCTCGTTGCGGGCTGCGGAGAGCACCTGAGCGATCTGGGTGCCGAGCCGTCCGGCGCCGGCGATGAGCACGTTCACGTCCCCAGCTCCTTGTCGAGAAAGCCGCGCAGTCTGCCGAGCGCGGTGGCGGCGACGGCGAAGGTGACCAGGTCGCCCGCCTGGACGGGCGTGCTGTGCGCGGGTATCAGTGAACGGCCCCCACGGGTGACCTCGACGACGCGAATCTCACCGTCGATGTCGAACTCGGTCAGCCGCCGCCCGATGAGGTAGTCGGGCAGTTCCGAACGGACGAGCAGGGTCTCTCCGTTGCCGAAGCTGAGTTCGGGGCTCAGGTGGCGGTGCAGCAGCATCTGATGGAGCTGGTGCACGGTCCAGCGGACGCTGGCGATGGTGGGGATGCCTAGTTCGCGGTAGATGTCGGCGCGCCGGGGATCGTAGATGCGGGCGAGGACGATCGGCACCCGGTACGTCTCCTTCGCCGTACGCGCGCTGACGATGTTGCTGTTGTCCCCGGAGGTGACGGCCACGAAGGCGTCCGCGTGCTCGATCCCGGCGGCCGTGAGGACGCCGCGGCTGTAGCCGTTGCCCTCGTGGAAGCGGATGCGGGGGCTGTCGGGCAGCCGCTGGGCCGCCTTGGGACGGCGGTCGACGACAGCCACGTCGTGCCCTTCGGTGGCGAGCAGACCGGCGAGCATGGACCCCACTCGTCCGCAGCCGACGACGATCACCTTCACCGTGGGACTCCTTTCCGGCGGTCCGCGCGGCGGCGCAGCCATGCCTTGCGGGCCTCGTCCGCGATCAGGGGGAGGGTGCCGAGCCCGGCCAGTACCGCCCAGTCGGCGGCGTCGAGCGCGGCGGTGTTGAAGACGGCCTGCAGCAGCGGCACATAGCTGATCGCGGCCATGAGGGCGATACCGAAGCCGCCTGCCGCCAGCAGAGCCGGATTGGACAGCAGCCCCACCTTCAGGACGCTCTCCCGGTCGGTGCGCACCGCGAGCGAGATGAAGAACTGACTGAACACGATCGCACCCTGGGCCAGCGTGACGGCCTCCCGGTAGACGGGATCGTCCTCGGTGAAGTCCTCGAACGGGACGCCGGCGGAATGGATGTGCCAGAAGAACACGGCGCACACGCCCAGCGCCTGGATGCCGCCCAGGAACAGGATCCGTCCCACCCCCGCGGCCGAGAACAGCCGCTCGCGCCGGGAGCGCGGCGGGCGGTCCATCACGTCCGGCTCTGGCCGTTCCGCGCCCAACGCCAGGGCGGGCATCACGTCCGAGCCCAGGTCGATCGCCAGGATCTGCACCGCGCTGATGGGCACCAGCGGAAACCCGGCGAACGTCGCCGCCAGGATCGGGCCGAGTTCGCCGATGTTGCTGCTGAAGACGTAGACCAGGAACTTGCGGATGTTCTGGTAGACGGACCTGCCGAGCCGTACCGCCGTCGCGATGGACGCGAACGAGTCGTCGAGCAGCACCATCGAGGCCGCCTCCCGGGCAACGTCGGTACCCGAGGCCCCCATCGCCACGCCGATGTCCGCGTGCTTGAGCGCCGGGGCGTCGTTCGCACCGTCCCCGGTCACCGCGACCACCTCGCCCCGCCGCTGGAAGGCGTTGACCACCCGCATCTTGTGCTCCGGGCTGACCCGGCACAGCAGCAGCTCGGACGACTCCGCGAGCAGCGTGTCCAGCGCCTCGTCGTCCATCGCGTCGAGCCCGGCACCCGTCACCACCACCGGATCCGACCGCCGTACGATCCCCACCCGGCGGGCTACGGCTTCTCCGGTGAGCGGGTGGTCGCCGGTGACCATGACGATCCGGATGCCGGCCCGTCGGCAGGCGGCGACCGCGTCGGTGACCTCCGGACGCGGCGGGTCCAGCATGCCGACCATGCCGAGCAGCGTGAGCCCGGACTCAGCCTCTTCCTGCGCGGGGCGGGCCCCGTCCAGCTCCCGCCGCGCGACCGCCAGCACCCGCAGCCCCTGCGACGCCAGCGCGTCGCTCGCCGCGACGACCACCGCCCGCTTCTCCTCGGTCAGCGGCCCCCACCGCCCCTCCCACTCCATGCCGGTGCACCGCGCCAGCAACTCCATGGGCGCTCCCTTGACGCACGCCTGGTAGGCCGGGCCGCTCTTGTGCACCGTGGTCATCAGCTTGCGGGTCGAGTCGAAGGGGAACTCCGTCAGCCGCGGCGCCACCGCCTCCTCCGCGCCCAGGTCGAGCCCGGCCTTGGCGGCGACGACGAGCAGCGCTCCCTCGGTGGTGTCGCCGAGCACCCGCCAGTTCTCCCGGCCCCCAGGGCCCTCGGGCGGAACCAGACGGGCGTTGCAACACAGGCCCGCCACCCGCAGCAGCCCACGCACCGCTGCCGCGTCGGCGACCTCACCGCTGGGGGCGTACCCCACACCGCTCACCGGGTGCGTCACACCCCCCGCCCACACCTGGGTGACGGTCATCTCCGCCTGGGTGAGCGTCCCGGTCTTGTCGGTGCACACGACCGTGGTCGACCCGAGCGCCTCAACCGCCAGCAACTGCTTGATCAGGGCGTGGCGGCGCGCCATCCTCCGTACGCCGATCGCCAGTGACACCGAGAGGGTGGCGGGCAGCCCTTCCGGCACCAGCGCCACCATCACCCCCAGCGCGAACACGAACAGGGACACCACGGACTCCCCGGTCGGCAGCCGCACGGCGAACACCAGGGCGCCCATCGCCAGGGCAGCCCCCGCTACCCGTCTGGCCATGTCGGCCACCTGGTGCTGCAGCGGCGTCTTCTGTCGAGGAGCCGCCGCGGCCAGCCTGTAGATCCGCCCGAACTCGGTCGTCGCACCAGTGGCGAACACCACGGCCCGTCCGGACCCCGCGACGACATCGGTCCCCATGAACACGCAGTTGCGGGCCTCCATTGGCGGCCCGGCCGCCACCGGATCGGCCGTACGGCCCGCGGCGTTGCTTTCCCCGGTCAACGGCGCGTTGTTCACCGCGAGTTCGTGCGCCTCGACGACCCGACAGTCCGCCGACACCGCGTCGCCGGCCTCCAGCACCACCACGTCGCCCGGCACCAGCTCCCGCGCCGGCAGCTCCAACCGTTCACCGCCGCGCAGTACCCGGCAGGTGTGGGGCACCATCGCCTCCAGCGCCTGGGCCGTCCGCTCCGCCGAGTACTCCTGGGCGAAGCCGATGGCGGCGTTCAGCACCACGACCCCCAGGATCGCCACCGCCAGCTGCAGGGTCCCCACGTCCCGCGGCTGCTCCAGCGAATACGCCAGGAAGGTGATCCCCGACGCGACGATCAGCACCACGGCGAACAGATCCGTGAACTGCGCCCCCAGCTGCCGCCACACGGCGCGGCGCCCCGCCCGCGGAAGTTCGTTGGCCCCGTACCCCTCCAGCCTGGTCCGTGCCTGCGCCGCCGACAGGCCGCGCCGTGACGTGCCCAGCACGGCAAAAACCTCATCGGCAGCGACTTCCCGTACCGGGGGACGCGCACCGGAACCGGACGCGGCACCGACCGCATCGTCCCTCCCTCCGTCCGGTACCAGCGGGTCCGTACCGGTGCGCATCATCCGATCCCATACAGTGACGAAGTCCTCGTCGCCGGTGGAATCGGCCGGATTGAACGAAGAGCAGTGGATGAGGCTGCCATCGCGGACTCCAGGGAGCTCGGCGGACGTTTCGCCGGTTCGCCGCCCTCGACCGGCGGCGCCTTCTCATGGCGCGACGGGCCGGCCGACGGCACGAGGGTCGTCCGGGGCAGAGGCGCCCAGGCCATTCGTCGCCTCACACCGGGACCGTGATGACCGGGCAGTGGGCCTGGTGCAGCACGCCCTGGCTCACCGAGCCCAGCAGCATGCCCATGAATCCTCCGTGCCCCCGGGTTCCCACGACCAGGCCGAGGGCGTGTTCCGAGGCTTCCGACAGGACCCGCACCGGGTGTCCGCGGACGACCTCGTGGTGCAGCTCCACGTCCGGATGCGACGCGGTGCGGCCCGCGACCGCCTCCCAGAGCACCCGGCGGCACTCCCGCACCGCGGCTTCCTCATCGAGGACACCGAGGAGCGGCGGATGCCACACGTACAGGGCCCGCAGGAGCGCTCCGCGCAGGGCCGCCTCCTCGAAGGCCACATCCACGGCCGCAGCCGAGTGCGGGCTGCCGTCGACGCCGACAACGAGGTACGGGGGCTCCTCGGTGATGTGCTCCGGCTCCGGTACGACCACCACCGGGCAGGGAGCGTGGGCGGAGAGCGGGAGCGCCACAGAGGCGGAAGTGAACATCTCGCGCCGTCTGCTCAGGTGCCAGGAGCCCACCACGACCAGTGCGGCGCTCCGCGCCTCCTCACGCAGTACCCAGGCCGGCTCCCCTTCCGCCAGCAGTGTCGACACCTCCACCGCCGGACGCCGGGACTCGACGAAGGCGACCGCCTCCTTGAGCACCTGGTCACCCAGGCCGTGCAGCGCCCGGTTCCACTCCTCCCAGGACGGCCGTACCTCCCCCGACCGGTATCCGCGGGTCGGCACGCCCTGGGCATGGACAAGCCGCAGCGGCAGGGCACGCCGATCCGCTTCGTCGGCGGCCCAGGCGAGCGCCAGCCGCCTCGAGGGATCGGGGTCGACGCCCACCACGATCGGCCGACGCCCGTCCGCACCAGTCATGGCACCCCCAAGAGGTCTCCACGCCGCCGTCCGTTCTCTGTCCTCCCAGCGTGACCCCAGCCGTCGAGCGCCGCCACGCCACGGCTTCCCCCATCCCCGGCCACTGTTCCTCGCGCCTCCCCACATGCAGGGCGTTGCCTGCCGGTGGAGGCTGGACGTGCGTCACCGAGCCGTCCGCGGCGGACTGCTGCCCGGTGGGGGATCAGCGACCCGGCCGCCCCGCCCGGCCGGGTCAGGGATACAGGGCGGGCCGAGCGGCTCCCCAATCAGCCTCATGGCCCCTGGCCTGGGTGGGCGGCTGCGCCGAGGCTGGAAGCTGACAGAGGAGGCGCGTGCTGGTTGTCAGGGATGGGAGAGTGAGCAGTGAGTGATCCGGTGATCGTCGGGGTGGATGGGTCGGCCTCCAGCCTCGAAGCCCGCGTTTGGGTGCCGGTCGGACCGGCCCAACAGGCATCGGCGCGTACAAGCCAGACCGCAGGAGGGCGCGATGCGGCTGCCGGTCGGTGCGACCGGGGCACTCGTTTTCCGGGACGTGTGCGATCAGAACCGGTCCAGCGCCTGCGACATCCCGGCGGCGAAGATGTCCAGGTCCGGGACGGTGTCCGCGTCGCCGACCAACGAGAAGTTGAGCTGCCCGGCGTAGGAGATCACTCCGACGCTGATTGGCACGTTTCCCTGTACCACCCCCAGCTGGAACAGCTCCCGGATCCGGGAGCCCGCAAGACTCACGGGCATGGGCGGGCCGGGAAAGTTGCTCCCGCACCAACAACGGCTGGGTGAGCCTTCCCATGGGCTGGTCTGGTAAGGAGGCAGCCGTTTGCGTGACGTGCGGCCGGCGATGTGGCAGGCGTCCAGCAGGACGGTGCCCGCCTCGCCGCAAGGAGAGTGGTGGCCAGGGCCGTCCCAAAGGTGCGTGCCAGGTCCTGCGGTGTTGGAATGGAAGGTGGCATTGCGCGCGGTTGCGGGCGCGGCTGCCGCACCATCGGAGGCGAGAAGCCGCCAGACGAGGAGTCGGTATGAGCGACGACGAACTCTCCGAGATGGGCCCTGTCGATTACCTGATCCTTGAGTTCCCGGGCAATCGCATGACCGGCGAAGGCCTGCCCCTGCTGCTCGAACTCGTCGAGCGGCGCATCATCCGCATCCTCGACCTGTCCTTCGTCCGAAAAGAGGCAGACGGTTCGGTCAGAGCGCTCAGGCTCACCGACATGGACGGCGACGGAGAACTCGACCTGGCCGTGTTCGAGGGCGCCTCCTCGGGCCTGCTCGGTGAGGACGACCTCCAGGAGGCCGCCGCCGTCCTTGAACCCGGCAACTCGGCGGGCGTCATCGTGTACGAGAACGTGTGGGCCGCGCCGCTGGCAGCGGCTCTGCGCCGCAGCGGAGCACGGATGGTGGCCAACGGAAGGATCCCGCCCGAGGACCTCATGGCGGCTCTGGAGGCCGTCGAGGCCGGATCCGCCTCCTGACGGCCGACGCCTGCCCGACAACAAGGAACCTGTCATGCCTGGTCTACTTCGCGGGGTCGCCCGCACCGCAGTCATCTCCGGTACCGCCACCGCCGTCTCCAACCGCGTCTCGCGCCGCCAGGCCGGCCGATGGGCGCAACAGGACTACGGGCAGACCGCCGCGGCGTCGCGCGAGGCCTACAGCGCTCCGGCACCCGCACCTGCACCTGCACCTGCAGTGCCGATGGACACCAAGATTTCGCAGTTGAAGGAGCTCGCTCAGCTCAAGGAGCAAGGCGTGCTCTCCGAGGCCGAGTTCGCGGCACAGAAGAGCCGCATCCTCGAGCTCTGAAGCCGTTGCCATACCGATCACGGAGTCCGTCGATCGAACGGGAGTCTCGATCGGTTGATCGCGGGCCCTGCCCGGCATGAGAGCAGGGCTTGGCGGTACGAGGAGAATTCGGGGGAGCGGACGGACGCGCGCGCTGCTACGGTCGGGCGCCATGAGCTGGCTTCCCGATGACTTCGTCCACCCCGTCCTGGTACCGCTGCCGGACAGTGGTCATCACCTGCGGCCGATCCGGGAGGCGGACACCCCGCTCGACTATCCGGCTGTGATGGGTTCGCGCGAGCGGCTGTGGACCATCTTCGGCCCGGCCTGGGGCTGGCCCGCGCCCACCATGACCTACGAGGCTGACCAGGCCGACCTGTTGCGGCACGAGAAGGAGATCGCCGCACACCAATCCTTCAACTACGCGCTGTTCGACGCGGCGGAGACAGCTCTGCTCGGCTGCGTCTACATCGACCCACCGGAGAGGGCCGGCGCCGACGGCGAGATCTCCTGGTGGGTGGTGGACGAGCTGGTGGGCAGCAAGGTCGAGCAAGCCCTCGACGCGCTGGTGCCGCAGTGGATCTCCGCCGTCTGGCCGTTCGAGCAGCCGCGCTTCCTCGGCCGCGAGATCTCCTGGTCGGACTGGCTCGCCCTGCCGGAACATCCCGACGCGTAAGCAGCCGTGTCGTAATGCTCTTGGGACTCGGTGATCGAACAGACGCCTCGAAAGACATAGGGGCACCCCCACCACCCCGGGCGCTGCGCCGTCGGATGCCGGCAGCGGTGGAGGACCGTGGTCGGCGCCCGCCGCTTTGAACGCCGAGCAGTCCATGCACCGGCGTCCCGCGGAGGTCCGCGCGGGCACCATCAGCCGGCAGAACCCGGTACGGCAGCCGCCGATGTGAGGCCTGTCCTGCTGCCGGAACCGGCGATTGCCCTCGAGCAGGTACCCGTCGGATCAGGCGCTGGACAACGGATCCGAAGCCGAAGGCTGCACAGTCGCGCCTTTAGGTGTGTAGATCTCCAACTGCACGCTGCCGGACGTGCCGCCCCTCCAATAGGCCTTGAACTGTGCCTGCCGCATGGAGGCCATCTCCTTGGGCAGCAGCCGTGCCAGGTCCTGGGACATGTCGGAGGCCAACGGGAGGGACTCCGTCGGCGAGCTCGTGAAAATGAGCACCATGACAGGCTGTCGGCCATTCAGCGCCGCATTGATGCGGGGAATCTGTCCGCGAAGGTCTGCCGTGCGTTGTGCCGCGCCGTCTGCCGACGTCCAAAGCCTCATGGACAGCGTCATGGTGATGGGCGTGGGTGACAGCGGGGCCGTGGCCATGGGAGGAGAGGCGTGGGGGGTGACGGAAGCAGACGGTTTCGCCACGGGCCCGTCCTTGCCGTCGTCGTCGGTCGGTGCCGCGAATGTGCTCAGCGCCAAGCCTGCCGTGAGTGAGATCACGGCGGCGGCCACGCCTTGGGCCACTGGCCTGCGTCGGCGTCGCAGTCGGGCGACCACACTTGTCGGCGCTTCGGAAGCAGGTCGGTGACCGGCAGCGGTCCGAATCTCTCCGAGTGCGGCGGCGGAGATCATGTCCTCTCGGACAAGCGTGTCGTTCCACGCCCGCAGCTGCGCGCCGAGCTCGTCCTCGGCCAGGGCAGCCCCGAACTCGACGAATCGCGCGATCAGGTGAAGGGGTTCGTCGACGGTCCTGCCACTGAGGTCGTCGAGCAGGCGGCGCGCGTCGCCGCCGTACGGAAGATCCAGGTGGGGCAGGGAGGCGGCTGCGGCCTGGGCGACGGCGCCCTCGGAGAGCTGGTCCAGTAACCCCTCAAGGAGCCCCGATCGCGGGATCGGGAAGTGGGCGAGGCGGTGCTCCGCCTGATCGAGGATCTCGTTGTCCTCCACCCCGATTGCCGCCGCCCGGTCGAGTGCTCTGGCCATGTCGGCTGCGGCCGGAGAGTCGCCGAGGGACGCCACGGCTGGAGGCAGCGAAACAGAAACGGTCCGTGGTTCGTCGGCGATGCCCCCATCGGGGTCGGCCCCGCCCGCGCCGAGGCGCTCCAGCTCACCTCTGAGGCGCTCGACTTCGGCCTGCGAGCGGCGGAGCAGGGCTTCGGCCCGCTGTTGTCGCTGCTGCGCGTGCTGCAATTCCTCGCGGGTGCGCATTTCCTGGTCACAGGCGAGGTCCAGCCTCTCCTGGACCTCGGCGATCGAGGCCGCCCGGCTGCCGAGGAGGCCGTCCCGTTCCTGAGTGAGTGTGTTGATGCGCTGGTTCTGGACCTGGAGCATGGCCGACAGGACGAAGACGATCTTCTCCGACCTGGTAAGGGCCTCGCGTAACTCGTTTCGCTGGTCGAGTGTTTGTGTCAGCTGCTCGTAGGTCTGAAGGTGCCTGGCCTGCACAGCGGCAACTTCGGCCGCCACTTCCGGCGAAAGCGGAGGGGACGCCTGCCGCGGGGCACGTGCGGCGGCCAGGAGTGTCTCGGCCCGTCGGCAATGCGTCTCGCGCGTCCGCGCGTCCTTGGTCGCGGTCGCCGCGAGCAGCGCGTCGACGAAGGCTTCGTCCGGTAGGACCTTCGCGCCGAGGATGCGGCTGATCTGCGACCGGGAATACGGCATCCTGCCTTCCAGCGACCGAAGATTGGCGCCGCTGGCGGTCACCCGCTCGCGGAGGAACTGCGCCAGCCGGGCGGCCTCCTCGGTGATGTCCGCGTCGGCATCGAGGTCACTCCACGGTCGGCCACGCTGCGTGTTCGCCAAGAATCGTCCCCCATCCCCCTGACCCGCCCTCGGTCGCGATCGGGACAACACCGGGACAACCAGGGCTTGTCCCGACCTTAGCGGCGAGGACGTGACCGCGCCGCATGGACAACACAACAGCAGGCACGCTCCTGACAGTTCCATTGCTCACTGAGCCGGTACATCAGTCGGACCGAAACGGAGAAGGAACATGAGTCAGACGCAGCACGGCACAGTCGCGGCTGGACATGCCTGGCACCTTCAGCTGAACTGCACGGGCCTTGAGGTCAGCGCGGGGCGGCACCTGCGGATGCGTGTATCGCTCGCGCTGCTGACCTGGGGCGTCAGCGTGAGCGGCCTGGCCGCGACAGCGAGCCACTGGATTCGCTTCCTGCCGTGAACGCGGTGCCGAAACGGCCATGCAGGAGCACCAACGCGGCGGCGACCGGGCCCGCAGGTGCAAGACCACATTACGAGCAGACGTCGATCAGACGAACCCTGATCACTACTCCGTGACGAAGGGCGTGTATCCGACCGGGACCTCGGTCACCTGAAGCCCGGAGAAGAGCAGGGTGAGGTTGTGCACGTTGGTCTCAATGCGGGCCTCGCGGAATTCGATCCCGAGATCACTTCGGCCAGCGGCGGGGTCGCCCTCCGACTCGGGGAGAAGCTTGGCCCCCGGGTACAGGCAGTGCCACTTCATGCCCCAGACGTCGAGATCGATACCGGTTTCGTGGTCGATGAGCCAGTCATCCAAAGACCCGCCAGGTCTCCGCCGGCACTGACGTCTCACATCGGGCCTCGACGCGGTACCGGAAGAAATGCCACAGGCGGGATGGCGTTATGCCGGTACGGGGATCCGCCGTCGCGTAAACGATGACCTCGTCGTCACGCATGTAGGAACAGGCCGCAGGCTCGCACGCGGCGGGCAAGCTGGGCGGTACTGCTCGCCCCGCACGAGCCGGAGCTGACGGACTTCTACGCCGGGCTGGGCTTCACCGTCTCCCCGACGGCATCGGCATCCCAACGCCCACCGGGTTCATCTGCCACGGCCCGATCAAGGGCTTTCGCTATCTCGTGAAGCCGCTGCGCACCGGCGTCCAGATGAAGGCCATGCCCACCCCGTACGCGCGGCATCTGGTTGCCCAGGGTGCCTGCCGCTGCCCCCGCTGAGCCGCCCCCGGCGGATATGCGAGCGAGCCCGGACAACCGGCGCTACGGAAGAGCCGGCCCAGCCCCGCTGGAGTACAACCTGGATCCTGTGCGCTGCTGCTCGTTGTCGAGCATGTGGTTCCTCTTCGTGGTCTGGGGACGGGCAGTTGCGGGGGCAGCTTCAGGAAAGGGCAGTCGGCTTGCGGGGCGGTGGGACGGCCCGGAGCAGTTCCCACAAGGGGCGTGAGCCGGCCGCCCACACACCGAGGGTGTGGCGGTCGACGACATCGAGGCGCTGCTGCTTGGCGAAGACGACGGCAGGCGCCGTGACGCGGCCGTTGGTGACGATGACCGCGACGTCGGCGCCGTGGACCTGGCGGGCGGTGCCGTTGAGGACCTGCAGACTGTAGTCGTCAAGCTGTGGCCGTCAGCCCGCTGTGTAACCTGTCGATCTGCTCGAACGGGATAAGGGTGGGACGTGGAGACATTGGTCGAGGAGGCCGTCGCGGAGGCGCTTCGTGACGGTGGCGGCGAGGCGATTCGCCTGTATGTCTCCGCCTGCACCGAACGCATGGCGCCACTGTTCGTGGGCCTGCGGGCGGGCGCGCCGGGGCGGGAAGCCGATCTGGACTTCTTTGCGGAGTCCGTGCGCGATCTCTGGCATGCCGACCGGCCGCTCGTCGACGCCGCCGAGCGCGTACGCCTGCTGGAGCGGTTCCCGGAGCTTCAGCCTGACGAGGAGGGGATCACTGATGTCGCCGACACCTACGCCTTCTTCGCTGTCCTCTGCCTGCGGTATGCCCTGCTAGCCCACGGCTCGGGAAGTGCTGACGACGCGGTGTCCTGCGGCCATGCGGCGCTCACCTCGATGGGGATGCTGGACCAGAACGTGGTGGGTGCGAGCCTGCTCGCCGAGGAACAACGGCTCCAGTCCCTCTCGCTGAGCGGTGACGCCTCAGGCCTGTGGAACGCGAGCGTCACGGCAGGGCGGGAGAGATTCCGTGCTGTGCTGGGCCGCCTGCCCCGCTAGGCATGCTTCTGATCGCTTCAGGTGAGATAAGACCTCTGGTTATGCGGCCGCTGAGCCCACCTCGTCGGGTGGAGCTGGGAAGGCCAGTGCCTCGTCATATCGATGGCTCTGTTGGAGGCAGTGGTAGAGCTGGCCGATCATGCGGTTGAAGAGGTTGCGCTGGGCGGCGGCGTGCCAGTCTGCGTGGTTGTTGCGACGGCGCCGGTAGTGGGCTAGCGCCTGGTGAGGCGGTGATCGCGGAGAAGGCCCAGAGGTAACCGGCGTGGTTGAGCCGGTCGTTCTTCACCCAGCGCCGGGTGATTGATGACTTTTGGCCGGAGGCTCGGGTGACGGGCGAGGAGCCGGCATACGCCTTGAGGCCTCGGGCGTCGGCGAACCGTGTGCGGTCGTCGCCGATCTCGGCGAGCACCCGGGCACCAGGCCACGGGACGTCTCGATCGCCACGGGGATCGGGTTCTCCTCGCTGCCTCCGTACTCCGCGAGCAGGTCGAGCAGAATCCTGTAGCCGGCCGCGTCGTCGGTGATGTGCCGCTTGGCGAGTAACTCGCCTTTGTCGTCGACCAGGGCGACGTCGTGCGTCTTCTCCGCCCAGTCGATGCCGCAGTTGATCAAGACTGTCCTCCCCAATAGCTGCTGTTTTCCCTTGTCACGAGCGCATGCGGAACCACGCAGCGACCTAATCCCAGGACTCGACGCGAGGGCCGGTCCGCCACCTCAGTAGCCGTTCGTGGCACCAGCTCACCCGCGGGCCCCGGTCTGCCCAGGAGCTTGGAGAGCTCGGGTCAATGAAGAGGTCACCGCGATGGCGGGCTCGAACCACCAACACCAACGAGTCAGCATCGCTCTAGAAATTGACGCCTGGTGGCACCGGAACGCTGCCGCTCTCTACCAAGGCCTTGGGACCTCTAGGCAACGAGGCCTCCGTCCGGCGCCACCTGATACCGGATTAGGGTCTCGCCGCCGATGACATGTCGATCTTCTGTGACCTGCTGGTTCTCTGTTGTCTCACCGCGATGGCACCCAAGATCAGTCTCAGATCGCTGCCATTTCCTCGGCGGAACGACGAGTCTGCGGCTGAGCCGCCGAGCACGAGGACTACATGTGGGCTCAGATCGCGCACCGATGAGTTTCCCGCGCCGCGCCGGTCTGTACGCGTGAGACCGACTCAGGGAAGGCTGACGGCATGCGGAAACTGATCTACGGCATGAACGTGACTCTGGACGGCTACATCGCCGCGCCCGGCGACGACATCGGCTGGAGCGTGCCGAGCGACGAGCTGTTCCAGTTTTGGTCCGACCAGCTGCAGGCGACCGCCCTGACGCTGTACGGGCGCAAGCTGTGGCAGACGATGAGCTCCTACTGGCCGACCGGCGACCAGCAGCCCAACGCCACCCTGGCGGAGATCGAGTTCGCGCGCCGCTGGCGGGACATGTCGAAGGTGGTGTTCTCCTCGACGATCGACAAGGTCGACTGGAACACCCGCCTGGTCACCGGCGGCGCGGTCGCCGAGATCACCCGGCTCAAGGCCGAGGACGGCGGCCCGATGGACATCGGCGGCGCGACGCTTGCCGGGGCGGCCATGCGGGCAGGGCTGATTGACGAGTACGTGCTGGCCACCGCACCGGTCCTGGTGGGCGGCGGCACGCCGTTCTTCACCGCGCTGGACAACTGGGTGAACCTCAACCTCGTGGAGACTCGGACGCTTCCCGGCGGCACGACCCTGACCAGGTACGAGACGAGGCGCTGAGCGCCTTCCCGCGTGGAGAGGTCACCCCTTACGTCACCCAGAAGAGCGAACACCCCGAGCTGCGAGTCTCACGTGGGCAGAGCCGTGTCCCGGCTGGCACACGACCTTGACCGGCGACCAGATGCTGGTCCGCCAGCCCGATGGGCGCCACTGGTACGGCGGGACACTCCCCGCCGGCCCCGAGTGGAGAACCGCCGCACAGGAGACCGGGAAGGTCTTCCACTTCACCGCCTCACGAGGCACGCCCGAGGACGTGATCACCATGATCTCCTCTGGTCAGACGTCGGCCGTCGTCTCGACCTTCGGCTGACCCTTCGCGCTCGCTCAATCCACTGCCAGCGTCGTCCGCGCGCCGCCAGTGACTCCGGAGTGGGCCGGGTTTGTTCGAGGCATTGACGCTGCATCTCACTGAGGCTTGGGTGAGCGGACGATACGAGCATCGCCACCGACACCGCCGCCCCGCTCGACCTGCCCGCCTGGTGCCACATGACCGGCCACGAGTACCTCGGTCCTCTCCCCGGTGACGTGCGGCCGGTGTACGCCCTACGGCGGGAGGCCGACGGCGCGCCACACCCGGCCCGCGCCGTGGCACACAGCCGGACAGTGACGTCCCCGCGGGGTGACGCGTGCCGCTTCGGAGCCGGCCCCGGTCGCCCGTGTCCGGTGGGATCGACCGCCCTCCCCACCGTTCGTTGCGTCCGAGTTCGACGGTGACCGTGCGCCCCGCCTCCGCGAGGGAGACATGGAGGCGCGCCGGTCAGTACGGGCATGAACAGTGGCCCCACTCCCCGGGCGACGGGGCCCTTGGGCCCGCCCCGCGAGGCGGGCGCACTGGAACGCGCAGACGCAGAAGCCGGGATCCGGTTGGCCGGTGGTGACGCCTGAAGGCCGTCGCGCCGGGCGGCGTACCCGGCCACCCACTCGCGGATCGCGCGTGGCGTCCGGGGGACCCGGGCGGGTGGGTCAGACGGTTTCGTCGGGGTGCAGGCGCCCCAGCAGCTCGTAGAGGCTGCGGCGACCCTCGTCGTCGAGACGGTTGAAGGCCGCAGAGGTGGCCCGCATGTCGGCGCGGATCACTCGGACCGCCTCCAAGCCCTTTTCCGTCGCGACCACGTTCTTGATCCGCCGATCGGCCGGGTCGAGGTGCCTGGAGACCAGCCCATGAGCCTCCAGCCGGTCGACGAGCCCGGTGATGTTGGACGCGTCACAGGCGAGCAGTCCCGCGAGAGCGCGCATGGGCAGGGGCTGCCGGAGCAGGATGAGCATCTTGGCCTGCGTCATGGTGAGCCCCTGCACCGCGGCCGCCGCGGCGAGGTCCCGGTAGTACCCGGCAGCAGCGCGCGCCAAGCGCTCCAGGAGGTCGACGTAAGCGGGGTCGCCCCCCTTCAGGTCAGGAGTTTCGGGGGCCGAGTGCGTGGCGGGGGTGCGGGACATGTCTCCAGTCTAGGTGAAGCTCAACGTTTGACTTCCTCAACCATTGACGTTTACCTTCACCGTCGTTGCTTGAGTTCATCAAGCATCTGGCTTTCCGAGCCGAGCCTGTTCTCCCGGCTCCCGCGCCACCCGCCCCGAAGAGAGCCCCAGTGCCCCGAACCGTAGACCCGTCACCCGGCCGACACCGACATGAGATCGCGGTCGTCCTCGTCCTGAGCCTCGCCGCCATGGTCGTGTCGATGATGCAGACCCTTGTGGTCCCGATACTCGGTCTGATCGGGACCAGCCTCGGCAGTAGTGCCGCCGAGGTCAGCTGGGTCACGACCGCGACCCTGCTCTCCGCAGCCGTCTTCACTCCCCTGCTCGGCCGCCGGGGCGACCAGCACGGGAAGAAGCCGACCCTGATCGGCGTGCTGGTGGTGATGATCGCCGGCTCGGTCCTTGCGGCCACCACCGACTCGCTCCTCTGGCTGATCGCCGGCCGCGTTCTCCAGGGAGCCGCCACGGCGATCTTCCCTCTCGCGCTGTCGGTACTGCGCGACGAGGTCTCCGCCCACCGGCTGCCCGGAGCGATGTCGCTGGTGAGCGGCACCCTGGCGTTCGGCAGCGGCTTCGCACTGGTCACCACAGGCCTGCTGACGCGCGGCGAGAACGCCGACTACCACCCCGTCTTCTGGATGGCCGCCGGGCTGGCTGCGGTCACACTCCTCGCCGTCGTCCTCCTCGTACCGGCGAGCGGCACCAAGACCGGCGGCCGCACCGACATCCTGGGCGCCCTCACCCTCGGGCTCTTCCTGGTCCTGCTGCTGCTGCCGATATCCCAGGGCCACGAGTGGGGCTGGACCTCCGCACGCACTCTGGGCAGCTTCACCGGAGCGGTCGTCATGGCGGGTGTCTGGGCCTTCGCCGAGACCCGCGTGCGCGAACCGCTGGTCGACATGACGATGTTCCTCAACCGCCCGGTGCTGTTCAGCAACCTCGCGGGCCTCTTCGTCGGATTCGGGATGTTCGCCCAGTTCCTCGGCATCTCCTATCTGGCTCAGATACCGCAGGACATCGCGGGCTACGGCTTCGGCGCATCCGTCCTCCGCGCCTCCGTCGAGTACCTGCTGCCCAGCACGATCGCCTCCCTCGTCGCCGCCCAGTTCGGCGGCCTGCTGATCCGCAGGATCGGCCCACGCCTCACCCTCGCGCTCGGCGCGGTGATCGGCACGGCAGGATTCGCGTGGCTGGCCGCCGCCCACTCCTCGGCCCCCTCGGTGATCGGCGCCGGGATGGCCGTGGGGACGGCCATCAGCCTCGGCTACGCCGCGATGCCCGCACTGATCGTCGCGGGAGTGCCGCCCCACCAGACCGGCGTCGCCAACGGCATCAACTCCATCTCCCGCTCGGTCGGAAGCTCGATCGGCAGTGCGCTGATCACGACGCTGCTCGCCTCCCGGACCATCGAGAACCTTCCGGCCGGAGTGCCGCCACTGCCTGCCGAGAGCCAGTTCACCCTGAGCTTCACCCTCGCCGGTGCCGCCTTCGCCTCCGTCCTGGCCATCGCACTGCTCGGCCTGAAGCGGCAGCGACAGGCGCCCCGTGCGGCACACCGGCCCGCCTCCGAGCCTGCTGCCGCCACCGCGGCCGCCTGACGACCCATCCGGTCCCCACCACTGCGATCCCGTACCACCGCACGACCGCACCACCACAGCAAGGAGCACCACCATGAAGGCCATCACCTACCGCACCTACGGCGGCCCGGACGTCCTCGAATACGGCGACGTCCCGCACCCGAAGCTCCCCCCGGACGCCGTACTGGTCCGCGTGAAGGCCGCCTCGGTCAACCCGGTCGACTGGAAGATCCAAGCCGGGTACCTGGACGGCGTCATGGACACCGTCTTCCCCGTCATCCCCGGCTGGGACGTGGCAGGCGTCGTCGAAGAGGCCGGTGTCTCGGTCACCGAGTTCGCACCGGGCGACGAAGTGATCGGCTACGTCCGTGAGGATTTCGTCTCCCGCGGCACCTTCGCCGAATACGTCGCCGCACCGGTCCGCACCCTCGCGCGCAAGCCCGCCAACCTCACCTTCGAGGAGGCCGCAGGCATCCCCCTCGCAGGTCTCACCGCCTACCAGTCGCTGACTCGCGCCCTGAAGGTGGGCAGCGGCGACACGGTACTGGTGCACGCCGCGGCAGGTGGCGTCGGCTCTTCGGCCGTACAGATCGCCCGAGCGCTCGGCGCCCGCGTCATCGGCACGGCGAGCGAGCGCAACCACGACTACCTGCGCGGGCTCGGCGCCGAGCCGGTCGCCTACGGCGAGGGCCTTACCGACCGTGTCAACGCACTGGCGCCGCAGGGGGTGAACGCCGTGCTCGATCTGATCGGCGGCGAAGCCCTGAAGCTCTCGCCCGAGCTGCTCGCCGAAGGCGGCCGCCTGGCCTCCGTCGCCGACGGCGCCGTCCTCGGTCTCGGGGGGCGGTACGTCTTCGTCCGGCCCGACGCCGAGGACCTCGAGGCGCTCACCGTCCTCGCGGAGCGGGGGCAGCTGCGCGTGGACGTGGCCGCGACATTCCCGCTCGAGCAGGCCGCTGACGCTCAGCGGCTCAACCAGGAGGGCCACACCCGCGGCAAGGTGATCGTCACCATCGCCTGACCCATGACTTCCGCACCATCACCGGCACCCTCCTGCCGGACGAGAAGACCCCCACCACCGCGCGACGCGCGCACCTCCCGAAGGAGACAGTTGTGACCGCAGTTCTGTTCGTCGTCACCGGTTCCGACCACTGGACACTCGCCGACGGCACCCTGCACGCCACCGGCTACTGGGCCGAGGAACTCGCCACACCGCATCGGCTGTTGCGCGAGGCCGGGTTCGACGTCACCGTCGCCACGCCCGGCGGCGTCGCTCCGACCGTTGACGCCGTCAGCCTCGCCGCCGAGTCCACCGGCGGCAAGGAGCAGGCCGACGCCATCGCCGAGTACCTGGCTTCCATCCGCGCCGACCTGGAGAACCCGGTCAAGCTCGAGGAGGTGGATCTCGACGCGTACGCCGCCGTCCTCTACCCCGGTGGCCACGGCCCCATGGAGGACCTCGCCGTCGACGCCGTGTCCGGCCGCCTGCTCACCGCTGCGCTGGACTCCGGCAAGCCGCTCGCGGTGTTGTGCCACGCCCCCGCGGCACTGTTGGCCGCCCGGCGCGAGGACGGCAGCTGGCCGTTCGGCGGTTACCGGATGACCGGCTTCACCAACGCCGAGGAGACCATGGCCGGCTTCGCCGAGAAGGCCAAGTGGCTGCTCCAGGACCGCCTGGTGGAGCTCGGTGCCGACTTTGCCGCCGCCGCCCCGTTCAGCGCGCACGTGGTGGCGGACCGCAATCTGCACACCGGCCAGAACCCCGCCTCCTCCGAGCAGCTCGCCCGGAAAATCATCGACATCCTGAACCGCGGCTGATGCCCTGCCGACGCCGGCGCCGGGCCTGCCCCGCGGCGGCCCGGCGCCCCCGTCCACGTACCGCACCTGTGAGGGAACCATGATCAAGCCTGCGCCCGAGCAGCCCGTCGAGCTCGTCGCCCGGCTGCGCGCCACCTTCCGAGCCGGCTCGTCACGCGGACGTCACCCCGCGCAGTTCGCGGCGCAGGGGGAGCGGGCTGCCCATGTCCGCCAACGGATCCCCCAATGTCTACAACTCCCGGTCGAGCACCGCGGACACCTCCCCGCTGTCGCAGGAGGTGATGACGTTGAGCAGATGGAAGTCGCCGCGGACGAGCGTCAGCTCGCGCTGTTCCGGGGACGGCAGCGACGAGGCGCCGAGTGAGGTCCTCGAGGGCGGGCAACTCGCGGGTCCTGGACCTCTCCCACTGGCCCGATCACCTCTTGAACTGACGCTGTGCGTACGGGTTGTGGCCGGCCAGACCCGTCAGCCCGGTCGCCTCGAGATCGGCCGCGTGGATCTTCGCCAGCGTCCGAGGCAACGACATCCCGATCGTCCGGCGGCGCTCGGGCGTCAACGACTGTGCGATCGACATCGTGTCGACGACCTGGCCGTCCATGAACCTCATGAGAGCAGTGAGGCATCGCTCACGGCAGGATCACCGGTCAGCCCGAGCACCCGCGGGGTCGGGACGGCGGTGCCCTCCGGCGCGGTCAGAATCCGTGCCTCGCGGGCCACATCGTGCGCTCGAGTCCTGTCATCTCAGTTCACCGCTGACGTGTGACCATCGTGGGCGCCCGTGCCGCTCGCCACCGTTGTGTCCGCGTCACGGTACTGACGCAACTCCTGCCTCGCGATGGCCCGCTTGTGGACCTCGTCGGGACCGTCCGCCAGCCGCAACGTCCGCAGATGCGCGTACATCATCGCCAACGGGAAGTCCTCGGTCACACCTGCTCCCCCGTGGACCTGGATAGCGCGGTCGATGATCTTCAACGCGATGTTCGGGGCGGCCACCTTGATGGCCGCGATCTCGGTGCGCGCTTCCTTGTTCCCGACCGTGTCCATCAGATGCGCGGCCTTGAGCGTGAGCAGACGGATCATCTCGATGTCGATACGCGCTTCCGCGATCCAGTCCTGGACGTTGGACCGGTCGGCGACGGGACGACCGAACGTCACCCGTGACTGCGCACGCCGGCACATCAGCTCCAGCGCCCGCTCGGCCGCACCGATCGCCCGCATGCAGTGGTGGATTCGACCGGGCCCGAGCCGGGCCTGGCTGATCGCGAAGCCCTCGCCCTCGCCTTTGAGGACGTCCTTGGCCGGCACCCGCACATTCTCGAAGGTGATCTCCGCGTGGCCCTCGCGATCCGCGTACCCGAACACCGGGAGGTTCCGGACGACGGTGACTCCGGGGGCGTCGATCGGGACGACCATCATCGACTGCTGACGATGTGGGGCCGCCGTGGGGTCGGTCTTGCCCATCACGACGAGCACCTTGCAGTTCTTGTGCATCGCGTTCGAGGCGAACCACTTTCGGCCGTTGAGGAGGTACTGGCCACCGTCGCGCTCCATGCGCAGCTCGATGTTGGTGGCGTCGGAACTCGCCACGGCCGGCTCTGTCATCGCGAACGCCGAGGCCATGGTGCCTTCGAGCAACGGCTTGAGGTACTTCTCCTTGTGCTCGTCGGTGCCGAAGAGGGTGAGCACCTCCATGTTCCCGGTGTCCGGGGCATTGCAGTTGCAGGCCTCCGAAGCGATGTGGCTGCGCCCCATGATCTCCGCCAGTGGCGCGTACTCGAGGTTGGTGAGGCCGGGCCCCCACTCGGGATGCGGGTGGAAGAGGTTCCACAGTCCCCGCCGACGCGCCTCGGCCTTGAGCTCTTCCATGATCGGGGGCTGGAAGTGCGGGTCACCCGACGCGCGCATCTGCTCGTCGTACACCTCCTCAGCGGGGTAGATGTGCGAATCCATGAACTCGAGCAGATCCGCCTGGTACTTCTTGGCGCGATCCGACGTCTCAAACAGGGACATCCGAACTCCTGACAGGTAGGGAGGGAAAACTCGGTGGGCGCTTGTCGAGGTGACTGGCCACGCCTTCGACGAAATCGGCCCCGTGGAAGGCCTGGATCATGAGGCCCTCCGCCCGCGTCGTGGAATCGGCGTAGGTGCCGTCCGCGTCGTTGCGGAGTTGGCTCTTGATGGTGGCCATGGATGCCGGGGAGCAGCGCGTCGCGAGATCGGCGGCGTACGCGACAGCGGCATCGACCACATTGCCGCTGGGGACCAGATGGTCGAGGAGTCCGATGCGGAGTGCCTCCTCGGCGTCCACCATGCGACTCGTCAGCAACAGGTCCGTTGCCCGGCTGTGCCCCACCAGCCGAGGCAGCAGCCAGGAGATCCCGTACTCGGCGATCAGCCCGCGCTGCGCGAATGCCGTGGTGAACCGGGCAGCGGGCGAGCCGAAGCGAATGTCGCAGTAGAGCGCCTCCACCATGCCGAGGCCGGCGGCCACGCCGCCCACCGCACCGATCAGCGGTTTGCGCAGGGTCAGCGGCACGTCGCGCGGCCGGCGCCGCGCCCTGTCCGCCTCGGAGACCTCGCCGACCGCCTGCAGCCGCTGGAGGTCGGCGCCGGCGCAGAATCCGCGGCCCGCCCCGGTGACCACGACGGCGCGTACCTCCGGGTCGTCTTCGGCGGCGTCGAGCAGCGTGAAGTAGCGGTCTTCGAGTTCGTCGGTCCAGGCGTTCAGCTTGGCGGGCCGGTTGAACGTGAGCACCAGCACGCATCCGCGGTGTTCGACGAGAACGAGCTCGCCCGGCGCGCCGGTCATGCCTGCGCCAGCAGGGAGCCCTGGTAGCGGCGCATGCCGCGCAGCCACCGGTCGTAGTCCGAGCCCTTCTGCCGGTACACGTCGAGAACGTCTTCGTGCGGCAGGATCAGGAAACGCTGCTCCGCTATCGCGGCGAGGATGGCGTCGGCGACCTCGGCCGGCTCCAGGACGTCACCCGCGGAGATGACGGCCTGCGCCGCCGCTCTCCCCAGCGGGTCCCTGGAGTCCTTCCCCAAGGACAGCATCCTGGTGTTCACGCCCATCGGGCACAGGCAGCTGACATGGATCCCGCGATCGCCGTAGGTGACACTCAGCCATTCGGCGAAGCCGACGGCCGCGTGCTTGGTGACGGCGTACGTGGCGGAGCCGATCTGGGTGAGCAGCCCGGCCGCCGAGGCCGTGCTGATGAAGTAGCCCTCACCGCGCTCGAGCCACTGCGGTACCAGCAGCCGTGCCGCACGGACGTGGGCTCGCACGTTCACGTCGATCGAGAGGTCCCAGTCCCCCTCGCTCGCGTCGAGAGCGGGTGCCCCGGCGATTCCCGCGTTCGCGAAGTAGAGGTCGACCCGGCCGAAGGCGCTCTCCGCCAGGGCTATCAGCTGCTGGATCTGTGCGGTGTCCGACGCGTCAGCGCCGGCGCTGACGGTGCTTCCCGGATGGTCTGCGTTGACCCGCTCCGACACCGCCCGTGCGGTGTCCGCGTCGAGGTCTGCGACGACGACCCGTGCACCCTCGCGAGCGAGCCGTGCGACCAGCGCGGCGCCGATGCCTGCACCGCCCCCGGTGACGACGGCGACTTTTTGTCCAACGTTCACAGCGAACCCTCTCCGTGCCGGGGGTGCGGTGCCGGGGCACGGCCCTCGAGATGCTGCGGCCGTGCTCCCTGCCCCTTGTATAATTGAATCCGACGTCAAGTTCAACCTTCAGGGTCATCACCCCGTGGAGAAGGCCGCCTTGTCCTACCGAGCTGCGGCCAGAGGGTTCGCGGTCGGCATCGCGACCTTCGCGTGTCGCCAGAGGTACGAGTGGCTCATCGGCAAGGGGCTCGGACCTACGGAAAGGCGGAAGCGGGTCAATGCCTTCGCAGAGGCAAGAGATGCCGCACATAGCCAAGAGCGACGGCTGCGACCCGCTGATGGGCACCGTCTCGGACCGGCCGCACGCCTCCGACTTGGCCCGGCCCGCCGGCCGTGTCGTCGCCACCGCCGCGTTCGACGGCTTCATGGCCTGGGCGACGGCTACGGCCACGTGCCGCTCCCCGCCCGTTACCGGTCGGCTTGGAGAGAAGGCACCCGCGGTAGCAGGTGTCATCAGCCAAGTGGTCGAGCGTGCAGGCTCGGGCAAGCCGCTCTTCGTCGCCGCTTCTTCGAACGGTCGCAGGGGCCAGCCTTCGCCCCAGCCGGCGCTACTGCCGGATTCAGCGGTGGCCGGGGAACCGCAGGGCGTTCGCCCAGAGCCGGGTGACCGTGGAGACGAGCTCTTCGAAGTCCACCGGCGTACCTTCTTCTTGCCTTTCGCCGAGCGCGAAGGCGTTGTAGGCCATGACGCTGACCATGCCCGACAGCGCACGGGAGGCCATCATCGGATCGACCTCACGGTCTGCGACACCTCGCGCCTGCAGGTCGACGATGCCGCGGGCGTTGCGGCGGATGAACACATCCGTGCGCCGGCTTCGGAACTCACGGAACACCGGCTCCACTTGTGCGACCTGCTCAAGCAGCCGCATCAGCTTCGCGTTCCGTTTGTACGCCTCGAGATACGCGCGATTGCTCGCCTCGAGAACCGCATACGGGTCGTCGGTATCCTGCACGCGGCCCATGCCGGGGTGCAGCATGTCCTCCTGCGCCTCCAGGAGGACAGCGGCAAGCACCTCTTCCTTATTGGCGAAGTAGGTGTAGAAGGATCCCGACGCACATCGGGCCTCTTTGGCGATGTCGACCAGGCGGGTGTCGAGGTAGCCGTCCCGCTCGAACACCTTCCGCGCGGCCTTCACCAAAGCGGCGCGTGTCCGCGCTCCGCGCTGCGTCGTGGGCGGCTCGCGAAGTGGCGAGAGAGGCGCCATGGGCGGTGTCTTCTCGCTGTCCTCGGGCGCATTGGTGTCCATCCCCACAAGCATAGTTGAATCCGACGCCAGACTCATAAGCTCGTGGGGCGCGCCGGCTCATGCGGCTGCGCCGTACACCGTCATATGCGCTGAAGACGACGCTTTGCCTCGGCGTACTCACCGGCGAGGCGCTCGACGTCGCTGCCGCAGGAGTACCGCCCCGACCGCGCCGGCGCCCTGACCCACGCCCCAGATGTCCCGCCACGCCTTGCCCCTTCGATTTCCCGGTTTCCGAAGTCCATGGCGGACGGATCGGAGCCGGGCAATGCGGCCGGATCGAGCCCCGCGGCCTCGATGCTGCGACCTTAGGCGGCGAACGGGTTGGTGTGACCGGGCAACTGCTGCCCCGGGCGCAGGAATCGCTGGCCGCCCTGTTCGTCGCGCACCGCGAGGAACCCGGCGGCCGTCAGCCGCCGTGCGATCGTCCCGCGGCGGATCGCGCCCACCTTGAACGCCACGGTGATGAGAAGCGCGACCGCCCCGCCGGAGGCGACCGCTTCGACCAGCGGCCTGTCGATGAGCAGGAGGACGGTCAGGACCACGCAGGCGAGGTAGCCCTTCACCTTCAGGCTCCGGTCGGCGACGTACAGGGCCATGACGTCGAAGGTGATGAGGTCCTTCAGCACGGCCACGGCACCGACCGCTTCGGGGAGCGGCTTCAGCGAGCCCTGCTCCAGCCCCGGCACTGTCCCGCCGTTGCCCGCCTGCGGATGGGCGGTGATGGTGGCCGCCTCGCGGACGCGCGCGTCGGGCTGCGGGTCCCGGTACATCCGGACTTGGACGAGCGAGTTCTTGAACCCGGTCCTGTACGCCATGCCGTATGTGTAGCCGTACTGCTCCGCCACGTGCGCCAAGGCGGCCGCCTTCGGAGTGGAGCCCTGGGGGGCGATTTCGACGATGTCCTGCTGACGGGCGATCTGCTGGAGCATCCCCGCTGTGTGACGTTCTACGGACATCCTGTTCCCCGTCCCCTGGGACCCCGCGCCTGGGGCCGACCGGCCCAAAGCCTAGTAGCGCTGGTTCATGTTCTTCACGACCAGGCGGCGAAGCCACCCGCGTCGCGAACCGCTTGCACTGCCTGCTGACCCAGATCCACCCGTCGCTGGGGCGCGTGTGAGGGCCGCGGTTGCAGCACCCGGCCGTCCTGACCCTGCTGAAACGGTTCGAGTCCCCGGCGCAGATACGCGAGGCGGGCCGTCGGCGGCTGATCAATGTGTTGCGGCCGGAAGGCGCCGCGTATGGCCGAGCGGCTGGTCGGGGAGAGCTTCGCCGCCCTGGACGAGTAGAACCGTCACCCCAAGGGAAGCACCACACCCAGGCCCTGCTCTGCCTCGCCAGGCGCCGGGCCGACGTCCTGTTCGCCATGCTCCGCGACAGAACCTTCTACGAATCTCGGCCAGCCTCAGCTGCCTGACCCTCAGCAGCCTCGCCACACACCGGGCAGTCACGCTCGTCGACCGATTCCATCACGACCGGATGAGCACAGAAGTCGCACGGACGCATGCCCTCGCCCGCCGAGTCCCGAACAGCCACGTCATCACTCATGACAGCCACACCGCCACCCGACCACCTTGGCCAAAGACATAGGGGCACCCCCCGGGGACAGGCCGCGGCGGCCAAGGCGCCCGCGTACCGTGCGCTCGCGTCGCGCAGCTGCCGGTAGGTCCATTGATCCGCGCCGCGCGCAGCGCGATGTTGCCGGGAGTCGCGGCCGCGTGGCGGCAGACCGGGTCGAGAACACTGGCCACGGGATGTGCCTTCCGTGGGATGTGAGCATGTGGTGCGGTGCGGGTCTCTCCTCGGCCGCCAGCAGATGTGAATCCGATCTCGATTCACATCTTTGGGCGGACGGGCGGAAGTGGATGGGCGTCAGCAGCGCCGCCCGGCTCGTGACGGGTCTCGATCCTGGCATGGCCGATACCCCTCGACCGGTCGATCCGTCGGTCAGGCGGTGATCCTGAAGCGTTCGGCGAGTTGGCGGCGGGTGTCGGAGGCGCCGGTGTGCAGCACTCCCCCGATTCCGATCCGCGCCGCTCCGTCGAGGTTCTGCTGCAGATCGTCGATCATGACTGCCTCCTCGGGGGCGACGCCAAGGCGTTCACATGCGATCGCGTAGATCCGCCGGGAAGGCTTGCGGATCCCGACCTCGGCGGAGATGACGACCGCGTCGGCCACGGCGGCGAGGTCGACGCCGTCGTACGTTCCGGTCCCGAACGCATTGGATACCAGCGCAACGGGATACCCGGCGGCGCGGAGGTCGTCGAGCAGGGCGAGCACGTCCTGATCGATCGACATTCCCGCTTGCATCCGGGCCGTGAGGCCCTCCGCCTCTACGTCGGCGCCGTGGGCACGAAGACGCTCGGCGAATCCTCGCTCGAAGGCTTCGGCGTCGATACGGCCGGACTCGTGATCGGCCAGGAGGGTGCGTGACGGCTGGTCCCTGCTCAGGAGGTCGAGCGGCAGGCGCGGGTCGCCGCCGAGCGAGGCGCCGAATTCGGTGAAAGCCTGCAACACGCTGGAGGTGATGACCCCGCCGAAGTCCACGAGGACCGCGGTTCGGGCCTTTTCCGTCACGTTCGACACCGTATCCACTCCACTCTCACCGCCGGCTTTCCACCGGACTCATGCGACGGCAGCCATGCGCCGCCCGCGCCCCAGCCTGGACACGGACCTCAGACGACCTCGAACAGCCCGGCTGCGCCCATTCCGCCGCCGACGCACATCGAGATCACCACGTACCTGACGCCGCGGCGCCTGCCCTCGATCAGGGCATGACCCACCAGGCGGGCACCGGTCATTCCGTACGGATGGCCGACCGAGATGGCGCCGCCATTGACGTTGAACCGTTCCGGGTCGATGTCCAGTTCGTCACGGCAGTACAGCGCCTGGGAAGCGAATGCCTCGTTGAGTTCCCAGAGACCGATGTCGTCGATGGTGAGGTCGTGCTGCTTCAGCAGTTTGGGAATGGCGAACACCGGACCTATCCCCATCTCGTCCGGCCCGCAACCGGCAACGGCCATGCCCCGGTAGACTCCCAGCGGTTCCAGTCCGCGGCGCTCGGCTTCCTTCGATTCCATCAACACCGACGCCGAAGCCCCGTCCGACAACTGCGACGAGTTGCCCGCCGTGACGCTGGAATGCGCGGTCACCTGGCCGTCCGGCAGCACCGGCGCCAACCCGGCCAGGCCGTCGATGGTGGTCGAGGCGCGGTTGCCCTCGTCCCGGGTCAGGGTCACGGCCTCGTCCCGCACCTCCCCGGACTGCTTGTCCAGGACCTTCTTGACACCGTCGAGCGCCACGATCTCCTGGTCGAACCGTCCGGCCTGCTGCGCCGCCGCCGTGCGCTGCTGTGACACCAGCGCGAACTCGTCCTGGCGTTCCCGGCTCACGCCGTAGCGTTCGGCGACGATCTCTGCCGTCTGCAGCATCGGCATGTAGATGCTCGGCTTGTGCTCGACCAGCCAGGGATCCGCCATGCGGTGGGTGTTCATCCGGTCGTTCTGCACCAGGGAGATCGACTCGACGCCGCCGCCGACCGCGACCTGCATGCCGTCGCCGATGATCTGCTTGGCCGCCGTCGCAATCGCCATCAGGCCCGACGAGCACTGCCGGTCGATCGTCATACCCGACACGCTGTCCGGAAGTGCGGCACGAAGAGCGGCCTGACGCGCGATGTTGCCACCGGAGGACCCCTGCTGGACGGCGCAGCCGAAGATCACGTCCTCCACCTCGCCTCCCTCGAGCCCGGCGCGCTGCACCGCGTGCGAGAGGGCGTGGGCGGCCAGTTCCTGCGCCTGGGTGTCATTGAACGCGCCGCGGTACGCCTTCCCGATCGGCGTCCGTGCCGTCGAAACGATGACTGCTTCCCTCATGTCGCCTCAACTCTTCCTGTCGGTCCGGTTCGTCAGGGAGCTTCAGGGCTCGAAGCCCGAGCCCCGTGAGCCGGGTCGATGCTGATCGGTCCTGCCGAATACCACCTGGGGCGCTGCGAGCAGCAGCGACCGCTCTCCGCACCGTGGCGTGCGCCATGGCCGCAGGGTGACGGGAGCCAGCCTCCCGTTGTTATAGTTGAATCCGGCGTCATGTTCAAGCAGTCCTGGAGCGCCACCCGGCCGGAGAGCGCCCCGCGGTCGACGCTGCGGGAATGCGAGTGCCCTCGACCTTGACAATCCATTTCCCCGACTGGAGGCTGACCGACCGGCCGGTATCAAGGGGGCGGATGGTGAGCGAGTTGAGCATCTCCACTGCTGCGGGCGTGTTCGACGCGGTCGTGGCGGGTCGACCCGATGGGCGTCCGATGCTGCTGCTGCACGGCTTCCCTCAGACGGGGCTGGTGTGGCAGCGGGCCGAGCGCACCTCACCTCCGCAATCAGCAAGCTCTGGTTACGCTGCTTGTCCCGGCCATGACGAGCCCTGGGGGCACCTGTTACACAGATCCGGATTGCTACGTGCAACCTTTAGAACTTCGACGAGACCGCTGCGGGCGTGCGCCCGTCGCTGACGCATCCACGCTGATGAAGCCGCAGATCGCGCGGCTTCGGGCGGACATCGCCTGCTTCCAGGAAGTCCACGGGCAAGAACGCCCCGGGCCGCCGCGTGCCCTGCTCGCACTGAAGGGGCTGCTCGCCGGCACCAACCTCGATGGCGCGCTGTTGGTCAGCATCAAGCCCCGCGAGCGACGCGGTCTTCAATGTGCGCAACCTGGTCATCGCCACCCACCTGCCGGTCATCAAGCACCAGCAGCAGGTACGTGGGGCGTTCCGGTGAGGCCGAACGCCGGTCCTTGGCACCTGGGCGAAGTCGGCCTTGTCGTAGACGATCAACGAGCTCCGAAGAACGCGCATGTCGTGTGCGGGCAGGTTGAAAAGGCGGCATGACGGACACCATCGGTGTGGTGGTCAGGCCGCCAAGGCGGCCTCGAAGTCGGCGGGACTGCCCCTGGACACCCCGGATGCCTGGGTGATCTACGAAGGGCACTCCCGCTACGTAGCACCCACAGAATTCGATTGCCGTCCAGTCGGTGCCGCCCTCTGTCTGTGCCGCGTCGGTCCGGCGCAGCCAGGCCGTGAAGTCTGACGTCGCGGCCATGTCCTTGCGCTGTTGAGAGCCGCTCCCCCGTAACGGCCACTGACACCTCGACTCCTGAACCCCCGTCGACATACGCGTGGTCCTTCTACGTGGACCGCGATCAGCACGACGAGTGGAAGCTGTTCTTCTTCGGCGATCCCGACATCGGGAACACATACGTGATGACGCGCGAGACAGGTCATAGCCATTCGTTGATCGCTGCGACCAGCACAGTCGCCTCGTAGCGGGTGCCAGGTGCCGTCCCGCTGCCATCGGCGAAACAGGTCGTAGACCCGGCCCCATGGCCCGTACACAGCGGGGACGTCCCGCCACGGAACACCAGTCCGGGCCGTATGCCGTCGATCAACTGCCGCCGAGGCCAGACCGGCGGCCGTCCCACCCGCGTGCCCTTCGGCAACAACGGCTCCAGCGTCGCCTACTGCTCGTCCGTGAGATCTCCCCGACCCATGCCCCGTGATCATTCACAGCTCAAGATCCACTTTCGACACACGGCCTAGGTGCAAAGCCTGCGACTGGCAATCGGTTCATCACTCTGGGTTGCCGCCGAGCTGACCTGCGCTGACCTGCGCACACTGGAAGCATGCAGGGGATGACTGTCGGCAGGACGGCGGAGCGTGAAGATCTACTTGCTGCAGCCGTCGTCGAAGCCGTCGAAAGAACCGGCGCCTACGCAGCAAGTGTCTTTCTGCGCTCCCGCGACCGCCGGTCGATCGTGCTCGCCGCGACGTGCGGCGTCACCCCCTCCTTGCTCGGTGGCTGGCGCCTCATTTCGGTGACCAGTCCCATCCCGGTGGCCACTGCGTACAGCACCGGGCGCACGGTCCACCTGGCCAACGCAGAAGAGACGATGCGCCGTCATCCCCAGCTCGCCGTGGCCCTGCCGTACGCCTTCGGCTCCTGCTCCGTGCCGGTGGGCGCGGGCGGCGGGACCTTCGGGTCCCTGGCGGTCGTCTGGGCGGCGTCCCCAGGCAGCGAAGGACTGTCTAAGGCCCAGCGCCGCCACCTGCGGAGTGTCGCCAACCGGCTCGGCGACTCCCTGGCCGCACTCCGCGCCCGTACCGGCGATCCTGTCGAATGCGACCCGGGAACGGCCCCCGTAGAGATCCCGGCTCCGTCGGGAGCTGCCGTGCGGGTCGGCTTGTTCCAGTGGGACCTCATCACCGGCACATTCATTGCGGACGACGAACTCTGCGCGATCTTCGGTCTCGACCCTCGTGCCTTCGACAGACGAGCCGAAACGCTTGCTTCCTGCCTTCACCCCGGCGATCTTGCTTCCTTCAGAGCCTGCGCCCGCGACGCAGCCATGTACGGCCGGACCACCAGTAGGCGCCTGCGGTTGTTGGATCACGGGCACGGCGGCGACGTGTACCGAACGGTCGAGTTGTGGGGCCACGTGCCCGACGCCGACGACACGCGGGCAGGCACCCATATGCTCGGCGCGGTCGTCGACTCCCGGGCCGGCCACATGGCCGTCGCAGCGGTCGAGCGGCTGCGGGACGGGGTCTTCTCCCTCGCCCCCGATGGACGGGTCACCTACACCAACCACAGTGCCCTGCGACTGCTGGGCGCGTCCCGCGACGAGTTGCTGGGGCACTTCCTCTGGGATGTGCTGCCGTGGCTGTCCGATCCCGACGTCGAGCACCGGCACCGGTCCGCGATGATCTCGCAGGCGCCGGCCTCCTTCCTCGCCTGCCGCCCGCCCGACCGATGGCTGTCCTTCTCCCTCCATCCGAAGGCGGACGGAGTGACCGGCCGGGTCGTAGCCGTCGGTCGGCCACCCCCGGACTCGACGCCTGCCGCCTCCTCGGCAGCCGCAGCACCCGCTACCCCGCCGGCGCGACTGGGCGTCATGTACCACGTCCTGCAACTGGGGAGCGCGCTGACCGAGGCGGTTACCGCCCGCGAAGTCTGTGAAGCCGTCTCCGACCAGCTCCTGCCGGCCTTCGGAGGCCAGCAACTGGCGATCTATGTGGTCCGTGACGGAACGATGCACCTTCTTTTTCACACTGGCCACCACGAAGACTTCCTGGACTGGCTGGAGGGCGTACCGCTGCACGCCAGTCTGCCCGGGACGGAGACCCTGACGTCCGGTGCTCCGCTCTTCATCGAGTCGCAGAAGGATCTCTCCGGGGGCTACCCAGGCATCCCCGCGGGCGGGGTCAGCTCGTGGGCGTATCTTCCGCTGATCGCCTCCAGCCGCCCTGTCGGCACCTGCGTGCTCGGCTTCGACGAGATCCATCAGTTCACGGAGAGGGACCGCGGCGTTCTGACCGCGCTCGCCGGACTGATCGCCCAGGCACTGGAACGAGCGCGGCTCTACGACTCGGAGTTCGCCCTCGCGCGCGGCCTGCAGCAGGCGCTCCTGCCGCACCGGCTGCCAGTAGTCCCGGGCATCCGCAGCGTCGTACGCTATCTGCCCGGCACCGGCGGAATGGACATCGGTGGCGACTGGTACGACATCATCCCCACCGACAGCGGGGTCTGTCTCGTGATCGGAGACGTGGAGGGGCACAGCATCGCCGCCGCAGCCACCATGGCCCAACTGCGCAGTGCGGTGCGGGCCTTCGCGGCCGTAGGGCACATGCCCGCCGATGTGATGAGAGGCGTCAACCGAACCCTCATCGACCTCGACCCCGGACTGCTCGCCAGCTGCTGCTGTATCCACATCGCCCCCCACCGCCACGACGCCTATGCCGTCACCGCCGGCCACCCCCCACCTCTGCTCCGTCGCCCCGACGGGACGACCGACGTCCTCGACCTGGACGTCGGCCCCATCCTTGGTGTGGAGCGCGCGAGCGCCTACCCCGAAACCCGAATCGCCCTCCCGTCCGGATCCGTCCTCGCCCTTTACACCGACGGACTGGTCGAGGAACCCGGAGCCGATATCGACGTGGGGATCGACCGCCTGCGAGCATCCCTGGCGCACGCCCGGGCGGACTCGCTGGACGAACTCGCCGACCGACTTCTGCACAACGCCCGCGGCTCCTTCCACCGAGCCGACGACATCGCTCTACTGCTCACTGAGTTCCGGCCACCGCGCCCTGAAACGCACCAGACAGACCTTGGTTCGGACCATCACGACGACTCAACAACGGGCCGGTCAGCGTCACGGTGAAGTGGTAGACAACGGACCACAGGCACGGCAAGCAGGTCGTCGACCCGTGCGAGTCCGTTCTCCGTTTTTACGGAGACGCCCATCCAGAGGTTGGCGGGCCACTCGAGCTTCGGGGCGACCTGGCGCAGGCGCCGGGCCCGCTTGGTCAGGACCTGGTAGGTGAGCTGTGGTGTGTCGGCCATGACCTGGAAGACCTGGCGGACGAAGTCGAGCGGTACGCGGGCGTGGAACAAGTCGCACATGGAGTTCGCGAACACCACCCGCGGGCTCTTCCAGCCGTAGGGAACGCCCAGTGCGTCGGGGTGCAGCGTGACGTCAAAGCCCGGACCGGAGGTGCGGGGGTCGCCGTCGTTCTGGCACTTCGCCTCGCCCATCGCCTTCAGCCGTTTCGCGAGCGTGAGGGCGTAGCAGTTGTCGCATCCGGAGGAGACGCGGTCGCAGCCGGTGGTCGGTCCAGGTCGCCTCGGTCCATTCGATGGCGCTGTGGTCGCTTACCGCTCTCCTCCTGCTGCCCTGCACGTGGTCACGCCGCCCGCGGCCGGCATGTGCTGCCAAACGATGCCGCTGGGTAACGGAGCTTCTTCGGCTCGGAAATGGTGAGTTCGCCGGCCAGCAGCAAGACACGGGTCCAGGCGGTATGTCGATCGCTGTGAGGCTGAGTTCGAGCCAGACGGCGTTGACGTTGGAGTCTCGCGAAGGGGAGCGGCCGAATCCGGTGGCCCCCTTCACCTGCCGCCGATTCCTCGTGGAGTCCGGCCTGCTGGTGACCGCGCGTGATCGCCGACGGCAATGTCAGCGGCGGCTGCCACGATGATCGTCATGACTCACACCACGGGGTGGTCCGCCAGGACGCGGCGGATCTCGCAGAAAGCCTTGTCAGCCACGGCGATGCGGAGCTGGACCGGCCGTTCACGATCCTGATGCACAAGGAGGGAGGCGGCCTGGTCGAACGCCGTAAGGCCCTCTCAGCGGCGGCTGCCTCGCCGACGCGGAACTGCGGCGCGAGATCAACGACGGGCTCCAGGTCATGGAGAACTGGAACTCCGCCAACTACGACCCGTTCTACGGCAAGGGCGGCGACCTGACCGGCTCCGACAAGGAGTCCCAGGAGGTCTCCATGCTCGCCCTTCACCTACCGCAGTCCACCGTTGGTGCACGTCAACACCCTGCTCCTCGAGGACACTGAGCGAGGAGAAGTGGCAGAAGCGGCTCGCCGACGCCGACCGGCGGGCTCTGTCACCGCTGTTCTGGACCCACGTCCACCCCTACGGCCGCTTCGAGCTGGATATGACCAGCCGGCTCGAACTCGGTCCGCTCGCGGCGCTCCCAACTCAGCGGATTGGACGAACGTCAGACAGCAACCATCCAGGGAATCGCTGGGACGTGGTGAACAACGACTACTCGGTATTGACGGGCGTCGGAGTCGGCCGTCGAGCGGGACCGGCGGTGGCCCCGCGACCTGCGAATTTCGAGCGGGCGAGGGAGAAAGGGCAGCCTCGGTCGCCCCGCATGTCAGAGCAGTCCGCTGTAGGCAGCCATGATGATCTCCATGCCGCGGTTGTCCTCCTGCTGGTCCCGGTCGATCATCTGGTTCATGACGTAGGCCACCGTCATGCGTGAGCCCGGGTCGCTCATGACAAGTGAGCCGCCCCATCCACCCCATCCGAAGGTATTACCGAACTTGCCGAAACCAGCGGTCCAGGACATCGGCGTCCGCAGGACACGGTCCTCACCGTGGAACAACTCCTGCCATGCGGGCTCGCAACCCTGAGGGGACAGCAGTCGCACACCGCCGGCCGAACCCTGGTTAGCCAGTACCGACTGGACGAGGGCGACGGACCGGGCGTTGCCGAAGCCGTTTACCGCTGGGATCTGCGCACGGCGCCAGGCCACAGAGTTGGCGTCCTTGACACGGACCAGGACACCGGTGTAGTGCCGGCGTGCGCCATCCGGTCCGGGCGGCGCACTGGAGGCGTACTCGTCGGTCAGTGACGGTGGCGGAAGGAGCTGTGCGACACGGGAGTCATGCTCCGCAGAGAGCCCGATGTGGAAGTCCGCGCCCAGCGGCTTGGCGACTTCTTCGGCGAAGAAGTCGCCAAGGCTGCGGCCGGTGATGCGACGGACGATCTCACCCACAAGGAAGCCGAAGGTGAGCGCGTGATAGCCGGCGGCCGTTCCCGACTCCCATTCGGGCGCCTGCGCGGCCAGCCCCGCCGTTGTTCTCTCCCAGTCGTAGAGCTCCTCGACCGCGGTCGGTCCGGTCAGGTCGGGCACTCCTGCGGTGTGCGACAGCACGTGCCGTACCAGCACGTCCTCTTTGCCGGCCGAGGCGAACTCGGGCCAGTAGGCGGCGACCGGCGCGGACAGGTCGAGTTCACCCCGGTCGGCCAGGACGAGCGCGCACAGGGCGGTCATGTTCTTGCTCGTCGAGTTCACGCCGACGATGGTGTCGCGCTCCCAGCTGACGGAACGGTCCGCGTCGGCGTAACCGCCCCAGACGTCGACCACCGGCTCGCCGTCAATGAAGGCGGCCGCCGAGGCGCCCACGTCGTCCCTGCTGAGCAAAGCCGCCAGTGCATCACGGACCGCGGCAAACCGCGGCTCGCAGAATCCCTCAATTTCAGTCATGGGTGTCAGCCTCAGGTAAGGCCTGGGCTCCGGCCCGATAGTTCCCGTACCGGTTTTGTCGGGCGGGACGCGATCGAACCTTCTCTACTTCCAGCACGGCGGCCTGATGGTCGCGCGGTCGCGTCGGCCCCTCAGTGGACCGCTCCTGCCTTCGCCCTGCGGTCGGCCGATGACCCGGTCGGCGCCCCGGACCGTAGCGCCGATGGCCGACAGGGCACCGCGGCGGCGGGCGACTCCGGCTGGGGCTCGGGTGCCGGCGGCTGTGGCTTTCTGCGGCTGCGTGCGGCTGTTTGGCAGGGTGGGCGTTCCTACGGTGGAGACGCAAGAAGAAAGGACAGAGACACGTGCTGGAGCGGCTGAATCAGGCGCTGGACCACCTGGAAGCCTGCCTCGACCAAGAGATCGACATGGCCGAGGTAGCCCGGATCGCCGCGGTGTCGGAGCACCACTTCCGGCGGCTGTTCTCCGCTCTCGCCGGGATGCCGCTCCCGGTTTACGTGCGGCGGCGACGAATGACGCTCGCCGGTGCCGACGTGCTGGCCGGGGACCTGACGCTGCTCGATATCGCAGTGCGGTACGGGTACGGCTCGGGCGAGGCGTTCGCCCGGGCGTTCCGATCGGTGCACGGCATCGGGCCGGGCGAAGCCCGGCGCAGTGGCGCGTTGCTCACGGCACAGCCGCGCATGTCCTTCCGAGTCGTCGTCGAAGGGAGTACGACCATGCGCTACCGGATCGTCGAGAAGGAGTCGTTCCGGGTCGTCGGCAAGAAAGCCCGGCTCCCGCTCGTACGCGAGGGGCTCAACGCGGCCGCCGCGGCGCACGTGGAAAGCCTGGACAAGCAGGCAATCGTGCGGATGAAGGAGCTGACCAGCCAAGAGCCGGACGGGATTCTGTCGGCGGTGGTGTACCTGACCGACAGCCGGGAAGAGGGCGCCGAGGCGGACTACTGGATCGGCGTGGTGACCGGTCCCGAGGTCGCAGCCGAGGACCTCGACGCCCTCGACGTGCCTGCCGGGACCTGGGCAGTCTTCGACAACCACGGGCCCTATCCGAGCGCCCTCCAGGCGCTGTGGCGAGACGTGTTCACGCAGTGGTTCCCTTCGAACCCGTACACGAGCCGGACAGGTCCAGAGCTCCTGCGCACGCAGCCGGTGGAGATCGGTGCAAAGACCGACTCCCAGCTGTGGATCCCGGTCGTGCGGGGCAGCGGGAGCGCCGGAGCGTGAACTCGGGCACCTGGACGTTGCCCTCCGCGCGGAAGCCCGCCGACGACCTATGGACGAAGATCAGACGCAACTCACAGCGGCTTCAAGACCGTTCCCTTAGGCCGCTCGGGCAACCACCTTCGCTCACGCCACCTGGGACGGAGCGCGTACAGACTACCGGGCGCGGACGCTGTTCGGGGGGCGTGGTCCACACGAGGTCCACTGGCCCTGGTTCGGCCGGCCACTGCCGCCGCCCGTGATCAGCACACCGCCCCGGCCTCAGGCCAGCATATGGAAAGCACCGTACTGGCGGCGCTGGCACAGAGCAGGACTCCTCAGGGGCGCCGTGTTGGGGGCCGGGCCAAGCGGGACGGCCGGGTGTCTCCTCCTGTAGGTACGCGGCAGTCTTGGTGCGACGTCGCCTCGCTGCCCACCGACCTGCGTTTGCGTGCAAGGAGAGATACGAGTGAGAGTGAGGAAAGGAGAATGCAACGGTGATCCGACGCTTCGCCGCCTTGCGGCTTCCGCTGCGTCCCCCAGGACCGGGAGTCCCGGGGCAGGATGGGCGATGAATGGACATGGAGAATGCCACCCCTCTCGGAAACGGCTCCGATCAGCTTCCGAATCCGGTCACCTCAGCTACGGTAGTCGTCGACGCGCGGGGGACCGTGACGGGGTGGAGTGCCAGCGCCCAGCGGCTGCTCGGGTACCCGTTTGAGGACGTTGTAGGGCGTCCCGCGGCGCGTCTCCTCGGCTCGGACGCCGACGCCATGGGCGACTTTTCCCCAGTTCTCGAGGGTAGAAGCGGGACAACCCTGCTGCGGCACCAAGACGGCCACCACATGGAAGCCGAGCTGCGGGCGTATGCGTCACTCGACCGCGAAGGCAACGCACAGTGGCTCATCATGGCCACACCGACACAGCAGCCACGCCCGTATCAGGAGCGACGCCCGTATAAGGGCGAGGCGACGACGGAGGAAGCCTTCGCGCAGTGCCACCTGCCTCTGATGATCTACGACGCCGACCTGCGAGCACTGCGAGGGAGCACGGGCGCGGCCCTCGAACTGGGCCTCACCGAGGAGCAGATGCGCGGTCGGCGTGTCACCGACATCCTGCCTCCCCACATCTGCAGCACGGTCGAAGAGGGCATGCGCCGGGTGTTCGAGACGGGAGAACCAGAGGAGTTTCAGGTGCACGGCCGGCCGCGGCAGGGAGCCGACGAAAGGTTCTGGGCCGTATCCGTGTCCCCACTGAGGAACCCGGCAGGACAGGTGCGACACGTGCAGCTCATCGCGCTCGACGCCACCGAACAGCACTTGGCCCGAGAGCGGCTCCTCCTGCTGAACGACGTCAGCACCCAGGTGGGCAGCACCCTTGACGTGACACGCACGGCTCAGGAGATGGCCGACGTGGCGGTGGGCCGGCTCGCAGACTTCATCAGCATCGACCTGCTGGACTCGCTGTTCCGCGGCGTCGAGCCCATGCCTTCGGCCGAGGGTTCCATCGCCCTGCGGCGTGCCGCGCAGCAGTCCGTCCTCCCGGACATCCCCGAGTCGATAATCCAGCCGGGAGAGGTGGACAACTACCCGAAATCCTCGCCCCCTGCGCGCTGCCTGGCCACGGGGCGGCCCTCGCTGCACCGCACCCTGGACGAAGCCATCGAGAGCTGGCAGATGTCCGACCCCGAGCGCGCAGCGAAGGTCCGCGCCTTCGGAATGCACTCGATCATGGTCATCCCGCTGCGCGCCCGCGGCATCACACTCGGCGTGGCCGTACTCGTCCGCCACCAGCGCCGGGAGCCCTTCGACGAGGACGATCTGCTCCTCGCCGAGGAGATCGCCGCACGCGCTGCCGTGGCCGTGGACAACGCCCGCCGCTTCACACGCGAGCGGACCACCGCCCTGGCCCTGCAACGGAGCCTGCTGCCGCAGCGGCTCGCCGCCCAGGAGGCGGTAGAGGTGGCCTACCGCTACATCCCGGCCCGTTCCCGGGCAGGACTGGGCGGCGACTGGTTCGATGTGATCCCGCTGTCGGGCGCACGAGTCGCCCTGGTCGTCGGAGACGTAGTGGGCCACGGTCTGCGCGCCTCCGCCACCATGGGACGGCTGCGGACCGCGGTACGCACTCTGGCGGACGTCGACCTACCCCCCGAGGAGCTCCTCGTCCACCTCGACGACCTGGTCACCCACGTCAGGACGGAGGAGAACACAGCCACAGATCACGAGCTCGAGATCGCCACCGATCTCATCGCCACATGCCTGTATCTGGTCTACGACCCGGTCTCGCGTCGCTGCACCGCCGCCGGTGCAGGCCATCCCCCGCCCGCCATGGTCACGCCCGACTGCACTGCGGAGTTCATCGATCTTCCTGTCGGCCCTCCGCTGGGAGTGGGTGGGCTGCCTTTCGAAGCGGTCGAATGGGAGGTGCCCCCGGGCAGCCTCCTCGCGCTGTACACGGACGGCCTCCTCGAGGTCCCCGAACACGACCTCGGCAGGGGCCTGGCGCTGCTGCGCCAGCGCCTCGAGCGGCCTGCTCGCTCGCTGGAGGCCACCTGCGACGACCTGATCCAGGTTCTGCTCCCCGCACAGCCGTCGGACGACGTCGCACTGCTCATCGCGCGTACCCGAGCCCTCGATACAGGCCAGGTCGCCGCCTGGGACCTACCTTCCGACCCTGCCGCCGTGGCCGGCGCCCGTGACGAGGTCTCCCGTCGCCTGGCGGACTGGGGACTGCACGAAGTCGCCTTCACCGCCGAGCTGGTGGTGAGTGAACTGGTCACGAACGCGATCCGCTACGGCAGACCTCCAGTTCAGCTGCGCTTGATCCGCGACACCGTTCTCATCTGCGAGGTCTCCGATGGCAGCAGCACCGCCCCGCACATGCGGCGAGCGCGCATGTTCGACGAAGGCGGCCGCGGCCTGCTGCTTGTCGCTCAGTTCGCCAATCGTTGGGGTACCCGCCACCTGGCCGGCGGGAAGTCGATCTGGGCGGAGATCGGCATTCAGAACGAGCGGCCGTGACGGCACCGGGACGGCACCGGGACGGGCCCTGCCTCGCCGTCCGTCGATTCCGCCGGCTGTGCCCGCCATCCTGGGCAAGATGATCGGGGAGTTGGGGCAGGCACCTGCTCTCCCCGCCTAATTAGGATGCGCGCGCCACCCGCGAGAACACACGTCCGCAGCCGAGTCGGGGCCCGACGAAGCTGAACAGTCTGACGCAGAGCATGTGGTGCCGTGCAATACGTCTACCGCCACCCCGCAGCGGAAACGAAAACGCCGGCGGCCTCGCTCACGCCCCTCACCTGGGCTCGCGCTGTTCACGTCCCGTCTTCCTTCCGTCGGTCGTTGTCGGGCGTCAGGGGTGACCCTGCACGGCCTTGAGACGGCCCCGCGGTCTCTCACATCCTCTAGATCAGCGTCTCGACTGTCCGGGTCGGGGGACCGGGTCTGGTCACGGTGGGCCCCACGAGCCCGAAGTGCGCTCCTAGGTGGGGGCTGGTGACGTGGAGGTGTTGTTGTCCCATGGCCGGTCGGGCGGCCATCCTCGGCGCGTTCAAGAACTCCGTCCCCCCAAGGAGGCGAAGTGCATCGTCGGGGTTCAAGGTGCCGCTCGCAACGCACGGCCAAGCGCTCACACTGGTGTAGCAGGCTGAGGTTGGCTCGACGACGGGCAGAGCTTGTTCCGTTCTCCTCGTTCCGGCTGGGGCGGGTGCGGATCGACAGGTTGCCGCTGAACCGGCTGGCGGCGCTGGCGCGTATGGGGCTGGGGTCGAAGGCGCCGAACCTGGAGCGGACCCCGGAGCATCAGCTGCGCGGCCTGCCTGCCGAGGAGCGGGAGCACGAGGTCCTGGACCAAGACGTCGCCCGACTCTCCCCGCTCAAGCACGCCAACCTCAACTGTCCGGGCCGATAGAGCTTCCGCACTACTGTTCCCTCCGGTGGCGGCCTGGGCCCGCTGCGACGCGACCCGGCTGCGGCCGAGCAGGAAGAGCACGAGTGAGCACAGCGGTTCCGGAGGCTACGGGGAGGGGTGCCATGGCGCGTCTGCGCGAGTGAGTAGCGCGTCGGCGGCCAGTCGAAGGGCATACACCGGCCGCTCGTCGTCCAAGACGGGGCCGAGGTAGTGGTGTCCGGTCATGTGGCACCAGGCGGGTAGGTCGAGCGGTGCGGCTGGGTCGGTGGCGAGAACGTGGACGACGGTGCCCGGCTCCGCGCCGTCGATGTCCTTGCGCAGGCGCAGCAGGAGGGTGACGCACAGCAGGCCGGTGCCGTCGACGGTGATGCCGGGTGCGGTGGTCTCAGTCATGCTCTCCTGCTGCTCGTCGGTTCCTCTTGAGTCGGGCTACTCGGCCCGGTCACTGCGTGGCAGCCGTCCGGATGAGGGCCGCTGCCGCCGTCTCGGTGTCCTCGGCCGTGCTCCAGCGGCCCAGGGACAGCCGTAGCGCGCCGAGCGCGCGGTCCGGGGCCAGGCCCATGGCGGTGAGCACCGTGGAGGGCGTGTGAGTGCCGGTGTGGCAGGCCGCTCCGGTCGAGGCCGCGATCTGGCCGACGGCTGCGAGGAGCTCGTGGCCGAGGACACCGTCGACGCTGACGTTCAGGGTGTTCGGCAGCCGGTTCTTCTCCGGGCCGTTGAGGTGCACGCGGCCGGGCAGGCCGGCCGTCAGCCGTTGGTGGAGGTCGTCGCGCAGGGCCGCGATGCGGGCCGGGGCGCCGGAGGCCAGTTCGGCGGCCGCGAGTTGTGCGGCGGTTCCGAGCGCGACGGCCAGGGCGACGTTCTCCGTGCCCGCGCGCAGGCCGCGCTCCTGCCCGCCGCCGTAGCTGACCGGCTCCAGCCGTACCCCGTCGCGCACGTACAGGGCGGCAGCGCCTTTCGGCGCGTACATCTTGTGCCCCACGACCGTGAGCAGGTCCACTCCCAGCCCGCCGACGTCGAGGGGGATTTTGCCCACGGCCTGGGCGGCGTCGCAGTGGAAAAGCGACCCGTGCTCGCGGGTGAGCGCGGCGAGTTCCGTGATCGGCTGGAGGGCGCCGGTCTCGTTGTTCGCCGCCATCACCGAGACCAGCACCGTGTCCTCGGTCAAGGCTGCGGCCAGGGCAGTCGGCTCGACGAGTCCTTCACCGTCGACAGGTAGCACGGTCATCCGGGCGCCGTGCAGCCGCTCAAGGGTCCGGCACGTCTGAAGGACGGCCGGATGCTCGGTGGCCTGGGTGATCACATGCGGGTGCGGGCGTCCGGAGGCCAGGACCGCACCGCGCAGGGCGAGCAGATCGGCTTCGGATCCGGAGCCGGTGAACACGATCTCGCCGGGCGCGGCGCCGATCAGGTCGGCGACCTGGGCGCGTGCTGCGGCGAGCGCCCGGCGTGGCTCCTGGGAGAAGGGGTGACTGCTGGAGGGGTTGCCGAAGAAGTCCCTCAGGTGCGGCCACATCGCTGCGGCGACGCGCGGGTCGACCGGAGTGGTGGCGTTGTAGTCCAGGTAGACCGGCCCACCGGCCAGCCCCGGATGCGGCGGCAGGTCGCCGCCCGGGGCGGTCACGTCAGGTCCGAGGCGTCGACGGGCAGCTCCGACAGACGCCACTCCAGCATGCCGTCGTTGAGGCGGATCGCCCGGCGCCCGCGGTCGGTCAGCAGCCGCACCGCGTCGTAGGCCAGAACGCAGTACTCGCTGCGGCAGTACACGACGATCTCCAGCTCCTCGGGGAGCTCGTTGATCCGGTCGGCGAGCTCGTCGACCGGGATGGAGAGGGCGCCGGGAATGTGCCCGGCCTGGTACTCCTCCACCGGCCGCACGTCCAGCACGGCGATGTCCCCGGCGGCGATCCGGACCCGCAGCTGATCACGGCTGAGCTCGACGGCTGTGTCCTCGCCGAGGTAGGCGTCCCGGGCGGCGGGTACGGCGGCCTGGTGGCGGTCGGCGACCTTGCGCAGCAGGGCGAACAGCTGGGCGACGTCGTCGCCGGCGAGCCGGTAGTGGATGCGCACGCCTTCGCGGCGGGTGGCGACGAACCCGGCCTGCTTGAGGGTCTGCAGGTGCGCAGACGCGGTGGTCAGGTTCAGCCCGGCCGCCTTCGCCAGCGCGTCGACGGTGCGCTCGCCCTGGGCCAGCAGATCCAGCAGCTCCAGACGCTTTCCGCTGGCCAGCGCCTTGCCGCTGGCCGCGAACGCGTCGTACAACCGCGCCTTCGTCGTGCTCTTCGTGTTCTCCGACATGACATCCTCCATAAATCTATGGATTATTGTAGTTGAGTCTGGTGGGCGTGACCACACGCCCCCGCTCCCGAGATCCTGGAGGACGCCGTGGGCTTCGCGGACGATCACCTCATACCGCTGGTCGACGAAGGACTGGGCAACAGCGCCTACCTGCTCGACCTCGGCGACGGCCGCGCCCTGGCCATGGACGCCAGCCGCGACCTGCGCGCGCTGCGAGCGGCAGCCGAGCGGCGCGGACTGCAGATCGCCTTCGCCGCAGACACGCATCTGCACGCCGACTTCCTCTCCGGCGCCGTCCAGCTCGGACACGACACCGGGGCGACTGTGCTCGCCTCCGCCGCCGGCCGCCGGGCCTTCGCGCACCAGGCGCTGGTAGACAGCGACGAGGTAGACCTCGGCGGGCTGACCCTGCGGGCTTTGGCCACCCCCGGCCACACCGACGAGCATCTGTCCTTCCTGCTGCTGGACGGTGGCCGGGAACTCGGCGTGTTCACCGGCGGGTCGCTGATCGTGAACTCCGCCGCCCGCACCGACCTCCTCGGCGCGGACCGCACCGAGGAACTCGCCCGCGCCCAGTACCGGTCGCTGAAGCGGTTGACCGCGCTGCCGGACGAGACGGCGGTGTGGCCCACGCATGGCGCCGGGTCCTTTTGCTCCGCGCCGCCCGGCACCGAGCGCACCACCACCATCGGCGCGCAGAAGCAGGCCAATCCGCTGCTCGCTGCGCCCGACGAGGACAGCTTCGTGGCACAGCTGGTTGCGAGCCTGGGCACCTATCCCGCGTACTTCGACCGGCTCGGCGAGATCAACCGGCGCGGCCCGGCGGTCCTGACCGCGCAGCCGACATTGCCCTCCCTGTCCGCGCAGCAAGTGCGGGCCCTGATGGCCGACGGCGGCCACGTAGTCGACGTCCGGCCGGCCGCCGACTACGCCGCCGGTCACATCCCCGGCTCTCTGTCGATCCCGCTGCGCGAGCAGTTCGCGACCTGGCTCGGCTGGCTCCTGCCCGACACCGCGCCCCTGGCCTTCGTCACCGGCGAAGACCAGGACCTGAGCGAAATCGTCTGGCAGGCATACAAGATCGGCTACGAGCGTCTCGCCGGCCGCCTCGCGGGCGGCATGACCGCCTGGCTCGCCGACGGCAACTCCCAGACCTCGACCGCGTTCCTCGCCGCCGACCGTGCCTCCGGCCGCCCCTACGTCGATGTCCGGCAGGAAGCCGAGTTCGCCGCCGGGCACGTCCCCGGCGCGGTGCACATCGAGCTGGGCGCCCTGAACCAGTCCGCCGCTCACGCCCCGACCGGATCGGTCGTGGCCTGCGGGCACGGTGAGCGCGCAATGACTGCCGCCAGCCTGCTGGAGCGCGCAGGCCACACCGATGTCGCTGTCCTCGACGGCGGACCGGCCGACTACACCGTTGCCCACGGTCAGCGACTCGTCGAGGGCACGGCGGGCACCCGCTCGTGAGCACCACGCCTACCGCGGCTGCACCGACCGATTCTCAGGGGCGGCCCGTCCGGCTCGGCCTGCGGGAGAACTGGGTGCAGTTCACCCTGCTGGTCATCGTCAACATCTGCGTCGGCGGCCTGGTCGGTCTGGAACGCACCACGGTCCCGCTCATCGGCTCCGAGACCTTCGGTCTGACCAGCGACCTGGCGGTCTTCTCCTTCATCATCGCCTTCGGCCTCACCAAGGCGTTCACCAACCTCGCCGCCGGCGCCCTCACCGCCCGCTTCCGCCGCAAGCAGCTACTGGTGGCCGGCTGGCTGCTCGGCATCCCTGTCCCCTTCGCGCTCGCCTACGCACCATCCTGGGGCTGGATCGTGGCGGCCAACGTCCTCCTCGGCCTGAACCAGGGTTTGACCTGGTCGATGACTGTCAACATGAAGATCGACCTCGTCGGCCCCTCCCGCCGAGGACTTGCCACCGGCCTTAACGAGGCCGCCGGCTACACCGCGGTGGGCGTCACCGCCCTGCTCACCGGTTACCTCGCCACCAGCTATGGCCTGCGCCCCGTCCCCGAACTTATCGGCGTCGTCTTCGTCGCCGCGGGCCTCGCCCTGGCCCTGGTCGTCCGCGACACCGCCGCCCACGTCGCCCTCGAACTCGCCAACCACACCAAGCCCCTGCCCACGGACGAGGACACCGGCCTGAAGGCCACGTTCACCCGCACCTCCTGGCGCAACCGCTCGCTGCGCGGAGCCAGCCAGGCCGGCCTGATCAACAATCTCAACGACGGCCTGACCTGGGGCGTCTTCCCCCTGCTCTTCACCGACCACGGCCTCGGCCTTGCAGCGGTCGGCCTGATCAAGGGGCTCTACCCGATCCTGTGGGGGATCGGGCAGATCCCCACCGGTCACCTCGCCGACCGGATCGGCCGCAAACCCCTGATCGTCTACGGCATGCTCGTCCAGGCCGTCGGCTTCGTCCTCGCCCTCACCCTGTTGGAGCGCCCCCTGCTCGCAGGCATCCTGTCCGCGGTGTTCCTCGGTCTGGGCACCGCGATGGTCTACCCGGCCCTCATCGCGTCCATCTCCGACCACGCCCACCCAGCGTGGCGGGCCAACGCACTCGGGACGTACCGGTTCTGGCGCGACATGGGCTACGCCGCCGGAGCGCTCGTCGCCGGCATCCTCGCCGACGCCCTCGGTCTGAACGCCACCGTCATCGCCGCCGCCGTCCTCACCGCCGCCTCCGGGCTCCTCGCCGCCCGGTGGATCACCGAGCACCGGCCCGACACCCGCTGAACGAACAGCCTGCCGGCCGCTACCGGTGCAGGCTCTGGGTGACCCGCCACGAATGCCGCTGCAGCTCCCCCTCCTCGAAGGCATGGACCTCTTGCAGGTCCCAGCCGTTGGCGAGGTCATTGACGAAGCCGCGGTCGAAGAAGTGCACAGCGAAGCCGCCGTGCTAGAAGATGCCGTCCCCGCCGCGGCGGTCGGCAGTGTGCCCTTCCATCCTCACAAACGGCTTGCTGCTGTTCGCGTTCTTCGCCGCGATGGCGGAGACCGAGCGGGAGAACATCCGCGAGTCCACTCTGGACGGGCTCGACACCGCAGCCCGCAGGGGCAAGCACGGTGGCCGGCCGCCGGTCGCCAGCGGTCCAGGCGCCGCCGGCAGGTCTGTCCGAGCCGAAACCCAGCTCTAGGGGCAGAAGTTGCAACGCGGTGTCTTGGTGCAGGACGTACAGGATCCCCTGCCGACACAGCCGGTCGTCCGCTGGTTTCGGCCCCGGCGACCGCTCGGGCCAGGGCGGCGGCAGCGGCTCTCTCTTAGCCGCTGTTAGAGGAACTCAATGAGGACAGCGGTGATCACCATCCAGCCACCGATTCCGACAAGCCACCCTGCCTCGATGAGAAAGCCACAGACGATCAGAGTCGTCCCGGCCAGGGAGAGCCCATACATGGTGAGGCGGGCGCCACGATCGTTACCTCTGATCTTCACGTCGCCGCCCTCCAGCGGCCCGGCGCCCCGACTGCACCGGGCACATATGGTGTCGGTGGAAAGCGTGACGCGGTCATGGGGGAACGCTAGGCCGCGACTCCTCACTCGTGGGCGAGTCGACGCGTCAGGGCTGCGTATAGATGCGCTGGGCTCGCGTCAGGGACGCGTACAGAACGCTGTCCAGGTGGATATCGTCGTCCGGTGCGAGTGATCGAACTGTGGTCCGGCGACAGTGCGGAGCTGCCGTGGTGAGCCGGCGGTGGCCCCGACTACGGCATCCGGCGCAGGTCGTCGTGGCCGGGTTCGCCACGGCGATCCTGGTGGGCACGGTGCTGCTGATGCTCCCGGCGGCCAGAACGGGTCCCGGCGGAGCGAGCGTGCTGGAAGCCCTGTTCACTTCGGTTTCCGCCGTGTGTGTGACAGGGCTGGTCGTGGTGGACACCCCGACGTACTGGACCGGGTTCGGTCAGGTCGTGATCCTCGGCCTGATCCAGCTCGGCGGCCTGGGCATCATGACGTTCGCGTCGCTTTTGGTGGTACTTGTCTCTCGCCGGATCGGGCTGCGTGCCCGGCTGACCGCGGCGGCCGAGACCAAGACCCTGGGACTGGGCGATGTGCGGTTGGTCATCTTCGGCGTGGTCAAGGTCAGCCTGCTGCTGGAAGCGCTCACCGCACTGGTACTGACGTTGCGTTTCGCCCTTGGCCATGACGCGTCGTGGCCAAGGGCACTGTGGCTGGGCGTCTTCCATGCCGTCTCGGCGTTCAACAACGCGGGCTTCGCTCTCTACTCGGACAGCCTGATGGGGTTCGTCACCGATCCGTGGATCTGCCTGCCGATCGCGTTCGCGGTCATCGCCGGAAGCCTGGGCTTCCCCGTGCTCTTCGAGTTGCGGCGACGTTGGCGCAGACCGTGGGACTGGTCGCTGCACACCAAGATCGTGGTGTGGGCGAGTGGTGTCTTCCTGGTCGGCGGCAGCGTGTTCATCACCGCGATCGAGTGGACCAACCCGGCGACCCTGGGGCCGCTCGACACACCTGGCAAGCTGCTGGCCGGTTTCTTCCAGGGCGTGATGCCCCGCACCGCGGGCTTCAACAGCGTCGACACCGCCCAGATGAATCCCGCCAGCTGGCTCGGCATGGATGTCCTGATGTTCGTAGGCGGTGCCAGCGCCGGCACCGCGGGCGGCATCAAGGTCACCACCTTCGCCGTGCTGTTCTTCGTCATCTACGCCGAAGTACGCGGTGAGAGCGCGGTCAACATCTTCCACCGTCGCCTGCACGGGGACACCCAGCGCCAAGCCCTGACCGTCGTGCTGCTCTCGGTGGGCGCCGTGGTCGGCTCCACGGTGGTGTTCATGGTCTTCACCGACATCAACCTCGACCGGTCACTGTTCGAGGTCATCTCCGCCTTCGCCACCGTGGGCCTGTCCACGGGCATCACCGCGGATCTGCCCTCCGCCGAACAGGTCCTGCTGATCGTGCTGATGTTCATCGGCCGCCTCGGACCCATCACCGTGGCCTCCGCGCTCGCCCTGCGCCGGCGCGTCCGCATGTACGACCTTCCCGAGGAGCGACCCGTCATTGGCTAGGAACCGCCGCCCCAAATCCCGCCCCGTTGACCACGACGACTCCGTCGTGGTCATCGGTCTGGGCCGCTTCGGACGGGCCCTGGCGCTCGAGCTCGTCGACGAAGATACAGAGGTCCTCGGCATCGACGAGAACCCCGAACTCGTCCAGCAGTTGGCCGGTTCCCTCACCCACGTCGTACGCGCCGACTCCACCAAGGAGGACGTACTGAGGCAACTGGCCGTCCACGAGTTCAACCGCGCCGTCGTCGCCATCGGCACCGATCTGGAAGCCAGCATCCTCACCGCCTCACTGCTCGTCTCCTTCGGCATCCAGGACGTGTGGGCCAAGGCGATCAGCGACGCCCACGGCCGCATCCTCACCCAGCTCGGCGTCCATCACGTCGTCTACCCCGAGCACGACATGGGCCAGCGCGTCGCCCATTTGGTGCGCGGCCGCATGCTCGACTACATCGAGTTTGAAGACGACTTCGCCATGGCCAAGACCAATCCACCCGCCGACGTCATCGGCAAACGCCTCGGCGACAGCGCCATCCGAACCCGCTTCGGCCTGACCGTCGTCGCCATCAAACGCCCGGGCGAAGGCTTCACCTACGCGACGGCTGACACCGTCGTCCAAGCCGACGACACCATCATCGTCGCGGGCCGCACCCGGCACACCGAACGCTTCAGCGAACTCCAATGATGGGCCGCAGCGTGACAGGCGCGGCCGGCAGCTGCCCCCATTTTGGAGGGACGTTGCTCGTCGCTCGCTGAGATGCTCCGACTATTGCTGAAGCATGCTCTCGCCATATTGCTTCATACCGCCGTCCTCCAAGACGAGGTCGCGAGCTGCATCATCCGGTCAGATGCTGGCGGGCTGAGCGTCACTTTCGCGACACCCCTCTCTTGCGAGCGGGAACTCGGTTGCGTCTGTGACGTGTTGTCCGGTGCACACTCGGTAAACGACTCTGATGTCCTCTTCACCCTCCGCGCGGATGCTTCCCCATGGAATGGGTCTGATGCAGGTTCGGGTGGCAGGTTGGGGCACGCGGCTTGGGGGGCCGGGGTGGTCATGACGGTTTCGAGTTCGACGGGAGTCAGCCGACCGATGGCCCGCATGACGTGATGTTGCATCCAGGCGGGCAGGGCGACCGGTGTACCTGCCAATGCAGACTGATCTTCTAGCGCCTTAACATCCCCCGGCATCGCTCCGGAGATGCTGCCTGCTTCGCGAGGCAGCGTCCTCCACTCATGTTTGCTCGATCTCTGTCATCAGGAGTCGGAGGGTGAGCGAGTGCTTCTCCGGCGGTAGGGCCGCCATGGCGGCTCGGGCGTACTCGACGCCTCCGTGAGGGTCACCACTGCGGGCGATCATCAAGCCGCGGTGCATCTCAAGGTGCGTCGCAAACCGGGGAAGCGTCTCGGGCAGTTCTCGTGCGGCTTGCTCTTGGGCTTCGATTGCGCCCTTCTCGTCACCCAAGCGTGCGAGCAGGAGAGACAGGAACACGTTCATACGCCACCACGGCACCGCGTAGTCCGACGTTTGCTCGTGAGAGCCTGCGCGATCAAAGACGCGACGCCCTTCCTCGGCCAGGGACACGGCGGTGGTGCGGTCGCCCCGGATGGCTGCTGCGTGCGCTTTCCCCATGATCGCGTTGAGTAGGCCAAGGGAAGGTTTCTTGCTGATCGCCATGGCTTGGTCGGCGAGAACGTCTGCGACGCCGAGCGATGCGCCTTCGTACCCGAGAGCGATTGCCGCCCGTCCTCGGACCCAGACGCGGGCGTCGTCGTCGCCCGACTGGTCGGCGGACTGGGCGGCCATTCGGTACCAGTGCACTGCCTTGGCCCCGTCTGAACCGGGGAACGTCTTGGCGTACAGGGTCATCAATCGTGAAGCGACGGACCAGAGTTGGGGCTGCTCCAGTTGCTGCTGGACTGCGACCAGTTCGCCGGCGACCCGGCGTTGCATGTCTGCGGCTCCCATGGACATGTACTGGGTGCCATACGTGGCTAGCTTGGCTTCCCATGTCTCGGTTGTGGGGCCGCCCTGGAGGCGGGCCGCAAAGCCCATGGTGAGCAGGTCGGAGGCAACGACCGGAGCTATCGCAGCCCCGGCCACGTCGGTAAGGAAGGTTCGGCGCTTCACATCGTCCTCGAGTACGGCTAGGGGAACGTCAAGCACAGCGGAGAGTGCGCGGAGGTAGAACTCTCCGGGCTGAATCTTGGAACACTCCCAGTTGCTGACGTACTCCCGCGAGAGCGAGGTGCCGTGTGCGTCGTTGATCTCCGACGCCAGGCGACCCTGCGACCATCCGCGGGCGTTACGCAGCTCTCTGATCAGCTCGCCGATCCTCATGCTGTCCATCTTCCTCCGAAAGTGCCACGAGGGAACTCAAGTGCCCAAGCCCTGGGGGAACTTCACACTAGAGATCACACTAGTCCCGCCCTGTGACCGCCTCGATGCTTGCTGTGACGGCAAAGGCTCACCACAAGGGGGCATGGCGATGACCACGCACAAAGCAACGCCCTTATCGGGCTTGGACCATCCGCAGCAGCCACGACCTGGCATCGGTGACGTGGCGAAGGACGTGGCCACGGGACGAGTCGGGGCGATCATGGGGGAGCTCGGCGGACGGGTGCAGATGCGGCCGGTTCAGGGCGGCATGGAGTGGGACGCCATGCCCGACGATGTCGTGGCACTCGGGGCGCGGGACGAGCTGAGCGAACGCCTGGCCGTGAAGGACCACAACAGCGAGGTCGGCCTGTGATGGCGGCAATCGGCAGGTACACCGGGCTGCTGTTCATCATCGGCATCAGCAGCGCGTCCGGCCTGGTGGCGGGGACGGCCCTCGGCACCAGCCATTAGACCGGTCCGCCCCGGAAGGGTGCCAATTCCACTGCTCCCCGTCCCCGTCCGGGGCTGGCCTCCAAGCCCGCTCCCCAGTCGTCTATGAGCCGAGCTCGACGGCCGGGGGACGGGATGCCCGTGTATCGCCTCACACAAGGAGATGTACGCATGACGGCAACGGCGAACGACCAGAGGACGGGTCGCGCGATGGCCGGCGAGGAGCTGTTCGAAAGCCTCGCCCACTTCGTGGTCGTTCACGACGGACAGACACCCGAACGCGCCGAGCGGATCACGGACCAGGCCGTGGCCTTCCTGGTGACGGCAGCCACGGCCACCGTTCCCATGGTTCCGTCCGATGACGTGGATCTCGGGCTTCACGCGCTCATCCTCCACACGAAGGAGTACGCCGGGCTCTGCGAGAAGTACGCGGGTCGCTTCCTGCACCACAACCCGAAGCCTGGCGGCGGCGCGCGTGACCCGGAGATGGTGGCCGCCTCGGCACAGGCGATGAAGGCCGCTGGGTTCATGGTCTTCGACGACCTGTGGACCGTGAATGGCGAGAACCTGGCGCAGTGCGACTCCGACTGCGGCCGTCCCTACGGCAAGGCGTAGTCCGCGGCGACCGTGTGCGGCCGGCCTCTGCTCAGGGTCGGCCGCTGCGCCCATGAAGGGAGACAACGATCTTGTCCGGTCTGACTCCAGAACTGCCGATCGTGGTGCTCGACGCGCTCATGCCCACGTCTCAGCGCCTCGTGCTCAACCGCCGTGGATCCTCGGTCTGGGAGGTGGACGGGGCTCGCGGTCGGCACGCGGTGAAGCTCGGGTATCCGATCGAGGCCACCGCCGAGTGGCCGGGCCAGCCCTGGACCGCTCTCGCGCCGGCCCGTGAGGGTGCGGTTCTCCACCGACTCGGTGCCGATGGCATCGCGTACGGGGAGTGGGAGCACGGAACGTGGAATGTCCAGCCGTGGCGTGAGGGTCCGGACCTGTACCGGCTGTGGGAGCCGTGCCGTACTGAGGGTTCGTCCGTCGAACCGCATATGAGTGTGGTCCTGGGTTGTGTGGAGGCCCTGGCCGAACTGCACGCGGCGGGCTGGGCTCACGGGGATGTGCAACCGGCTCACTTCATCGTCGGGCCGGAGCGGACACATCTCATCGACCTGGCGCTTGCGCGTGGAGGGCACGTTCCAGCGGGATTCGATTTCCCGTTCCGGGGCTGTCTCGTCCACTACGAGGCGCCGGAAATCTCGCGCAGCGTGCTCGCCACCGGAGAAGCGGAGCCGACGCAGGCTGCTGACGTCTACGCCCTCGGCGCGTCCCTGATGATCTCCGCCACCGGTTGGCGGGCGGTCGAGTATCCCGACGACGCACCGCGTCCGGTGCAGCGGCAGGCAGTCGCGGACGGACGACGTCGTTCCGTAACCGTGCCCGGGGAGCTGGGCGGCCTGGTCGAGGCAATGGTCAGCTTCGCGCCTGAGGACCGGCCGACCATCTACGAGGTGGGCAAGGCCTTGAGCTGAGCGTGGCCCGTCCGTCTGCTGACGCCGCTGGAGTCCAATGCACAACAACTGAAGACCGGACCACCCCTGAGCCTGGACAGCGGGGGGTGGTCCGGTCGCGGAAGCCCTGATCAGGATTCCGGTGCCGATGGTACCGGGGTGTTCGTCGTGCCTGGATGCAGGCTCGTGACCAACCTGGCTCCTGTGAAGCTGAGTTGAGAGGAGCGGAGCGGTTTGCCTCGTGGCCGGTGGGGTTGGTGTGGGTGGCGCGGGTGTGATCACGTCCGGCCGGAGCGGCTTGGCCGGTGTCCTGCCCGGTTGGGGGTCGGGCATGGCCAGGGGGCCGTACGCGGTCCGGCTACTCGGGCATGCTTGTCCCCTGCACGGTGGCTGCGCTGACGGTCCTAGCACTGATCTTGAATGTGCTCCTGGCCGCGTTCGGCGGTGACTCCGAGCAAGTGAAAGCCGCCGCTGAGGCATGTTCCACGACCTACATGATGGGCTTCGGGGCGATCGTGGGACTCATCGGCGGCAAGGTGGCGTAGTGACTCCTTCTGCGGGGTGGGCTTCGCTGGCCTCGACAGGTGGTCCACGCCTGGTCCACACAGGCTGATCCACAGGGTGCCGGGCCGGATCAAGGTGAGACAGTCCCATGCAGAAGGGGTGCCCCTCCAGCGAGGGGCACCCCTTCTGACAAGTACGTCTGTCACCTGCAGGGGCGGTGAAATCCGAACCCGCGGTGACGCTTTCACGTCACACGTTTTTCACAAACGGTCCTTCGCGCGAACAAGATCCAGAACGGGTGGTCCGCTCCTCGCCGGCTCCGGACTCGTTCTCAGAACCTGTTCTCGCTCAAAGGTCGGACGGACCCCCTTCTGCGACTTGCATTGTGGAAGATCCGGGCCCATGACGGGCCCTCAGCAGATCTCCCCGGCCGACCGGTCGGACGCGGACAACGTCGAGCAGCAGGCCTGTCAGAAGTGTGACGCTCCGCCCGGCTCGCCGTGCCGCTCGCGGCGGCGCGGTCGCCTCCGCCTGTCACACCCGCCGCTTCCCCATGGTGCCCCGACTGAAGAAGGCGCTGCGGGTGCCGACCCCGGCCGACCGCGGCCCGGGCCGGCCGTGGCGGCCCGGCACCTCGCCGCCGATCGACCCCGACCTGCCAAGCGCGGACATCCGCATCGGGTATGCAAGGTGCTCGACCCTCGGGCACGAACTCGACTCCCAGCTGGACGCCCTCAGTAAGCACGGCATCCCCAGGGACAAGATCTTCAGCGAGAAGACCAGCACTCGGGTGCGGCTGCGCCCCCAGTTCGAGGAGGCGCTGCGGACCGCGCAAGAGGTCAACGCGCACGCTCCGCACTGCCGGGTCATCTTCACTGTCTACGAGATGAAGCGCCGTGACCGCGATGCCGCCGAACTCACCGCGCTTGCCGACCACTTCACCACCCACGGCCTGATCCTGGAGATGCTCGCCGGACCCCTGCCGGCATCTACGACCCCACCGGGCCGGGCAAGCTGCTGTTCGCTTCTTCGCCGCGACGGCGGAGAATCGAGCGGGAGAACGCAAGGGCAAGCACGGCGGCCGGCCGCCGGTCATCACCGACGACCTGCTCCACACCGTGCTCCGACGCCGGGCACTCGGGAAGGCGCTCACAACGGCAGCGTCCGCCCGGGGTGTGCGCCGCACCTGTCTGCCGGAAGTCGAGGCGTTGCAACCGGTGCCATCATCTGCCTCCGACGGCTTGGAAGGCGACCTGGACGATCCGTCAGAAAGCGGGCGGCTCGTGCGCGAGGCGGGCCGTGAGGGCGTTCTTCGCGTCCGGCCACTCGGAGCGTGTAAGGCTGTAGAGCGCGGAGTCGCGGATCCAGCCGTCACGCATCACCATGTGCTGGCGCAGGACCCCCTCCTGGGTGGCGCCGAGACGGGTGATTGCGGCCCTCGAAGTGCTGTTGCGTACGTCGGTGAGGAACTCGACGCGGTTCATGCCCAGCGTCTCGAAGGCGTGGGTGAGCATGAGCAGCTTCGCCTCGGTGTTGACGGCGGTGCGCTGCCAGGACCGGCCGAGGAACGTGAAGCCGATCTCCAGTCGGCGATGCGGCAGATTGATCTCCATGAACCGGGTCGACCCGGCGATGCGCCCGCCGGCCAGGTCGACGGTCGCGTACGCGAGTTGGGTACCGGCGGCGTGAGCGGCGAGCGCATCGTCGATGAAGGCGCCCACGTCGCGGGGGTGGGGAACGAGCGTCACCTGAAGGTTCCACAACTCGCCGTCACGGATCGCCTCGCACAGGTCGTCGTGGTGACTGTGCGCGAGCGGTTCCAGCCGCACATGTGCGCCTGCCAGTGGTGCGGCTTCCCAGCCCATGCCCTACCCCCCAGGTGATCCGTGCCGGGCGTGACGCTACCCGCACGGGTGGGCCGGGCACCGGGTCGACCAGTATGCGGGCACAGCGTGCGGGCGAATGCGCGCCTCAATTGGATCGCACCTCGGCAGCATCCCCCCATGACCGAACGGCCGGCTCGCCGCGAGCGGACACTGCTGCTCTCCGGGGACCACGGCGAAGCGACCCTGTCCGCGCATCGGGCGGAATCGTTCGCCCGGGACGAGTTCTGGAGCGTCGACTCGGGCCGCTGCCCTACACGTGGCAGCTGGACCGTCACGGCCCTGGCCGCAGCTACGGCTGACCTGCGACTCGCCTCCTGGGCGTGGCACATGCCCGTACAGGCTCCCGGCGACTACGCGAGCATCAAGCGCTGGGCGTCACGGACTGGAGGCGCACCATGATCGCGTCCTTCAACCCCACCGGACACGAACTACCAGTTCCACGTCGCCGTCAAGGACCGAGACCACGAGCAAACGCCCGAGGGTGCAGCGAAGATGCGCGCGAGAGGCTGGCAGAACATGGACGAGCACCGATGGTGGCGCACCAAGCTGCCCGATCGGACCCGACGGCAGCCGCCGCACTCGTGCGAGTCGTCATCACCGATCTGCGGGCCGGCGGCCCCACTGCCCGGACGAAGTCACCGCCTGGGACATCAGCGCCGGTGACGACGGCGAACTGTGGGTGCCGGCATCGGGGTCCACGTGCATCCGCGTCGCGGAGAGCACTGCGGGGAAGTACACCTGCGACGGCTGGTCGACGCCCAAAGCGTGGGGAACCGGGCTCCGGTGGCTGGTGAACCACTCGTGGAGGCTGAGGATGGTGGAATCGTGGTAGCCCAGGTGGTAGTCGGCATTTCCCATGGCCTTGAGCTGGACTGGTCCGTCGATGGTGTCGGCGATCACCGCCGGGACGCCCCGTCGGACGGGTTCCACAGGGTTTGATCGCCCAAGTCGCAGTACTGGCTCACGTCAGCCTCTCACTGCTGGTCAAAGGGGTCGACAGGTCTCACACCGGCGTTTCCGGAAGTTGCTGAAGCGGTCGCGGCGCTCGGTGACCCGTGTCTGCTTGAGTGCCGCTCGCCAGGGCCGGCCGTCCAGCGTGAGCCGGCCGGTATACGCAGCCCTGACCCACCTGTCCTCGCTGCCCCCGGTAACGACTATGGTCGCCCTCATCAACGACGGCGGGGAGGAGTCCATGGACACCGTCTTCAACGACGAGTGGACAGAGGAATGCGATCTCCTCAACGCCGAGGTGGAGCGCGAGATCGAGGAACTCCTCACCAAACCCCGCAGAAACCGGTAACCCATGCTGACCACCGTTCCCCGCGACAGCAGCGCCCTGGACAACCTCGCCGTGCTCGTCCTCACCCAGCTCGAACAGGTGGCGCTGACGCCCACCGACACCGCGATGACGGGTTTCTCCAGGAGGGCTTCCGCATGACTGTCATCGGCTCTTTGTCCCTCGGACTCAGCGCTTCCTGGCTCCTCCCCTACGCGCCCAACCGCGACATCGTCGGCATTTCGCTCGGCACCCTGACCGGACCGGCCACCACCGCCGTCCTCCTCCTGCGCCGCGACTCCGGCTCCCTGTCCCTCCCGCAGAGGCACAGCAACCGTGACCGCCTCCGCTTCGCACGAAGGCAGGCCCGGTGACCGATACACGCGACGAGGAGCCTCGCCACGACCAGGGGTGGGCGGACGACGTGATCGCCGCCTCGGTTGCCGCCGACCATGCGCAACGAGCCCTGTTCGCCGCCTGCTATCCAGTCGCGGACCTCAAGGTGGAGAACGCACTGCGCCGGGCTGAGGCATTGCGTGGGGCGGCCATGGGGCTGCCCCACGCCGCCTGCGCGGAGTCTGCGGGGGTACCACAGAACACCCTGAGCCAATGGCTGGCGGATGACGTGGCCTTCGCCACCGCCATGCAAGCGGCCCGAGCCATGTCCGAGCATCACCACCTCAACGGTCCCGCGATCAATCCGCTGGGCCTCGCCGTGGTGCTGAAGGCCATCTGCGACGGCAGAACCACCTGGGACGCCTCCGCGCAGATCGGCATGTCACGCTCGGCATTCCAGCGCTTGCGCCGGGACAACTTTCGCGTGGACCGGCTCGTCACGGCAGCGCAGGGCTTCAGGAACAACGCAGCCCGGCGCAAATCGGAAGGCACAGGCCGGAGGTTCGGCTACCGACTGGTGCGCCGCGACAGCTGACCCAGTGCCGCCTGGCGAGGCGGCCCGGCCGGGCCCGCTGGACATGAGGTGGTTGCTCGAACTGTCAGTCCCTGCTCGCGAAAGGGATCCTCATGGATTCCCAACCCAATCCACCTCCCGTGGACCCGCGGCACCCGAGTCCGCTGACCGCGCCCTCCCACTGGCCGGCACACTGGCGACCGTCTGTTCGCCTGCCCGCACCGGCGTCGGCGAGCGCCGGCGGTGTCGTCGAGTCGAGCCTGGCGGGGGGACCGGTCCCAGATGACGGCCTCCGCGCCGAGGAAGGATGCGGTGGTGCCCTGGGAACACGTCCTCCACAGCTGTACGAGAACACGGCGTGACGCTCCCTGGTGCCCGACCCCGTGGGGGCCGGGCACCGCTTGGTGGGTCAGCGGCGGGTGGCGGCACTACGGCGCCGCCACCGGATCCCGCCGCCGACCGCGGCGAGCGCGAGCACGCCGAGGGCCACGGGCAGGAGCGGGGAGGTGGCGTCGTCCTGCCGGGTTGCGGTGTCCTTCCGGTCAGTGTCCGGGCCGGCGGTGTTGCTGGGTGTGTGCGTCGTCGCGCTGCTGCTGGGTGAGGGTGTTTCCTTGGCGGTGGAGGTGGGACTGGCTGTTGCGGCGGCGGGTTTCAGGTCGAGCCGGGGGGCGGCGGCGTTGCCGTGCCCGTGGCCGGTTGATTCCTCGCGTTCGATCCATCGGTCGATGCGGCCGTCGCTGTAGGTCTGCAGGGTCTTGAGCACCAGCGATTTGGTGTTGGGCAGTTGGCGGATGGTGACGGTGAATTCGGCGTCCTTGCCGGTGGCCACGGCTGGGCCGGAGACGGTGAAGGTCCTCTCCTCGCGGGTGAGCTTCCAGTCCTTCGGGCCGTCGGCGTAGCGGACGTCGGCCGGTTTGATGCCGTCGGGCAGGAACACCTGGAGTTTGGTGATGCCGGCCGAGGCGGACTCCGATTCCGCCATGAACTCCAGGCGGACGTCGGTGGCCAGTGCGCGAGCGTCCTTGGCGGAGACCCCCACGTGTGCGAACGCAGGGGCAGCGGCGGCCAGTACGGCCGCGGTGGCGGTGGCGGTAAGGGCGGTCCATCGGCGCGCCGTACACACCTGAGCGGGACGTTCTGTCAAGAGTGACTCCTGAAGAGGTGGGTACGGTCGGCTACCTGGTCGACGCGTCGATGCTGCTGCGGCTATGGCGATAGTGGTGGATGCGGCCGAGGGCGATGTCCACGGCCAGGAAGCCGACGAGGGTGATGCCGAGGACCGGCAACGCCCAGCCGATGGCCACCACGACCGGGATACCGAGGAGAAGCACCGGCAGGGGCAGCTGCCGCCAGGCTCCGCGCACGGGCGGCTTGCCGAGGGGGACGCTGCGGTCGGCCCGGGTGGGTCGACGCTGCCACCACATGCGGTAACCCCAGGCGGTGGTGAACAGCAATCCGATGGCTGTGGCGGCGAGCAGGAGCTGGTTGGCCAGGCCGAAGAGCCTCCCCATGTGGGCCTGGATGCCGAGCTTGGTGAGCTTGGCCAGCAGCGGGTAGTCAGCCCACCGACTGCGGGCGGTGACCTCGCGGGTCTTGGCGTCGACGGCGACCTCGTCCAGGTGGACTGGCCACACGGTGTCGTCCTGGGCGACGGACCAGGCGCTGTGCTCGTCCGCCGGGGGTGTCAGCTTGAGGGGGCCGGTGAGCCCGGCGTCCCTGCCGGTGGCCAGCACCGGGCCGATGTCGTCGATGGGATCGGCTGCCTGATTGGACGAGGCCGACCCGCCGTGGTTCTCGTGCTTGCCGTGGGAGTCGCCAGAGCCGCCAGGGCCGGAGGACAGGGAGGTGTTGAGCTCGGGGGCGTGGGCGTGGGCCTTGTCCAGCAGGGTCTCGAAGCGGGCGCCTGCGTAGTTCGACCAGGTCAGGCCGGTGGCGCTGAGGAAGAACAGGCCCACGGCCAGCCACAGGCCGGTGGTGGCGTGCCAGCTGCGGGTGCGGCGCACGCCGCGGGCGCTGCGGTCGGGCAGGAGCGACCGTCGGACCGACTTGCCCTCCTTGGACCGGCTGCGCGCCAGCCACAGCACCAGTCCGGCGGCGGCGATGACCCACAGCCAGCTGGCGGCCGTCTCCGAGTACAGCCGCCCCACCTCTCCCAGATGCAGGCTGCGGTGCAGTTCGCCGAGCCAGATGGCCAGCGGTGTGGCGTTGAACAAGGTGGTCAGCTCACCCTTGACCTCGTTCGTGTAGGGGTCGACGAACACGGTGCGCTGCTTCTCACCCAGCTCGGGGACAGCCAGCACCACCCGGGTGGTCTCCTCCTCGGTTGCCGGAGTGAGGACCGAGGCCAGTGCCCCCTCCGGATGAGCGGCGCGGGCAGCGGCGACCTGGTCCGCCAACGGACGCGGCTTGCCCTCGACTTTCTCGACGGTCAGCTGGTCGCCGTAGACCAGCTGGTCGAGTTGCGGGGCGAAGACGTAGGCGAGCCCGGTCAGGGCGGCAACGATCAGGAAGGGCGCGACGAACACGCCCGCGTAGAAGTGCAGGCGCATCAGCAGCGCTCGCGCTCCCTGCCGGGAACGGTTCTTCGACCGGGGGGCGTCGACGGCGGATGAGCGGGGCGGTGCCGCTGTGCTCGTCGCAGAACTGCCCGTTTCGGATGGCTGGTCGGTGAGTCCAGCAGATGTTGCTATGGATGGATCTTCAGGCGAAGTGGACATGCGGAACTCCAAGGACGCGCCCGTCGGACATGCCGCAGGCGCTCAGCGCGAAGTCGAATCGAGGACCGCCGCTGCATGAGCAGCGCGGCGCACATCGCGGCAGAAGCCGCGCAACCGGCCTGACGCCGCGCTCAAGGAAGAACAGCATGCCGCACCCGCCCCCGGACAGCGGTGGCTGTGCGGGGATGGTGAAAGCACGTGGAGCGAAGTGTCGTCAGGCCGATATCGACAGCGGAGGGCCTCGGCGGGGCAGGCAACGCGCGAGCAGCACCGAGTACCTGGCGCCCAGCACCCGCGGGCCGCACGGCAGCAACCACGGCGCGGGCTCCGGTAGCGGCGACAGCCGCAAGCAGCCCAACCTGGGAACGACCATCGCGGCCAGCCGCCGCACCAGCCGCTCCGCGTAGGCCAGGCAGACCGCTGTCGCCAGGGCCGCCGCACCATGGGCCACCGTCATATCCACCGACATCGCGTGGTGACCACCACCACTGACCGGAGCCGCGCTGGACACCATCACGCCGTGAAGGTGCGCATGTCCCGGCGACATGGCCGCGACCTCGGCAGCCGCCTTCCCGGCCAGGTGTAAGACGATGTGCACCACCAACTGGGCAGCACCCAACACCAGTACCTGGACGTCGAAGCCCCGACGGCTACGGCACAGCACCACGCCCACCAGAGCGAGCACCGTGAACAGGGCGGCGAGCCATCCCCACCCGGGAAGCCGCCCACCTGCAGAGACGTGGCTCACACAGCCGAGCAGCAGACACAGCAGCGCGGCTGTCAGGCCACGTATGACCCGCTTGGCGCTGCTTCCCGGTCCCTGCACGGGGGTCAACCTACACAAGTCCCCCAGCGGCAATACGGCGTTGCGCCGCGACTTACGCCTTCTATGCGTCTTTGCGCCCCGCGCGGCACGTGGCAGGTGGCCGCCGACCGGGGTCGGCGGCCGAGCGGCCCGAGCAGAGATCTCCATCAGCGGCCCGGTCCCGGGTCCGTCCCGTCGCTGCTCGCCGTGTTGAGGGATTCTCCAAGTACAGGCAGTGGACAGCCTTTGGCCAGTCGTGGCGCCGGCCGCGGGTCAACGGGCAACAGGAGCCGCCGTGGACACAGGCATGGCCCGACGGGAGGCCGGGTAAGGGCGCCGGCAACTTCTTCGGTGCTGCTCGCCGCGCAATGCCCGCAGCTCGTCCCGGTGACGGTGTCGCGCTTCTCGGCCATAGCTAATCCGCTCCCTTGGGCCGGCCCTACCGAGGGTTGCGGTGGTCCTCGCAATGTGGGGTACGGGGCCGGAGCCCAGTGCGTTCAGGCAGCGGTGCGCCTTCCACGGTGGTACTTGTGGGCACGCAGCAGGGGTATGCACCAGGCAACCCAGGGCGGTCACTCTCCACTTCGACTGCCGTGGATCCCTGAGAGGTTGTGGACGATGAGCGACATCAGCGGTCTCGAGCCGGTGGCCGCCTTCTGCGGCAACCGCAACTGCGGATGTCCGCAGCTGTTCGTCGACCCGGGCGCCCTCGCAGAGCGCCGTGTGGTTCTGACGGACGGCTTCGGCCAGCGCGTGCAGATGAGCGCCGACCAGTTCGCCTCCCTCATCGAGGAGGCGAAGGCCGGGAAGCTGGACGACATAGCCTGACTGCCGACCGCCCGGCGTCTCCCACCGACTGGGGCAGGCACAATCCCCCCGGCAGGTGCACGTGGGAGCGCTGGGCTGCGGCTCCCGGCCCGGAAAGCCTCACTGCAAAATGGCAGGTGCTCGAGCCCCGGTACCGCTCTCGGCCTCATTGAGGCGTTCGGACTCAATGCCGCTCGGCCGGAACGAGCCGTTCGCCCAAGGGCGCCGGACGTGCCGCCGGCACCTGGACGGAACGCGGCCGCCGCTCCAGCTCGATCAGAAGCATCGCCAGCGACGTTCCCTCGCGACCGAGCGCCTCGCGGTAGCGGCGCAGCACCGCGTTCTCGCGGGAGAGTTCGATCGCGGGGGCTCCCGCCGCCCGTCGCAGGGCCGTCAGCTCCCGGCACAGGGCGGTACGCCTGCGGACGAGGTCGATGATCGACTCATCCAGCTCGGCGACGGTCCGGTGACCGTCCTCGGCGAGCGCATCCATGTCCCTGGACATGCCGACCGCCTTCCGTATGAGAGCACCTGGGGTGGAAAGAGCCGATCCGCACAACAGCGAAACGGCATCGCGAGGTGGGTTGGGCATCGCGGCCGCGTCGGGCCGACAACCAGCCCATCGTAGCGCGACATTGCCATATTTAGGTAAGCCTTGCTTTACTGGTTGCGCTTCCCCGCGGCGCCCCCGGAGATGACCCGCGACGGGCACCTCCGACACCTGCCGCACCGGTCGAGCAGACCCGGGCCGGCCCGGCCAACCTTCGGCGCCTTGCCCCCCAGACGAGTGACCGACTCCGAACCGCCCACGACTCTCAGGGACTTACACCCATGCGCACAGCACGTCCCCGGCACTATCTCATGTGCAGGCCCACCTATTTCGACGTGGTCTACTCCATCAACCCCTGGATGGACCCGCGGAAGCCCGTCGACACCCCCCTGGCGATCGCACAGTGGGAGCGGTTGCGTGAGGTCTACCTGGAGCTGGGTCACACCGCCGAGGTCATCGACCCCGTGCCGGGCCTCCCGGACATGGTCTTCGCCGCCAACGGCGCCACCGTCGTGGACGGGCGAGCTCTGGTCGCCCGTTTCCGTGACGCCGAGCGCGTCGACGAGGCACCGGCATACCGCAACTGGCTGCGCGCGCACGGCATCTCCGATCTGCGCACGGCCGAGCTGGTCAACGAGGGGGAGGGTGACTACCTCCTCGTGGGCGACCTGCTCCTCGCCGGGACGGGCTTCCGCAGCGACCCTCGCTCCCACGGCGAGGCGCAGGAGTTCTTCGGCCGTCCGGTGATCAGCCTGACACTCGTCGATCCGAACTACTACCACCTGGACACTGCACTCACCGTCCTGGACGAGAACACGATCGCGTACTACCCGCCGGCCTTCTCCCCCGGCAGCCGCGCAGTATTGGAGCGGCTGTTCCCCGACGCGGTCATCGCCACGGGCGACGACGCGGCGGTCTTCGGCCTCAACGCCACCTCCGACGGCCGCAACGTCGTGCTGCCGCACAACGCCACGGGTCTCGCCGAACAGCTGCGGGGCCGTGGCTACAACCCGATCGGGGTGGACCTCTCCGAGCTGCTGAAGGCGGGCGGCAGCGTGAAGTGCTGCACGCTGGAGCTGCGTTCAGGCAACGAGGAGACCCCGAGTTCCTGAACTCCCAGGATGGAAGGCCGTGCGGTCGCCGACTCTCGCGGCCTTTTCCGTTGTCGTGTCCCCTCACACGGCGCAAGCCGTGGGGAGCGAAGCGAGCGAGGCCGCGCGGACCTCGACAGCGAATGCGTCCGGATGCCGCAGGGCGACCGCCGCCGCATGGCCCAGGGGCACTGGCACCGTGGCGAGCCCCCAGCCGTCGAGTTCCGGGGGCGACGTGTCGCCATGCCGCGGGCCCAGACCGACATGGACCGTGTCGGGATCGATCCCCAGGCCCGTGCCGATGCCCTTCAGATAAGCCTCCTTGCGAACCCAGCAGTGCAGGAAGGCGTCCGCGCGGCGGCTCTCCGGCAGCCGTCCGATCGCGGCGCGTTCGACAGGGTGAAGCTGAGGCACGAGACTCGCGTCCGGGACGGAGGCGGCCGCCTCCAGGTCGACGCCGACCGGCGTGCAGGCGAGGGCGCACAGTGCGAGCCCGTGGGCGTGCGAGAGAGAGAAGTGGAGGTCGGGAGCGGTCGCTGCCTCCGGCCGCCCGTGCGGGCCACCGCACAGCGGGCAGGCCGCGCGCCGCAGTTCGACGGACGCGGGCGCCATCCCCAGTCGGAAGCCGAGGAGCACCCGCAGTCCCACGTGGGAGACGAGGTACAGATCGCGGTCGGCGGGACGCCGGAAGGCCGCCGCACGCCGCCGCTCCTCAGGACCGAGAAGGTCCGCCCTTCGCTCGGCGGCATCCACCTCCTCAGGGGTGGCGTGAAACCGCCAGACCTCCACGACACCCGGGTGCGGTCGGCCGGGTCCCGGGGGAAACCCGGGCAGGTCAACTCTGTGCTCGTACTGCACGACTCTCCTGTTGCTGCGCGTCCCTGACGCATTGCGGTACGGACGTACGAGGCGGTCGGCCGCGCACGAACGCGCGCAGACGACCGCCCCGGTCCTTCCCCGTCGAGCTCAACGGGCCAACGCTGCGGACTGCTCGTCCAGGGCGGACGCCAGGGGCCTTCCCTCGGTCTCGGCCGCCGGTACCAGGAAGCGCGAGACACTGCGCAGCTTCTCGCGCGTCTCCTCCAGCTCGCGCTCCGGGGTCGAATGCGCCACGATGCCCGCGCCGGCCCGCATCCAGGTCCGCCCCTCATGGCGGTAGACGCTGCGCAGCACCAGGGCGGCGTCGACCGTGCCGTCCGCGTCGACCGTGAGCACGGCGCCGCTGTAGAGCCCGCGGGGTCGGCGCTCGGCGCGGCGGATGAGTTCGCACCCCTCGGCCTTGGGTATGCCGGAGGCCGTCACCGCGGGGAACAGAGCGCCGACCGCCTCCCAGGCGGTCCTGCCGGGGGCGAGGGAACCGGACAGGCGCGAGGCCAGGTGCTGCACACTGCCCCGCTCCTTGATCGACATGAAGTCGTCGACGGCGACGGACTCCCGGGTGCAGACCTGTTCCAGTTCCTCCGCCACCAGGCGCACGGAGACCGCGTGCTCGAAGACTTCCTTCTCGTCGCGGTAGAGCTCGGCGCGGCGGCCGCGGTCCGCCTCCGTGTCACCCACCAGGGCGCGGGTGCCCGCCAGGGGCTGGGCGACGACATGGCCGTCCTCGCCCGTGACGCGGGCGACGATCTCGGGACTGAAACCGGCCGTCTCCCAGCCGCCGAGGCGCAACAGGAACGAGCGGGCGGGGTCGTTGCCGCGGCGGCCTTCGAGGTAGGTGGCGGGCATGTCGATGGGAGAGGTGACGGGCACGACGCGGGAGAGGATCACCTTGGTGAGCTTGCCGGCGCGGATCTCCTCCACGGCCGCCGCCACAGAGGCCCGGTAGACGTCGGCGTCATGCTGCTCGACGTCGGCGGTCACACGCTCGGTGCTGCCGACCGCACCGCCGAGGGCGGCCGCCGAACGCACCCGCTGCTCCAGCGCGTCGAGGTCCTCGGGGTCCAGCACGCGCAGCAGGGCGCCGCCGTCCTCGATCCTGACCTCGCGCCGAGGCACGGCGATGTGGGCGAGCGGAGTATCACCGGCCGGGGCGGGCAGGCCGTGCAGGGGGTAGCTCAGCTCGAACGCTGCCCAGCCGTAGGCCCGCCAGCCTTCGACCCGCACTGCGGCCAGGGCCTGGTCGAGCGCGTGGAGCACGCCGCGGTCGGCGGGGAACTCGACCGGGTCGGCCTCGCCGAGGCGCAGGGTGGTCCCGCCGGCGCGGACGACGACCGTGCCGTACTCGCCTTCCGCCCAGCCGACGGCGCCCCGGTTCTCGTAGAGAACGTAGGCGTCGGCCGAGGTCTCCGACAGTGCCGCCGCGGTGCTCAGCGCGTCGCCGGTCAGCGTTATTCGGCGCTCGTGGTAGGCAGGGGCGAAGGTCACGGCTTCTCTCTCTTTCCCGGAGTCGGCTCGTCCGGCTTGGCGGGCGCTTCCCTCGTGGGGGGCGGTGGAGCGGGGCAGTTCGGCAGGCGGTACGGCGACGGGTGCGTCACCGGTCCCGTGGAGCGACCGCAGCACGTGGTCGATGACGGCGGTCCGCTCGGGGACCAGGTAGAAGTGGCCACCGGGCAGGACGTGTATCCCGCTCAGCCGGGTGGCGACCTCGCTCCAGCGCGACGCGTCCCAGTCCGGTACGGACTCGTCCCGGTCGCCGAGCAGGACGCGCAGCGGGGTGGCGACGCGGGGGTGGAGCTCGGGGGCGTAGCGGCCGATGACCTGGAAGTCGGCCCGGCAGGGCGGGAGGATCAACTCCCGTGCCTCCGGGTCGTCGAGCAGTTCGTCCGGGGTGCCGCCGAGGCCGCGCAGGTACGCGACGATCTGCTCGTCGTCGTATTCCGCCACGGGCGAGGGGCGTTCCAGCAGCCGGCGCGGGCTCGGCCTGCCGGAGACGACGAGGGCGGCGGGGCGGGGGCCGCCGGTCGCCTCCAGGCGGCGGGTCACCTCGAAGGCGACCGAGGCCCCCATGCTGTGGCCGAACAGCACGGTCGGCCTGTCCAGCACCGGAAGCAGCGCGGCGGTCACGGCGTCCGCGAGCGTCTCCATGTCCGTCAGCGCGGGTTCCGCGGCGCGGCGTTCGCGACCGGGGAGGACCACGGACAGCACTTCGACATCGTCGGATACGGCCCGGGCCCAGTCGCGGTAGAAGGCGGGGGCGCCTCCGGCCGGGCCGAAGCACACGATGCGTGCCGAGGCGTCCGGCCTCGGCGCGTACCGCCGGAACCAGGCGTCGGCGGCGGCTGCCGCCGGGCCGGCGAGCGGCTCAGCCATCGGCGCGCCCCAGGTGCTCCGCCTGCTGCGGGACGTCGCCCAGTTGGGCGTCGATCTCCTCGTCCGACAGGGAGTCGATCTCCAGGGAGATCTCGGCGACGAGTTCGAGCCGGCCGTCGGCGTCGCGAGCCGCGAGGGTCCGGGCGAGCTCCGCGACGGTGAGGGACGAGAGCACGTCATGGACGGACACATCGTCGGTGTCGAGGGCCTCGCGCAGCTGCGCGGTGATCCGGGTGGCGAGGATGGAGTCGCCGCCCAGTTGGAAGTAGTCGTCCTGGCGTCCGACGCGGCCCGTGCCGAGGACACGGGCCCAGACCCGGGCGACGACCTCCTCCAGAGAGGACCGTGCGTCCTCGTGCTCGCCTTCCTCGGCCTGGGCGGCGAGCACTTCGCGCAGTGCGCGGCGGTCGGTCTTGCCGTTCGCGGTCAGCGGCATCTCGTCCAGGACGGCGATGGTGTCCGGCAGCATGTGGGCGGGCAGCCGCTCGGCGGCCTTGGCCCTCAGGCCGTCCTCCGTCAGTCCGGCCGCGGCGCCGGTGGCGACGACGGCGCACAGGCGCGGCGTGGGCCCGGTGCGGATGACCAGGGCCGTGGCCCGGCGGACGGCCGGGTGCTGTGCCAGCGCGGCCTCGACCTCGCCGAGTTCGATGCGGAAGCCGCGGATCTTCACCTGGTTGTCGGCCCGGCCGAGGAACTCCAGGGTCCCGTCGGGCCAGTAGCGGGAGCGGTCACCGGTGCGGTACCAGCGGTAGCCGTCGATCTCGACGAAGCGGTCGGCGGTCCGCTCGGGGTCGCCCCGGTAGCCGTCGGCCACACCGGCGCCGCCGATCCACAGTTCGCCGGCCACCCAGTCGGGGCAGTCGCGGCCCTGGCCGTCCACCACGCGGCAACGGACGTTGCGCAGCGGGGTTCCGTACGGCACGCTCGTCCACCGCGTGGGCACCTCACCGCCCACGACCTCCTGGATCGTGGAGTGGATGGCGGTTTCGGTGGTGCCGCCGAGGCCGAGGAAGCGGCAGCCAGGAACGTGGGCGTGCAGCCGTACGGGGAGGTCCACGCCGACCCAGTCGCCGCCGAGCAGCACCGCGCGCAGGCTCGCGCCCATAGGCTCGTGCTCGGCCGCGGTGAGCAGCATGTCGAGCAGGCTGGGAACGCAGTTGAGGACGGTCACGGCGTGCTGCCGGACCAGGCCGGTCCACACGGTGGCGTCCTTGCGGGTCCGCTCGTCGACCGTGACGACGGCTCCGCCGGCCGACAGGGGGGCGAAGATATCGAAGACGGACAGGTCGAAGTCGAGGGCGGAGAGCGCGAGGGTTCGGTCGGCTGGGCCCAGGCCGAGGCGTTCGACGAGGTCGTCGATGGTGTTGGCGGCGGCGCGGTGGGAGACCTCGACGCCCTTGGGTTCGCCGGTGGAGCCCGAGGTGAACAGGACGTAGGCCACGGACCGCGGGTCGGCGAGGACCGGTTCGGCCAGGGGTGTGGGCCAGGCGGCGGCCTCTGCCAGCGGGAGGGTGGCCGCATCACGACCGCCGTCGATGGTGGAGAGGACGACGGTGACTCCGGCGCGGGTGCGGATGGACTCGGCGCGGGCGGGTGGCTGTTCGACGCCGATCGGGACGTAGTGGGCGCCCGCGGCATGGACGCCGAGGACGGCGACGAGCTGGTCGGGCCCCTTGGGCAGGCGGATCGCGACCGCGTCACCGGGCTCGACGCCGCGCGCGTGCAGGGCCCCGGCCACGCGGAGCGCTCGCTCGGCGAGCTGACCATAGGTCAGGACCGTGGAGTCGGCGGAGAGGACGGCCGGGGCGTCCGGAGCGGTGGCGGCGTGGGCGAAGAACGCCTGGTGGAGCGGCTGCTCGGGCAGCGGCCCGTCGGTGCGGTTCGCCTCTGCGCGCACGGCGAGCTGGGCTTCCGTGGCGAGTGGCCCAACGGGAACGTCCCATGCGGCGCCGTCGGCGACCCTGCCTATCAGGTCGGTGAACGCGGCGAACATGGCCTCGGCGGCGCCGTCGGGGAACGCGTCCGCGCGAACGTCCCAGTTGACCAGGAGGCCGTCATGCATCTCGGTGATCTGGGCGTCGAGGAGCACCTGCGGGCCCTGGGAGACGATCCACACGGGTTCGCCGAGGCACCGCTCCACGTCCTTCCCGAACAGCTCGCCGAGGTCGAGAGCGCTGGTGAAGACGACGGGAGCGAGGACCTGGGAACCCTGGTCACGGGAGAGGTCGCGCAGCACCTCGACGCCCGAGTACGAGGAGTGGGCGGCGGCGCGGTGCATCCGGTCCTGTGCGTCCTTTGCGCGCTCCGCGAACGTACGGCTCTCGCTCAGGTCGACGTCGAGCAGCAGGGAGCTGGTGAAGTCGCCGACGAGGCGGTCCACATCGGCGTGGAGGGGACGGCGGTCGAACATGGGGACGTTGAGCAGGAACCTGGGCTCGCCGCTCCAGGCGCCCAGGACCTCGGCGAAGGCCGTGGCGGCGGCGACCGCCGGGGTCACGGCGTGACGCCGTGCCTGGTCCGTGAGGCGGGCGCGCTGTTCGGGGCTGAGCCAGTGGTGCAGGCGGGTCACCCGGTGGGCGGCGCCGTGCTCGGCCTCGGGGCGGGCGGGCAGGGTGGGGGCGCCGGGCAGCTCACCGAGACGCTCTCGCCACCAGCGCACGTCCTGGTCGCGTGGCGGCTGCGCGCGGCGCTCGGCCAGATACCGGGCGTAGGTGTAGTCCAGGGGCGGCAGGGGCCGCTCGGGGTGCTCGTAGAGGTGTACGAGATCGGCGAGCAGGGTGCGGTAGCTGCGGGCGTCGGCGGCGAGCATGTCGACGTCGACGTGGACGCGGGTGCGGCCTTCGGGCAGCAGGCTGACGCGGATGTCGAAGACCTGCCCGGCCTCGACGTCGAGCAACTGGTGCGACAGCTGTTCGCGGAGGCGGGCGGTCCGCTCCTCGACCTCGTGCGGGGAGGCGTCTCGCAGGTCGAGGACGGGGAGGGCGGTGCCACGGGTCCACGCTCCGATGACCTGGCGTCCGTCGTCGAGGATGCGGGCACGGAGCATGGGGTGACGCTCCGCCAGCGCCGCGACGGCGGCACCCAGGCGGGCGGGTTCGACGCCGGAACCCTCGAACTCGGTGTAGAGGTGGGCGGCCACCGCTCCCAGGGCCTGGGAGCCACCGCGGCCGACCCAGTACGCGTGCTGCATGAGCGCCAGCGGGAAGGGTTCTCCGTCGCCGGGTTCCGAGGAGGCGGCGGGCGGCGCCGCGGGAACGGCCGGGGGGCTGTCGTCGGGCGCCGGTGCGGCGGATCCGGCTGCGCCCCCCGCCTCGGCGAGCAGGCCGCCCCAGCCGGCCAGGGTGGGACGCCTTGCCAGGTCGGCGAAGCCGATGTCCAGTCCTGTCCGTCGGCAGCGATCCGCGATCCTCATCAGCTTGAGCGAGTCCAGGCCGAGTTCGATGAGGTTGTCCTCGTCACCGGGGGGTTCGGCACCAGGGCCGAGCAAGTCGGTGACCACACGCCGGAGGTCGTCGATCGACAGCATGAAGCGGCTTCTTCCTAAGGACGTCGTGTCGTGATCGGAGTCGTGTTCCGGACGGCTGTGGGTGTCCTTACCGTTCGGCGCGAGGAAGGGCGAACCGTCCTCAAATCGCCCCTAACCAGCCAGGTATGGACACCAGTAGCACCCTTCGCGACGGGAGGTGTGCAACGACGGGACTTAGGTTAACCTAACCACACCTGTTTGTGGATGCCGGGAACGACCCCGGTCTCCGCGCCCCATGACGAGCGGAAACCAGCGAGGAGCGCCAGTCGCCCTCCGGCCACGAGAGTCGAGCCGAACGTGCCCCCTATCGCCACCGAGCCCCCCTCGCCCCTGCCCTCGGGGCTGACCCCGTGGCCCGCGGAGACCGCGGCCCGCTATGTCACGTCCGGCCACTGGGACGGCCGGACCCTCGGAGTCCTGCTGCGCGACTGGGCGACCCAGTACGGCGACCGGCTCGCGATCGTAGCCGGAGCCGACCGGCTCACCTACCGTCAGCTGGACGAGCGCGCCGACCGAATGGCCGCCGGGCTGGCGGACCTCGGCATACGCGCCGGCGACCGTGTCCTCGTGCAGCTGCCCAACACCGGCGCGTTTCCCGTCCTGTTCTTCGCGCTGGCCCGCCTCGGCGCGATCCCGGCCCTCACCCTGCCCGCGCACCGCCTCACCGAAATCGGCCACCTGGCCCGAGTGTCCGGGGCAGTCGCGTACGTCATCGCCGATGAGTACGCCGCGTTCGACTACCGGGAGCTGGCCGCCGCCGTGCAGGCCGAGGCGCCCGAGCTGCGTCACGTGCTGGTCGCGGGCGACCCGGGCCCGTACACCGCGCTCGCCAAGGTCGACGCGGAGCCTCGGCAGTTCCCCGACCCCGACCCGGCCGACATCGCCCTCCTGCTGGTGTCCGGCGGGACCACCGGCGTCCCCAAGCTGATCCCCCGAACCCACAACGACTACGGGTACAACGCCCGTGCAAGCGCCGAGGCTTGCGAGCTGTCGGACGAGACCGTCTACCTCGCCTGCCTGCCCATCGCGCACAACTTCCCGCTGGCCTGCCCCGGCATGCTGGGCACCCTGTCGGTGGGCGGCCGCGTCGTGCTCTCCGCCTCCCCCGCGCCCGGTGACGCGTTCCCGCTGATCGAGGCCGAACGTGTCACGCACACCGCGCTCGTGCCGCCGCTGATCCCGCTGTGGATCGACGCGGCGGAGTGGGACCCGGCGAACATCTCGAGCCTGCGCGTCCTTCAGGCCGGCGGATCGAAGCTCTCGGCCGACCTCGCCCGCACCATCCCCGACGCGCTCGGATGCTCGGTGCAGCAGGTGTTCGGCATGGCCGAGGGCCTGCTCAACTACACCCGCGCGGACGACGATCCCGAGACGGTGGCCCTGACCCAGGGCCGGCCGCTCAGCGCCGACGACGAGCTGCGCATCGTGGACGCCGACGGCCGCTCCGTCGCGCCCGGCGAGGCCGGAGAGCTGCTGGTACGCGGCCCGTACACGCTGCGCGGCTACTACCGCGCCCCCGAAGCCAACACCACCGCCTTCACCCCCGACGGCTTCTACTGCTCCGGTGACCTGGTCCGCCAGCTCGCGTCCGGCCACCTGATCGTGGAGGGACGGGTCAAGGACACCATCGACCGCAACGGTGAAAGCGTCTCCGCCGAGGAGGTCGAAAGCCATGTCGCGGCCCATCCGCAGGTCCGGCGCTGCGCCGCGGTCGGCGTGCCCGACCCCGTCGGCGAGGGTGAGCGGATCTGCGCGGTGGTCGTCCCCGACGGCTCGGCGCCGACGGTTCAGGCGCTGCGGGCCTTCCTGTTGGAGCGCGGTGTGGCCGCCTTCAAGCTGCCCGACCGGGTGGAGACGGTCACGGACCTGCCGCTCACCGCGATCGGAAAGATCGACAAGAAGGCTCTGCGCCGCATGCTCGCGGAGCGCGACGGCGGCGACGGGTCCTGACCCCCGGCAGCGCCGCATACCGCCGTCCCCCTCCTGTTACCGCCCCACCCGAGAAAGGCGTCACCCCATGACGAACCCCTTCGACGACGAGAACGGCTCCTTCCTGGTCCTGGTCAACGACGAGGGACAGCACTCGCTGTGGCCGTCCTTCCAGACCGCGCCCGACGGCTGGCGGTCGGTCCTCGGCCCGGTGAGCCGCGCCGAGGCGCTGGCCCACGTCGAGGCCAACTGGACCGATCTGCGCCCGAAGAGCCTGATCGACGCTCAGTAGACCGGAAAAAGCACATCGGCCCCTGCCACGCGCGCGTGGCAGGGGCCGATGTGTTAGACCGAAGCGAGCGTCACACCACGTTGCTCCGGGCGTTGCTCACGGTGGTGGCGAGGTCGTTCAGCACCTTGGTGAAACGCTGGTACGTGAACGGCGTCTCCGTCTGCCAGTCCGACACCTGACCGGCCTTGACCGCCGGGCTGCCCTTCCACGTCGGGTAGGCGCCGAGCTGCTGGTGCGTCAGGCCGCCCTCGGGGCGGGCGTCCTCCAGGACCAGGTCCGCCTTGTAGCGGCCGGCCTCCTCCCAACTGAGCGCCTCGAAACCGGCCTCGGGCTTCGCCGGCTTGACGATGTCGAGACCGAGCTGCTGGAAGTACTTCACATCGCCGTGGAAGGCCGGGTCGGCGACGAAGAAGCTCTCCTTCGTGCCCGAGACCACCGCGACCGACAGGCCCTTCTTCGCCTTGGCGGCCGCGGTGACGCCCGCCGCGGCCTTCTCGAAGTCGGCCTTGGCCTTCTCGACCTCGGCGCTCTTCGGGTCCGCGCCGAGCGCCGCGGCCAGCTCGCCGAAGCGCTTGACGGCGTCCGGCACGGCCACGCCCATCAGCTGGATGACGGCGATCGGGGCGACCTCCTCGACCTTCTTGTAGACCTCGTCCGGGATGTACCAGACCATCGGGCCGTAGGCGATGGTGACGATCAGGTCCGGCTTGAGGGAGATCAGCTTCTCCATCTGGAACTCGCCGAACGCCGTGCCGACCGAGGTGGTCTTCGACAGGTCGACGTTGCCGATCTGCGGGCTGGGCTTGCCGTCAGCGGTCTTCTGCGGGCCGAAGAGGCCGACCGGCTGGATGCCGAAGTCCCACAGGGCGGCGGCCGGGTGGGACTGCGCGACGATCCGCTCGGGCCGCTTGGGCAGAGAGATCTTCTTGCCGCGGTCGTCGGTGAAGGTCCACGGGCCGGAGGCGGACTTGTCGGAACCGTTGTTGCCGGAGCCCTTGCTCTTGTCGGAGTCACCGCAGGCGGCCAGCAGCCCCGTGGCGGCCAGCGCCCCGCCGAGGGCGAGGAAGCGGCGGCGGTCCATCCGGGCCGCCTGACCGGACTCGATCGCGGGAGTTCTGAAAAGGGGCATGACTGTCCTTCCGAGCGGGCGTGCCGCAGGTCGTGCAGGGTGAGCGGTGCGGGGTGTTCGTGCGGGGGGTTGGGTGGTGCGGATCGTGGCGAGCGGTTGTCAGCGGGCGGTGACGGCGGGCTCGTGACCGGCCCTGCCGCCGTGGTGGCGGCCGAAGGGGATGATGTGCGGGCCGCCTCCTGCCGGGTCCTCGATGACCGTGCAGCTCAGGCCGAAGACCTCGGCGATGAGCTCCCGGTCGATCACCTCGGGCGGGGCACCCTCGGCGACGACCCGTCCGTCCTTCATGGCGATGACGTGGTCGGCGTACCGGCAGGCGTGGTTGAGGTCGTGGAGCACCAGGACGACGGTTCGTCCCTGTTCACGGTTGAGGTCGACGACCAGGTCGAGGATGTCGATCTGGTGCGCGAGGTCGAGGTGGTTCGTGGGTTCGTCCAGCAGCAGGACCGGTGTGCCCTGCGCCAGCGCCATGGCGATCCAGGCACGTTGGCGCTGGCCACCGGAGAGTTCGTCCACGCTGCGTTCGGCCTGCTCCAGCAGGCCGGTCGCCTCGAGGGCACCGTACACCGCCTGCTCGTCGTCGGGCGACCACTGGCGCCACCACGACTGGTGCGGGCTGCGCCCGCGCTTGACCAGGTCGAGTACGGTGATGCCGTCCGGCGCGACGGGCGACTGCGGCAGCATGCCGAGTTGGCGGGCGAGCTCTTTGCCGCGCATGGTGTGGATGAGCCGGCCGTCCAGGTAGACGGCGCCCTCCTTCGGCGTGAGCAGTCGCGACAGCCCGCGCAGCAGCGTCGACTTGCCGCAGGCGTTCGCGCCGACCACCGCGGTCACCCGCCCGGCAGGGATCGTCACGTCGAGGGCGTTCACCACGCTGCGGCCGTCGTACGCGAGGGTCAGGCCCTCGGCGGTGAGCCCCTGCGATCGCTTTTCCACGGTCACCCTCCTGAGCCGGTGCGGTTGGACCTGCCGAGCAGCCAGAGCAGGCAGGGGGCGCCGAGCACACCGGTGACGACGCCGACGGGAAGTTCGGTGCCCGGCAGAAGCTGACGTCCCACCACATCGCCCGCCAGGACCACGAAGGAGCCGACGAGAGCGGACGGCAGCAGCGCCGGGCCCGGCACGCCGACGAGGCGTACGGCTATCTGCGGCGCGATGAGAGCGACGAAGGCGATGGGGCCGGCGGCGGCCGTCGCGAACGACACCAGCCCGGCGCCGACGGCGAGCAGCGCGATGCGCGCGGTCTGCACGGGCAGTCCCAGCGCCTTCGCCATCTCGTCGCCGAACTGGAGCCCGCCCAGCCACGGCGCGAGCAGCACCACGCACGGGAGCAGCACGGCCAGGGCGATGGCGAGCGGGCCGACGTGTTCCCAGTCGCGCGCGTTGAGACTCCCGGTGAGCCACATCAGGGCCTGCTGGGCCTGGTAGACGCCGGCTTTGAGGAGCAGATAGCTGGTGGCGCTGGTGCACAGCGCGGCGATGCCGATGCCGACGAGGACGATGCGGTACCCGGTCGTCCCGTTCTTCCAGGCGAGGACGTAGATGAGCACCGACGCGCCGAGGCCCCCGACGAGCGCGAGTGTCTGCAGGCCGAGTCCGGAACCGAGGCCCATCAGCAGTCCGGCGGTGGCGGCGGTACCGGCTCCGGCGGAGACGCCGATGACGTCCGGGCTGGCCAGCGGATTACGGGTCAGCGTCTGGAAGATGGCTCCCGCGACGCCGAAGGCCGCGCCGCAGAGCAGTCCCACCAGCGCGCGGGGCAGGCGCAGGCTGTGGACGACCAGGGCGGTCGTCGGGTCGCCGCCGCCCGCGAGGCTGCGGACCACGTCGGGGAGCGGCAGGTCGAGTTCGCCGAAGGCGACCTCGACGACGAACGCCGCGGCCACCGCTGCGGCGAGGAGAAGGCTCACGAGGACGCTGCGCGGCCGGACGATCCAGGAGGCCCTGGTCCGGGGCAGCCGGATCACCGCCCCGCCCGCGTTGCGGACGGCAGCGGCGCCGCGCGTGGTGTCGGTGACGGTCACGGCTCACAGCTCCCGGAGTCGACGGCGGCGCACCAGCGCGATGAAGAACGGCGCCCCGATCACCGTGACGACGATGCCGACGTGGAGCTCGTCGGGCCGGGCGATCAGGCGCCCGGCGATGTCGGCGGCGAGCAGCAGACTGGGGCCGAGCAGCGCGGAGTACAGCATGATCCAGCGGTGGTCGGGGCCCGTGAGGAGGCGGGCGAGCTGGGGAATCACCAGCCCCACGAAGGCGATCGGCCCGCACAGGGCCACCGCGCCTCCGGCGAGGAGCGTGGCGGCCGCTGCGCCGCGCAGCCGCACCAGACCGACGTTCCGTCCCAGGGCCGTGGCGACACCCTCGCCGAGGGCGAGGCTGTTGAGTGCGGGGGCGGTGGTGGCGGCGAGCACCGCTCCGACGGCGATGAAGGGCAGCACGTCGACGAGGACCTCGGCCGGCTGTCCGGTCAGCGAACCCACGACCCAGAAGCGGAAGTCGCCGAGCGCCGCGGCGTCGAACAGGAGGACGCCGTTGACGAGCGACTGGAGCAGCGCCGTGACGGCGGCGCCGGCGAGGGCGAGTTTGGCGGGGGTCGCTCCGCCCTTTCCGGCGCTGCCGAGGGCGTAGACGAGGGCGATCGCGGCCAGGGCGCCGGCGAAGGCGAACCACACATAGCCCTGGGGGGCGGTGATGCCGAGCAGGCCGGTGGTGAGGACGACGCCGAGGGAGGCCCCGGCACTGACGCCGAGGAGTCCCGGGTCGGCGAGCGGGTTGCGGGTCAGCCCCTGCATCAGGGCTCCCGCCACGCCCAGCGCGGCGCCGACGACGAGGCCGAACTCGGTACGCGGTACCCGCATCTGATGGACGATCCCGGACTCCTCCGAGCCGTCCGGGCTCCACAGGAGTTCGAGGACGCGTTCCGGCTCGATCCACTTGGTGCCGAGGGCGATGGAGCACAGGCAGAGCAGCCCGAGCACGACCAGGCACACGGGGACGGCGACGAGGTGTACGGAGGTCCGTCGCGGAACCGTCTCGGTGGGTCGAACGGGCGACGCCGCGGACCGGCTCTGCGAATACGGAAGCACGAAGCAAAGGATAGCCATACCTAAGTACCGGCCATCAAGGCTCAGGTGGCCGCCGTTGCGTCACTGTTACTCCTCGGGCTGCCACCATCTGCCGGAACACCCTGCGAGCGATCGCTCTTCTGTTCGGTCGACTCGTCGGTTTCCCGCCACAGTTGACGGTAGAGCAGCGCAACGAGGCACAGCGTCCCGACGCACAGGGCTCCGCCCGCGGCGACCGCGGTGGACGGGCCGACCGCCGACGCGGCGAGGCCGGCCAGGACGCCTCCCAGCGCGGGCGCGGTCATGGCCTGGGCGAGCCAGAGGCTGCTCACCCGGCCTTGGAGGGGGTCCGGGGTGTGCCGCATCAGCAGCGTGCGGCGCATGATCTCGGAGAAGGTGTCGGCCAGGCCGCCGATGGCGAGGAAGAACAGACCGAAGCCGAGGAGCGGGCTGAGGCCGAAGCCGAGACACGCAAGGCCCCACACGGCCACCGTGGCACACAGCACCCGCCACTGATGGCGTGTACGGCCCGTCCAGCCGGAGGCGAGCGAGGCCACGGCCGCGCCGATCATCGGAGCGGTGGTGAGCAGGCCGACCAACTCGGGCCCGCCGCCGAACCGTTCCTCCGCGAACTCCGGGTACAGAGCGGTCGGCGTGGCGAAGAGCGCGGCGCACAGGTCCACGACGAGCACGGCGGCGACGACGCGACTGCCCCGGATGAAGAGGAACCCTTCCCGTAGGGACTCCAGGACTCCGGGCTGCCCCGTCTCTGCGGCCGTCGGCGCCTCGTTCTCCTTCGCCCTGGCGGGTGGTACGCCGGACGGTTCAGCATCGCCGGGCGAAGGTGTGCTCACGCCTGTCGGCGGCATGGGGCCGAGGCGGGTCAGCAGCAGCGTGGTGATCGCCGTGCCGGCGGCCGCGAGGCCGAAGGTGGTGGCGAGGCCGGGTCCGGCGATGAGCACACCGCCGAGCATGGGACCGGCGATCGATCCGAGGGTGGTGGTGACGGTGACGAGCGCACCGGTGGCGGGTATGTGCTCTTCGCTCACGAAGGTGGGAACGACCGCGGTGAGCGCGGTCTCCGCGACTCCCTCGGTGAAACCGAACAGCGCTCCGAAGACGTAGACGACCCACAGCGCGGGGCGGTCGGCCGCCGCGTTCGCCGACAGAGCGGCGAAGGTGACGACGGCCCAACCGCTGCCGACGAGGATGAGCCCTCTGCGGTCCCTGCGGTCGGCGAGGACCCCACCTGCCAGGAAGCCCAGCAACAGTCCCGCGCCCAGCACGAGACTGACGGCGCCCACCTGGACCGACGAACCGGTCTGCTCGTAGACCTGTACGACCACACCGACCGAGGTGAGTCCGATGCACAGGAGGGCGAGCACGCGGGTGGCGAGAACCAGGCCGAGGGGCCCGCCGGCCCGCAACGGGGAGAGATCCAGGGCCAGTTCTCTGATGCGCAATGCCGTTCCTCCACCTCTGGGGGTCTCCCCCGCCGAGGCGGCAGCCCGGCGAGCGGGCTCACAATAGCAAGATAAGGCTATCCTAAGTTATGGTTCGGCCCATCAGTCAGTTGAGGGGACGTGAACCTTCTTGTCGGGTGCGAACATCGGCCACAGCGCAGACGCGAACGAACGACGCCGCGAGCTGCTGCGCCGTCAACTGGCTGCCCGCGGAATAGCCAGGCAGCCCGGAGCGGACACATCCCCGCAGAAGCCCCCGGTCCGGGCGGAGGGGCCGGCTCCGCTGTCCTCGGCGCAGCGCCGGATGTGGCTGCTGCACCAGCTGGAGCCGCACGGCACCGCCTACAACATATGCGTGGCGGTGCGCCTTTCCGGCGAGTTGTCCGTATCCGGGCTGCGGCAGGCACTGCGGACCGTGATCGAGCGGCACCACGTCCTGCGTGCCGTCTACCGGCCCGGTGAGGACGGCGAGCCGGTCCAGATCCTGCTACCGGAGGCCGAGCCGGCCATCGGCGAGACCGACCTGTCCGCGGTCGCAGCCGCGGACCGCGAGGCGGCGGTGGACGAAGCCGCGGCCCGGCTGACGGCACGCCCCTTCGACCTGTCGGCGGACACTCCCGTCCGCCTGGAGATCCTGCGGCTCGACGAGGACGAACACGTCCTCGTGCTGGTCGCCCACCACATCGCCTGGGACGACGGCAGCTGGCAGGTCCTGCTCCAGGAGGTCGCGGCCGTCTACACCGGGCAGCCGCTCCCCGAACTCCCCCTCCAGTACGCAGACCTCGCCGCACGCGAACAGCAGCGCGCGCCCTGGACGGCCGCCGACCTCGCCCACTGGCGCGAGCTGCTCGCGGACCCGCCCGCGCCGCTGCCCCTGCCCACCGACTTCCCCCGCTCGCCGGACCGCGCCGAGGAGGGCGGGCGGCTGGTACGCACGCTGCCCGCCGCGCTGCGCGAGCGCTTGCACGCCATGTGCCGGACCGAAGGCGTCAGCCCCTTCATGGCGCTCCTCGCGTCGTTCAACGCACTGCTCCACCGAGCCGCCGGCGCGCCCGACCTCCTCGTCGGATCGCCCGCCGTGCTGCGCACGGACTTTGGCGCCGAGCGGCTGGTCGGCAACTTCGGCAACACACTGGTGCTGCGTACGCGGGCCACCCCGGACACCACGTTCCGCTCGTTCCTGCAGCAGGTGCGGGACGTCTGTCTGGGTGCCTACGCGCACCAGAGCGTCCCGTTCGACACCCTTGTTCAGGAGCTGCGCCCGGAGCGCACGGCCGGGCACCACGTCTTCTTCGACGTCATGTTCTCGCTGCGGAGTGACGTTTGGGAGGGTTTCGAGCTACCCGGCGTGCGGCCGGCCGAAAGGCCGGTGCCGGGCAACGCGGCCGCGTTCGACCTGGCCGTCTCCGCGGTGCTGGACGCGGCCGGGACGCTCACCCTCGACACGACCTACCGCCGCGACCTGTACCGGGAGGAGACGGTCGGACGTCTACTCGGCCGCTTCGAGCGGCTGCTCGCGGCCGTGCTGGACGCCCCGGACACGACGCTCGGCGATCTGGACCTGCTCGCCGAGGAGGAGCGCGAGCGGGTCCTGACGACGTGGGGCAGCGACCGGCGTCCGCTGGAGCGCGCCACCATCCCGGACCTCTTCCGGGACCGCGTGCGCGAGAACCCCGACGCCACCGCGCTCGTCTGGGAGACCGAGGGTGACGCCGGTCAGGAGCACCGGCTCAGCTACGCCGAACTGGACGAGCGGTCCGACGCGCTGGCCGGCGAACTGGCCGCGCTGGACGCCGGACCGGAGCAGGTCGTCGCCGTGGCCCTCCCCCGCTCGGGGGACTTCCTGGTGGCGGCGCTCGCCGTCATGAAGGCAGGAGCCGCGTACCTGCCGGTCGACCCCGAGTACCCGGCCGACCGCATCGCCCTCATGCTCGACGACGCGCGGCCGGGCCTGCTGGTCACCGACTCCAGGTCCGCCGACCGGCTTCCTCAGGGCGAGTTCCCGGTCGTCCTGCTCGACGACACGTCACGCCCCTCCCGTAGCAGGCAAAGCCCGCTTCGCCCCTCTACGCCGGGTCACGCCGCGTACCTGATCTACACCTCGGGGTCCACCGGACGCCCCAAGGGCGTCGTGGTCACCCACGAGGGCATCCCGAGCCTGGTGTCCACCATGGCGGAGGAGCTGGGGGCGGGCCCGGGCAGCCGCGTGCTGCAGTTCGCCTCGTTCAGCTTCGACACCTCGGTGTGGGAATGGACGATGGCGCTGCTCACCGGCGCCACGCTGATCGTCGTCCCCACCGACAAGCGGCTGGGGCCGCCGCTCGCAGAGTTCTGCGCGCGGCACGCGGTCACCCACCTGACGCTGCCCCCGGGCGTGCTGGCGACGCTGCCGCACGAGCGGTCGCTGCCCGCGGGGGCCACGCTGATCGTGGCGGGCGAGGCCTGCCCGGCGGAGCTGATGCGGCGCTGGTCGGCCACCACCCGGATGTACAACTCGTACGGGCCCACCGAGACGACGGTCGACGCCACGCTGTGGACCTGCCGTCCGGACCACTCGGGTCCGGTGGTGCCGATCGGCACCCCGGTGCACAACACGGCCGTCCGCCTGCTGGACGACCGACTCCACCCGGTGCCGCCGGGCTCGCCCGGTGAGCTGTACGTGTCCGGTGACGGGCTCGCCCGCGGCTATCTCGGCCGCCCGGGGCTGACCTCGGAGCGGTTCGTCGCCGACCCGTTCGGCGCCCCCGGCACCCGGATGTACCGCACCGGCGACCTGGCGCGCTGGACCGGGGACGGTGTCCTGGAATACCTGGGCCGGGTCGACCACCAGGTCAAGATCCGGGGCTTCCGCGTCGAGCCCGGCGAGATCGAGCAACTGCTGCGCCGGGAGCCGGGGATCGCGCAGGCGGCCGTCATCGCCCGCGAGGACCAGCCGGGGGACCCGCGCCTCGTCGCCTATGTGGTGCCCGCCGAGGGCGCGACCGCGCCCGACACCGATCGGCTGCGCGCGGACCTGGCCGCGGTGCTGCCCGCGCACATGGTGCCGGCGGCGATCGTCACGCTGGAAAAGCTGCCGCTGACGAGCAACGGCAAGCTGGACCGCCGGGCGCTGCCCGCGCCGGTGTACGGGCGTTCCGCCGGCAGGGAGCCGGCCACGGCACGCGAGGCATCGCTGTGCGCGCTGTTCGCCGCCGTGCTGGAGCTTCCGGCGGTCGGGCCGGACGACGACTTCTTCCTGCTCGGCGGCCACTCCATGCTCGCCGCCCGGCTCATCACACGCGTCGAAGCGGAGTTCGGCGTCCGGCCCGCCCTGCGGGCGCTGTTCGACGCTCCGACCCCGGCCGCGCTGGCCCACGTACTGGACGAGGCCCAGGGCCGGGACGAGGAAACCGCCCGGCCCGCGCTCACGGCCGACACCGCCGGCGGCACCGGTGATCCCGCGCCCCTGTCGTTCGCGCAGCAGCGGCTGTGGCTGCTCCACCGCCTGGAGGAGCCGGGTCCGGCCTACAACATCCCCACCGCGCTGAGCCTCAGCGGGCCGCTGGACACGTCCGCCCTCGCCGACGCCGTCGCCGACGTCGCCGTACGCCACCAGAGCCTGCGTACGGTCTTCCCGGAGCGCGACGGATCGCCGTACCAGGTCGTGCTGGAGCCGGAGCGCGGCCCCCGACTGGAGGTGCTCCGCTCGGCGCCCGAGACCGTGGAGGCCGACCTGGCCGCTGCGGCGGCCCACGTGTTCGCACTGGCCGAGGAACCGCCGCTGCGCGTGGTCCTGTTCGAGACCGGCCCCGAGGAGCATGTGCTGCTCCTCCTGCTGCACCACATCGCCGGTGACGGTCAGTCCCTCCCTGTCCTCGTCCGCGACCTCGCCGACGCCTACCGGGCACGGCTGTCCGGGCGGGCCCCGGAGTGGGCGGCGCTGCCCGTGCGGTACGCCGACTTCGCCATCTGGCAGCGACAGCTCCTCGGCGACGCCCACGATCCGAGCAGCCTGACGGCCCGGCAGGCCGCGTACTGGAAGGAGGCCCTGCTCGGCGCCCCCGACGAGCTGCGGCTGCCCACCGACCGGCCCCGCCCGGCCGAGTCGTCCAACCGGGGCGGCATGGTCCGGTTCACGGTCGAGGCCGAACTGGCCCGCGAGGTACGGACGCTCGCGGCCTCGCTCGGCATCACCCCGTTCATGGTGTACCAGGCTGCGGTGGCCGCCCTGCTGACCCGGCTCGGCGCCGGGGAGGACATTCCGGTCGGCACGCCCGTTGCCGGGCGCGGCGAGGAAGCGCTCGACGACCTCGTCGGTTTCTTCGTCAACACGCTCGTGCTGCGCACCGACGTGTCCGGGGCGCCGTCGTTCGAGACGCTGCTGCGGCGCGTGCGGGACACGGCCGTCGCGGCGTTCGAGCACCAGGACCTGCCGTTCGAGCGGCTGGTGGAGATCCTCAACCCGCCGCGGTCCACGGCCCGTCACCCGCTGTTCCAGGTGATGGTGGTGCACCAGGCCGGTACCGCCTCCGAGTTGCCGGTGGAGGGTCTACGGACCCGGCCGCACGTGGTGGCCACCGGCACAGCGACGTTCGACCTGAGCCTGACGTTCATCGAGCGGTTCGACCCGGACAGCCACGCCGACGAGGTGAGCGGCTTCGCCGAGTACAGTGCGGACCTGTTCGACCCGGACACGGTCGAGGTCCTCGCCGACCGCCTGGTGCGGCTGCTGTCCGCCGCCGTCGCCCGGCCGGAGCTGCCGATCGGCGACCACGACATTCTGACGGAGGCGGAGAGGGGCACTCTGCTGGCGCCGCCCGTGGCCGCGCCGGAGGCGCCGCCGCTGCACGAGGCGTTCGCGCGGCAGGCCCGCAGGACACCGGACGCGGTCGCGCTGGTCCTCGGCTCCCGATCGGGTGGCGTCGAGCGGATCACGTACGCCGAGCTCGACGCCCGCGTGGAGCGGATCGCACGACTGGCGGCCGCACACGGCGCGGCCCCGGAGCGGTTCGTGGCCCTGGCGCTGCCCCGCCACGAGACGGTCGCCGCGCTGCTCGGTGTGCTGCGGTCGGGTGCCGCGTTCCTGCCGCTGGATCCGAACTATCCGGAGGAGCGGCTGGCGCAGACACTGGACGACGCGAAGCCCGTCTGCCTGCTCACCACCCGTGAGCTGGCCCAGGCGCTCCCTCACAGGCCGGACCTGCCCGTGGTCCTCGTGGACGCCGAGGAGCCGGCGTCGCCGGTCACCCTGGCAGAGGCCAGGCCCGGCGACGCCGCGTACGTCATCTACACCTCGGGTTCCACCGGGCGCCCAAAGGGCGTGGTGGTGACCCATGCGAACCTCGCCAACCTGTACGCGGCGCACACCTCGACGCTGTTCCCGCCCGAGGTGCCCGAGGTCGGCGGGCGCAGGCTGCGGGTCGGGCACATCGCCTCCTTCGCCTTCGACGCCTCGCTCGACCCGGTGCTGCTGATGGTGGGCGGGCACGAGCTGCACGTCCTGGACGAGTCGACGTACCCGGACGCGGAGGCCGTGGCCGCGTACGTCGCCGAGGAGCGGGTCGATTACCTCGACCTGACCCCGGCCCACCTCCAGCAGCTCATCAAGCACGGCCTGCTGGACGAGGGCAGGCACCGGCCCGCCCTGCTGGGGCCCGGCGCGGACGCCATGCCGGAGTCGCTGTGGCGCGATCTCGGCGCGCACCCGGCGACGACGGCGTACAACTTCTACGGTCCCACCGAGTGCACCGTGGACTCGGTGGTCGCCCGGGTCACCGGTGAGGGCGCGCCCCGGATCGGACGGCCCATCAGGGGCGCCGCGGCGTACGTGCTGGACGACCGGCTCCGGCTCGTGCCGCCCGGTGTGACGGGTGAGCTGTACCTCGCGGGCGCCGGTCTGGCCCGCGGCTACCTGGGCCGTGCGGCGCTGACCGCCGAGCGTTTCACCGCCGACCCCTACGGTTCGCCGGGGGCGCGGATGTACCGTACGGGTGACCTGGCGCGCTGGACCGCCGACGGCGAACTGGAGTGCCTGGGCCGGGCCGACCACCAGGTCAAGATCCGCGGCTTCCGCATCGAGCCGGGCGAGATCGAGGCCGTCCTCGGGCGGCACGAGAGCGTCACCGAGGTCGCGGTCATCGCCCGCGACGACCTGCCGGGGTCGCGCCGCCTCGTCGCGTACGTGGTGCCCACCCCGGGCCACACGGCCAACACCGATGTATGGCGCGCCCATGCGGCGGCCCTGCTGCCGGAGCACATGGTCCCCACGCTGTGGGTGCCCATGGAGCGGCTTCCCCAGTCGGCCAACCGCAAGGTGGACCGCGCCGCGCTGCCGGTACCCGAACTGCCCGAGCAGGGCGGTGGACGGGCGCCCGTCACCGAGGCCGAGAAGCTGTTCTGCGAGTTGTTCGCCGCCTTGCTCGGCCAGGAGACGGTGGACGCCGACGGCAACTTCTTCGAGCTGGGCGGCGACAGCATCATCTCCCTCCAGCTGGTGAGCCGTGCCCGCGCGGCGGGCTGGAAGCTCGGCCCCCGTGACGTCTTCCGCCACCAGACGCCGGCCGCCCTGGCCGCCGTCGCCCGGCCGGAGAAGGCCGCGACGGGCCAAGCCTTTGACGACGGTGTGGGCCGGGTGCCGGAGACGCCGATCACTGCGTGGCTGCGGGAACTCGCCGACTCGGCCTCCACCACCGCCTCCATTGACGGCTACAGCCAGGGCATGACCCTGTGCACCCCGGCCGGGCTGACGTACGAACGGCTCACCGACGTCCTCCAGTCGGTGCTGGACCGGCATCCGGCGCTGCGGGCCCGTCTCGTGCGCGCGGCCGACGGGACCTGGGAGCTGGATGTCCCGGCGCCCGGTTCGGTGCAGGCCGGGGACCTGCTGCGGCGTGCCGAGTCGGACCCGGCGACCGAGGCCGCGGCCGCCCGGGACCGGCTGCGTCCCGAGTCCGGCGTCATGGTGCAGGCGGTGTGGCTGGAGCCGGAGAACCGGCTCGTCCTCGTCGTCCACCACCTGGTGGTCGACGGCGTGTCCTGGCGCGTCCTGTGCGCGGACCTCGACGCCGCGTGGCGCGGCGAACTGACGCCGCCCACCGGCACCTCGCTGCGTGCCTGGAGCGGGCTGCTGCGCACGTACGCCCGGCGCGAGGAGACTGTCCGGCAGGCCGACCACTGGGCTCGTGCCCTCGGCGGCGGGACGCGCCTGGCCGGCCGAGCCCTGGACCCGGCCCGGGACACTTCCGGGACCCTCCGCAGGCACACCGTGTCCGTGGGCGCCGAGGACACCGAGGCGCTGCTGACCCGGGTGCCCGCGGCGTTCCACGCCAACGTCGAGGACGTCCTGCTGACCGCGCTCGCCCTCTCCGTCGCCGACCACCGTCGCCTTTCGGGAGTCGCGGACGCGGGCCTGAGCGTGCAGTTGGAGGGGCACGGCCGTGAGGAGACGGTCGCCGAAGGCGTCGACCTGGCGCAGACCGTGGGCTGGTTCACCACCGTTCACCCGGTACGGCTGGACCCGGGGCCCGTCGACCTCGCCGAGGTGCGAGCGGGTGGTCCCGCGGCGGGCCTGGCGCTGAAGGCGGTCAAGGAGCAGCTGCGCGCCGTGGGCGACGGCGGTCTCGGGTTCGGCGCGCTGCGCCATCTCAACCCGGAGACCGCTGAGCGTCTGGCCGCGCCGGCCGTGCCCGAGATCTGCTTCAACTACTTGGGGCGGTTCGGTTCGGGCGATGCGGAGAGCCCGTGGCAGCCGGTCGCCGGTGACGAGGGCATGTTCCACGGCGTCGACCCGGCGCTGCCGCTCGCGCACGCGCTGGAGATCGACGTCCATGTGGCGGCCGCGCCCGGAGGAGCCCGACTGAGCGCCACCTGGTCGTACGCGGGCGAGGCCCTGGACGCGGATGTCGTCCGGTCGCTCGCCGACGGCTGGCTGGCATACCTGGCGGCTCTGGTGGCGCACACCGACGAGCCCGACGCGGGGGGCTGGACGCCTTCCGACCTCTCACTGATCTCCCTCAGCCAGGACGAGATCGACGACTTCGAAGCCGACTGGAGGCTTTCGTGACTGGCCGCACTGCCCGCGCCAAGCTGGAGGACATCCTCCCGCTGACCCCGCTCCAAGAGGGTCTGCTGTTCAGGACGGAGCTCGACGGTGACGGCCGAGACGTGTACGCGGGCCATCTGACGCTGACGCTGCGGGGGCCGGTGGACGAGCCGCGGCTGCGGGCCGCCGCCCAGGCCCTGCTGGACCGCCAGCCGGGCCTCAGGGCCGTGTTCCGCCGCAACCGGCAGGGCAAGGCGGCCGCACTCGTCCCGTCCCGGGTGGACGTGCCGTGGAGCTTCACCGACCTCTCCGGGCTGCCCGAGGACGAGCGGGAGCGGGAGACCGAGCGGCTCACCGTCCTGGACTCGGACCGTGGATTCGACCTGGGGCAACCGCCCCTGATCCGTTTCACGCTGCTGCGGCTGGGCGCGGAGCTGCACCGACTGGTCCTGACCAACCACCACATAATCCTCGACGGATGGTCGCAGCCTCTGCTGGTGCAGGAACTGTTCGCCCACTACGCGGGCGACGCCGCTCGCCCGCTGCCTCCGGCGGCCTCCCCGCGCGTGTACCTGGACTGGCTCGCCGCGCAGGACGGGGGCGCCGCCCGGGCCGCGTGGCGGACGGCACTGGCGGACCTGGACGGCCCGACGCTGATCGCGCCCGGCGCGTCCGAGTCGGTGACCGAGCCGCCGCGGAAGGTCGTCGTCGAACTCGACCCCACGCTGACCTCCTCGGTCACCGCCGTCGCACGGGCCCGCGGACTGACCCTGGGCACCGTCGTCCAAGGCACCTGGGCGCTCACGCTGGCCAGGTCCCTCGGTCGCGACGACGTCGTCTTCGGCACCATGGTGTCCGGCCGGCCGGCCGACCTGCCGGGCGTCGAGTCGATGGTGGGCGTCTTCGTCAACACCGTCCCGGTGCGGGCCGCCCTGTCTCCGGCGGAGCCGTTCGCAGAGGCCCTGGCCCGGCTCCAGGAGGAGCAGTCCGCGCTGGTCTCCCATCAGCACCTGGGCCTGGCCGAGGTGCAGCGGCTGGCCGGCGGGCGGGAGCTGTTCGACACCCTGGCCGTGGTGGAGAACTACCCGTTCGATCCGGAGTCGTTGGCCGAACTCGCACCGGGACTGCGTCTGGAGGCCGCCGGCGGCAACGAGGGCGTGCACTACCCGCTCGCGCTGACCGTGCTGCCCGGAACGCGCCTGCGGCTGGAGCTGGGGTACCGGCCCGACGCGCTGGACGAGGAGGAGGTGCGGTCCCTCGCCGACCGGCTGCGCCGCGCTTTCGAGGCGTTCGCCGCCACGCCGGACGAACCACTGGGCCGCGTCGACCTTCTGGGCGAGGACGAGGCTCGCCTGCTGACCGCGCCCGGCACCACCCACCCCGTACCGGACACCACCCTCACGGCGCTCGTCGCCGAGCAGGTGGCCCGTACTCCCGACGCCACCGCCGTGGTCTTCGAGGACGACCGGCTGAGCTACGCCGAGTTGGACGCGCGGGCCGAGCGGGTCGCCGGCTGGCTGGCCCTGCGGGGCGCGGGCCCCGGCGCGGTCGTGGCGGTCGCGCTGCCGCGCTCTGCGGACCTGGTCGTGGCTCTGGCCGCTGTGTTGCGTGCCGGTGCCGCCTACCTCCCGGTGGACCCCGGCTACCCGGCGGACCGCATCGCCTTCATGCTGGACGACGCGCGTCCGGTGGCCACCCTGACGGACACCACGACGCTGGGCCTGCTGCCCGACGTGTCCACGGCCCTCACTCTGGACGGCCCGGAGGCGCAGGCCCTCCCCTCCGCGCAGGGTGCCCCCGCGTCCGCAGTCCGCCCGGCCGATCCGGCGTACGTCATCTACACCTCCGGCTCGACGGGCCGCCCCAAGGGCGTCGTCGTGCCGCACTCAGCCATCGTCAACCGGCTGCTGTGGACCCAGGGCGAGTACGGGCTCACCTCCGCCGATCGGGTGCTCCAGAAGACGCCGTCCAGCTTCGACGTGTCGGTGTGGGAGTTCTTCTGGCCGCTGATCACCGGCGCGACGCTGATGGTGGCCCGCCCGCAGGGCCATCTGGACCCGCAGTACCTGGCGCGGCTCATCCAGGAGCAGTCCATCACCACGGCGCACTTCGTCCCGTCGATGCTCCGCGCCTTCCTCGCCGAGCCGGAGGCGGCGCGCTGCACGGGCCTGGTCCGGGTACTGTGCAGCGGTGAGGCGCTCACCCCCGACCTGGTGCGCGACTTCCACGGCCTCTTCGGCGGCGCGGTCGAGCTGCACAACCTGTACGGGCCCACCGAGGCCGCCGTGGACGTCACCGCCTGGCCGTGCCCGGCCGACGGCGCCGACCGCGACGGCGTGCCGATCGGCCGCCCGGTGTGGAACACCTCGGCGTACGTCCTGGACGCGGCCCTGCGCCCGGTCCCGGCCGGCGTGCCCGGTGAGCTCTACCTGGCGGGCCCTCAGCTGGCGCACGGCTACCTGGGGCGGCAGGGGTTGACGTCCGAGCGGTTCGTCGCCGACCCGTACGGCCCGCCCGGCACCCGGATGTACCGCACGGGAGACCTGGCCCGGCGCGACGCGGACGGGGTGATCGAGTACCTGGGCCGGACCGACGACCAGGTGAAGATCCGCGGATTCCGCATCGAGCCCGGTGAGATCAAGGGTGTGCTCGCGCAGCACCCCGGCGTCCGGGAGGCCGCCGTGGTGGCCCGCCGCGACCTCGGTACTGACGGTGAGCCAATACTGGTCGCCTACACGACCGGCAGCGCCGATGCCGCAGAGCTGCGCCGCCATCTGGCGGGATCGCTGCCGGAGCACATGGTGCCGTCCGCGTTCGTCGTGCTGGACGCGCTTCCGCTGACGCCGAGCGGCAAGCTGGACCGCCGGGCGCTGCCCGCGCCCGAGCGCGGCCCGGCAGTGGCGGGCCGGCGCCCCCGCACCCCCTCGGAGGAAATCCTCTGCGACCTGTTCGCGGAGGTCCTCGGGGTGCCCGAGGTCGGCATCGACGACGACTTCTTCGCTCTGGGCGGGCACTCGCTGCTCGCGACCCGGCTCGCCAGCAGGGTCCGCTCCACCATGGGGGTGGAACTGCCGCTGCGGACGGTCTTCGACGCGCCGACGGTGGCCGCGCTGGCGCAGCGCCTGGGCACGCGCAGCACCCGGCCGCCGCTGCGGGCCGGGGAGCGCCCGGATCCGCTCCCGCTGTCGTTCGCGCAGCAGCGCATGTGGTTCCTTTACCGGCTGGAAGGGCCGAACCCGGCGTACAACATGGCGTTCGCGGCGCGGCTCACCGGTGCCCTCGACGCCGACGCGCTGCGAGCAGCCCTGGGCGACCTGACGGACCGGCACGAGGCGCTGCGGACGGTGCTGCCCGATGACGCTGGCACGCCCCGGCAGGTGATCCTCGGCGCGGAGTCGGCGCGGCCGGAGCTCCCAGTCACGCCGGTCACCGAGGAGGAACTGGCCGACCGGCTCGCGGACGCGGCCTCACGCCGCTTCCGTATCGACGAGGAAGCGCCCTTCGCGGCCGGGCTGTTCGCCGTGGGCCCCGAGGACCACGTGCTGATCCTGGTGCTGCACCACATCGCAGCCGACGGCTGGTCCGCGCTGCCGCTGCTGCGGGACCTGGCGGACGCGTACACCGCGCGCAGCCGGGGCGACAGCCCCTCCTTCGTCCCGCTTCCGGTGGGGTACGCGGACCACGCGGTGTGGCAGCGCGCGCTGCTCGGGGACGAGTCGGACCCCGACGGACTGCTGCACCGCCAGGCCGAGTTCTGGCGCAAGACGCTGGAGGGGCTGCCGGAGGAGCTTCCGCTGCCCACGGACCGTCCGCGGCCCGCCTCACCGAGCCTGCGCGGCGCGACCGTCGACGTCGACATTCCGGCCTCGCTGCACCAGGCGGTCCGGGCCCTGGCCCGGCGCTGCGATGCCAGTGTGTTCATGGTGCTGCACGCGGCCCTCGGCACGCTGCTCACCCGGCTGGGCGCCGGTTCGGACATCCCGATCGGCACACCGATCGCGGGCCGCAGCGACGACGCCGTCGACGAGGTCGTGGGCTTCTTCGCCAACACGCTGGTGCTGCGGACCGACACGTCGGGCGATCCGGGCTTCCGGGAGCTGGTGGCCCGGGTCCGGGAGACCGACCTCGCGGCGTACGCGCACCAGGACATCCCGTTCGAGCGACTGGTCGAGCTGCTCAACCCGGCGCGGTCCATGGCCCGGCACCCGCTGTTCCAGGTGATGCTGAGCCACCAGGCGAGGCCACCGATGGACCTGGCGCTCGGCGAGGTCGCAGTCCGGCAGGAGCCGGTGGACATGGGAACGGCCAAGTTCGACCTGGCCTTCGAGATCACCGAGGAGCATGGCCGGGACGGGATGCGGCTGGGCGTGGAGTACAGCACCGACCTGTTCGACCACGACACCGTGGCGAACATGGCGACCCGCTTCCTGCGGGTGCTCCAGGCCGTCACCGAGAACCCCGAGCGTCCTCTCGGCAGCCTGGAGCTACTCTCCGCCGACGAGCGCCGCCAGGTGCTCGTCGACTGGAAGGGCGACGTGGTCGAGGCGCCGGTAGCGACGCTGACCGAGCTGTTCACCCGTCAGGTGGAGCGTACGCCCGACGCCACGGCGCTGGTGTGCGGCGACATCGCATACACATTCGCCGAGTTGGAGCGGCGCACGGCACGCCTCGCCCGGCTGCTGAAGGACCGCGGCGTCGGGCCAGAACGGATGGTGGCCATGCTGCTGCCCCGGCGAGCCGACACCGTGGTCGCGCTGCTGGCGGTCATGCGGGCCGGTGGCGCGTACGTCCCCATCGACCCGGGCTACCCGGCGGGGCGGATCGAGCACATCCTCCGGGACTCCGCGCCGAGGCTGCTGATCACCACCAGGGCGCTCGCGGATCTCGCGGGAGGCGGCGGCCCGGAGACCCTGATCCTGGACGCGGCGGAAACCCAGGCGCTGCTCTCCGACGAAAGCGCCGCTCCGACGGGCGACTTGCCGCACCCGCTGCCGCAACACCCGGCGTACGTCATCTACACCTCCGGTTCCACGGGCCTGCCCAAGGGCGTCGTCGTGGAGCACCGCAGCATCGCCAACCTCTTCCACAGCCACCGAGAGCTGCTCTACCGGCCGACGGTCGCGGCGGCGGACGGACGGAGCCTGCGGGTGGCGCACGGGTGGTCGTTCGCCTTCGACGCGGCGTGGCAGCCGCAGTTGTGGATGCTCGATGGGCACGCGCTGCACATCGTCACCGAGGACACGCTGCGCGACCCGGACCAGCTGGTGTCGTTTATCGAGTCGTACGCGATCGACTTCATCGAGGTCACTCCGTCACACGCGATGCAGTTGGCGGGCGCCGGGCTGATCAGGGACGGCCGCTGTCCGCTGCTCGCGCTGGGCGTGGGCGGTGAGGCCGTGCCGTCCCCGCTCTGGCGGGACATGCGCGAGCTGGAGGGCACGGCCGGGTTCAATCTGTACGGGCCGACCGAGTGCACGGTCGACGCGCTGGCCGCTGGCGTGGCCGGCAGCGAGCGGCCGCTGGTGGGGCGGCCGACGGCGAACACCACCGCGTACGTCCTCGACGCCCGTCTGCAGCCGGTACCGGCCGGTGTCATCGGCGAGCTGTACCTGGCCGGGGCGGGTCTCGCCCGCGGCTACCTCGACCGGCGCTCGCTCACGGCCGAGCGTTTCGTGGCGGACCCGTTCGGCCCGCCCAGCACGCGGATGTACCGCACAGGCGACCTGGTGCGTTGGATGCCGGACGGCACCATCGACTACCTCGGCCGCACCGACGACCAGGTGAAGATACGCGGGTTCCGCATCGAGCTCGGCGAGATCACCGCAGCCCTGGCGGCGGGCCCGTCCGTCCTCCAAGCGGCGGTCGACGTACGTGAGGACGGCCCGCGCGGCAAGCACATCGTCGCCTACGTCGTCCCGGCGGCGGGCGCCGAGTTCGACCCGTCCGCGCTGCGCGCCCAGTTGACCCGGATGTTGCCGGACTACATGGTGCCGTCGGCGTTCGTGGAGCTGGACGCGCTGCCGCTGACCGACCACGGCAAGCTCGACCGGCGCGCGCTGCCCGCACCACAGGCGGTGGAGTCGCGGACCGGCCGGGGACCGCGCGATCTCGTCGAGGCCCTGGTCTGCGAGATCTTCGCCGAGGTGCTGGACCTGCCAGAGGTCGGCATCGACGACGACTTCTTCGACCTCGGCGGCCACTCGATGCTGCTGGTAAGGCTGCGGGACCGGCTGCAGCGCGCCACCGGACGGCAGATGGCGGTGGCGGACCTCTTCCGTCATCCGACGGCGGCCGCGCTCGCCGGCCGGCTGCGGTCCACGGCGGACGAGCAGGTGCACACCGGGGCGGGCCTCGACGTGCTGTTCAGTCTGCGGTCCGCGGGCAACCAGGCACCGCTGTGGTGCCCGGCGCCCGCGACGGGACTCGGCTGGCGGTACGCGGCGCTGCGGGCGCACGTTCCGGATGAGGTACCGATCCACGCTCTTCAGGCGCCGAACCTGGCGGGCGGACCGGCCGTGGAGTCCCTGGAACAGCTGGTCGAAGCCCACCTGACGGAGCTGACCCGGGTTCAGCCGCACGGCCCGTACCGGCTGCTGGGCTGGTCGCTGGGCGGTGTCGTCGCTCACGCCTTGGCATGCCGTCTCCAGGCCCGCGGGGAGCGCGTGGAGCTGCTGGCGCTGCTCGATTCCTACTCCGTTGCGGACGGGGACGCGACCGCGGACGACGCCGGCGCGGCTGCCGTTGAGGCGGCGGTGGACGGGCTGGGTCTGGAGGAGACGACCGTGACGGCGATGCACGCCAACCATGCGGCGGCCACCAGCCTGTTGTCGGCCTACTCCCCCGCCCGGTACCAGGGCACGCTGTTCCACTTCCGCGCCTCCGACGCCCCAAGGCCCGCCGAGGACTGGGCGGCGTACACGGACGGCGAGGTCGTCGTGCACACCGTCGCGGACGACCACGACGGTCTGCTGGACCCATCGGCGCTGCGGCGGATCGCGGCGGTGTTGACCGAGCGCACCGAGGGATGGGGTTAGCAGGCGGACATACGAAGCCGCCCTCCACACCGTGAACGGTGTGGAGGGCGGCTTCGTAGTTCGTCAGCCGTGTGCTCAGCCGAGCAACGCGTCGATCTCCCGGCCACGGTCGGCGCGCAACGCCTGGGCGGTACGGCGCAGTAGGAGGGAGTCGGCGATCTCACCGGAGCGGATGGCAAGGGTGGACAGCAACGAGGACGTCACGCCGTGGGTGTGCTCGGTGCCGCCCTGGAGGTAGACGCCGACGTCCACATGCTCGCTCATCAGCACGCGGTGGTCGCGGTCCACGTGCACCCTGCCCTGCTCGTCGGTGAGGCAGTCGGCAGCAAGGTCGCCGAGGAGGTCGCGCGGGTCGACCGGACGGTAGCCGGTGGCCATCACGACTGCGTCGCAGTCCAGCGCATCCTGCTGGCCCGTCGTCAGCGAGCGGACCAGGACGCGGACCCCGTCGGGCAGGGCCTCGACCCCGCCGAGCTCGGTGGTGTTGAGGAACCGCAGCCGCTCCCGGCCGCTGACCCTCTCCTGGTAGTGCGTGCGGTACAGCTGCTCGATGAGGTCGCCGTCCACCACGGAGTAGTTGGTGTTGCGGTGGTAGCCGTAGAGGTCCTGCTTGACGTTCTCGGGCGCGGTGAAGAAGTCGTCGACCGCCGAGGGGTCGAAGATGCGGTTGGCGAAGGGGCTGTCGTCGGCGGGGCTGTAGCCGTAGCGGGTGAAGACAGCGTTGACCTCCGCGTTGGGGAAGGTCCGGTGCAGGTAGTCGACGGCTTCGGCGGCGGACTGTCCAGCACCCACCACGACGAACCTGCGGTGCCGGAGGTCCTTCAACTGCGGTGCGCGGAAGAGCAGGTCGCGGGTATGCCAGACGTGTTCGCCCTGGGTCACGCCTTCGGGAAGGCGGGGCTTGAGACCGGTACCGACGGAGACGTTGAGGGCCCTGAGCACCTCTCGGTCGGACGGGTCGGAGACGCTCTCCGAGACGACGTCGACGGCCTCGACTCGGTCTCCGTTGCGCACGGGGCGGATCTCGGTGACCCGCCGCCCGTAGTCGACGCTGTCGCCGAACTCGGCGGCGCACCATTCGAAGTAGTCGTGGAACTCGATCCGAGTGGGGAAGAACGTTTTCTGGTTGATGAAGTCGGCGAGGCGCCCTCGGTCCTGAAGGTACATCAGGAAGGAGAAGCGGCTGCTGGGGTCACGCATGGTGACCAGGTCCTTGAGGAAGGAGACCTGCATCGTCGCCCCCTCCAGGAGCATGCCACGGTGCCAGCCGAAACGCTCCTGCTGCTCAACGAAACGTGCCTGCAGCGCCCGTTCGGGGTCGCGGCGGTTGTGGTCGGCGACGGCGATGGCCAGAGCCAGATTCGACGGACCGAAACCTATGCCGACCAGATCCCGGGCGGCGCCGCCCTCAGCCTGGCCGCTGTCCTCGCGACGTCCCGACATGCTGGTCCTTCCGTTCGATCATACGACTGAGTCGGCCGCGCACCACACGGCCACAGTAGAGACTGCTACTAAGGTAAGGCGTGCCTAAATTCCCCTAGACCGCACGGGGTGTCAAGTCCGCGCGTACCGCCGTGCGCCCCGTCGTTCCGGCCACGCTCACAATGTCCACCCATGCCGCATACGCCGCAGCTTGATACGCCCGACCCGGACCGCTGACACTCCGGCAGAAAACAGGAGCGTCTGGCCCTCACCGGACCCCCTTGGCGCCCGACGCGTACTCCTCCTCGACGAGCCGTCGCCCGGCTCGACCCGGCCGAGTCCCGGACCCTCCTCGACAAGTCCGGGTTCCCGGCCGACTTCGCGGACCGCTGCCCCCGTGAGCTTTACGGCTACCAGCGTCAACCCGGGTCCATAACACCCGCACCGGCGGCAGACCCCGCCTCGCCGGTCCCGCAACGAAGACCTCCAGCCGCGGCGAGGCGACCGCCACCGCGTCATGGGACCTGACGGAGAAACCACGGGAGCGCCGCAGCACCTCGTTATCACCAGCCTGATTCTCCTGAGCCGACAGGGGGTGGCCAACCACCCGACCATCCATTAAGTTAGGCAAGCCTAACCTGATGGAGGTCAGGAAATGACGAACGCTGCCGCTCTCCGCGCAGCCCAGCCGACCGGCGCGGAACGGGTCCGTTCCGTGCTCGCCGCCGCGGAGTCCCTGACGGTGACGACGAACGGACACCGCTGTGACCTGGTGGGCCTGCACTCCCTCGACACCCGGGGCCGGGTGACGCTGGAGCTGTCGGCCGCCAGCCGCCTCGCCGTCGCTGTCGCCTGCGCCCCTCGCGGCAACTTGGCCGCAATGCTCGAGTTCACCGATGTCGCACCCACCGCCGTCCGGGACCGGGTGCGCGCCCGTGTCGTCCTGTCGGGCTGGCTGACCCCGGTCGGCCCGGAACTCGAGGGGACCACCGTCGAACTACGCCTGGACCTCGTGCGCGCCACCCTCGAAGCAGAGGAAGGCATCCTGGTCGTGGGCCTCGATGAACTCGTCCTGGCGGAGGCGGATCCGCTGGCCGGCCACGAGGCGGGACTGCTCCTCCACCTGACTGACGCGCACCCCGACTCGGTGGCACAGCTCGCGAGGCTGGTGGACCTGCGCCATCTCCACGGCGTCCTGCGTGTGTGGCCGCTCCGCCTCGACCGGTACGGGATCACACTGAGGCTCGAATATGCCCGCGGTCACCGCGACATCCGCGTGCCCTTCTCGGCCCCCGTACGCGCAGCCGCTGAAGTCGGCGACCGCATCCAGACACTTCTCGCCACCGCTCACACCTGCCCGCGCCGACGCCGGCAGTCCACCCGGCCATGACGCCCGCACCCGCACCACCCCTCCGGTTCCGCCCGCCCGACCAGGTGGCGGCGATCATCCGCGCAGCACCAAGTGCAGCAGCCCTCTACACGCCGCCGACGCACGACCCTGTACCTCCACCGCCCACTGTCGACCTGCCACGGCCTCCCACGGAATCGCCCCGATCCCCAACCCTGCTACAGAGCGTGCGCACCGGCAGGAGTCGACTGCAGCACCGAAGAGACGCACCCAAGGGTGTCCCCTGCGCGAGAGAAGCCGCCGGCCCGGCCGTCACCAAGGGCACAGTCCAAGAGGCGGCGGTCCCTTATTGACGTAGCGTCAGGAACTGAATCCAGGATCGAAGCCACCCTCAAGAAGCGCCTCGTCCTCGCCGTGGACCTCGACGTCGCCACGGACCTCGACGTCGCCGTCCGCATCGACGGCGACATCAGCCGGCTGCGGCCGCTTCTGACCATCGAACCTGCCCATCGGCCCGCCGACGCCGTGGAACTGCTGTGGGTGGACGGCACCCTGATCCCGGTCCGCGACCGTAAGGTCGGTGCCTCAAGCCGCAACTACCGGTTCTCGGCAAACGTGCAGGTCATCATCGATGCCGACACGAAACTCGTGATCGCCGCCGCCCGGCCGGTCCCCGGTACCACCGCGGATGCGAAGGCCTGGCGGGACTCCGGCCTGCCCGAGCAGCGCGAGGGCGTCACGGTGCTGGGAGACGGTGCGTACATCAACACGGGCCTTGTCGTCCCGCACCGCAAACGCCCCGGCCGCCCCTGCTGGCTGAGGGGAAGAAGACACGCCGAGCACCGCCGAGTTCGGGCCCGCGTTGAACACGAATTCGCCCGCATGAAGCACTACAAGATCCTCCGCGACTGCCGACAGCGAGGCAGCGGTCTCCATCACGCCGTCCAGGCCGTGGCACACATGAACAACCTCGCCCTCGCAGCGTGATCAGAATGTTCAGGCCGCGAGGGCGGCCTTGTAGTCGGCGGGACCGAGGTAGCCGAGGCTGCTGTGCAGCCGGTGCACGTTGTACCAGCCTTCGATGAATTCGAAGATCGCTGTGCGGGCTACGGACCGGCTGGGCCAGGCGGTGGTGTCGAGCAACTCTCGCTTGATGGTTGCCAAGAACGACCCGGCGAGGGCGTTGTCCCAGCACTGCCCGGTGCGGCCGAACGCGAGCTGGATGCCGAACTCTTCGCCCGAAGCCGCGAATTCGGTGCTGGTGTATCGGCAGCCGCGGTCCGCGGACGGAAGCAGCGGCGCGCCGGCCTACGCGGCTCGGCACGCGTGCTCCTGGGTGAGGCTGCCGAGCAGTCATCGCAGAGAGACCCGCTCGACATGGTCACCTCAGTAAAGAGATCCTTCGGACATGGAGTTCCTCTGTTACCACCACGATCGGCCCGGCTCCCTGCCGCTGCGCTACGAGTTGCTGGAAGAGCATTGGTCCTATATGGACCGGTACGCGAAGGAGATGATCGCCCGGGGTCCGACCCTCGCTGACGACGGCGACTCACCCACCGGAAGCGTGCACATCGTCGACCTGCCGGATCCGGCCGCGGCCCGCGCGTTCGCCTTCGACGAGCCGAACTACCAGGCCGGCGTCTACCGGGACGTGCTGCTGCGACGGTGGCGCAACATACTGGGGCGCAACATGTGGGACTTCCCCGGCGGCCGGACCGGCGGCAACCGGTACCTGGTGCTCGGCCTCGGCACGGGGCAGGCTGCCGACCTCGCGGTGCCGCCCGACCGGAACGAGCTGATCGCCTACGGGCCGCTGCTGTCCGACGACGGCGCCACCTGGCTGGGCACGGCGGCGTTGGTCCGGGCTCCGGACCCGGACGTGGCACGCGCCATCCTGACCCCGGACCGGTACGCCGACATAGAGGTGCACAACTGGCAGTTCGGTGGGCGGCCGTCATAACCCCAGGACGTGCGGCCGACGTTACCGCCGAACCCCTCGCATCGCTCAGCATCCTCGCGCTTCACCCGAACCCACGGATGCTTCGGCCTGACGCACACCGGTACACCCGTGGGTTCGCGCTGAAGAACCCACGGTTTCCATGAACCCACGGGGATGTCCTCGCTAGGACAGGTGCTCGCGTTCGGCCCGGCTGACGATGTCCGGGAATTGGGCCCCATCGCGGGAAGCCGGAGCACCCGGCATGCGGTGTCGAGGGCGGCGGCCGAGGCCGGCTCGGTCAGGGTGTGGTTCGAGCTGGTCATGACGACTCTTCCGGGGACCCGCAGGAGCTGGTCCCATGTCTCCAGAGCGGGCAGCGGTCGGTTATCGATGGGCAGGCTGGGCGACCTGCCTCATGGTCAGGCTGGTGGCCTGCGGATCCGTGGCAGTCGCCGGAGGCTCGGGACTCGGGTGTCGGCGCTGACGGTCGGGGACCGGCCGCCGGCCTCGGCGACTTTGCGGGCCTCCAGCGCAACGACGTCGTGTGTGAAGGCATGTCCCCGCGCAGACGGTGGGCTGCTCCGGGACGTCGTCAGCGCCGAGCACTTCCTCCCTTTCGTCGGCATCGCCGCAACTCTCATCAGCCACCGGCACCTCAGCGGCCGAGCCGGCCGGCTGGCGGAGCAGGAGTCGAGAAAGCCTAGGTGAGGCTGGACGGAACGATCCCGTAACGTCGCATCTTGCGGTACATGGTGGCGCGGGAGATGCCGAGGTCCTGCGCGGTCCGCTGAACGTTGGAGTTGCGGTCCATCAGCCCACGCAGAATGGCGTCCCGTTCCAGCGCCTCGATGGCGGTGAGGACCTTGTGGGACGAGACCCGGCATTCCGGCGGAAGATCCTCCACACGGATGATCGCGCCGATCGGGCGCCGTCCGAAGCTGCGGATCACCCCCTCGAGCTGCCGGACATTCTCCGGCCACGGGCAGCGCTCCAGCATCGCCAGCGCATCCGGGGAGCAGCTGCTCTCGCCGCCCGGCCGGTATTTGAGGAGGAAGAAACGGATCAGGTGCTCGATGTCGCCATAACGATGACGCAGGGGCGGCACCTCCACCGAGGCGCCGCACAGACGGTCGAGCTCGTCGGCGGTCGTGACCATGGACGGTTGGCTGGTCATGATCAGTTGCCCGGTGGCGGTACCGCCGGGATGCGCCAGGATGCTTGTGAGCTGCCGGCGCAGCCGATCCCCCAGCAGGTGGACATCGCGCAGGAGGACCACGGTCGACGGCTTGGCGCGCAACTCGCGGACCCCGTGCAGCCAATGCTCGGTGGCATTCGGTGTCTCCGACAGTGGCGCTTCGACCACCTCGAGACGGCGCCCGGCGCTGTGGGCCCGGTGGACGGCGTGTACCAGCGTCCGCTTGCCGGTGCCGGTCTCGCCGACGAGATGGAGCCAGGATCCGGCGACGAACGCCGCCTCGGTTTCTGCGACCGCGCGCAGCCATTGCGGAGAGGAGCCCACCAGCCCCAGGCGCGATCGTCCGGGACCGGCGGAAGGAGCGGGTCCTGGCTGAGGACGTCCGATGACCCGGACGCGGAAGACGGCGCCCTCGTCGCTGTCCTCGCGACGGATTCGGCCGACCCTGAGTTCGGCGACTCGTCCGGAAGGGAGGGCGATACTCCGTGTCCCTTCGAAACGGGCATCGGCGGCGATCTCCCGTGTGTGGTCGAGCAGCGCGTAGTGATCCGGCCCTGTCACGGCTGAGCTCAACTGCTCGTTCATCATGACGACGTCCCCGTTGAGGGCCAGCACAGGTCCCGGCCGCACCGAGGAGCACGCGTCCATGTAGGCCTGGAACAGGGCCCGCTCCCGCCGCGAACTGATGGCGGCGATCTCCCCCTCGATCTGACCCGCGACGGAGCGGGCCAGGGCCATGAGCATCCCGGCGGAGCCCTGACGGACCGTGGTCAGGTTGAAGGCCCCCAGCAGCGTGCGCCGGACGGGATGCAGGATCGGCACGGCGGCGCAGTGGAAGTCCCGCAGTTCCTCGACGTAGTGCTGGCTTCCGGCGATCATGACCGGACGGCCGCTGGCGAGCGCGGTCCCGATGCCGTTGGTGCCCACATAGCGCTCGGCGAACACATGGCCCGGGGCCAGTTGCACTCGGTTGAGCCGTGTCGTCAGACCCTCGTGGGAAAGCTTGCGGGACAGCACCACGCCGTCCCGGTCCGTGATCATCGTGGACACCGGGTCGTCGGCGAGCTGCTCGTGCAGTCTGTCCACGATCGGCAGCGCCGCCCTGGCGAGCGGGCAGTCCAGATTGGGATTTTCGAGGTACGGAGCATTGATGCTGCCCGACTTCACCTCGTACTCGATCGAGCGCTGCCACGAAGCGACCACGAGCGGACGGGCGCTCGGATCCTTGGTGACTTCCAGATACAGCTCTCTGGCCGCAGTCAGCGAGCTGCCAGGCCGGCGTCGGGGCATTTAACACTTCCGTATCGCGCGTCATCCCTCGATGAACTGATTGGAACAGCTCGATGACGCCGCGCCTATGCCGTGTATCACATTGAGACATCCACGGACCGTTTTTGAGACATCGGCCCACGAGCAGCGGCCTGTGTAATCGGCGCACCGTCCACCCGCCGATTCGCAGGGAGCGCCATGAAAGCCGTGCAGGTCATCGAGTACGACGAGCCGCCAGTGCTCGTGGATGTGCCGGATCCGCAGATCACCGGTCCGTTGGATGTGATCGTGAAGGTAGGAGGTGCGGGGGTGTGCCGCACCGATCTTCACATTCTCGAAGGACAGTGGGCCGCCAAGAGCGGGGTCGTCCTGCCGTACACAATCGGCCATGAGAACGCCGGCTGGGTGCAGGAGGTGGGCCAGGCCGTCACCAACGTCAAGGTCGGCGACCCGGTCATCCTGCATCCCCTCGTGACCTGCGGTCTGTGCCGGGCCTGCCGGGCCGGTGACGACGTTCATTGCATGAGTTCGGGCTTCCCGGGGATCGACGCGGACGGGGGCTACGCCGAGTACCTGAAGACCACCGCCCGCTCGGTCGTGGCACTCGACTCGTCCCTCGAGCCGGCCTCGGTGGCGGCTCTGGCCGATGCCGGGCTCACGGCGTACCACGCCGTTGCCAAGGCGGCCCGGATCCTGCGACCGGGTGACCGGGCCGTGGTGATCGGCGCCGGTGGCCTCGGGCACATCGGTATTCAGGTGCTCCGGGCTCTCTCTCCGGTCGAGATCATCGTGATCGACCGGAGCGCGGATGCCCTCGCCCTCGCCACGGAGCTGGGGGCCGATCACACGCTGGTCGCCGACGGCAGTGAGACCGAGCGAGTACTGGAGCTCACCGGAGGGCACGGGGCGGAAGCGGTTCTGGACTTCGTCGGTGAGGGCGGCGCCGTGGAGGCGGGGGTGGCCTGCCTCCGCCGTAACGGCAACTACTACGTGATCGGTTACGGCGGCCGGCTCGACGTTCCGACGATCGATGTCATCTCAACAGAGATCAACTTCATCGGAAACCTCGTCGGGTCCTACAACGACCTGTCCGAGCTGATGGTACTGGCGGCCCAGGGCAAGGTCGGCCTGCACACCCAGCGATACCCCCTCGCGTCCTTCAAGGACGCCATCGACGACTTGTCCGCCGGTGCCGTACGCGGCAGAGCGATCTTGATTCCCTGACGGTCGAAGGAGTACCCCCATGCGCAGCAGTTCGTACAAGAGCGTGGTCGCCGCCGCGATCGTCGTGGCTCTCAGCGCCACCGCCTGCACCGGTCAGGGTCCTGTCGAGAACAAGCCGGACAAGCCGGCGCTGTTCAAGCCGGGTTCGGAGATCAGCTACAGCAAGTACAGCAAGAGCTACCCCAGGACGAAGGTCAGGGACGTCCCGGGTCCCTGCAGCTACGAGTCGATCAGCCGCAAGGACTACTCGGGGCAGACGCTGAAGATCATCAGCCATGCCATCCCCGTCATCGGCGAGCCGACCCAACTGCATGCCGAGCAGTTCGAGGAGATCACCGGGGCGAAGGTGGAGGTGATCAACGTCCCCTTCGGGGAGCTGCACCAGAAGATCCTCACACCTCTGCAAGCAGGCCAGCCGGCGTACGACGTCATGTTCTACCCCTCCTTGTGGATCGGCGACATGGCCCCTCATCTGGCCCCGGTACCGAAGAAGTATCTGGACACTCCCGCCATGAAGGACGTCACCAAGGCCTACATGGACGTGGCGACCTGGAACGGGAAGGTCGTGCAGTACCCCGTGGACGGGGACAGGCACTACCTCAAGGTCCGGACGGATGTCCTTGAGGACCCGAAGCGGCAGGCGGCGTACAAGGCGGCCACGGGCAAGGACCTCCGGACTCCGAGGACGTGGACCGAATACCAGGAGATCGCCGCGTTCTTCAGCGGCAAGGACGTCGACGGTGACGGCAAGCCGAACTTCGGCAGTGCCGAGGTGACGAAGCGTGACGACCTGACGTTCTCGGCGTTCATCAGCCGGGCGGCACCGTACGTCAAGCACCCGGACGTCGACGGCGGCCTCTTCTTCGACCTCGAGACCATGAAGCCGCTGATCAACACGCCCGGTTTCGTACGCGCACTCGAGGACATGGTGAAGGCCAGGTCGACCTGGGCACCCGGCGGCGCGAACTTCGGTCTGGGAGACGAGATCCTCTCGTTCGGCGGTGGCCAGAGCTTGATGTCCTATTCATGGGACGACGCCTTCATCCAGGCCCAGCAGCCGGACGGGACGATCCGCAACAAGATCCGGGCGGCGGAGTTGCCGGGATCCGACGAGGTCTACAACCGCACCACGAAGGCGTGGGACAAGAAGCCCAACCAGGCGCCCTACTTCACCTGGGGCTGGACGTCGGCGGTGGCCAAGGCCGCGCGCAACCAGAACATGGCCTTCGACTATCTGTGCTTCTTCAGCAACGAGGCCAACACGGCTCTGGACCTGACCATCGGCCGTTTCGGTGTCAACCCCTACCGCAAGGCGCACTTCGACGCGGACTTCTGGGAGCAGCAGGGCTGGGACAAGGACGTCGCCGAGTCGTACGTCCGCACGCTCTCCGGCATGGAGTCGAGTACCAACCGCGTCTTCGACCTGCGCGTACCGGGTGTCAACGGGTACATGTCGGCACTGGCCAACGGCGTCGCCGCCGCACTCGCCGGGCAGAAGGCTCCGCAGCGCGCGCTGGACGACGTGGCCGCGGAGTGGGAGAGGATCACCGACCAGATCGGCAAGGACAAGGTCCGGAGCGCCTATCGACATGTGGTCGCCCTCGAGGACAACTGACCTGATCGCAGGGCGCCCCGGATGGCCGGCCGAGCCCGTCGGCCACCCGGGGGCGCCCGCCCACTTCCGCAAGGACAACCATGGAAGCTCTACGCCGGCACAAGAGCATGTTCCTCCTCCCAGGACTGCTCACGCTCGCACTCATCATCATCTTTCCGCTTCTGTTCACCATTCGTGTCAGCTTCTCCGGCTGGAACGTCAGCAACCCCCAGTTGGACTTCATAGGCGGGGCCAACTACGCGACGATGCTGCACGACAGCCGATTCTGGGCCTCGATCATGCGCCTGGTCCTGCTGGCCGGCGGCACGGTCCTGATCCAGTACGTGATCGGATTCGGGATGGCCCTGCTCGTCTGGCGTGAGGCACGCGGCCGTCGTCTGTGGCGGGTGCTGTTCCTCGTCCCCATGATGACCACTCCCGTGGTGATGGCCGCCATCTGGCAGATGATCTTCCACGAGTCGCTGGGGCCGGTGAACGATCTGTTCGGGATGCTCGGCCTCGCCGAGGTGCCCTGGCTCACCGAGTCCGGTCCGGCGCTGGTCGCGCTGATGACCGTCGAGGTCTGGCAGTGGACCCCGTTCATGTTCCTGCTGCTGCTGGCCGGCCTGTTGAGCCTCCCCAAGGAACCGTTCATGGCCGCGGCCATCGACGGGGCGGACGCTTGGCGCACCTTCCGGAAGGTGACGTTCCCGCTCATGGCGCCGGTGTCCGTCGCAGCGATCATCATCCGGCTGATCGAGGCGTCCAAGCTCTCCGACAGCGTCTACGTGCTGACCTCCGGAGGGCCGGGCTCCTCCACGGAGACGCCGGGCTACTACCTCTACATCCAGGGGCTCAGGGATCAGCAGACCGGCTACAGCGGGGCGATGTCCCTCACCTACCTGGTCCTGATGATCGTCACGCTCACGGTTGTCGCGGCCTTGCTCGCCAGGGCCTTCAAGTTGAAGGGGGACTCATGAGGTCACGCCTTTATCCCGTGTTCAAGTACACCGTGATCGCCTTGTGGGCCTGCTTCGTCGCGGGGCCGTTCTTCTGGGCCATGACGACCAGTTTCAAGGACGTCAACGGTGTCCAGGGCGGCGCCACTTACCTCCCGTGGCTGCAGTACGAACCCACCGTCGTCGGGTGGCGCAACATCTTCGGCGGAGCCGGGGGTGTCGATGTGATGCAGCCCTTCTTCAACAGCGCCGTCGTCACCCTCGCCGCCTCGGCCATCAGCCTCGTCCTCGGGTCCCTGGCCGCCTACGCGTTGTCCCGGTACCGCTTCAAGTTCGGCTTCATCAAGAACAGCGACATCGTCTTCTTCTTCGTGTCACAGCGGATCATGCCGCCCGTCGTCCTCGTGATCCCGTTCTTCTACCTGTTGCAGTGGACGGGCCTGCTGGACACGATCCTGGGCCTGGTGATCGTGACGGTTGCCCTGCTGCTGCCGATCGCGGTCTGGGTGATGGTCGACTTCTTCAACGGCATTCCGCGTGAGATCGACGAAATGGCCATGCTCGACGGCTGCGGCCCGTTCCAGACCTTCGTGCGTGCGATCCTGCCGAACTCCCTGCCCGGGCTGACCGTGGCCGCGATGTTCTGTGCGGTGTTCGGCTGGAACGACTTCTTCTTCGCCTTCCGGCTGACCTTCACCGAGGTGCAGACCCTGCCGCAGGCTGTCGTCGCCCTCAACTCCTCCATCCCACCCTGGTGGACCCTGTCCGCGGCTGCCCTCTTCGGCGTGGCGCCGCTGATCCTTCTCGCCCTCTGGGTCGAGCGCTATCTGTCCAAGGGAAACCTCTCGGGAGCGGTCCGATGAACCTGAGTGCTACTGATCTGTGCCTGACCGTCGACGGCGTCGACCATCTCAAGCAGGTGACCGCGACCTTCGTGCCGGGACGGCTCCACACCGTGATCGGCCGGACCATGGCGGGGAAGACGACCCTGCTGCGGGTCCTGGCCGGTCTCCAGGCAGCGGATTCCGGCGCACTGACGAGGGAGGGAGCCGACTTCCTCAAAACGCCGGTGTGGCGACGCGACACCGCCATGGTCTACCAGCAGTTCATCAACTACCCGCATCTCAACGTGTTCGACAACGTCGCTTTCCCGCTCAGGCGGGCGGGACTGTCGCGAAACGAGATTCGGCGACGTGTCACCAGCAGCCTGGCACGCGTCGGGCTGGCCGACTTCGAGCGGCGCAAGCCGTCTCAGCTCTCCGGTGGCCAGCAGCAGCGGGTTGCGCTGGCTCGGGCCCTGGCCCGCGGCACGGGCATCCTCCTGCTCGACGAGCCGCTGGCAAATCTGGACTACAAGTTGCGTGAACAGTTGCGCGACGAGTTCAGAACCCTCTTCTCGGACCAGGGCGACACGGTGGTCATCTACACCACCACGGAACCCGCCGAGGCGATGATGCTCGGTGACGTGGTGCTGGTCATGCACGAAGGACAGATCCTGCAGATCGGTTCGCCGCAGGAGGTCTTCGAGCGCCCGGCGACGACCACGGTGGCTTCCATCATCAACGATCCGCCCATGAACATCTTCACGGGACGCATCGAGAGCGGACAGGTCACGGTGGCCGGCTTCCATGCCACTCACGTGTCGGCGCATCTCGCCGACCTGCCCGACGGGGTCTACCAGTTCGGCCTGCGCGCGACGGACGTCAGCCTGGCCTCCGCCGGCGTCGAGGGCGAGGTCACCTTCGTCGAGATCTCCGGCTCGGAGACGTTCGTCCACGCGGCCGTGGGCGAGACCCCGTTCGTCATACAGATCGAGGGCATTCATGACGTCGCTCTCGGTGACCTGGTGAAACTGCGACTGCGTCCTGAGCGCCTGTTCGCCTTCGACGAGGAAGGGTCGCTCGTGCGGACGCCTTCCTACGATCTCGCTCCGGTGGAAGGACGTTGATATGACGCAGTTGGACATCGTCGACGTCGGGCACAGCTACACGCCCGGGTCCGAGGAGGAGCGGTGGGCTCTCAAGCCACTCGGACTGACCTTCGAGGCCGGCAGGACCTACGCATTGGTCGGACCGTCGGGCTGCGGCAAGACCACGCTTCTGAACATCCTGTCCGGGCTGGTCAGGCCGTCACAGGGCCAGGTCCTCTTCGACGGCGCTGACGTCACGGCTCTGCCCACGAAGGCGCGCAACATAGCCCAGGTGTTCCAGTTTCCCGTCATCTACCAGTCGATGACGGTGTACGAGAACCTCGCCTTCCCCCTGCAGTGCCGCCGGTGGGACAAGGCAAGGATCGATGCCAAGGTCCATCAGGTCGCCGAGGCACTGGACCTGGACGACCGGCTCAAACAGCCCGCCCGGCGGCTCACGGCCGACGACAAACAGCTCATCTCGCTCGGCCGCGGTCTTGTCCGCGACGACGTGGCGGCCGTGCTGATGGACGAGCCGCTGACGGTCATCGATCCACAGCTGAAGCACTCGTTGCGGCGCAAGATCCGTGAGATCACCGAGCAGTTCCGGCCCACCGTGATCTACGTTACCCACGACCAGTACGAAGCAATGAGCATTGCGCAGGAAGTGCTGGTCATGAAGGACGGCCGAGCCATGCAGCAGGGCACCCCGGAGCAGCTCTTCGAGGCCCCCTCGTCAACGTACGTCGGCTACTTCATCGGATCGCCGGCAATGAACTTCCTGACCGTGGACCGGGCCCACGGGAACGTCACTCTTGGGGGCCGGGCCCTGACCATGGCGTGGGACATTCCGGAAGACGCCATCGAGAGCCAAGTGGGAATCCGGCCCGAGTACGTCGAAATCGTCACGGAACCCGGGGCCAATACGTTTCCCGCCCGGCTTCGGAGCGTCCAAGACCACGGTCCGCAGCGGGTCCTCGAGATGGAGGTGACCGGCCAGCCTATCCGGGCAAAGGTGCCACGGGAGGACGGAATCCCGGCGCTCGAGGAGTTCCTGGTGCATCTTCCCCGCGCCAAGACCCTCCCCTATGCGGATGGTCGCCTCGTCGTCCACTCGTAGGTTCTGTCGCCGGCCCGACGCCGGTGCGTAGCCTCCGAGGGACAGGCTCCGCCTGTCCCTCGGAGGCTACGCACCGGCGTGCACGCCGCGTCACCGCGGCGGATGGTCGACTCCGGCCTCTGCCTGCACGCCCTCATCCAGCTCGGTGACACCTTCACTACCATGTGAGCGTCACCGACCCCGAGGAACGCAGGATCGACTGCACCTCGCCGGGGCGACCTGCGCCGGGCCCGGGACTTCGTCTCCACCGGTCACGGAGACGTTCCGTGGGAGGAGTGCCTCCGCGCGCTGAACACCGTCGGCCGGCCGGCAAGCCGTCCTGTGCTACCCGACCTGTGCCTTCCGCCACTCCACTTCCTCGGCAGCCATCGGGGCCCGGACGCTGTACACGTCGCCGACCCGCAGGTGGTCCGGGGTGCTGTGCCCGCCGTAGGTGCCTATGACGGAGACGGCCACATGGGAAACGGGCTGCCAGAACGTGCGGAAATACGGTGCGCTCGCCGGGATTTCGGGGATCTCCAGCAGAGGGACGCCGCGTCGCGCCAGCAGACGTTGCAGCTTTTCGAATCGGAGCCTGGGAGTGAACCGCCCGTACCGGGCACGAAGGGCGTCGTTGACGAGGGCACGATCCCGGTGCGCGAGCCGGTGCACCTGCAGGGTGAAGTGGTGGCCGGCCCAGGGGTGGTCGGCGGAAGTGCGGTCCCAGTAGAACTCGGCGAGGCCGTAGTCACGCCACATGGTGTGGTCGCCGAAGGTGTTCTCAGCGAAGTCCGACCCAAGGACCTTGGTGACGTGGTCGGGAGAATCCGCGCGGCCCACGCCGAGCAATGTGCCGGTGGTGACGACGTCCACATAGAACGCCAGGGAATGTGGAGTCAAAGGCTGGTCCTCGATGCGGTGTGGTCCAACGTGATGTGGGGGACGTCCCCGACGGGGCTGCGCGCCACCCGTGTCCACCTGCATGGGAAGCGCCGCGACCTGGGCGACCCGGCGAAGACCCTACTCCACCGCGGCCGCTTCACCCTCCCCAGACCCCCAGGACCCACGTCTCGCGATCGCCGATCTCGACCGTCGTGTACAAGAGTTCGTGGAAGGCTTCGTCGCCGAGGACCTTGTGGCGGCCCAACCGGCCCGTACGCGCCCCGGTCCCCCGGTCTGTATCCGTCCGTCGGCTGTCCCTCGCCGTGGGAGGCGTGTTCGTCAGGGGCGCAGGCCTGTGTGTGCGAGGGCGACCGCGCTGAGGGTGGCGATGACCTCCTGGTCGCCCCGGCGCCAGGCGTCGGCGAATCCGCCGGGCGGGGTGGGCAGCTTGACGAGGGCGGCCGGCGAGCCGGTGAGTGCGCGCAGGGCGAGCAGGTCGGCGCCGCCCGGCACGTCGGCGAGACGGCGGACAGCAAGCCCGCCCGCAAGACGACCACGCCCCGCGCGAAGGGCGCCGGCGCCACCGGGCGCACGGACCGGCGGATCGCCCTGTCGGTCAGCCTCACCGGGGCGACCGCGGTGACCGGCAGCAGCCTGCGCCGGCGCGATCGCCTCCGGGTACGCGCCCACCCAACCCGTCTATGTGTACTCCCTCGTCGCGCTGCCCATCGCGACCATGGCATACGACATCGCCCGCAAGTCCCTACGCCTGCGCGGCGCCTGACCCGCCCCGGGCCCCCGCCCGGACATTCGCCCACCCGGGTCGGGGTGCCTGCCGGATTCGCGCGGCGCCCTCGCACCTGCCCGACATCCGGCATCGGATCGTTTCACGGATGCGCACGGCGGACGGCCGGGTCCCGGCTTCACATCCGGGCCGCAGGCCCGGCCGGGGGTGCGCCCCGCGGGGCGGGAAGCATGTCGGTGCGGCAGCGTCCATTCCGGCGCGGGACGAAGACTTCCTGACCTGTCGGCATACGCGCGGGACAGCCGGACAACAATCAGGCATGTCTGAAAGAGACGACCAGGATGCCGACTCGGGGACCGGGGACGAGGCTGCCGCGTCCATGGTTCGGCCGCTCGCTGATACTGACGCCGAGCCGGACGGGCACAACATCCAAGGAGCCCGGGCAAGCAGTGGCTCAGCCGCCGGGGAGCTGCCCACCGGCACGGGACACAACGGCAACGGGGGCGCCAGCGAGAGTGACCGCACAGGTGAGAGTAGTGGATCCGGCGACACCACCGGTGCCAGTGCCCGTGCCGGATCAGCCAACGATCACGGCGAGGCCGACCGCGACACCGGCCGGGATGCGGCCGAGCCGCCCGCCCATGACGCGCGGCAGCGGCCTGCCGCCGAGCTGGACCGGCCCACGCCTTCTCCCGGCTCCTCCGATTCCGCGCTCGTCCAGACAGGACGCGCCGTGACGGCCGCGCTCACCGTCCTTGCGGCAATCGGCGGTCTGGTCCTCGGCATCAGGGCGGAGTTGCGGACCACCGAGGAGGCCGAGCAGGTGGACGCGAAGATGGTGTCCTACTACCGGACGCCGACGATGATCACCGTGCTCAATGGCAGCAACCGCCTCATCGCCATGCGCCTGTCGCTGGAGCAGCCGAGCGTCTGGTGGGACCTGCAGGCCGTGCCGCCTTGTCAGAAGATCGACATTCCGCCGGCTCTGCTCAAGATGTCCATGTCGGAGTCAGTGCCCCATGTGACGGTCGAAGACGCCGATCTCACTCGCCTGCGACTGGAGTTCATGGACTCCGAGGGAAGGACATGGATCCGCGCCGGCGGAGGCCCGCTCCGCCGGTCCGCGGGCTGGGAGCAGTCCCTGACTTCTGTCCGCATGGTCAGTCCGGAGCCATGGAACGCCAAACCGGAGGAGGCTCCCGGTTGCGGCGCTTAGAGGTGTCCCATGTGGTGAGGCGGACGAGTCGCTTGTAGCAGCACAGGTCAGCGGCGAGGCCGAGAAAGGCCAGGCAGTTGCGGGAGTGGCGCTCGTAGCGGGCGCTGAGTCGGCGGTAGCCGGACAGCTCGGACGACGTCCGCTCGATCACCCGCCTGCCGCAGCCGAGACGTTCGCTGGACTCGATGCCTCTGCGGGCGATGCGCACGCCGATACGCTTCACCGTCGGCGACACAGGGCTCACCGAGCTCAAGAGGCTCCCCGACGACGACCAAGCCCGCAAAGACGCGGTTGAGCACCTCCGCGAGCGTCTCGCCGGAGCTGACCACACCCCCTTCGCCAGCGAGGACGGCGAATGGAGCAGGTTCTTCGAGGAGCTCGGCTTCGGCAGGTGGGGATGACTCCCGCTCTCCCACCCCCGCCCACCACGTTGTCTCTGTCCGCAGCGGCGGCTCAGCCGAGGCTGCTGATGGTTGTGGCGTTAGGTCTCCGCCATGCTCGATCAGGCAAGGAGCTTCGACGGCATGACCGAGACCAGCCCGCAGGCCGACGAGACATCCGACCTGCCGCACCCGTACACCCAGGCCGCCCTCGGGCCCACTGCCGCACACCCAATGTCTTACGGCGTGTGGCCTTACTGATCTTTTCGTTGATCCAGTGGGGTTGGAGGGTGGATGGTCAGGCCGGTGCGGGCGAGGAAGGACCAGGGCAGCTGCCGGTTCTGATTGATGCGGTGGATGCCTTGTTCGGTGGCGTCGGCGACATCAGCAGGGTGGTCGCCAGCAAGGTTGGCGAGTTCGCGTTTCTCAATGCGTCCGCCAGTAGGTGAGGCAGCTGGGTAGACAGAACGCGAGTGTGCAGCAGCACGCCGAGCGGCTTGCCCGAGATCCGCAGAGGTCGAACCGGCTGATCGCGAGAGTGGCGAGGTGGCTGGCCTGGGGCGGCGGTGCTGCACGGCTGCACGATTGAGGACGGCGTGCTGGTCGGGGTGGGCGCCCTGGGCTCAACGGCGCGCGGGTGCGCGCTGGTTCGCTGAAGCGGCCGGCGCGGTGGTGCCGCAGGGCATGCAGATCCCGCCCGGTTCGCTGCCGGCGGGCGTCCCGGCCAAGGTCAGGCGCGATCTGACGGAGGCAGGAGCGCCTGGGCATCAAGGTCAACGGCGATATCTGCTGCTCGCCCAGGCGCACTCGGAGCTGTTCGCGGAGGGCGGCGAAGCGGATCTCGACCGAGCGGACTCTTTGTGGGTCAGTGCCAGTAGGAGGGCGAAGACGATCCGGAGCCGTTCCAGAAGATGATCAGGAGAATGACGATGATCGCCAACGGGACGGCGACGAGCAGGGCGCACCCGATGGCACCGGGCAGGTTCTTCCTGCGAAGGCGCTGATCGAGCAGCTTGGCCTCGGGGGTGTCGTTCCGCCAGTGCGGCTGGAGCTCCGCGGTGCCGTCGGCGATCGCCCTGGCCACCCGGGCGACGTCCGCGGGGTGGTACGTGCGCCACTTGCTCTCGCCCCAAGTGGAGTGCGATACAAGGAGGTTGTTGCGGACTCCGTTGGCATTCGCGGTGGCGTCCAGGCAGGTCGCCCGGATGGTCGGCCAGGCTCGGGCCAGCTGCCTCTCGGACAACCATGCGATGTGCTCCGGTTCGGCTGCTGCCACGGGCGCACCTACTCTCGGCTCGCAAGCAGTCTCTCCCCGCTCCGGCCGGATAGGCAACACCCTCCTCTCATAACCGGCTTGGCTCCTCGTGCTGCCAATATTGACTGAACGTCTGAGAGTGGCCGCCAGTGGGTTACCGGACGCGGGAGCTTCGTGGGCGGGTGTCCCAGCGGTAGAGGGGCCAGGCACGTCGGATCAGGCAACGGACGGTGATCATGGTGCTGGCCAGGGCGATGAAGAACTCGACGGGGCTCTTCGTCGTTCGGTGCAGCGGCGGAGCTTGCCGAAGCTGTTCATCCAGGAATTCGTGCGCTCCACCACCCACCGTCCGCCGGTCCGGATCGCGGTCTTCGCGCCGCGCTTGGCGATCTGGCCTGTGATTCCTCTGGCCTTCAGGTCGAGGCGGACCATGCTGTAGTCGTATCCAGCGTCCAGGCTCAGTCGCGGGTGCTGGGGCAGCGGCCCCAGGGATGCTTCCAGGTCGGTGAAGCGGTTGAGGGTGGCGGGCAGCAGGGTGTGATCGCGGGTGTTGGCCGGCGCGGGGTCGGTGACCAGCGGTATGCCGTACCCATCCGTCAACTGCGACCTTTTGAAGCCGAGTTTGGCCCGGTCGACGGGGCTCCTGCCGGCGCACTCGCCACCGGAGGAGCCGTCGACGGCCGCTCGTCCATGTCCAGCAGACCCGCGGCCCGCAGCTGAGTCAGCAGCACCTCGTGGAGGCGGGGCCGGACACCGGCCCTCGGCACCAGTCCCGCAGACGCCTCCAGGCCGTCACACCGCTGCAGCCGACCTGCTCAGCCGCAACATCCCGCCGGCTCACGCTCTTGCACAGCACGTAAACGATGCCCCGCAACCCAGCACGGTCATCCGCCGGCAACCGCCCGGGACACCGCTTGCGCCGCGGCGGACGAGCAGGCAACAGCGGAGCCACACGTTCCCACAGGTCATCAGGCACAAGATCAGCAGACACCCCACCGATCCTGCCGACACAACGCCCAACTGCCAAGCCCGACAACGAACTCCACTCTGAAACGATCAGTGAGTCAGCGCACCGACAGCGTCTGGTCGAGCCAGTCGAAGACGACCTCGCAGTGCTGCTGCGGCGCCATCGGGGAGCAGTGCAACTGCGCCCCGGTGGCCGCGGTGAGTTTCACGTATTCCTTGGGCGAGGTCAGGATGTCGAACAACTCGCGGGGCTGACCCGGATAGAACTGCTCGAAGTCGTAGTCCAGGACCAGCGTGGGCGCCTTGATGCGGCCCGCGACGTCCGTGATCGTCAGGGCCTCGACGCGCTTGGCCGCGGTGTAGAAGTCGGTGAACATCTTGCCCTCGCGGGCACCGAGCATCGCCTGGACGGAAAAGGGCTCGAAGCGCTTCTTGATCGTCGCCGCATCGTCGGCACGCAGCTCGGGGACGACCTCCTTGTTCCAGATGTTGTTGGTCTCCTCCTTGCTCGGCTGGAGGATCTCCCTGAGCTCGGAGGGGAAGCCGAGCCAGGGCGCCACGCAGCCGGGCATCGCCACCAGTGCGGCGATCCGGTTCTCGAAGGCCGCGGCGCGGGGGGCCAGGTCGCCGCCCATGCTCAGGCCGGTGAGGGCGATCCGTTCGGGGTCCACGTCCGGGCGGGCCACCAGCCAGTCGACGAGCGGCGTGACCACCTTCTCCCAGGTCGGTGTGAAGACCACCCGGTCCACGAAGAGCAGCTGCCCCTGGCCGGGGCCGTCGTAGACGAGCGCGTTCCAGCCGCGCTCCAGCGCGGCCTGGACTCCATAGGTCCACATGTCGACGTTCTGGCCGTCGCTGCCGTTGGTGAGGATCACGGTGGGGCGCCGGGTGGTGGACTCGTCCGGCCGGAAGAACCACACCGGCAGCGGGGTCTTCTCGTACGGGACGTTCGCCTTCACGGCTGCCGGGTCGCAGAGGCCGCAGAACTTGTCCCAGGCGCCTCGCCCGGCCTTGTACAGCCGCTCCTCGCTGCCGGGATCGTCGGAGCCGAGGACGAAGAACAGCGCCTGGGCGTAGTACTGCGCGGCGCGCAGCGCACGGAAGCGCGTGGTCTGCTCGTCGGGCTTGGCGCCCTCGGGCGCCCCCATCAGCCGGTCGCCGAGCTTCCTGAACGTCTCGACGTACGTCTGCGCGGAGAGGCCGGCCTTGTTGATCGAGTTCACCGCGGTGAGCACTTCGCCCACCTCGGCGGATCTCTGACCGGACGCGCCGAGCGCGAGCAGCCCGCTGAAGTTGTACGCCGGGTCTTTGAACAGGGTCATCACGCCCGGCGTGGGCTCGCCGGCGGGTGCGGTGCCCGTCGCCGTCGGGCTGGGGTTGGGCGCGTGCGCGGGCCTCGCGTCGGACGGCGTACAGCCGGCGGCCAACGCGGCCCCGGTCCCGGCGACAAGTCCGGCAAGTGCGGCGCGACGGGTGGGGCCGGATGTGCGATCGCCTGATGCGTACGTCATACCGACCGAACGTACGAGCCGGGGGCGCAGCTCCAGAGACGCGACACCCGCCGTTCCCTCGAACGGCGGGTGTCGCGGCATGCGTCGATCAGGCCCGCAGGCCCATGGCCCCGCAGCCCAGCGCCGACTTCACCGCGTTCGGCGAGGCGCCCGGCCACCGCGCGCGCCTGGTCGATGTCCGCGGCCGTAGTCGTCGCGGCCGGACTTCCGCGGGGTCCGCCCCGGGGCCGAGCTTCAGCAGAACCTGGCGCCCGTCTGCGAACAGATCTTGCCGCGAGCCCGAGCCGCCACCCCACCCGCTGTCGAACAACCCACCCGAGCACTCGACGGACACCCACCCCATCACCCGCGTGAACAACGCTGCGGGCCGATACACCTGGGTCTGGCGTCGGGTCGATCCGCTCACCGACTGGTCCGACACTGGGCCGCGCGGCCTCGGACTGCCGGGTTTCACTCTGATCTGTCTTCTGACCGCGGAAGCAGGTTGGCTCAGTGCTGGTGTCCGTCGTCGTGCCCGGGCTCCTTGCCGGGGTGGGTGGCGTTCGGGGAGCCGGTGGGCTGGGAGGTCGGATTGGTGGTGTCGGTGCCGCGGTCACCCTCCTGGCCTTCGCCGCTTCCTTTCTCGGGCACGACATCGCTGTGGCTGTGTCCGCCTCCGGACTCGGCCATGGTGGGGGCGATGTGGCGAAGGCCCAGGAAGGTGAGGGCCGTCACGACAAGAATTGCGAAACCCATGAGGCCGAAGATGCGCCGCCACGGCCTCTTGGCCTCCTTCAGGAAGAAGGCGACGAAGGACAGGACGATGCCGAGCGGTATCAGCACGGCACAGCGTTCCGGCAGGTCTGCGAAATGCTGCATGCCGCCGCTGAGCATGCCCAGGCCGAACGAGAGCATCGTCGAGGTACCGAGCACGCGCAGTATGCGTGTCAGGGGCTGCCTCTCGGACGCCAGGATGATGTCGTTGAGGACGGTCGCGAGCAGGAAGACCAGTACGCCGGACGCGGCGATCATCGAGTAGCGGGCGGGGGCCATGGGGTGGTGGACGACGGCTCCGCTGATGAGGCCGGCACCCACGTAGTAGCCGACGTAGCCGAGATAGCGCCACGGCAGGGCGGCGCCTTCCCGTCTGCTGTTGGAGCGGCGTTGGCTGCGGGTCGGCTGGGGCGGGGTCGGAGGCGGGGTCGTCGTGGCGACACTGGGCGAAGAGGACAAAGCGGACCCTTCAAGGGAAGTTCAGTGGGGCCTGGGACTCTCAACGAGACAGGCGGGAAGGACGGGGTTGAAGATCGGACTCGCCGGGCGCAGCGCAGTGAGCAAGCCATGGCTCCGCGCCGCACGCCCTCCCCGTTGCGGCCAAGGCGCATCGCACGGCATGGCCGAGCCGCCGCCGATTCCCCGGCGGAGATGGGGCTCGCGGGGTTGCGCCCGACAGGTCATCGACCGGTTGGCCGGCCTGAAGGCTTAGATGCGTAGGACCACTGAGTCAGGCACGGGGGCAGATGCCAAGAGGGCCGTGACAGGTCGAGCAGCTCCGGCTGCATGCGCGTACGGAGGCCGATGAACGGCTTGGGCCTCGCACGGGACGAGTAGCGCGGCTCCCTGTTGGGGCTGGCCGGAGACACACTGGTGAGCAGCGTGATCGGGCTCCGGAGCATCCTGGTGGCCGGTATGCCCCCAGCCGGAGTGCGGGCCGGGCGCCTCGTGGCTGTGCCCGGCGGGACCTGGGTCCTGGGCGTTCAGGGCTGCCGCGCTGGTGGGCGCCCCGAGATGGGCGTGGCCTGCGGCGCTCTCCGCGCTGACACCGTGGCTGTACATCAGCATGAGAAGAAGGGCTGAGAGCACCCACGTTCGCCACGGGCCCGCTGCACGAGAGCGGGACCGCGGCACGCTACGGGTCGCCCGGGCCACAACCATGCCGGGGAGCATAGCGTCACCTCGGCCGCGGCCCAGCCCCGTAGGGCGTGCTTCTCTCTCGGACGAGAGGGTCCGTGGCTCCCGACCGGCCGGCCGGGATTTCGGCTTCCGCCCGGCGCGCCGAGGAACCATGGATCATTCGAGGGGCCGCTCCTGTGGCTCGGTGCGCAGGGCACGGGCGGACCGGGCGCGGTCCGCCCGTGCTGTCGGCTGACGGTCCGTGCCCGGGCTCCGTGCCCGGTCTGTCGGCTCAGGCCAGGACTTCGGCCGCGTCCTGCACCTGGTCGCTGAGGGCGGCGAGGTAGCGCTCGGCGTCGAGGGCCGCGGCGCAGCCGGAGCCGGCTGCGGTGATGGCCTGGCGGTAGGTGCGGTCGACGACGTCGCCGGCGGCGAAAACGCCGGGGATGTTCGTGCGGGTCGAGGGCGAGGCGACCTTGATGTAGCCCTCGTCGTCGAGGTCGACCTGCCCGGTGAACAGCTCGGTGCGCGGGTCGTGTCCGATGGCGATGAACAGGCCCGTGACGTCGAGGTCGCGCAGCTTGCCGGTGAAGGCGTCGCGCAGGACGACGCCGGAGAGCATCCCGTTCGCGTCCTTGATCTCGACGATCTCGCTGTCGAAGGCGAAGGAGATCTTGTCGTCGGTGAAGGCCCGTTTCTGCATGACCTTGGAGGCGCGCAGTGCGGAGCGGCGGTGGACGATGGTTACCGAGCGGGCGAAGCGGGTGAGGAAGGTGGCCTCTTCCATGGCGGTGTCGCCGCCGCCGACCACGACGATGTCGCGGTCGCGGAAGAAGAACCCGTCGCAGGTGGCACACCAGGAGACCCCGCGGCCGGAGAGCTCGTCCTCCTTGTGCAGGCCGAGCTTGCGGTAGCCGGAGCCGGTCGCGATGATCACGGACTTCGCGCGGTGGACGGTGCCCTCGGAGTCGGTGACTTCCTTGATGTCGCCGGTGAGGTCAACGGAGACGATGTCGTCGTCGATCATCTCGGCGCCGAACTTCTCGGCCTGGGCCCGCATGTCGGCCATGAGGTCGGGCCCGTCGATCCCGTCGGGGAAGCCGGGGAAGTTCTCCACCTCGGTGGTCGTGGTGAGGGAGCCGCCGACGAAGACGGAGCCGCCGAAGAGCAGGGGCTTGAGCTGGGCGCGGGCGGTGTAGAGGGCGGCGGTGTATCCGGCGGGGCCGGAGCCTATGACGATGACGTCGCGGACGTCGTCGGTCGGGGTCGTCTCGGTCACGTGGTGTGCCTCAGACCTTCGGCTTGGCGTCGATCTCGGCGATCAGGTCCTCGATGAGGCCCTTGATCTCGTCGCGGATGGGGCGGACGGCCTCGACGCCCTGGCCGGCCGGGTCTTCGAGCTGCCAGTCGAGGTAGGTCTTGCCGGGGAAGTACGGGCAGGCGTCGCCGCAGCCCATGGTGATGATGTAGTCCGAGGCCTGGGCGGCCTCGGGGGTGAGGACCTTCGGCCGCTGGTCCGAGATGTCGATGCCCAGCTCTGCCATGGCGGCGACGGCGGAGGGGTTGATCCGCTCGCCGGGCATGGAGCCGGCGGAGCGGACCTCGACGCGGTCGCCGGCGAGGTGGCGCAGGAACCCGGCCGCCATCTGGGAGCGGCCCGCATTGTGGATGCAGACGAACAGGACGGAGGCGGCAGGAGCGGTGGACATCTGTTCTTCCTAGGGGTGAGGCGACTGCGATGGGGATCTGTGGGGCTGAGGGTCCGGCGCGAAGCGGCCGGCGAATCGGGTGGAGAGACGGGCGGCCCCGGCGGGCAGGCGTTCGTCCGACAGGAGGAGCGAGGAAAGCGCGGGCATGGCGATCCCGTTCAAAGGAGCCAATAAGGTCAGTGCAGGCTGGTGTCAGCCCCAGCTGATGTGACAGTATCAGCCCATGATGACGTCAGTCGATACTGATCTGATCCGAGTTCTGGCCGACCCCCTCAGGCTCCAGATCGTGGCCCTGCTCGCCCGCGAGACCCTGTGCACCACCCACCTGGTGGAGGAGACGGGCGCGAAGCAGACGAACCTCTCCAACCACATGAAGGTGCTACGGGAGTCGGGGGTCGTGGAGACGGAGCCATGCGGCCGGTACATCTACTACCGCCTGCGCCCGGAGGTCATCGAAGCCCTCGCCGGTCAGTTCGCCGACCTCGCTCAGACCGCGCGGGCCACCGCAGAAGCGAACCTCAAGCGGGCCTGCCCCTAACCCCCGCTCCCGTCTCACCTGCCCGAGGAGAACCTGCCTTGACCGCCACCGTGCCCGCCGACACCGCCCCTGCGGCGGAGTCCGCCACAACCGCCGACGCTCCGCAGCCGGCGCCCGGCGCCACCCCGCCCAAAGCCCCTCTGGTCGCCCGCGCGACCGCCGAGCTGGTCGGCACGGCCGCCCTCGTCGCGGTCGTGGTCGGCTCCGGCATCCAGGCCACCGGCCTCACCGACGACGTAGCCCTGCAGCTGCTGGCCAACTCCACCGCCACCGTCTTCGGGCTGGGCGTGCTGATCGTCCTCCTCGGCCCGGTCTCCGGCGCCCACTTCAACCCGGCCGTCACGCTGGCCGAGTGGTGGACCGCCCGCCGCGGCGGCGCCGGCGTCACCGCCCGCGAGCTCGCCGCGTACGTGCCCTCGCAGATCGCCGGCGCGATCGCGGGCGCGATCCTGGCGGACGCGATGTTCGGCGAACCGCTGATCAAGTGGTCGCAGCACGACCGCTCCGCCGGGAACCTTCTCCTCGGCGAGGTGGTCGCCACGGCCGGTCTGATCCTGCTGATCTTCGGCCTGGCCCGCACCGACCGGCTCCGCTTCGCCCCCGTCGCGATCGCCTCGTACATCGGCGCCGCCTACTGGTTCACCTCCTCCACCTCTTTCGCCAACCCGGCAGTCACCATCGGCCGCGCCTTCACCGACACGTTCGCGGGCATCGCACCGGCCTCCGTGCCCGGCTTCATCGCCATGCAGCTCATCGGTGCCGTAGTGGGCCTCGCCCTGGTGGCGGCCATTTTCATGCGCGACAAGACGGACAGCGGCATGCCCTCGGCATGACGCAGCGCACGGACGTGGTGGTGATCAGCGGCGGCCAAGGAGGGCTCGCCGCCGGATACCACCTGCGCCGCCTGGGTATCGAGCACGTCATCCTCGACGCCGAGGCGGCGCCTGGCAGCCCACCTGGGATTTCCCCGCGCCTTGATCTTTCGTGCGGTCGCTCTGACCGCCTCCCGGAAGTGGCCGCTCTGCCACAAGGGGCCGCGCGGCTCCCCAGGCTCAGGCGTGCACGGCGCCGGCGCTCGGGCGTCGTCACCGAGGCGCTGGCGTATCTCGGCGTCGCGTTCCAGGACGACGTTCGCACGGTGGGCGGCCTCGCGGTGCTGGCACCAGCGGTTGACGCGGGAGTTGATGGGCACCTTGTCCCGCCACCGGGGCAGGAAGCGGGCCAGGATCTGTTCGACCACCTGGGCGCCGGCGACGATGCGCCGCTGGTGGTCTTCCTCGGCGAGATGACCGCGATGTCACGGGGGAATGGTTCGGACGGCGCCGCTCGGTCAGCTCCAGGAAGCGGTCCAGCTCGGCGCGGGCCCACGCGACATCGATGCCCATGCCGGACAGTGCGCCCCCGCCCGCCGACACCGAATCCGCGTGCCGGGCAGTCAGCCCGCCACTGAACTGCGGCGCTCCAGCAGCACAACGTCGCGCCAGACCCCGCGATGGCGGCCGATGCGCTCACGCATGCCGATGATCCGGAACCCGGCTCGTGCATGGAGGGCCAGGCTCGCGGTGTTCTCGGGGAAGATCCCGGACTGGATGGTCCAGATGCCCGCGGTCTCGGTCGAGGCGATCAGGGCGTCCAGCAGGGCGCGGGCGACGCCACGGCCGCGCGCGTCGGGGTGGACGTAGACGGAGTGCTCGACCACGCCCGCGTACGCGCACCTGTCCGAGACCGCGCTCGCCGCGACCCAGCCCAACACCCTGCCGTCGTCGACGGCGACGAAGCGGTGGCTGGGCAGCTTTGCCTTGTCGAACGCGGCCCAGTCGGGGGCCTGTGTCTCGAAGGTCGCGTTGCCATCGTCGATCCCCGACTGGTAGATGGCCAGCACCTGCTCAGCGTGCTCGGGCAGCAGCGCCTCGATCCGCACCGCGGTCACGCCGTCTTCTCGGCGCCGGCCAGCAGCGCGCCCATGGCCGCGAGCACGGACGCCTCGACCCGGTAGTACACCCACGTGCCCCGGCGCTCGGAGGACAGCAGCCCGGCCTCTTTCAGCTTCTTGAGGTGGTGGGAGACGGTGGGCTGGGAGACACCCACATCGGAGATGTCGCACACGCACGCCTCCCCGCCCTCGTGCGAGGCGACGGCAGAGAACAGGCGCAGGCGGACGGGGTCACCGAGGGCCTTGAACATCTTCGCCGCGACCTCGGCCTCCTCGGCCGAGATCGGGCGCTCCTTCAGCGGCGGGCAGCAGGCCGCGACGACGTCGGGCTCCAGCAACGGCAGAACCTTCACATTCGACATACGTCTATGTTGACACACATCGAACCAAGAGGGGCAGGGGGTCAGGCGCGGGTCAGGTGGGCGGCCAGACGGCGGGCCGCCCGGGCGGCATTCCGGCCGACCCCGCGCAGCGTGTTCGAGGACAGGCTGCGCTGCCACTCCAGTCCGACGAACGCCAGGCCCGGATGCGCGGGAGAGGCGCCGCCGCGGTGGTGCGGGTGGCCGGCCGGGTCGAGGGCACCGTCGAGTCCGGCAAGGTAGGGCAGGTGGGGCCGGTAGCCGGTGGCGAGGATCAGCGCGTCCAGCCGCTCGGTGGTGCCGTCGGCCCACACGACCTGGTCGTCGGCGAGGCGGCTGAACATCGGGCGCCGGTCGGGGGCACCGGCGGTGAGGGCGGCGCGGTAGCGGCCGTCGTCCAGGACCGGCGGGGCGGGCGGAGTCCTCAGCAGCCGACCCAGCGGGACGGTATCCAGGCCGGTGCGGGTGAGCCAGAAGTGCAGGTCCTTGCCCAGCAGGTGCTGACGGGCGAACTTCACCGGCGCCCGCGTGGCCAGGCTCGTGCGGCTTTCGCGGGCGAGCTCGGCGGCAATCTGCACCGCGGAGTTCCCCGCCCCGACCACCACCACACGCTGCCCGGCGAACGCGGTCGGGCTGCGGTAGTCGGCCGCGTGCATGACCCGGCCGGCGAACGTCTCCAGGCCCGGCAGGGCAGGTCGGTGCGGGCGGCCGAAGCTGCCCGAGGCGGCGACCAACGCTCGCGCCCACAGCCGCCCGCCATTCTCCAGCTCGACCGTGAACCCGGTGCCGTCGACCCGGACCGCCGTCACGTGCCGGCGGGTGCGGATGTCGACCTGCAGGCGGGCGGCGTAGGCGATCAGATAGGCGACGACCTCGTCCCGGTGCGGGTAGCGGTCCGGATCCCCACCGAACGGCATGCCGGGCAGCGCGCTGAACCGGGCGGGGGAGAACAGGGTGAGGCTGTCGTAGTAGTGCGGCCATGACCCCGCCGCCTGGTCCGATGCCTCCAGTACCACCGGCTTCAGTCCTGCCCTGACCAGCGCCTGCGCTGTGGCCAGCCCCGACTGCCCGCCCCCGATGACGACGGCTTCCACGTGTTCCACGACGACTCCAAGATAGATGAATGTCTATGTTGACGTCTATCGATACAGGTGCCATGCTGCTCACGCAAGCCATAGACAAACTTCGAAACACGAGGGAGCCGCCATGAACAAGCCGGTCACCCACACCAGCCCGAGTCGCGCCGAGGCGGGTTCCTGTTGCGGCCCCACCCCCGCGCAGCCCGCCGCCGAAGTGGCGCCCGCCCGGTCCTCACCCTCCTGTGGCACCAGCGAGGGTGCGGAAGCAGCGGGAGCCTGCTGCTCCCCGCGAGCCGAGCGCCAGGCCGTCGCCACCGGCGCCGGCTGCTGTTGACCACCCGAAGTCCCCGCCCACCCACCAGCACGAAGACCCGGAGACATGTCATGAGCGAGACCACCGCCGAGCTGCCCGTCGTCGTCATCGGGGCCGGCCCTGCCGGACTTGCTGCCGCCGCCCACCTCCTCGAACGCGACATCACACCCCTCGTCCTGGAAGCCGGCGCGCTCGCCGGGGCCGCTGTGCGCGAGTGGGCTCACGTGCGGCTGTTCTCCCGCTGGGGCGAGCTCGTCGACCCGGCCGCTGAGAAGCTCTTGGCCCCGACCGGCTGGGCCAAGCCCGCCGAGGACACCTACCCTTCCGGCGGTGACTGGGTCGAGCGCTACCTCCAGCCGCTGGCGGACGTGCTCGGCGAGCAGGTCCGCTACGGAGCGCGCGTCACCGGTGTCTCCCGCACCGGCCGCGACCGCGTCGTCGACGCCCACCGCGAGGCCCAGCCCTTCGTCGTCCACTACGACAACGCCGACGGCCGCGAGCAGCGCGTATTCGCCCGCGCCGTCATCGACGCCTCCGGCACCTGGTCCACCCCCAGCCCCGCCGGCGGGAGCGGACTGGCCGCCCTCGGCGAGAAGGCCGCCGCCGACCGCATCACCTACCGGGTCCCGGACCTGAAGGACCCCGTCGTCCGCGCCCGGTACGCGGGCAAGCGCACCGCAGTCATCGGCTCCGGTGCCTCCGCCTTCACCGCCCTCGCCTACCTCGCCGATCTCGCCAAGTCCGACGACGGCCAGGGGACTCACGCCACCTGGATCCTGCGCCGCGGGATCTCCGGCTCGACCTTCGGCGGCGGCGAGGCCGACCAACTGCCCGCCCGCGGCGCCCTCGGCCTGGCGGCAAAGGCAGCCGTCGATGGCGGCTACGCCGACGCGGTCACCGGCTTCCGAACCGACAGCATCGAGAAGACCGACGACGGCCGCGTCGCCCTGGTGGGCGAGGACGGCCGCCGCCTGGACCCGGTCGACGAGATCGTCGTCCTCACCGGCTTCCGCCCCGACCTGTCCTTCCTGGACGAGCTGCGCCTGGGCCTGGACGAGCGGCTCCATGCCCCGGTTGAGTTGGCTCCGCTGATCGACCCCAACCAGCACTCCTGCGGCACCGTCTACCCCCACGGCGTCAACGAGCTCTCCCACCCCGAGAAGGACGTCTACCTCGTCGGCATGAAGTCCTACGGCCGAGCCCCCACCTTCCTCGCCATGACCGGCTACGAGCAGGTCCGCTCCATCGCAGCCCACCTCGCAGGCGACCAGGAAGCCGCCGAGCGCGTCGAACTCACCCTCCCCGAAACCGGCGTGTGCGGCGGCGCGGGCCTCTTCGACGAGCCCACAGCCGCGGAGGAGACCGGTGGCGGGTGCTGCGCGGCCCCTGCCACCCTCACCCTTGGCGCCGCTCCCTCTCCCGCTTCCTCCCGCGGCTGCTGAGGTGAGCGACCTTCAAAGCGGCGTGGTCGCGACCGGGACGGGGGTCCGGTCGCGGCCACGCGCCGTCCTGCCCGCCCTCTGCCTTACTCAGATCACCAGCTGGGGCATCGTCTACTACGCCTTCCCCGTCCTCAACCCGGCCATCACCGCCGACACCGGCTGGAGCGCGGGCGCGACCACCGCGGCGTTCTCCGCCGCCCTCGTCGTCTCCGCCGTCGCCGGGATCTACGTCGGCCGCGTCCTGGACCACCGCGGCCCCCGTACCGTCATGACGGCAGGCTCCGTCCTGGGTTCGCTGAGCCTGCTGGTGATAGCCGCGGCCCCCAGCCCGGCCGTCTTCTGCGCCGGGTGGCTGCTCGCCGGAGGGGCGATGGCCGCGATCTTCTACCAGCCCGCCTTCGCCGCCCTCACCCGCTGGTGGGGCCCCGACCACATCCGCGCCCTCACTGTCGTCACCCTCGCCGGCGGACTCGCCTCCACCGTCTTCGCACCCCTGACCGCGATACTCGCCGACCACATGTCCTGGCGCGCCACGTACACCGTGCTCGCCGGCATCCTCGCCGTACTGACCGTCCCGGCCCACGCGATCGCACTGAAAGCCCCGTGGCCGCCGGCCCCGCCGAGCCCGCCGAACGTCACCGGCGGCCATGAGCAGGTGGTGCGCAGCCGGGCGTTCTGGATGCTGGCTGTCACCTTCACCCTGTCCGCGTTCGCGATGTACGCCTTCGTCATCGGCCTCGTCCCCCTCCTCCTGGAGCGCGGCTACACCACCACCCAAGCCGCGTGGGCCCTCGGCCTCGGCGGCGTCGGCCAGACCCTCGGCCGTACCTTGTACGCGACCCTCGCCCGCCACCTCAACGTCACAGCGCGCACGGTCACCCTGATCGCGCTCGGCGCCCTCACCACCGCAGCCCTCGCCACCGTGGCCGGGCCGTACGCCCTGCTCGTCGGCGTATCCGTCCTCGCCGGGGTGATCCGAGGCAACCTCACCCTCCTCCAAGCCACCGCCGTCACCGACCGCTGGGGCACCAGCCACTACGGCCGGCTCTCCGGCCTTCTCGGCGCACCCGCACACGCCGCAGCGGCCCTAGCTCCCTTCGCCGGTGCCCTCCTGGCCGGACCCATCGGCGGCTACCCCGCACTGTTCGCCCTGCTCGCCGTCCTCTCGGCCGCAGCCGCCGTCACCGCCCTCGGAGCAAGCACGCAACCGGCCGAATGTTCCTGATGACGAGTTGCTGCTGATCGGCGATGACTGGGCGGAAGACCACAGTCGAGGTCCAGGACGACACCGGCCGGAGACTGACCGCCGCGAGGCTGCCCAAGGGCGTGGAGGGCTGGTCGTCGCCCGCGCCCACCAGACCCTGATCCGGGAACGCACCCGCACCTTCCAGCGGCTGCGCAGCACGCTGCGCGAGTACTACCCCGCCGCCCTGAACGCCTACGCCGACCTCACACTGACCAGCACGGACGCCCTGCAACTGCTGATCAAGGCCCCCACCCCGCAGGCCGGGGCGAAGCTGACCCCCACCCGGATCACCGCCGTCCTGGCCCGCGCCCGCCGGCCCAACCGGGACGCCGAAGCAGCCACGATCCAGACCGCGCTGCGCGAACGACAGCTCGGCCTGCCCGAACCGGTCACGGCCGCCTACGCGTGTCTGACCTGCAGTCAGGGGAAGGGCTGCTCAGACGCAGAGAAGAATCTCATTCCCCCGCTGGCCTGCCCCGGCTGCAAGACCCTCGTCCGAGGCGTCTGCCAGGAGCATCCCGGCTTCGGCGCCGACGACACCGGAACGCGGTCCTCGACTGGATCTGCTTGTCCGGTGCCGACGACCCCAGGGAGCTCGCGCAATCGGCCGCGATCAGACTTCATTCGGGTGAGGCGGCGCCGCGTGTCCTGGGAGAGCGGCTGCATCTGGTGATCCTCAAGGATGTCGGTCGGTGGCATCGAGAGGACTGGGGTCTGCTCATGGGTCGGAACATGCGCGTTGGCGAAGGGGCGGATACGGCCGGCTCGCGAAGCCGCACGCTGACGATCGCCGGCGGACTCATGCTCGGTGGCTTCCTTCTCAATGTCATCCTGACCGCAACGCTTCATCCCTCTGGGGAGGAAGACAACCACCCTGAGATCTTCACCGAGTACGCCGACAGCGGCGCTTGGATCGCCGTTCATCTTGGCCAGTTCATTGGCGTCCTGGTGACACTGAGCGGCCTGCTCGTGCTGTACCGCGTCCTGCGCGGCGTCGACAGGTCTTCCCTGCTTGCGCAGCTCGCGGCCGCAGCAGCCGTTGCGACCGCCGCGATCTGGGCTGTCCTGCAGGGGCTGGACGGCGTGGGACTGAAGCAGGCCGTGGACTCATGGGTCAGCGCGTCGGGCGCGGAGAAGACGAGCCGCTTTGCCAATGCCGAGACCGTGCGCTGGCTGGAATGGGGACTCCAGAGCTACTTCCGCATCCTGCTCGGGCTGACCCTCGCCCTCTTCGGGACTGCGATCCTCGCCAGTCGCCGGGTCGCTGGCTGGCTGGGCTGGACGGCCCTTGTCGCAGGTGTGTGCTCTGTGATTGTCGGAGTCGACGTGGGCTACAGCGGCCTGGCCAGTGGGCTCCAGGACGTCCTGGGTATCGCCATCTTTATCCTCGTCCTACTCTTCGCCGTCGGAGTGCTCGTCACCGGAGTACGCGAGCACAATCGGCGCGACCGCTGAACCGATCGGTGCTCCACCATCCGCCAGGCACTCGTCCTGGCACCGCACCCGACCGTGAGGCCGGCTGCGGTCGGGTGCGACGGAGCTCGACGGGGCCGTCCCGCCGCACGGCTGTGCCGACGCCTGCGGCTGACCGCGGGCCGGACCCGGTTACTCAGGCTGCTGACGGCGCCGGCATTGCCGGACCGCGCCCCCCGGGTGCTGGGGGTGGACGACTTCGCCTGCCGCAAGGGCTGCACCTACGGCACCGGGCGGGTCGACGTCGAGACCGGCCGAGTCTTGGACGCGCTGCCCGACCCCACCTCCGAGACGTTCGCAGCCCGGCTCAAGGGCCGTCCCGGCGCGGACTCGTCTTCGCCGAACTGGTCCGCCACCAGCGCGGATACCTCCTGCTGGAGTGGATCGGGCAGGCCGAACAAGGCCCGCCGAAGCCCATGAAGGGCTTCGCCGGCTTCCTCCGCCAGGACCTCGACGCCGTCACGGCCGGTCTCACCCTCCCCTGGAACTCCGGCGTTACGAAGGACACGTGAACCGGGTGACGAGATCGGCATCACTGCGGGTCGCCGCCATGATGATCCGCGTCTCGACGGGCATGAGTACCTGCCCGCGGCACCCCTCGCGAGCCGGTAGGCGACCGTGTTGCGGTGCACGCTGAGGATGCGCGCGGCCTCGGTGCAGGGGTTGCTGAATGCCACGGGCAGCGTGCGGCGGAGGTCCGCAGCGTGGGTGGGGGGCAGGCGGTCGAGCGGAGCGAGGAACGCGCGGGCCCACGCGCCGGCGGGACAGGGATCCAGCAGGTCAACCGGGTTGGCGCTGCCGGGCTGCAAGACGGGCTGCTATGTATCGGCTCAGCCGTACCGCACCTTGGGCTTCGTGACAGGCGCCCAGGGCCTGAATGAAGGGCCGGGGGTCACTGCCGCCCAGAGGGCCCGCGTGAGCAGCCTCGATCCAGGTCCCATGCGCCGACGGCGGTCCGTGGTGCGGCTCGGCGCCCACGGGCGATGAGTTTCCCGTCCGCCGGCGGTCAGAACCGGTACATGGCCGACGACGGAGGCAAGAAATGGCTCTGCGAACACTGCTCACCGGACACGGCCTCGTGGAATCGCCCCGATGGCACGGGGATCGGCTCTACTTTTCCGACTGGTCCGCAGGCGAGGTGATCGCCGTGGACCTCGCCGGCCGGAGCGAGACGATCGCGCGCCTGAAGTCACTACCGCTGTGCACCGCCTTCCTCCCCGACGGGCGGATGCTGCTCGTCTCGTCCCCCGACGGGCTCCTGCTGCGCCGTGAGCCGGACGGGACGCTGGTCACGCATGCCGAGCTGGGCAGGCGGCCGGGCTGGAACGACATCGTCGTGGACGGCCGCGGGAACGCGTACGTCAACAGCATCGGCTTCGACATGATGGCCGGCGCGCCGTACGAGACAGGCGTCGTCACGCTGGCCACGCCCGACGGAGCGGTTCGGCAGGTGGCCGACGGACTCGCCTTCCCCAACGGCATGGCGGTGACGGCCGACAACTCGACCCTCGTCGTCGCCGAGTCCTACGGCCACAGCCTGGCGGCCTTCGACATCGACACCGACGGCGGGCTTTCCGGCCGGCGGGTGTGGGCCGATCTCGGCGACGGCACCCCGGACGGGATCTGCCTCGATGCCGAGGGCGCCGTCTGGTACGCGGACGTGCCCGGCAAGCGGTGCGTACGGGTCGCCGAGGGCGGTCAGGTCCTGAAGACCGTCGAGCTGGACCGAGGCGGCTTCGCCTGCGCGCTCGGCGGCCCCGACGGCACGACACTGTTCGTGGTCGCGGCCCGGTGGAGCGACGGACCGGAGCTGGTCCCGGCGGGCAGCGGCCAGGTCCTCACGACAGAGGTCCCCGTGCCGGCGGCGGGTCGGCCGTGACCCACGCTCCGCTTGCCTTGTCCGGCGCCTCTGCGCGGACCGGAGACCTCGGGTGGCGGGACTCCTTCCGGGCGGCCCGAGGCAATGCGGGGGCGGCGAGCAGGCGTCGTCGTACACGACTAGGCCGTCACTACGGAGGCCCATGGGTGCGGCCCTTGAGCAACCGGGGCAGCAAGTACTGCCCGGACGGCCTCGCAGGGCGCGGCCGCCTGGCGAGCATCAGGAATTCCTTCAAACGCGCCCTGGAACACGAGCCGTACGAGTGGGTCCTCGTCGTCCCCCGCACCCTGACTTCCGGGGAGCGAACCTACGGGGCCGCGAGGTCCGTTCTCGTGAACCGGGCCACCCGCCCGGCCGCGCCGTCGGGCGGCTCAGCCGAGGGCCGGGCTCGCAGCCGCGGTCAGGACGTGGGGGCGGGCGAGATTGTCGGGGTGGAGGACGAGCTCGAGCTCGCTCTCGGTCAACAGGCCCTTGGCCAGGACGAGTTCGCGCACACTCCGGCCGGTCACCAGAGCTTCCTGGGCGACGGCGGTGGCCTGCTCGTACCCGATGTGCGGGTTGAGCGCGGTCGCCAGGCCGATGGAGTGAGTCACGAGGTGGGCGAGGTGCTCACGGTTCGCGGTGATGCCGGCGACGCAGCGTTCGGCGAGGGTGAGGCAGCCGGCCCGCAGGTGCGACAGGCTCTTGAGGAGGCTGTGGGCAATGACCGGTTCGAAGGCGTTCAGCTGGAGCTGACCCGCTTCGGCGGCCATGGTCACGGCCATGTCGTTGCCGATGACCTCGAAGGCGATCTGGTTGACGACCTCGGGGACGACGGGGTTCACCTTGCCGGGCATGATGCTGGATCCCGCCTGCACCGCAGGCAGATTGATCTCTGCGAAGCCCGCGCGGGGCCCGCAGGACAGCAGCCGCAGGTCGTTGCAGACCTTGGAGAGCTTGACGGCGATCCGCTTCAGCACGCCCGACAGCTGGACGAACGCCCCCGCGTCCTGAGTGGCCTCGACGAGGTCGTCGGCGACCGTCAGCGGCAGCCCGGTCACGGTGCGCAGGTGACGGCAGGCCAGCGCCGCGTACTCGGGGTGGGCGTTGAGCCCGGTGCCGATGGCGGTGCCGCCGAGGTTGATCTCGCGGATCAGCTCCCGTGCCTCGGTGAGCCGCTTGTGGTCCTCGGCCAGCATGACGGCGTACGTGGCGAACTCCTGACCCAGCGTCATGGGAACCGCGTCCTGGAGCTGTGTGCGGCCCATCTTCAGGACGTCCGCGAACTCCTCGGCCTTCGACGCGAACGCCGAGCGCAGCACCTCCATGGCGTCCAGCAGCCGCTGGGCCGTGAAGTCGAGAGCGATCTTGACGGCGGTCGGGTAGACATCGTTGGTGCTCTGGCCCGCGTTGACGTCCTCAAGCGGGTGCAGGTGCGCGTACTCGCCCTTGCGGTGACCCAGGAGCTCCAGGGCGCGGTTGGCCACGACCTCGTTGGCGTTCATGTTGGTCGAGGTGCCGGCGCCGCCCTGGATCACGTCGACGACGAACGCGTCGTGGAGCCGCCCGGCCCGGATCTCCTCGCACGCCGCCACGACCGCGTCCGCCTTGCGTCCGTCCAGCAGGCCGAGATCGCGGTTGGCGAGTGCCGCGGCCTGCTTGACGCAGGCGAGGGCGGTGACGAGATCCGGATAGGCCGAGACGGTCGTGCCGGTGATGGGGAAGTTCTCCACCGCCCGCAGGGTGTGGATGCCGTAGTACGCGTCGGCGGGGACGTCGCGGTCACCGAGCAGGTCGTGCTCGGTACGCGTCGCGGGGTGGACGTGGTCCTGGGGCGTGGCCATGGAGGTTCGGACTCTCCTGTTGCGTGGGTACGCCGGTGGGGCGTGGGTGAAGGGGCCCGGGAGCACGGGTGGCGCCGGGCGAGACTTTCGCAATGACGGCCGCCGGTCCGCGCGGTGCGCGGCGGCCGCATGGCCTAGGCCCGGGTGAGTTCGGACGGCGACGCGGCGCCGGCCGGCACGGGGACGGCGAGGGCGTGGCGCAGTACCTCGTCGCGCTCGCGCGGGTCGGTGGCGGCCAGCAGCGCGCTGAGCACTGCTACACGGGTCTGGCCGGCGCGCAGCGTGCCCGCCGGCGCGGCCCCGGCGGCTACGAGGTCGACCGCACCGCCGTGGGTGTAGATCTCGGAAACGGGGCCGGCATGGACACGGCTGGTCAGGGCGACGAGCACGCCGCGGGACACCGCGGCGGCGACGGCCTCGACGGTCTCCGGAGTGGCGTTGCCGGCGCCGGTGGCCACCAGGACGATGCCCTGTGCGCCGGCGCCGACGGCCGCGTTCAGCAGATACGGGTCGGCGTCGCAGTGGTGCATCACCATGTCGACGCGTGGCGGGCTGTCGGGCATGGCCGGGAGCGGCAGGCCCGCAGGACGCCGGGGGTGGCGAAGGACCGAGACGCGCCCGAAGCCCACGTTTCCGATCCGGGCGCCGGAGGGGTCGGCGAAGGCATCTGCCGCGAGTGTCTGGGTCTTGATGGTGCCGCGTGCCGCGTGCACCTTGCCGTCGAAGGCGACCAGCACGCCGAGGCCGCGGGTCGTCGAGGCGGTCAGCAGCGCGTCGTGGAGGTTGCCGGGGCCGTCGCCGTCGGTGGCGTCGAGCGGCAGCTGGGCGCCGGTGAAGACGACGGGACGCGGGTCGTCGTGATGGAGGTCGACCAGGAAGGCCGACTCCTCCAGGGTGTCGGTGCCGTGCGTGACGACGATGCCGTCCACGTCCGGGTCGGCGAGCACCTCGTGGACGGTGCGCAGCAGGGTGAGCTGGTGGGCCGTGGTGATACGGGGGCTGTTCACGCTGAACAGGTCGACGACCTCGACGGTGACGTTCTCGGGGACCGCCGCGGTCGCCATGACCTCATGGCCGTGGGCATCGGCGGCGAATCCGGATCCCTGCCAGCGGCTGGCTATGGTTCCGCCGGTGCTGATGACGACGATACGTCCCATCTGCGTTCTCCTCGTCGATGCCCTGGGGGCGGTGGTTCGAGCGTGACGCAACGATAGGCGAATTATCCCGCAATATGATTGCCTCTTCGGCTCGCAAGTTAGCGAAAGTGTGGTAGATAATTGCGCAATGGACGCCATCGATCGTGCAATCTTGCGTGAGCTCCAGAAGGACGGACGGCTCAGCAACCAGGACCTGGCGCAGCGAGTGGGCCTGACGCCCTCGCCCTGCATGCGCCGGGTCCGGCAACTGGAACAGGACGGCGTGATCCAGGGCTACCGCGCGATGATCGACCCCGAGGCCGTGGGGCGCAGCTTCGAAGTGCTCGTCTCCATCGAGGTGCGGCGTGACCGCGAGGCGGTCGAGGCATTCGAGGCGGCGCTCCAGGACATCCCGGACGTCATCGAGGCGTACCGGTTGTTCGGCAGCCCGGGGTGCCTGCTGCGCATCGCGGTGGCAGACCTGCGGGCATACGAGCAGCTGTGGATCGAGAAGCTCACGGCCCTGTCCGGCGTCACCGAGGTCAACTCGCAGATCATCATGAAGCGGATCAAGGAACCGGCCGGCCTGCCGGTGGACGGCTGACGGCTCCGTCGCCCTATAAGGGCACGAGGACGGCGGCTCGGTCCGGGCGGCCGGTGAAGCCGACCACCGCCGTGTCCTCCAGGATGGAGGAACTCTTCGAGCTGCTCGCGGACGAAGGTCTCGGGAACGAGCTGACCGTCCACCCCGGACCGTCGGCGTGCGGCAGAACCTCCGTGCGCCCTCCGCCACCTACCGCGGGTGCTTCTCCATGCTGGTCATCCTCGCGGACGAGGGCTGTGCCGGGCGGGAGTCCCAGGCGTTTCTCACCGAGCGCCCGGGCGTCCACCTTGTACGGCCGGACCGGAAGAACGAGCCTGTGGCACGCCGACTTGGACCTGTCCGTCAGTGTTGGTCAAGGCAGGGTTCGACAGTCTCAACGGTCGGCTCAGCCTGGAACAACACGGCGGAGAACCCCCGCCGGCACATTCGCCGGCAGGTCGGCCAACGCCGTCTCGCCCCAGCCGGCATCCGGCACGACTGGGGCATCGGTGCCAAGGTCAACCGATCTCTGATTGCGTATGTGCCGATTGAGGCGTCGGGCTCACTCATCCAGGACTCTTGGGTGGGCGGGGCATGTGGCATCGTCGGACAGCCGGAAGGGAACGCCTGTGAGTTTCTCGGACAGCTCCCACAGCCGGCGGGCGGTGCCGGTGTCACGGATGGCGCGCTCCCGGTTACGCAGGATCGGCTCGCCGCGTAGCTGCAGCGGTCCGTCGGGCACGACATACGCTCCGCCCGGGAGGTCCGGGACGGTCGCGGCGTACAGGGATGTCTTGGCGCCTTCGGAGGTTGGGCGGAAGGCGACGCGAACCAGCAACCGGATGGACGCTCCATAGAGTCGACCACGGTCGGCGTTGGCGCCGCCGGTGAGAACGTTGGTGCGGGTGAGCCCGGGGGCGACGGTCATGCTGCGCAGCCTCAGGCCGGCGGCGTCGGCGCGGCGTTGCAGTTCGGTGGCGAAGTAGAGGTTGGCGCGCTTGGACTGCAGGTAGGTGAACATCGCCCGATATCGGCGCTCGGCGTTGAGGTTGCCCAAGTCGAAGCGGGCGAACCGCTGGCCTTCGCTGCTGACGGTGACCACCCGCGGATCAGACGAGGCGAGCAGATGGGGCATCATCAGCCCGGTCAGGGCGAAGGTGCCCAGGTGGTTGATCCCGAACTGCGACTCGAAGCCATCGGCGGTCCGGGCGAACGGCACCATCGCCACGCCGGCATTGTTGACCAGCAGATCGAGCCGATCATGGTCCCAGCCGTCGGCGAAGGCGCGTATCGAGGCAAGGTCGGCCAGGTCGAGGCGGCGCACCTCGGCATGGGCGCCGGGTGCCCGGGCGAGGAGCCGATCCAGGGCGGCCTGCCCCCGTTCGGGACTACGGCAGGCCAGCACGACGTGGGCGCCTCGGCGAGCGAGCACCTCGGCTGTGACCTGGCCGATACCACTGTTGGCTCCGGTCACCACCACCAGGCGGCCGGATTGGTCGGGGATGGCGTCGAGGGTCCAGGTGCGGGAAGCGCTGGGCATGGCTCTCCTTCTCAGCTCGCGGGTTGAGGCGTCCGGTACACAGCTGGACAGGACCCGGCTCAGCGCAACTTCCAGTTGCGATAGGCTGGAGCCTGGCATGCAATCGGCCACTAACGCAACTGGGAGTTGCAATGGAGTTGGGTTCCTCGGGTCCTGCACGTCCGGTCGGGCGCGGCCGCAAGGCGCAGGCGGCGGTGCGCGCGGCTACCCTCGCCGAGTTGCTGGATCGGGGATATGCCGAGCTGACCGTCGAGGGGGTGGCCCAGCGGGCCGGGGTGCACAAGACGACGGTCTACCGGCGCTGGAAGGATCGCGCGAGCCTGGTCGTGGACGCGCTTGCAGAGCACTTCGCCACCGACATCCCGACCCCGGACACCGGAGCCATCGAGACCGACCTGCAAGCGCTCGCGCGGGCGCTCGCGCAGAGCATGACAGGCCCGGTGGGCAGGGCGGTGCAGACCGCGATGTACTCCGACGCAGGCCGGCTGCCGGAGATTGCCGAGGCGCGGCGCCGGGTCCTCGCCGACCGGTTCCGGCGGGCTGAACCGGTGATCACCCGCGCCATCGAGCGAGGCGAACTCCCGGCGGAGACGGATCCGGTCGAGCTGCTCAAAACGCTGGCCGCACCGATCTACTTCCGGCTGCTGGTCAGTGCCGATCCGATCGAGGAGGACACCGCCGACCAGGCCGTGCGGATCACGCTCGCCGCCGCCCGCGCCGGCGCCCTGACACAAGGCTCGGCAGCGTGAAGGACAGCGTGTTCGCCCCACGCGCACAATGCCGCCAGGTACCGCAAGGCTCTGGCCCCGGTGATCTCCTACGCGGGCAAGGGCAGGCGTGGGCCATCCGTACCGATCCAGAGGCGCTGCCCGGGATCACCGGGCTCGCCGACGCGGTCAGCGGCTCGATCGACGAACTCCGGAGCACCCCGCTGCACCGGAAGCACGAGCCACAATCCGGAGCGTGCATGCGGCCCGACGCACCGAAGCGTGCACGCGGCCCCGGGCGACGCTCGCGCTCCGCGGATCAGCGGTGGGGGAACCTGTCGTGGTGCGAATGCCGCCCGCGGTGGTCGTCGTGCCCGTCGCGGCCTTCACGTCCCTCGTCTCGGTGGTGGTCCTCGAATTCGCGCCGTCCGGAAGGAATCTCGACGGTGTCGCAGTAGACCACCGGCCCCTGCGAAGTGGTCGGTACGGGGCCGTCGGCCGGGATGCCCTCGGTCTCCACGACCAGCAGACGGAGCGGCCCTCCGCGTCGCGTGGACGGAACCGGCACCTGACCCGTGTAGAAGGGCCGAGTGGCGGACTCCGCGTCGATCGAGGTCAGTTCGGTGACGGTGTCCTCGACGTCGACCCAGCCCAGATCCTCGTCGGTGACGGCGCCGTGGCGGCGCTGCAGCGTGGCGGTGATCCGTGGCGGCAGCGAACCGGTGGGGTCCCAGGAGGGGCCGGTGACACTGACGTCCAGCGACTCCCCGGTCCGCACGCGCAGTTCCCGGTCCGGCAGGGTGCGCACCAGGTCGGCGAGGACGACCGGCGACATCTCGGCCCCGGGGACGGCGTCCGGCTGGTAGCGGACCAGGGCGAGCCGGACGAACGGCAGGCAGGCGTCCTTGGTGTCCAGTTCCAGATCGCAGAACCAGCGGCCGCCCTCCACGCTGCTGTCGAACTGCGGGGCGAAGCCCATGACCGTGACGGTGAGTGGATCGGAGGGCGTGGCCATGGGGAGGGGCGTGGACTGTCGCACCGCGTTGGTGAACACGTCGGGGGTCGGGGAGACGACCGGCGCGGAACGGTGGACCGGGTCGCGGCCCATCAGGGTGACATGGGCGTCCCGTACGGATGCCGGGTCGCCCCCCGGAGGCTCGCCGAGGACCACTCCGAGCAGTTCACCGTCACCGGAGGAGAAGCTGGACGCGTCGGGACGGCGGCAAATCGACCACGCTGGCCATGGACGGATAGTGGTGCATGGCACTGACAGTCGGGATCTCTTCCACGGCCTCGAACTGTCATCCCAACCGCTTTGACCACGGCTCACTTTCGGGCGACTTTACCTACTGAGCTTTTCCAACCCGTGGCATGACGCGGCAGGGTGGCCGCGCTGCCATGCTCGAACACTTCATGCGCCTTCGGCGTCCAGTCGCTCTGCGGACCGGAGCAGGTACTCGGGCAGTTTTGAACTGGCCGCCAACACTTCGATGCCGATGATTCGGCCCTGCTCGTCGAAGTCGAGGTTGATCATGCCGTCGACGTCCACCGGGTCGCAGGCGTACATGCTCGCGGATTGCACTCGGGCCTGGGGTTCGGTGAAGTACACGTACGCCGCGTTCACGGACTTGTCATAGGTGACTTTGACCTCTGCCACGGTGATGGCTCCCTTGATGTAGTTGATGGCGGTATTTTGCTCGTTCGCACTGTGAGCGGCCTCGCCGGCCTCAGACTGACGCTGTGAGTTGCAAGGTCAGGACGGCCATGACGATGTCGGTGATGCGGGTGGTGCTGCAACGGAGTTTGCGCAGGAGGCACCAGCCTTTGATGGAGGGGTTGGCCTGCTCGCCGATGGCGCGGACCTTGGCATGGAAGGAGTTCACCGCTCGCTTGCCGGCAGGGAGCGTGCTCCAGCGGCCCCGGCAGGGCACGCGGATCGTGCCCCGGGCTCCCTGGTAGCCCTTGTCCGCCCAGGCCCGGACGTCGGCTTCCGTAAGCGCTCGGATGATGCCGTGGGTCCGGGCGGCCCTGATGTGGTGAACGGCGCCCGGCAGCGCGGGTGAGGCCCGGAGCAGGCGTCCGAACGGGTCGGTGAGGACCCGGACGTTCATACCGTGGCGCTTGTGTTCGCCGCAGGAGAAGGGGCGGTCCGCGGCAATGCGGTCGATGGCCAGCAGCCTCGCCTCGTCGTGCAACCCATCCCGCCGAAACCTGCCGCTCCATCAGGTTGGAAAGGGCTCACTGAGGGTTTCTCATCCTGAGCGCCAGGCGATCTCGATGGCGTGAACGGCGGCGACCGTGCGGCCGATTCGGTTGGTGCTGCAGCGTGCTTTGCGGAGGATTCGCCATTGCTTGAGGCGGGCGAAAGCGCGTTCTCCCGGGGCCCGCAGCCGAGTGTGGTCGCGGTTGAACTGGGCGTACTTCTCGGGCAGGTCGCGGCCGTAGTACGGGGTGCGGATAGTGGCACCAGCTCCACGGTAGGCGCGGTCGGCGAAGACGAGGATCTGACGGGACAGGCATGCCTGGATCACACCGTGCGCGCGGGCCGCGGTCAGGTCGTGCGGCCGGGCAGTGCCCGCGAGAACCCCAGCGGCCTGCCGTCCGAGGCAGCCACGACCTGCACGTTCATCCCGTGACGGCGGTGCTTCATCGAGCAGTACGGCCCATCCGCCGCGATGCGGTCCGTGGCGATCAGGGTGCCGTCGAGGATGACGAACCCCTCTGGTGGCAGCTCGCACAGAGCCTCGTGCAAGCTCGGAGCGCGCTCGGCGAGGATCTCGACAGTCTCAGTCACGTACCGACCGGCGGTGGCGGTGGAGACGCCGAACCCCGCGGCGACCTGGGCCAGGGTCTCGTTCTTGCGCAGGTGCACCAGGACGAGCAGGGCCTGCCTGAAGCAGCCCAGCTTGCGCCAGCGGGAGCTCACCTCACACCTTCGGGCGTAGATGAGCCAGGAAACGTGCTCAACGACCTCGTGAGGGACGTCGAGCATGGCACGATACGGGGCCAACAGGGCTCCTATGTCGAGACGTTGGCGAGTGAGATCACCAGCGCAACGACCAGGAGCCCTGCCGCGTTACGGACCCCGACCGCCAGTCGCCACCACCCGCGAACCACAAGATCAGAAGCGTTCGTGGGATGAAATAATGCACGAATGGCTTCCCCCGAGACCGTGACAGCCGCCGAGCTCATGGACCGCACCCGTGACGGCGTCCTGCTCTTCGGCCTGACCCCGCCACGGCAGACCACCACCCCCGAGCAGGCCGACGCCGTCGCCGCCGCGGCTCTGACCCGGCTCCGGTCGGTGCAGGTCGACGGGCTCATCCTCTACGACGTGGACGCCGAGGCCGACCGGACCGAGGCCCCGCGACCGTTCCCGTTCATGCCGATGATGGACCCGGCCCACTTCCTCGACGGCCACCTCGCCGACTGGGCCGGCCCGGTGATCGTCTACCGCGCCGTGGGCAAGTACACCGGCGACCAGCTGGACCGCTGGTGGTCGCAAGCCGACCGCGACCGGGTGCTGACCGTCCTGGTCGGCGCGGCCTCCCGGCACCAGGTGGTCCGGACGAGCCTTCCCGAGGCCTACCGCCGGCATGCCGGGTTCTCCCTCCCGCCGCGGATGGGCGGCGTGGTCATCGCCGAACGGCACGCCGCCTCGGGGACGGAGCACGCACGCATGCTGCGTAAGCAGGACGCCGGCTGCGAGTTCTTCGTCTCCCAGGTCTGCTACGACCTGGACCACACCCGCAACATGCTCTCCGACTACACCCACGGCTGCCGCGACCAGGGCCTGGACCCGAAGCCGGTAGTGCTGACCCTGGCCCCGTGCGGGTCGGTGAAGACCCTGGAGTTCATGACCTGGCTCGGCATCGAGGTCCCGCGATGGCTCCAGGCCGAGATCACCCGCGGCGACCCCCTCGCCGCGTCGTACGAGCAGTGCCTCCTCAACGCCCGGGCCCTGATCGCGTACTGCCGCCGCCTCGGCCTGCCTTTCGGGATCAACGTCGAGAGCCTCACCAACCGCAAACTGGAGATCGACGCCTCCATCGACCTCGTCCGGGAGATCCGCGACCTGCTGGGCTGAATCATCGTCAGGTCGGCAAGCGGTCGCCGCCGTTCACGCCATCGAGATCGCCTGGCGCTCAGGATGAGAAACGCTCACTGCCCGGAGAAGCTCAGCCGTCACTCAGCGTGGCCGCGCCACAGAAGTTGAACAGAACCCGAAAAATGAGTGCGGTGCCGTGACCACGCCCCGATGTCTGTGCTCAGCTGACGTCGGCGGCCGATAGGGCTTCGCGGGTCATCGGCAGGGTCGGCAGTCTTCCTCGCCAGAGGTAACGCTCGCCTGTGATCTCAAAGCCGTGGCGGTGGTAGAACCGGATCGCGCTTTCGTTGTAGTCGGCGACCCCCAGGCGGATGCGTGCGGGTCCTGCCCAGGTAAGGAACTCGGTCATCATGCGGCTACCGAGTCCGTGGCCCTGGGCGTGGTCCAGCAGATACATCGGTCCGAGGGTGACCGATTCTTCCAATTCTTCCCAGTGGCCGCAGAGATAGCCGACGATCTCCGTCTCGGACCGGACGACACGGCAGAAGTGCGGGGCACGGTGCTGGTTTGCTACCTCGATGAACTTTCGCCACTGCGCGATGCCTTCCGCAGTGGCGGACGAACCGCGGTGCTCACGGATCCAGGACTCATCGACCTCTGCGTCTGCGTTGGGGTAGTTCCGCAGCCAGTTCCGCAGATGCAAGGGCCCCAACGTCGCGGCGTCGTCAGGATGAGCTGCGGTAATCACATAGGTCATGCCAGACAATACTGACGCACTGGCCCCGTCCCCGTGCAACTGCCCCGAAGAGGTTCAGCCGGCTTTGGTGGGCTCCTCCGCTCGGGCTCGGGTGCTGGCACGGCGGTAGGAGTCGGTGCCGGTTTCGATGGTGGTGCCGTCGAACGTGAGCCGTCGACGATGGCCGCGCAAGGCGGGGATCGGTGAAGGTCTTGGTCCAGCCGCCGAAGGACTCATTCGAGGCGATGGCGACACTGTTCTTCTCCTCGGCCTCGGTCAGGACCTGGAAGAGAAGTTCGGCGCCACGGCGGTCGAATTCCATGTAGCCGAGCTCATCGAGGCAGAGAAGGTCGACGCGCCCGAAGCGGGCGATGGCCTTGTTCAGTTGCTTCTCATCGGCGGCCTCGACCAACTCGTTCACCAGCTTGGCCGCGAGTGTCGGCGTACACATGAACTTTGAGGAGCACCCCGACAGCGAGCGTGTAACGGACACGGAAGCCCTTCATGGGGCCCGCAGGGACTTGTCCCGGGGGAAGCTCGCCGCCTTGATCCGCCTTTCCGAGCGGCGCCGGGCCCGATCGTCGCACTCGGCCATCTGCACCTCGGCGAGGAAACCGCGGTAGGTCATCTGCTGCCGGTCTGCGATGTCGCAGAACTCGTGACGGATCGAGGGCAGCCGCAGAGGCGCCTTCGATTCCGGGTCGGCAGTAGAAGTCTCGATGCCAACATTCCTGCATTCAGGAAATCCGAAGGAGCACAAACGCGAACTCAGGGGCACGAGGCGACTCCGTCGAGCGGGAAGGGCCGGTTCCCCTGGCGCAGGCAAGCGCCGGTCGACGGACGCGGATCAGCTTCCGGCAGAGAAGGACTTGGCATCGGCCCACTCCCAGACTGCGCCGGCCTCTGTGACCTCGCGGTCCATGACCTCGAATAGCTTCGAGGGGTTCATCTGGGAGGAGATGTCGACGGCGACGTGGCGGTCGCCGTTCCATTCGCTCAGCAACCCGGCTTCTTTGATCGTGTTCTTGACGCGTGTGATGGCCTGGTGCAGTCGCTCCGGGTCTGGGCTGGGCATGAGGAGCATACGCAGGACACGCTGTCCGGAGAGCCCTACGACCTCCGTGACCTGGTCATCGTCTGAGAGGAGTACGCGGTCTCCGAGCGCGAGGCCGTAGGTGCAAAACGGTATGCAGGCGATGGTGAACGTGCCGTCGTCGAGGGGCTTCAGCCAGATCTGTTCCATCTGTCCGTGGAGCCCGAACGGCGCCAGATCTGCCTGGGCAATGTAGTTGCTGGCGGCACGACCGACAGGATCGTCGTGGACGATGAAGATGGTCATGTGCTCCCTTGCCCGATTGGCTGCTCCGCCATGATGCCGTGGCCCTTCCCCCTCAGTCGCCAGCGGGGCATCGAGGCTGCTCATCGGCGGGTGTTCGATGCTTGCTCTGCATCCGGTGGGCTCACTGCGCTGGTGTAACAGAGGCCTGCTTTGACGCCGAGGGAGACGGCATTCGCGAGGTGGAGCGGGTCGGCGCCGTTGGCGAGGGCTTCTTCGAGGATGCGGTCCTGCCTCAGCCGGTCGACGCCCACCGGCAGATCCTTGACCAGCCTGTCCATCCAGAACGTGCCGACCGCCTGGTTGCTGTGTTCCGGCGGATCAGCAGGTGTGAGTTGGTGCTGTTGGGCCATCGGCGATGGCGATGGCCGTGTAGTCGGAGATCGCCTGTCCGGATCGGCTCGGGCGTCCGGCGAGTCCACCTGCTCGAGCAGTATCGAGCGGATCTGGCGGGCTGGCAGTCCACGGATGGCGGACAAGGCCACGACCACACGAAGGGCCGGATCCTGCAGTGCGGCGCGAGCAACGGATTCTACTTCGTCAGCAGTGAGGGACGCGGGGATCTTGATCGCCACCTTGCCCCCCTTGATGCCTCGCATCGGGTTGGCAAAGATCAATCGCTCGTACGACTCTCGGCCCGGCAAGCGGCGAGCAACTCCGCGAGGCTGCCCGGCGGGTGGTGCAGCACGCGGGCGCCGGACACGGTGCGCTCCTGGATCGACGGGATCCGTCGCCGCCCACCCCGGGGACCCGATACCCATCTCGACCTCCAGGCCGGAGGCCGTGGCGTAACGGCACCAGGCTCCCCAAGGTGGAGTTCCACGGCCCATGCTCCGTCGAGATACCGGGAGCCGGGTCCAAGACCCCTGCCAGGTCGCCCAACTCCGCATCGAGATCGACGTACCGCATCGGCCTCGCCCCTGTTCATGGCTTCCGACCGGCCGACGAATCGTCGCACGTACTCACCAAATGAGACGACGTCTAAGACCGTGTCCTACGTGGTGAGGCGGTCGTTGGGCTGATCATGGGGCGGGGTACGTGGAGTTGGATTGTTCCGGACGGACTGTGGGAGATCGCGGAGCCGTTGATCCCGCCGTCGAGGGTGCGGCCGCAGGGTGGCGGGACGCAGGACATGCCTGACGAGACGGTGTTCGCGGCGATTATCTACGTGCTGGTCAGCGGATGCGCCTGGCGCGCGTTGCCGCCCTGCTTCGGGATGTCGAAGTCGACGGCTCACCGCAGGTTCGTGATCTGGTCGCGTGCCGGCGTGTGGGGCCGGCTGCACGAGGAGATCGTGCACCGGCTCGACGATGCCGGCCTCATCGATGTCTCCCGCGTCGTTCTGGACTCCGCCCACGTGCGCGCAAAAAAGGGGCGAACACACAGGTCCGAGCCCCGTGGACCGGGGTAAGCCGGGTTCCAAGATGCACGTCTTGTCGGACGCGAAGGGGCTGCCCCTGGTCGTCGGCGTCTCCGCCGCGAACGTCCACGACAGCGAAGGCTTGAAGCCGATGTTGGCCGCCCACCAAACGAGACACGACCCGCATCGCGGCCGCCACTTCAAGCCTCAGCGCTTGCATGCCGACAAGGCCTACGACCGGGCTGACCTGCGTAGATGGTTACGCGGTAAGCGCATCGGCGTCCGCATCGCACGCAAAGGCATCGAGTCCAGCCAGCGATTGGGGCGCCGAAGGTGGGTCATCGAGCGCACCATGTCCTGGCTGACCGGCTACCGCAGACTCAACCACCGCTACGAGCAAAACCCCCGCAACTACCTGGCCTTTCTCGGCCTCGCCGCAGCCTTGTGCTGCTACAAACAACTCCTCCGCCTCACCACGTAGGACACGGTCTAACTGCAGATGCGCTTGAAGGCACTCGCACCGGGCCGGGCGCGGAACTTCACCTCATGCCCAGCATCGTCGGTGAAGACGGCCTCCGTCTCGGACTTCAAGGTCATCGTGCCGCGCTGGGTGGGGTTGTCCCACCCTTCGGGCGGGTTTCCCGAGCCATCGGAGAGTGGGGTCTCCGCTTCGAAATACGTCGAGCCGATACGGGCCTCGTCGATCCCGCAATGCGTATAGAGGTCGAAGGAAATCGTCCGGCCGGACGGTGTCGCCCGGACGGCGTCTGAGCCCTCGTCAGCCGGGGCACAGCCCGTGAGCACCCCAGCAGCCAGCGTGAGGGCGAAGATGATTTGTCCAGCTCTCTCAGTCATGGCCTTTCGACGCTCAGGCCAAGTCGGCGGTTCCGCACCTCACAGCGGTGAGCCACGGGAGGGTGTCGTGCAGCGATGCCCATCGGCTCGGCCGGTCCGACTGGCGACGCCGCCATCAAGCCCGGTCCCGGGCCCGTTCTCCCGAAGCTGCCGTGAAGTGACAAGCAGCTCCCTGTAATCAGAGTTGTGGCCGGTCAGGGAGGGAGAGGCGAGGACCCGGCCGGCGTGGAGGGCGGCGAAGTCGGCGTGCGCCTGCTCAGCGGTCAACCGGCGAGATTGGCCGGCCTGCGGCAACATCGCGCCGAGGCGCGGCCGTTGCGTTGAACTTGGAGATCCTTTCCCGGGTCCAGGTCGGATGACTGTCGGCGGGGTGTGCTTGGGCGCGGTTCGGGCGCTGTGTTCGGGCCGGGCGTGTGCGGATTGCGTCGCCGAGGGGGCCTCTGCTGTCAGCGCCGAGGCCCCTGCGGGACGTGCGATCACCTGTCGACGGCGTCCGTCACGCGATTCCAGTTGTCCAGGTCTGCGGTGCGGGCCTCCAGGGCGGTGCGCATGCCGATGGCGCCGGAGGTGCCGAGGGCCAGGCGCAGCGGGGGGTTGGGGCTGTCGACCGCGGTTCGGATGCCTTCGGCGATCCGGGCTGCGGAGGAGAACGCGGATGGGGGCAGTTCTCCGATGCCCTTCTGGACCTCGCGGACGGTCTGGTCGTAGTCGTCGAGGCCGGCCGCGACGTCGAGGTTGGACAGGAAGGGGGTGGCGGTCATTCCGGGCTGGATGATCGTGACCTTGATGCCGAGCGGTGCGACCTCTGCCACCAGCGCGTCCGACAGTCCCTCGACCGCGTACTTGGTCGCGGCCAGAAGTCCCACGCCGGGGTGGGCGGACTGCCCGTAGACCGAGGAGCCCTGGAGGATGTGTCCGGATCGCTGGGCGCGGAGTACCGGCAGCGTCGCGCGGAGCACGTTGAGCACGCCGAAGACGTTGGTGTCGAACACGGCGCGGACTTGCGTGTCGGAGGCTTCCTCGACGGCTCCGAAGAGTCCGTAGCCGGCGTTGTTGGCCACCACGTCGATGCGGCCGAACCGCGAGAGCGTGCGCTCCACCGCTTCCCGGACGGACTGCTCGTCACGGACGTCTGCCCGGACGAGGAGCAGGCGGTCGCCGTGCGCTTCGGTCAGTTCGTCCAGGGAAGCGGTGTCGCGGGCGATCGCCGAGACGACATCGCCGTTCTCCAGTGCCTGGAGGGCCAGTTCGCGGCCGATGCCGGAGGTCGCGCCGGTGATGAGCCATGTGCGGGGGCTGATCTGCTGGTTCGAAGTTCCATTCATGTTGCGACCGTAAGCTGTTAGCTCATAACGAGTCAACCAAAGGGGCGCCCTACGTTGCTCGTTAGGCGGCTTAGTACCTCGTCTTGCTGATGTAGGATGGGGTGATGAGCAGTGCTGCAGCCGGATCTCCGAAACCCAGCCCCCGCACCGTCATGCCCGCAGTGGAGACCGTGCTCGCGTTCGTGAACACGCGCGCGGACGGAGGCGGACGGCGAGAGCTGTTCGGGGACGGGCGCTCGTTCGCGGCGTGGCTCGCGGAGCACGACGAGTGCGGCGGCGAGACCGTGGCGACCGACGCCGATGCCGCGGCCGCACGCGAGCTGCGTGACGCCCTGGTGACCCTGCTGCTCGCGCACTCGGGCGATGAGGAGAGCCTGGGCGAGCCGCTCCAGCACGCCGAGCAACACCTGCGGCGGGCAGGTGCGCTCTATCCGCTGGCGACGGTGGTCACAGCCCGCGGTGTCGAGCTGGCGTCGCCACAGGCAGGGGTGCCGCGTGTGTTCGGGACCGTACTGGCCGCGGTGACGACCTTCGCGCAGACCGGCGACTGGGGCCGCATCAAGGCGTGCCGCAACCCCCCGTGCCATTTCGGTTTCTTCGACCGCACTCGCAACGGGGCAGGGCTGTACTGCAGTACCGGCTGCGGCTCCCAGGTATCCATGCGCAATTACCGCCAGCGGCAGCGCCGGGAGAGTGAGGCACCGCCCGAGGCGTGAGGTCGCGGCCCCGCGTGCCCCCTCGAAACTGCGACCACCCGCGCCTGCCGTCCTCAGCCTGAAGACGGCACCCCGCCATGAGATTTCCGTCCAGGGTGCTGAGGCGGGCGAGGGTCTGGATGGCGGGGGTTCGTCGCGGGCTTGGCGATACCGGGCGCCCGCCCGCAGGTAGCTCAGGTCGGTGCCGTTCGCGGCGGTGGCCACCTTGCACAAGGAGCCGGCGGGGTTGCGGACAGCCGGGGGGCCGAGCGGCGCGACCGGCTCGTAGGCATCTGTGAAGCGATTACGCAGGACGCGGGTGGATCGACCTGTGAAGACCCGTTCCAGCCTGGTCCGCGAACCCCGCAGCCGCGTCAGATGCCTGAACCGGCACCAGGACGGACATTGTTCCTGAATGACGCCGCCCTGGCCTCCAAGGCGTCGTTTCCTCGAGACCGAGCTCCGTCGTCGTAGGCGCCGGCCGCGGGCCCGGATCCGTCGCGCGGGCTGTTCCGCGCAACCCGTTCGGCGGAATCGCTCCGGCTCGCTCCGTACGATCCGGCTCGACGGGGAGGATCCTCGGCAACGGTGCCCGGACGACAGCCGTCACCGGAGCGAACCGCTGCGTCCCGGGCCGGTCGGCCCTCGCCTACCGAGCACCGCTCCCCGATGCTGGACGGCATCGGGCGAGCCGCGGTGGCCGTGCCCGTCGAACCGTACGGAGGCTCTCCGATGACCCGCGCGATAACGGCAGGCGTAGACGGATCTCCGGAGAGTCTGGCGGCGGCCGACTGGGCGGCACGCGAAGCCACGCTGCGTGGGGCACCGCTCCGTATCGTGCATGCCCGGCTCGGGCAGCCATCGGACGCACCGGTCGACCAGGACCGGGAGGCGCAGGCCATGTCCGCGGACGCCGTCGTCCACGAAGCCGAGACCCGTGTGCGCGGCCGGTACCCAGGACTTTCCGTCACGGGCGAAGTGGTGCCGGACGTGCCCGCTTGCGCTCTGCTGGGCGAGGCGGAGAAGTCCGACATGCTGGTGCTCGGTTCCAGGGGGCACGGGGCGCTGATGGGCTTCCTCCTCGGCTCGTACGGCCAACAGGTGATCGCCGCCGCGACGATTCCCGTCGTGTCGGTGCGCCACCGGAGCAAGGAGATGCCCGAGGCGGACACCGGCGAGGTCGTCGTGGGCCAGCAGGGTACGCCGGAGGAGAGCGAGCCGGTGCTGCGTTTCGCGTTCGAGGCGGCTGCCGTACGAGGCGCCTCGGTTCGCGCGGTACGGGCCTGGAGTCTGCCGCCGTTCTTCACCTACAGCCCGGGGTGGATGCGGCTCGTCGACGAGGCGGGAGGGCTCGTGCCGTTCGAGGAGAAGACGCTTCGGGAAGCACTCGTGCCTTGGCGTGAGCGGTTCCCCTCCGTAGCTGTGACGGAGCATGTCGAGATCGGAAGCCCCGGGCAGGTCCTGCTGTGGGCCGCCTCGCGCGCCGGGCTGTTGGTGGTGGGCCGCCGGGTGCGGAGCTCTCCTGTGGGCACCCGCATCGGTTCCGTCGCCCACGCCGCCCTCCACCACGCCCCGTGCCCCGTGGCGGTGGTCCCGCCCTCCTGACGACGGATCGTTCAGCTGCTTGCCGATCTCCCGGTTGATCATTGCCGTCGCGGTACCGTCGCATCCGTCACATGCCTGTGGCGACGGGCGTTCGAAACAATCGGGCGCGGGCCTGGGCCGGGCCGTCGCAGGAATGAGCGGACTCACGGGGCCGGGCGGCAGTGCACGCTGACGGCGTAGCCACAGCCTTGGTAATAGGGGTCGCCGCTCCAGGTGGCGTAGCGCTGCCTCAGGGTCAGTCCGGCCTGCGTGCACCAGTGGTCGAACTCCGTGAGGGTCACCGGCGGTTCCGGCAGCGGCAGGTGCGCTGCGTCCAGTCCCATGCCCGTGACCAGCAGACCGCCGGGGCGCAGCGCGGCGGCCAGTTGCCGGACGACAAGGGGTTCGGTGCCGGGGGCCAGCAGGGGGATGACGTTTCCGGCGGCGAGCGCCAAGTCGAAGTCATGCTGCAGGCCGAGGGTGTCCAGACGGGTCAGGTCACCGAGGAGCCATTCCTGCGAGGGGGCGTTTCGGCGGGCTACGGCGAGCATCGAGGAGTCGACGTCCACGCCGGTGCAGCGGTGGCCCAGCTCCGCGAGTCGGACAGCGACCCGGCCGGTGCCGCAGCCGGCGTCGAGTACCCGGGCGGCGGGCTTCAGCAATGCGGTGCAGAAAGTGGCCTCGCCGTGGACGTCCTGACCTGATTCGGCGAGCTGCGCGAAACGCCGAGCGTAATCCTCTCCGGATTGTCCACCGGTCAGTTCCGCCCAACGGTCGCGTCGCCCAGTCATGTTCAAGAATGCCTTCCGGTCAGCGTCGCCCGAGCAGGAGCGAAGACGGTGCCATCACACCATGTGCGACGGTAGCCGGGCACCTCGCGGGATGCCCAGCTCGTCCCCGTCGCCACCCGGCGTCGCACCGCTCATCCCAGCGCCCGGTCGAGGTTGAATGCCGCGCTGATCAGGGCGAGATGCGTGAAGGCCTGGGGGAAGTTGCCGCTCTGCTCGCCGGTGTGGCCGATTTCTTCCGCGTACAGCCCGAGATGGTTCGCGTACGTGAGCATCTTCTCGAACGCCAGTCGCGCGTCCTCGAGGCGTCCGGCGCGGCTGAGCGCCTCCACGTACCAGAAGGAGCAGATCGAGAACGTGCCTTCCTCGCCCCGTAGTCCGTCCGGGCTGGCCTGCGGGTCATATCGATAGACCAGCGAGTCGCTCACCAACTCTTCGCCCAGTGCGTCCAGCGTCGAAAGCCATTTCGGATCCGTCGGGGATATGAATTTCGCCAGCGGCATCATCAGAACGGAGGCGTCGAGGACGCTGTCGCCGTAGTGCTGGAGGAACGCCCCGCGCTCCGCCGACCAACCACTGTCCATGATCTGTCGGTAGATGGCGTCGCGTTGGCCGCTCCAGCGCGCCATGTCGGCCGGCAGCCCGCGATGCTGGGCCAGGCGCATCGCCCGCTCGATCGCCACCCAGCACATCAGGCGCGAGTAGAGGAAGCTCCTGCGTCCGCCACGGGTCTCCCATATGCCCTCGTCGGGCTGGTCCCAGTTGTCGCAGACCCAGTCGACCAGCTCACAGCAGGTGTCCCAGTGTGCGCTGGATATCGGCTCCCCCCACTTGTCGTAGAGATAGATCGAGTCGATGAGGGCTCCGTATATGTCCAGTTGCAGTTGGCCGACCGCGTCGTTGCCCACGCGCACGGGGGCGGAGCCCTGATAGCCCTCGAGGTGGGGCAGCTCACGCTCGGGCAGTTCGCGGCGGCCGTCGACGCCGTACATGATCTGCAGGGGGCCCGTCCCGGAGTCGGAGAGGTGGGCGAACTCGATCAGGAAGCGCATGAACGCCTGCGCCTCCTCTGTGAAACCGAGCCGGAGAAGCGCGTAGACGCAGAAGGCAGAGTCGCGGATCCAGACGTAGCGGTAGTCCCAGTTCCGTTCGCCGCCGATCTGCTCGGGCAGGCTCGTCGTCGGCGCAGCCACGATGGCGCCGGTCGGCACATAGGTGAGCAGTTTGAGCGTCAGCGCGGAGCGGTGCACCATTTCGCGCCAGCGGCCGCGGTAGCGGGACGTGGACAGCCAGCGTCGCCAGTACCGGACGGTGGCCTGGAACAGTTCCTCCGCCTCGGCCTCGGCGCAGACTTTCGGAGCCACCGTGTCCCCGATACGGTCGAGTGCGAAGACGGCACTCTCGCCCTCGTGGAGTTTGAAGAGCGACCACACGTCCCGTCCGTCGTTCTCCCCCGGCACGCTGGACGTCAGGGCAAGAGAGAGCGAGGCCGACTCGAAGATCAGGAAGCCGTGCTCAGTGTGTACGGTGTGCGGCTCGGTGCCGTACCCGAACCGTGGTGAGACCTTGGCCCGGAAGGGCAGTGATCCGCGGACGCAGACCACTCTGCGGATCAGCCGGTGCCGGTCCGCCTCGCGCGAGTCGTCGACGATCGGCATGAAGTCCTGGATCTCGGCCACGCCGTCATCCGCGAAGAAGCGGGTGATGAGCACGTTGGTGTCGGGGAAGTAGAACTGCTTCGTGCGGGCAGGCACGTCCGGCGCGAGCTCGAAGCTCCCTCCCTTCTCGGCGTCCAGGATCGAGGCGAAGACGCTGGGAGCGTCGAAGCGGGAGCAGCAGTACCAGTCGATCGTGCCGTTCGTTCCCACGAGAGCGGCACTGCGCAGGTCCCCGATCAGCCCGTGTTCCGAGACCGGCAGGTACCCGCGGGTGTCGGCGCTCCCGGGAATGCGCACCGTAGGGGGTGCCTCTTGGCCGCTGAGGGGCTCAGCAGGCACGGTGGCCTCCCTCCGCCGGAGGAGAGTGCGTTGCATCAGCTATTTCATAGTACGGTGCGCATTGGGCCGGGTGTCATGTCTGCGTCCGCGACCGACGATGTGCGATATCCGCCGTACAAGCCGGGCACGCCCGAACGCCGTTCCGCCGCGTTGCCGGCCGTGCGCAAGGCCATCCAGTTGATCACTGCGTGACCGGGCGGCAGGCACGCCCGGCCGGCCGGCCGGCCGCGAACCATGATCGGCCGGATCGATGTTTCTTGACCGTGTCACCAGGTATTCCCCCGCTGTCGGAGCCTCTCGTGCTCGAGAACCTGCCGCGAGGCCTCGGCCCGCCTGACCGATCCGGACGGCGCACGCAGCGGCTCACCGGCTGCGGATGCGCGACCTCACGCGGCCTCTCCAGGCCCACGAGGCCTCCTCCGCCGTCACCGGTCCACACGGCCGCCGTATCGAGCCCGACAATGGTCCGTCGGCTCCGCGTCGGGGACGACCGCGCTCACCCGCCCCAGGCCCAGTCGGTGATCTCGGGCATGTCAGTGCCGTGTTCGCGGATCCACGCGTGGTGGCGTGTGCGGGCGTCCGCCATGGCCTGCCGGACGGTCACCGCGCGCACGCCGAGTCCCGGGGTGCGGTCGATGACGTCCATCACGAGGCGATAGCGGTCGAGGTCGTTGCGCACGACCATGTCGAAGGGCGTGGTGGTGGTCCCCATCTCCTTGTAGCCGCGTACGTGCAGCTGGGCGTGGCCGGTGCGGCGGTAGGTGAGCCGGTGGATCAGCCACGGGTAGCCGTGGTAGGCGAAGATCACCGGTTTGCCGGTGGTGAACAGAGCGTCGTACTCCGAGTCCGTCATGCCGTGGGGATGCTCCTCGTGCGGCATGAGGCGGGCCAGGTCGACGACGTTGACGACGCGTACGGCTAGGTCGGGAAGATGGCGGCGGAGCAGATCAGCGGCCGCGAGTACCTCCTGCGTGGGGACGTCGCCCGCACAGGCCAGCACGACATCGGGCTCCTGTCCGGCGCTCTCGGTGCCGGCCCATTCCCAGACACCCGCGCCGCGCGCGCAGTGGAGGCGGGCCTGGTCGAGGGAAAGCCAGTCGAAGCAGGGCTGCTTGCCGGCGACGATCACGTTGACGTGGTCGCGGCTGCGCAGCGCGTGGTCGGCGACGGACAGCAGGGAGTTGGCGTCCGGCGGCAGGTAGACCCGTACGACTTCGGGGCTCTTGTTGAGGACGTGGTCGACGAAGCCGGGGTCCTGGTGGGAGAAGCCGTTGTGGTCCTGGCGCCAGACGTGGCTGGTCAGCAGGTAGTTGAGGGAGGCGACGGGGGCACGCCAGGGCAGTGACCGGGACGTCCTGAGCCACTTGATGTGCTGGTTGACCATCGAGTCGACGATGTGGACGAAGGCCTCGTAGCAGGAGAACAGCCCGTGTCGGCCGGTGAGGAGGTAGCCCTCCAGCCAGCCCTGGCAGGTGTGCTCGGAGAGGATCTCCATCACACGACCGTGCCGGTCCAGATGCTCATCGGTCTCCAGTGTCCGGGCCTGCCAGGCCTTGCCGCTGGCGTCGTAGACCGCCTGGAGTCGGTTCGAGGCCGTCTCGTCCGGTCCGACGAGCCGGAAGTCGCGCCGGCCGGCGGTGGCCGCCATGACGCTTTCGAGCAGATCGCCCAGAACGCGGGTCGGCTCGTGCAGGGTCGCGCCGGGCTTGTCGACGGGTACGGCGAACTCTTCGAGCGGTTCGACGGGCAGTTCCCGCAGGAGCAGGCCGCCGTTGGCGTGCGGAGTCGCGCCGAGCCTGCGGCTGCCTTCGGGCACGCAGGCCAGGACCTCGGGCCGGGGCCGGCCGTACTCGTCGAAGAGTTCCTCGGGCCGGTACGAACGCAGCCATTCCTCCAACTGCGCGAGGTGGGCGGGGTTGTCCCGTACGCCCGCGAGCGGGACCTGGTGCGCTCGCCAGGTTCCTTCGACCGGCAGGCCGTCGACCTCGGCAGGACCGGTCCATCCCTTGGGCGTACGCAGCACGATCACGGGCCATCGCGGGCGTACGAACGTGCCGCCGGTCCGCGCTTCCCGCTGGATCCGGGCGATGCTCTCGAGGGCGGTGTCCATCGCCGCCGCCATGGCGCGGTGCACCGCGACGGGGTCGTCGCCGGTGACGTGCAGCGGCTCGTGCCCGTAGCCGCGCAGCAGCTCGTCGAGCTCCGCTTCGGGCAGCCGGGCGAGCACCGTAGGGTTGGCGATCTTGTAACCGTTGAGGTGGAGCACCGGCAGGACGGCGCCGTCGTGTACGGGATCGAGGAACTTGTTGGAGTGCCACGAGGCCGCGAGCGGCCCGGTCTCGGCCTCGCCGTCACCGATGACACAGGCGACCAGCAGCTCCGGGTTGTCGAGCGCGGCGCCGTAGGCGTGCGAGAGGGCGTAGCCCAGTTCGCCGCCCTCGTGAATGGACCCGGGGGTCTCGGGTGCGACGTGGCTGGGGACCCCTCCGGGGAAGGAGAACTGCCGGAACAGCCGCTCCATACCGGCTTCGTCCCGGCTCACGTCCGGGTAGGTCTCGCTGTAACTGCCCTCCAGCCAGGAGTTCGCCAGCACGGCGGGACCGCCGTGCCCCGGCCCCCAGACACACAGCGCGGAGAGGCCCCGCCGCCGGATGACCCGGTTCATGTGTGTGTGGACGAGGTTGAGCCCGGGGGACGTGCCCCAGTGCCCCAGCAGCCGCGGCTTGATGTCCGCCGGCTCCAGAGGTCGCCTGAGCAGCGGATTGCCCATCAGATAGATCTGCCCGACCGACAGGTAGTTGGCGGCCCTCCAGTGGGCGTCGAGCGCGGCGAGCTCCTCGTCGGACAGCTCGGAGCGATGCTGACGCTTGGCCTTGCGCATGTGTTTCCTCCGTCGATGAGCCGGGGCTTCTCCGATATCTCGACGTGTAACCGGGTCGGTTCCGGCCACGCAGCGCCGAAGTCCTCGGCTCTCCGCCATGTCCGCTCCCGGTACCGGCGGATCCCCTCCGAACTCGTCCCGGCCATGGTTGTCGAGAAGCACTCTCCGTGCACGCTGACACAGCCGGACGGCACCCAAGGAGGGACCGTCCGGCCCCGCTCCGGGCCCTCAGGTCCCTGTGCGGCCCGTAGAGATCGCGGCATCAGCCTGCTTGACGGACCGTCGGCATCGTGCCTTGCAGCGCACCTCGTCCGTGGCCCTACTGCTGGCCGGCATCGTCGTCGAAGTCGTTTTCACCGGCATCCTCATCCATTTCCCGCATGTACAAAGGCCTGTTCGGTACAGCGGCTGGGGGTTGGTCCGTACTCCGAATCTCATCTACTGCGCGTGATCGGTTCTGGCAGCGAATGCGGTGCCCACATGGCATGTCACGATCCCGGCGAAGTGGTGGTCGTGGCCGTCAGGTAGGCGTCGTGCAGGGCGCTGCCCTGTCCGGTGGGGTCGCCGGGTTGCCGGCCGGCGTGCAACAACACGTAGAAGGAGGCGGACATGGTGAGCACGGCGGACGCCACACCGAGGTGCCTGCGGGGGTCCCAGGTGGGCCCGCCGCGCCGGGGGATGTGCGGCCATCGTCGACCGTCTCGTCTTCTGGGGCAGCATCCGCGAGACCGGCGCCGGCTTCTCCCCTCTTCGCCACTGGATGAATGAGTCCGATGTCGCAGTGGTCGTAGGCGATCAGGAATCGTTCGATCACGGCGCCGGTGGTCCAGTTGTGCCAGATGCCGGTGCGGGCACGCTGCCGACGGCCTGCTTGAAGCCGGGACAGTCAACGATCCGCTCGTGATCACAGACCGCGGCGTGGCGGAGGCTGTCACGGAGCCGCTTGAGCCGGCCGATCTGCTCGTCCAAGGCGCGGGCCTTGGCGGCCATGCGGACGCGCAGATCCGCGTCGGAGGGCCGAGCCACGAGGAACCGGCCAATCTCGGCAACCGAGAATCCGGCGCTGCGCGCGCATGTGATCAGCCCCAGGTGTTCCAGCACGTCCGGATGGTAGGTGCGGCGAAGGCCGTTGCGGCCCGCGGGGGCAATCAGGCCCTTCTTTTCGTAGAACCGCAGGGCTGAGGGCGTCAGTCCGCAGCGCCGTGCGACCTCGGCGATGTCCAGCAACGCTTCATCCATCGACGTCTCCTTGACTTGAACCGCGCTTCAAGTTGCAGCCTAGTCGGCATGAAGATCCATCACCTGAACTGCGGATCGGTCCGCACGATCGAAGCAACCTACGACGGCCCACAGCCCACGCCTGCCGTGAATCACTGCCTGCTGGTCGAGACCGACGCCGACGGCTTGGTCCTAGTCGAGACCGGACTGGGTCTCGGCAACGTCGGGGATCCGGGCGGCACGCTCGGCGCCGAGTGGGTCGAGATGGCACAACCCGTGCTCGATGAGGAGGAGACGGCCATCCGGCAGGTCGTCAGGCTCGGCTATGCACCATCCGACGTGCGCCACATCATCATGACTCATCTGGATGTGGACCACAGCGGCGGCCTTCCCGACTTCCCCGGCGCCCAGGTCCACGTGATGGCCGCCGAACTTGCCGTGGCGCGCGCCGAGGCGCCCAGCTTCCGCTACCGCCCGGCCCACTGGGCACACGAACCCAAATGGGTCACCTACGATCACGAGCTTGGCGAGCAGTGGTTCGGCTTCACCGCGTTGGAGCCGAAGGGACTGCCACCGGAGATCAAACTCATCCCCCTCGGGGGTCACACAGTCGGCCACACCGGGGTCGCCGTGCTGAACGGCGACCGGTGGCTCCTCCACTGCGGCGACGCCTACTACTACCACCGGGAAGTCGGCGAATCGAAGGAACCCCATCCGCTGCTCGACATCGTCCAGACGCACTCACAGGCACACCGCGACCTGCGGCTCGGAACTCAGGCCAGACTGCGCGAGCTGGTCCGTGACCACGGTGACCAGGTCGAGATCTTCTCCGCGCACGACCCATGGGAGCTGGCCCGCTACCGCACCTGAGATTTTCCCTGGCGATGTCGCGCCGCGGCCTGGACGCCCCCGTGGAGCCGTCGAGCAGACCGTCTTTGAGGCGGCAGTCTCGGAGGACTTTCCAGGTCTTCATGCGGGCGAAGACGTGCCCGACCCGGGCTCGGACCTGCTTGTGGGACTTGTTGTGGTCCTCTTTCCAAGCCGGGGGCTCGGTCTGGCCGCGCCGGCGGCGGTGTGGGATGACCAGTCCGATTCCCGGGCAGCCGCCGTCGGAGATCGTGAGGGTCCTGCCGACGGCGGCCTTCCGCACGCCCGGCGGCACGTTTGAGCGCGTCTTGGATCATGGCTTCGCGTTCTTCCGCTGCTGCCTCGTCCAGGTCGCCGCCGAAGTCGGCGGCGGTGTCGATGTCGAAGGGGCGTCGCACCCGGCTCGCGCCGGAAGGAGAGGCGGACGTAGCAGTGCGGAGGGACGTCCGGCGCCCTCGGGCCCGGTGACCGGGCCGGAGCAGGCGCGGGGGCTCCGAACTACCGCGTGTGCCGGAGGAGGGCCGTTCGGCCCCCGACCTCTGCCTCGGAGTCCCTTCAACACTCGCGGAACGATGGCGCATGCTCGAAGTAGAAGCACACAAAGGGCGGGCGACGCGCTCAGCGCGCCTCCCCGCGTATCACGGAAGGGCGGTGGGGACAGTGCCTCGCAGTGTGCTGATCACGTATGGGACGAAGAACGGTTCTACCGCCGAGATCGCAGCCATCATCGCCACCGTCATGCGGGACGAGGGGTTGGAGGCGGAGGTCCGGCCGCCGTCCGAGGTGGAGGACGTCCTTCCGTACGACGCGGTGGTGATCGGCGGCGCTCTCTACATGGGCCGCTGGCACCGGGACGCCCGGCGCTTCACCCGGCAGCACGCTCAAGCCCTCTGCCGACGTCCCGTCTGGCTGTTCAGCAGCGGCCCGCTCGACCCCTCGGCGTCGGAGCGGGACATTCCTCCTGTTGCAAGTGCCCGCCGGGCACAGCGGCGCACCGACGCGCTCGGCCACGTGACGTTCGGGGGACGGCTCGTGGCCGGAGCGAAGGGCCGTATGGCCAAGGCGATCCTCGACGAGGGCCGCGGTGGCGACTTCCGGGACTTGAACCGCATCGCGCAGTGGGCCGGCACCGTGGCCGCCGAGATCAAGGCACTCCCGGAAGGATCATGACCCCATGCTCCCGGCAGTCTGGAGCCGCCGATGGCGCGAGCATCCGATGCGCCGCCGGGTGGATGTTCTCGAAGCTCGGTTCCTCCTGGCCGTCGGCGCCGTGGTCCTGGTCGGCGCACCGTGCGTCGGAACGATCGCGGGCTGGTCCGTCTACGGTCACGACCGGGCGGTCGCCGCGGGGCAGGCAGCCACCCTGCAACCGGTGCGGGCGGAAGTCCTTGCAGACGCTCCCGAACCCTCGTCCTGGGCCGATGAGACTTCACGCCCGGCCGCACTTCCCGTACCGGCTCGGTGGACCGCCGCCGGCGGTGAGGAGGTCAAGGGAACGATCCGGGTGCCGCCCGGGACCGTCCGTGGGGAGCGCAAGGACATTTGGCTGGACCGGGAGGGAAGAGTCGCCGCAGCGCCATTGAACGACAGCGACATCTGGGTCGGTGCACTGACCGCCGGCTTGGGCGGAGCAACCCTGACAGTGACCGCCGGAGCGTTCGCCGCGGTGCTCGCCCGAGGGGCCTACGAACGGCGCCGCGCGGCCGGCTGGGATGCCGAATGGGATCAGGTCGAACCGCGATGGAGTCGCCGTTTCACCTGAAGCCGATGTCGAGGAGCGGCCGCAGCGCTGGTGAGCGCCGGTGCACCTACTCAAGGAGGTTGCCATGTCCGCATCGCCACACACTGTGAGCGACGTCATGACCCACACCGCTGTGGCAGTGGGGAGCCGGGCGTCGTACAAGGAGATCGTCGAGCTGATGGACCAGTGGAAAGTCAGCGCGCTGCCCGTGGTGGCAGGCGAAGGACGCGTCATCGGCGTGGTTTCCGAGGCAGACCTCCTGGTCAAAGAGGAGTACCACGTCGACGACGAGGTGCTTCGCGACCGACCGCTCGGAGACACCGCCAAAGCCGGCGCGCTGTATGCGGAGGAACTCATGTCGAGCCCCGCTGTCACCGTCCACGCGGACGCGACCATCGCCGAAGCCGCAAGGATCATGGCGAGACGGCATGTGAAGCGGTTGCCCGTGGTGAACGACCTCGGTCTGCTGGAGGGCGTCGTCAGCAGAGGCGACCTCTTGAAGGTCTTCCTTCGGTCCGACGAGGAGATCGCGGCCGAGATCCGTAACTCCGTCCTACCGGATCTGCCGACCACGGCTGGGCTTGACGTGGAGGTCGCGGACGGTGTGGTGACCCTGGGTGGCCTTCTGCGGGACCGCGCTCTGGTGCCGCTGCTGGCGAAAGCGGTCCGCGCGGTCGAGGGAGTCGTGGACATCCGCTTCGACCTGCGCCAGTGAGGAACGGATCGCGCACTGACAGAGAGTGGACGGAGGCGCACGCGCGGCGCTCGCACCGAACGTGCGGGCGCTACCCATGCACCTCCTGTCACAGGTGTCCACAGTGGGCATCCGGCCCCGGGAAGAACAGCGTGACCCTTCCTGTGTCGGACCAGCGCATGTCATGAGCGGGCTGTCGTCGTGGTGGTGCGTTCCGACCACTTCTCCCCCGACGCACTACCCCGACGGTGGGCCTCGGGCCATGGAGCGTGTGCTGCCGCAGGCGACGCAGGACGGCCTCGCCACGTCGCTCAACTCGCAGGCTGTGGAATGGCCGGACCTGCGCTGGGCGCTGCGCAACCCGGAATCCGGTACGGGATACCCGCAGATGGGGATCCGTTTCGGTTACGGCCCCAAGGCTCGCGCCACCCCGCACAGACCCGTGTCCGACGTCCTGGTCATCACCTGACGCTGTACGGCGACCAGGCCGCGCTTCACCGGTCCCGCACGACGATCCGGCGCCCCGTCACCCGACCGGGCGTCACGGTGATCCACAGGTTACGCGCACCACCGGCCCACGGTGCGCTGCGGCTGTGCGTCTCGAGCCTCCGTACGGCTTCGGGTTCGGTGGCCTCGTGTGCCGCGCCGACGACGAGGACGCTCCACCCCCGGCTGAACGCCTCGTCGATGCGGTCCACCTCGAAGGCGACCTCGTGACCGGCGGCCTTCGCCGGTGCGGCATCGGGTGATGTCCTGAAGGCGACCTCTCCGCCGAGGGCGAGGTAGTTGACCGGGAGGATCGCCGGTCCCGACTCTGTGGTCACTGCGACGCGCCCTACGCCGTTGCTGCCGAGCAGTTCCCAGCACTCCTCGCTGCCGAGCTCCACCAGCTCCGGGTGAAGGGCGGCCCGGCCTACGCCGGGGGGAAGATCGGTCTTGCCACCGGTGAGGTCGTCGACGCTCGTTTCGAGAGCGTCGGCCAGTCGGAGCAGGAAGCCGATGCCGTGCGTGGCGGGGTGCGTCTCCACGTATTCGAGGTACTCGGGCGCCGCACCTGCTCGCCGGGCGACCTCCTCTCGGGAGAGACCCAATTGCTCGCGGCGCGCCGCCACCCGCCTGCCGATGTCGCCCCGGGCCCGGTGTCCTGGGTCTGCCGGACCGGTCTGCTGTCGGTCGGACATCACGGCTCACTTCCTGTCTTGACGACGTCAGGCCGGCGGGCACGATGCGAGAAAGACGGCGTTGCCGTTCCGGCACGCGTCCCGTCCTCCACACGCTAAGGGCTGTCCGGTTCTGCCTGCCTGCTGACATGCGGTGTGGCGCGTTCAGCCTGCGCGGACGACGTCTCGTTCAGCCTGCACGGACGACGTAGGGAGGCGGCGCTGCCGAGCATGGCGTGAGGGACGCTGTCGGGCGGTCCGGGATGACCAGCCCGGTGCCGAGGTAGCCACCATCGGCGATCGTGGTCGTCTTCCCGGCGGCGGCCTCGGCGCCGGACTCCTCCTCTGTCGCGGCGGACCGTGCCATGCGCCTACGCGGATTGCAACTCGCGAACTCGAGCACGGAAGATGCGCCAGCGCCGCTCGTTGTCATGCACCAGCATTGCCGACTCCGCCATCAGGTCCGCCGCCCGGTCCAGCAGTTCGGAAGCCGAATACAAGTAGGCGGGGGCCCTCCGCTCGCCTCCCAGATCGGCCCGAAGTGCCGCCGGTGCGAAGTCGACCTTGGCCAGCAGGTCAAGGACGCGCCGCAACATCCGCGCGATCAGAGACTGCAGTGCGGCCGACTGCCAGTCATTGGCGATGATCCGGTGCCGCTCCCCGAGCAGGTCGGCCAGAGCGGGGTAGGCAGCCAAGCTGCCCGCGATCTCCCAGGCCTGCTCCATCGCCTGAGCCAGCCAGCGACCCGTCTGCTCGGCGTCATCTGCCACCAGCCGGACCTCACGCTTCAACCGCTGCAGTTCCGCCGGCTCGCCGTCACCTTCCATGAAGAGAACTCCCGACTCCGCGACGAGCCCAGGGGCATTCAGGTCCTCGGTGCCGGCAAACCCCACCGCCGACGCCTGCCCACCCACGCCTACCACGCTCCACCGGTCGGCCAGCGCTTTCAGCACCCGGGAGCGCGCCTGCAGCTCACCTGCCTGCCGCAGCGGCGCGTGCGAGTAGTACTCCTCATGCTCGCGATGAAACCGCGCGAGATTGTCGATCAACTGCAGCAGCGACTCGGGAGGGCTGAGCCGCGCTTCATTCTCGGCCATGCCGACAGTCTGCACCGCTCCCATCCGCACGGACGTCAACGCACACGCCCGCCGCGACGGACTCCAGCCGTCCGAGCTCATGGAGCATTTGAGGGGCAACCCCTCATGGGTAGGGAACGGTGTCGTCGCATCGCAAGCCCCGGCTCATCCGCCTGGATGGGCCATGTGGCCTGAAGGGGCCGCGCGCCCCCGGCGACGTCCTCGGGCGTGTCGGCATTGGCCCGTACCTCCAGGAGCCGAGCCTCGTCCGCTTGTCCGATGGCCGGGGCACATCACGTAGGACCCGGTGTGCCGCCCTGCTCGCCGGGCGGCTGCATGTGCCCCGCAGTCAGTCCCCGGTACCCGCCAGAATCATGCTTCCGGTCGTCGCGCCACCGTCGATCACGAACTCCGACCCGGTGGAGTACGTCGCGTCTGCCGCCAGGAACAGCGCCATGGCGGCCACCTCTTCCGGTGTGCCGAAGCGCGGAATCGGCTGGTCGGCGACGATCGCGGGATCAACGCTCGCGGTCATGGGCGTCGCGATCGGTCCTGGGTGGATGGAGAACACACGGATCCCGGATGCGGCCAACTCCAAGGCGGCCGTCTTCGTCAGACCTCGCAGACCCCACTTGCTGGCCACGTACGCGCCGAGGTCGGCGTAGCCCATGAGGCCCGCTGTGGACGACACGTTGACAACCGCACCGCCGCCCGCCCGCCTCATCGACGCTGCGGTGGCGCGCATGCCGAGCCAGGGGCCGTAGAGGTTGATGTCGATCACGCGCCGGAACATCTGCGGTTCCGTGGCTTCCATGGAGCCGAACTCGACCACACCCGCGTTGTTGACGAGCACCGACACCGGGCCGAACGCACGCTCGGTCTCGGCCACCGCAGCTGACCAGTCCGCGGCGCTCGTCACGTCCAGGCTGCGGAATCGAGCTGCTTCTCCCACCGCCATGCGGAGGGCCTCGCCCTCTTCTTCCAGCACATCAGTGATCATGACAAGCGCGCCCTCATCCGCATACGCGCGGACGACAGCTGCGCCGATGCCACGTGCACCGCCGGTCACCAGAGCCGTCTTGCCGGTCAGTCGATTCATGATGACCTCCTCCACATCGATGAGGCCGCTGGTTTCTCACTTCGACTCTCACACCCGGGGGCCCCGCTCACCAGGGGGAACGGCCCTGGAGGGCGGCCGAACGGGCTCTTCGCGCGATGCGCCACCCGTCCCTCGAGGGGCGACACCCGGGCGGGCCGCCATGGCAGGCGCAGACTGGAGGCACGGAGGAGGTGCCATGGCTTCCGTACGGATCGTCGTCGCGTCGGAACATCACTCGACAAAGGAGATCGCCGACCGGGTCGGGACCCGGCTGAGCGAACGTGGCCATGAAGTTGAGGTGCACGCGCTGTGTCCCGGCGAGACATGGTTCCCGCCGGTCGGCCCCCTAGTGATCGGCAGCGCCGTTCACGACGGTGCCTGGCTGCCGGAGGCCGAGCACTTCGTCAGGAAATACGCCGAGGAACTGGCCAGCCGGCCTGTGTGGATGTACAGCGTGGGCATGACCGCCGCACTGCCTCGACCCTTGCGTGCGCTTGCCGCGCGAGCCGAGCAGCCGCACATCGCGCGGCTCGTCGATCTCGTCCACCCCCGCGAGCACCATCGCTTCTCCGGTGTGATCCGGCGCGGGCACCTGAGCCGGAAGGGGGCCCTGCTGTTCCGCCTGCTCGGCTGCCGTTACGGGGATCACCGGGATCGGGCGGAAATCGATGCGTGGGCGGCCGGCATCAGCCGGGCGCTGGAAGTGCGCCCTGACCGGAGAGAGCAGTCCGGGTTGGCGTAAAGCATGCGAAGCGGGCAGCGTGGACCGGGGGACGGGCCCGGTGAGAGGTGAGATCGTTATGGACCGCAGTGAAGCAGCCCCCCGCATCGTTGTAGGGGTCGACGGTTCCGCGTCGTCGCAGGAAGCCCTGCGATGGGCAGCCCGGCAGGCCGAACTCGTCAGCGGCGTGGTGGAGGCCGTCTGCGCATGGGAGACGCCGTCGGAGTCCGGTTGGGCCGGACCGGCGACGGAACCAGGTTTCGATCTGGAGCAGGCCCGCAGCGGCTTCACCGAGGAGATCCAGGCGGTCTTCCAGGATGACAAACCGGTAGAGGTCCGGGAAATGCTGGTCCGAGGTGACCCCTCCGAAGTCCTGGTGCGTGCCTCCGAAGGAGCCGAGCTGCTTGTGATCGGCAGCAGAGGCCGCGGTGGTTTCGGTCGGGCCATGCTGGGCTCCGTCAGTCAGCGCTGTGCTCAGCACGCCGCGTGCCCGGTGGTCATCGTGCGCCCGGCGGGCGACAGGTGAGGCTCGCTCGGGCGGGTCACAGGTGCTCGGTAACGTCGAGCGCGGTGGGCGCGACGAGGTCGCAGCGTACGTCGACAACCCCTTCGACCGCGCGTATCAGGCGCTCCGCAACCGGGATCAGCGAGGCGTCCCGGACGGTGCCTGTGATCGTCACGCATCCCCTGTCGACGTCCACCTGGATCCCTGCGCGCGAGACCGGGAAGAAGCGGTCGACCACCTCGTGCTTCACCTCTTCGGCGAGGTCCTCGTCCGCCCGGAGAAAGACCTTGAGCAGGTCGGACCGGCTGACGATGCCCTTCAGGAATCCCCGCTCGTCGACAACCGGCAGACGCTTCACCTGGTGCTGTGCCATCAGGCGGGCCGCTCGGGGCAGCGCGGCGTCGGCGGGAACGGTGATCGCGGGAGCCGACATCAGATCCCGCGCGGTGACCGCCCCGGCCTTGGCGTAGTCCGCCAGGCGCTCCTTCTGGCCGATCAGCGTGGGCTCGGTGTCGCGCAGCTCCTCCTTGGTCAGGAGATCCGCCTCGGACACGACTCCTACGACGCGCCGCTCGCTCTCCAGAACGGGCACCGCGGTGACCTGCCACTGCTTCATGGCGGTCACGATCTCCTTGAACGTGGCGTCCAACTCCACAGCGACGACGGTCGAGGTCATCACGTCGCTGACGGTGTGCGGCGTTCGGCGATTCACGGCACGTTCCCTCCGGGAGTGCATCGGCTCTGCGCAAGGACGCAGATCCCTTCACTGTCAGCCTGTGCCACGTCCACGGCACCCGACAGGGTCGAGCGGCCCCGCCGTACGGCCCTGCCATCCAGGCGACGTGTCACGAGCCCGGCACCACCGCGACGGGACAGGACGCGTGGTGCAGGACGGTGTGCCCCACCCTTCCCACTTGCATGCCGAAATGGCTGTGCCGACGACGTGCACCGACGACCAGCAGGTCGGCCGTCGCCGACCTCTCGAGCAGAACTTTCCGCGCCGGTCCCTCGACCGTGGCTCGCTTCACGCGGACGTCCGGATGTGCCTGCACGGCCGCCTCGAGTGCCTCGTCGAGCAGGGCCGAGGCCCGGTCCTCGTGGTAGCGATCGGGATCTCCGGCAAGGAGCGGGTGGTCCGTCGTCTCGTGGGCCGGGCAGCGCCAGGCGCGGACCACGTCCAGGGTGCATCCCCTCAGTTCCGCCTCCCGGAAGGCGAACCGGACCGCTGGCGAGTCGACGTCGGCATCACCGACGCCGAGCGTGATGCGATCGTGCGTGCCCGCCAGTCCCGCCTTGTCGCCTCGCACCACGATGACAGGGCAGTGGGCACCGGCGGCCACAGCGAGGCTGACCGAGCCCAGCAGCAGTCCTGCGATGTTGCCACGGCCTCGTGACCCGGTGACCAGTGCGAAGGCATGCCGCCCTTCTCTCAGCAGGGCGCCCACCGTGTCCTCAGGAAGGACATCGGTGACGACCTTGACGTCAGGCGTACGGCGCCTGACGCGCTCTGCCGCGGTTCCCACGATGTTGTCGGCGAGCACCTGCCCGTCGCGACGGTGGAGGTCGGTCGCCAGGGCGGCGCCTTCGTAACGCTGCCACAAGGACGCGTACACCAGGCGTAGCGGTAGACCATGGCGAAGGGCCTCGTCCGCTGCCCAATCGGTCGCCACGAAACTGGACTCGGAACCGTCCACGCCTACAACCAGGGGCGACTCCATCGTCCCCACCGCCTTTCACCGAAGGGTCAGAAGGTCTCTTTTCACCGTCACACGCAGTACGTGCCCGTTCCCAGGGCCGGTCGGGCCACTACTGATACCCGTACGGCCCCAGGGTCCTCGTCCCTTCGTCGGCGCACTCCGGAGGCGGGCACTTGCCAGGAGGGTCGGCCGATGACGAGTACCGAAGCCTCCACGCACGCGCTGCTCCCCCTAGAGGGCGTGCGGCACCACAGCCACAGGACAGGACACATGGTGGATCATCGCGTGCGTCACAGGACCGATGCGCTCACCGGCCGAGGCGCGGTGACCGACGACGAGGAGGCTCGCGTCCTCTGCGGCGAGGAGCAGGCAATGGGCGGCGCGTTCCTCGGCGAGCCGCTCGGTGACCGGCACCTCTGGATACTCCTCGCGCCACCGGTGCAGTACCGCGGCCAGGGACAGCCGCATCTCGTTCCGCATGGTGCCGTCCTCGGCGGTCGGCATGGGGTCGTGTGCCCGACTGTAGGCCTGCGAAGCACGCGTCCTCCACGCGTGTACGGCCGTCAGTGACGTCGCCCTCGCCTTGGCTGCCTCGAAGGCGAACGACAGCAGTTCCTCCCCCGGGTGCTCGAGATCGATCCCCAGGACCACGGGTCGGAAAGCCGTCCCCGCGGCGGCCTCCATCGTGGAGACGTGGGTATGTTCGTCCTCCGAACGCTCACCGGCGCGGACGAGTACAACCGGGCCTCGTGCCTGGGCGGTGACGTCCAGGGCCACGGAGCCGATCATGAAGCCCGCAAGGCTGGTGAACCCTCGCGATCCGAGGGCGAGCAAACTGGAGGCCTCCGCCGCGGCCACAAGGGCTGTCACCGGCGCGTCGGCCGTCCGATGGGGAACGACGTTCAGACCGGGGTGGTCGGCAAGGAGCCTCCTGGCTGTGAAGTCCAGTGCTCGGTTCACGCGCTCGGCAGGTACGTCGACCTCGGGCAGGTGCGTGCGGGGAGTCGGTTCGTAGCCCGCCTGGAGCAAGGTCAGAGGCAGTCCTCGAAGTGTCGCCTCACGAGCCGCCCAGTCGGCAGCCGCGTTGCTCTCGGCGGAGCCGTCTATGCCTACGGTGACCGTGTTCTGCATGATGCACCCTTCGGTGTGAACGAAACGTCGCCGCCGGACCTCGGGACCGTGAGGGGACCGGCACACGAGGTGTGGCTGTCGGATCGCGCAGCGCCCGCAGAGGCAGGGGCACAGAGTAGAGGCAGTGCGGATCACAGCAGGCGGCGGAAGGAGTCCCATCCGCTTCTCGCGGATCCTGATTGCGCGGTGCGCGGTTCACGGACCGCTTCTCCACGTCTGCACCAGGACTCCTTCCGTCATTTACAGGCAACCACCGCCCGCGGCCGGCCGCTAGACCAGGCCGTTTCGTTCGGATCATCGGGCGGACCCGAGGAAGATGCCCGCGATGTGGAATCCGGCCGGGTGGATGGTGGCGGTCTTCTCGTAGCGGGTGGCGATTCCGCGCCACGGCACTGGTGGAGCGGGCCTGACCGTGCACGTCGGCCGCCCGCGAAGACCCGCTCAAGCGATTGCGGAACAGCCGAAAGCCCTGCCCTGCCCGGCTCGATCCTGAGCCGGGCAGAAGGCTCTGCTCAGGATCGCAAACATGCACCTCACTCAGACGTGTTGGCGTGTCGGCCGCTCAGGAAACCGGGCAACCGTGACGATCGCTTGGCAACGCCCGACGCGGGCCTTCTCCCGCCCCGCACGAAGGAGATCAGCACGATGGCTACCGGCACGGTGAAGTGGTTCAACCCGGAGAAGGGCTTCGGCTTCATTGCCCAGGACAGCGGCGGCCCGGACGTGTTCGTCCACTACTCGGCCATCAGCGCGACCGGATTCCGCGAGCTCACCGAGGGGCAGAAGGTGCAATTCGAGGTCACCCAAGGACCGAAGGGGCCCCAGGCCGAGAACGTCACTCCCGCCTGACCACTCCTGCGCCGACGCCCCGCGATTCAGCAACGCGGGGCGCCCGCACGGCCCGCGCGTGGCCGTCAGCGGCCGGTCCGCCGGCTTACCCGCGCACGAGATCACATCCCACCTGGGAGGCGCCCACGGTCCTGCCCCTCAGACGGAGGCAGGGCCACGCGCCGGCCGGCATACGCGTCGTCCAGGAGCTTCTGCGCCGTCTGCCCTCGCACGGCGCTCGGTGCACGGCCTGTTCGACCCAGGCGTGCAGGGCCGGGGCGCGTGCGGCTCCCGTCTTCCGGACGATGATCTTTCCCTCATGGAGGATCAGCGACGCGGTAAGGCGTGGACATCGATCGAGGCTGTCCCGCTGTTCCCAGCGGGCAGAGGCTGCAACTCCCCCGTCCGGCTACTGCCTCGAGCTGCCGCCCCTGGTCGAACCGGCTGGGTCCCGCCTCTCGTACGGGCCTGTGCCGGTCGGCAGGCTCAGTGGGTGGTGGGCAGCCGCGCGTCGAGGAGTTGCTCGGCCAGCTGGATCATATGGTCACCGGGGGCGTCGGTCCCCAGCGCGGCCGCCAGGACCTGTGCGCCGTCGAGGATGACCAGGAGCTTGCCGGCCGTGTCCTCGGGATCCGGGTCGCCGGCCTCGCGAAGCTGGTCGCGCATCCAGGCCTGCACTTCGGTCTTGTGCGCGACAGCGGCAGCGTGGGCCGGATGGTCCGTGTCGGGGAACTCGCTCGTGATGTTGAGGGTGGCGCAGCCGCGGTAGCCCGGGACGGCCATGTCCTCGCGGGTGAGGTCGAAGAGGGCCCTGATCCTCCCGCGGGCGTCGAGCGCGGTGGCGGATTCGCGCAGGCGCTTCCACCAGTGCTCGTTGCGTGTGACGAGGTAGGCGGTGACCAGCTCGTCCTTGGTCGCGAACTGGCGGTAGAGCGTGGCGTTGGCCACGCCGGCGGTACTGATCACCAGATCCATGCCGACCGCGCGGACACCCCGGCCGTAGAAGAGTTCACCGGCGACCTCCAGGATGTGCCGTCGTGTCTCCTCCGGCGAACGTCGTGCCACGGGGGACCTCCTCGGGATGAAGGTTCGGTACTGGCCGCCCTCATTATGAGACAGAACGTTCTCACTGGCAAGGCTTGACAAGAGAGAACGTTCCGTCTCATTCTCAGTGAGAACGTTCCGTCTCAGACGGACGGCTCGACGGGATTCTCTGCCCGTCGCCGGACTATCGAGGGAAGACAGCATGCACATCGACTTCACCGGCCGAACTGCTTTGATCACCGGTTCGACGCTGGGCATCGGCCTGGGCACCGCCGAGGCGTTCGCTCGCGCCGGAGCCCGCACCGTCCTCAACGGCCGCGACGAGGCCCGCCTCGAGGCAGCGGCCGACGGCATCCGTGAGCGTGTGCCCGGCGCCGACATCGTGACCGTGGCCGCCGACGTGTCCACGGCCGAGGGCGCTCAGGCGCTCTTGGCAGCGGTGCCCGAGGTGGACGTCCTGGTCAACAACACCGGCATCTTCGCCTCCACCCCGGTCCTGGAGATCCAGGACGAGGAGTGGCGTCGCTTCTTCGAGGTCAATGTCCTCAGCGGCGTACGGCTGGCTCGCCACTACATGCCCGGAATGATGGAGCGCGGCTTCGGCCGCATCGTGTTCGTCTCCAGCGAGACGGCCATCGACACCCCCCTGGACATGGTCCACTACGGCGTGACCAAGACCGCCCTGTTGGCGGTGGCCAGCGGCCTGGCCAAGGCCGCGGCCGGCACCGGCGTCACCGTCAACTCCGTGCTGCCCGGCCCAACTCACACCGAAGGCATCGAGGAATACATCACCGCCCTCATCCCCGAGGCGGAGTCCTTCGACGCCGCGCAGCGCGAGTTCATCTCCCGCTTCCGCCCGACGTCCCTGATCCAGCGGCTGATTCGGCCTTCCGAGGTCGCCGACCTCATCCTCTTCACCAGCTCCGACCGGGCCTCGGCCACCACCGGCGCGGCACTGAAGGTCGAAGGAGGCACCCTCACCTCCCTCACCCCGTGACGCACAACGACACACCCGGTGGCTCCCGCCGCCGGGTGTGCCACCCAGGACACGCCGACCTCGGCCGGCTGCTCAATGAGGACAACGCCCGGAGCAAGGTCGTAGCGGCACTCCGCCACGGCGTCGGCGCCCCGCTGAGCGCCGCACCCACCACTCCACCCCGATGCCGACCGGGGCCTCCTGACAAGGAACGCACATGACCAGCGACGCCCTGAACCGGGGACTGGACCACATGGCCGTCCGCGCCTACGACCTCGACGCCTCGGTGGACTTCTACACCCGCGGCCTGGGGTTCCGCTTCGTCCGGGAGTGGAGTGTGCCGGGGGGAGGCGTGCACCGCGCCGTCTTCCTCGACGCGGGCGACGACCGGCTCATCGAGCTGTTCGACGCCGTCTCGACCCCGCCGGGCGGGTCGCCGCAGGCGCTGAATCCCAATGGCCGGCCCAGTGATGCCGACCGCGGCCGCGTGGCCGCAGTGGTCCACTTCGCCGTCCGTGCCGACGACGTCACCGCACTGTTCAAGCGGGCTCTCGCGGCGGGCGCCCGTCCGATGGGTGCCCCTGTGACCATCACCACCGCGGGCGATGATCCCATGACCTTCCAGGCGGCGTTCGTTTACGGGCCCAACGACGAGGTCATTGAGCTCATCGACCGGCCGAGTGCCGCGGTGAGCAGTGGTGAGTAGCCCGGTCGGCAGGCAGCGGGTTCTTGCGGCCATGTACGCGCTCCGCCCGAGGAAGTACGACGCTGTCCACTGGCTCGGGGCACGCAGGCGGCGGGGCCGCGGGGTAGCTTGATGTCCTGCTGCGGCCTGGGGGGCCGTGCGGCCCGCCACGGACCCGGGGGACCGAAACCAACGTGACACCCGCCGGCACTCACCACACGATTCCTCCGAAGTGCTGCGAGGACTGCGACCGCCAGGGCCGCCTGGTGACGCTCCGCGGCGTTCTCTCGGACGAACACGCTGAACGCCATGACGGCCCTGCGGGCGTCCGCGCATCCCGTGGCTCGTCCTTTCTCGTTGCTTCGACTGCCGCGCTGCTACCGGTGTGTGGGGCGGGTCAGGTTCTGGACGCCAATGGTGGTCAGCAGCTCGAACTGATCGGCGGTCCTGGTGCCCGGTGGTGCGGTTCAGACGGCATGCGCAGGTCGCTGCCGGGGATGGTGAGGGTGTCGCACGCCCGTGCGGTCTTCTTGCAGGCCGAACGCGACATCCTCTCCAGCACGGAGAAGCGCCTCTGTGTCACAAGGGTGCGGGAGTACGCCAACCCCGTCGTCCATGTCGGCCCTCGGCACGCGGACTCCGAAACCGACGCAACCACGAGGCCCGCTGACCGGCGCCATCCGTGCAGCTTACGCAGGGGGCACGTTCGGACGGCACCGCTTCGGGGCCCGCCTGCGGCACCGGACTCCTCGCGGGCGCGCCTGGAGCCGGCCCCGCCGAAGTGCGTTGCTTACTCGCCGAGGGCCTCGGCCATCGCGTCGAGGTCTTTGAGGAGAGCGGTCAGGCGATTGCCCGGAATGGCGCTGATCATGCGTTCCTCGATGGCATAGACGGCGGCGCGGGCGGTGTGCAGGCGCTGCCGTCCCGCCGGGGTGAGGTGGACCGGCAGAGCACGGCCTTGATCGGTCGTGGCGGGCCGGGTGATGAAACCGGCTTCTTTGAGGCCGCGCAGGACGACGTTGGCGGACTGGCGGGTGACGAAGGTGCCGCGGGCCAGGTCGGCGTTGGACAGGCCCGGCCGCTGGTCGAGGAGTTCGAGGCAGGAGTACTGCGGGACGGTGAGGTCGTGTGCGCGCAGGGCCTTGTCCATGGCCGTGCGCAGGGCGGCGGAGGCGCGTTTGAGGCGGTATCCCACGTGCTCGGTGACGTCCTCGGCCGGGTGGGGCGGCGGAGCGGGTGCACGATCTTCCATGTCAGCATTTTGACATATGCGAGAGGTGGAACCTACAGTCGCTATGTCAAAGTCCTGACATCAACGTTCCGGGAGGAACCATGCCCGCCACTGTCGACGGCCCCGACTTCATAGCCCTGCAGGTGAAGGACGTTCAGGCCGCAGCGGCCTTCTTCGAGGAGCACCTCGGCATGCGCCGTGCCCCGGCTTCGCCGCCCGGCGCGGTGGTCTTCGCCAGCAGCCCCATCCCGTTCGCCGTCCGCGAGCCGCTCCCGGGCATCGACCCGGGCGGCGAGGCCCGTCCGGGCCTGGGGGTCGCGCTGTGGCTGCGGACCACCAACGCCGCAGAGCTGCACGAGCAACTGCTGGACGCCGGGGTCCCGGACGTCACCGCCCTGCAGGACAGCCCCTTCGGCCCCACGTTCACCTTCAGCGGCCCCGAGGGCTACCGGCTCACCGTCCACGGAGTCTGACCATGGCCGTCGTCGTCTTCACTCCCCGCGGCCCGTTCTCACTCGCAGCCGGCCTCGGCTTCCTGAAGGGCTTCACCCCGGCCCCGTACCGAAGCGGGCAGGACCGCACTCTCCGGCTGGCCTTTCCCTCGGCCGACGGCTGCTTCACCGTCACCGCCGCGGTGCAGCAGGACGAAACGACGACGGCCGCGCCGGCCGGCGCGGTGCGGGCCGAGGTCACGCTCCACTCCACCGGCGCCCACGGCGCCACACCGGCCTCTCCCGTGGTCGGCGACGGCTTCGGCGAGGCCGCTGCCGACGTGGCCCGGATCCTCTCTCTCGACGTGGACGCCACCCGCTTCCTCGCGCTCGGATCCACCGACCCGGTGGTCGCCGAACTGGTGGACGAGTTCCCCGGCCTACGGCCGGTCTGTTTCAACTCCCCCTATGAGGCAGCGGCATGGGCGGTCATCGGCAACCGGGTCCGTATGAGCCACGCCGCCGCCGTCAAGCGCCTGCTCGCCCAACGGCACGGCCACCGAGTCGCGGTCGCCGGCCAAGAGCTGTCCGCGTTTCCCGCCCCGCCGGTCCTACGGGAGATCACGAGCTTCCCCGGCCTGACGCAGGAGAAGATCCGGCGGCTGCACGCAGTGGCCGAAGCCGCGATCGCCGGCGAACTGGACCCCGCCCGCCTGCGGGCGCTGCCGGCCCAGGACGCCCTCGCCGCGCTGCAGGAATTGCCCGGCATCGGGCCGTTCTCCGCCGAACTCATCCTCATCCGCGGCGCCGGCCACCCCGACCACTTCCCCCGCCACGAACCCCGCCTGCACGCCGCCATGGCCCACGCCTACACACTCGAAGGCCGAGCGGCCGGTGTCCCGGCGCTGGCCCGGATCGCCGAGCGGTGGACGCCCTACCGCAGCTGGGTCGCACTCCTCCTGCGCGCCCACGCCGACGCCGACATCGCGGCCACCCGCTCCACCCGGCACGGCACAACGCAGCACCGACCTGGCCGTGTCCGCGGATCTTGGCCCCCGCCACTCTGCTCAATGAGCCATTCCAGAATGAGCAGCGTCGCGTCCTCGACGCCCTGATCCGGATCCGGCTCGGGCCGTCCGAACCTCCTGTGGCGGGAGGCCACCCGCAGTGCCGTCCTGGCCTTCGCCACCGCCGTCGGCCCGGCGGCCGTCGCGCTCCTCCAGTGGTGGCACCCGCTGACCGCCCGGGTGACGGTCCTCGTGGCCGCCGGGCACTCCCATGAGTCGCGCTTCCACCCCGCAGTCGGCGCGCGGCACGATCCCGTCCGAGCCGCCCGCGCCGAGCCGTCGACGGCGGCTCGGCGCGACGCCGACGCGACCGAACCGCTCGTGGGTTCGCGCGACGTGGCACGTTCCCTCATCGTGGTTGTAAGGCCGGTCCCCCTCGGGAGGAGGCCACCGTGAGCGAACAAGGGCCGCTCGCCCCTCTGGAGGCATGGCGCGCTGTCGCCGTATGCTTCCTCGCCTCCTGGATGTTCCTCGCCCGGCGCCTGGTCCATCTGTCGATTGACCGGGTGGGAACGCGTATCCGCCTCGCCGACGGCACCTCGGCCCGGGTTTACCGGGAGACCCGCCTCGGCAGCGGCCTGGCGAAGGATCCGTGCACGCTGGTGGTCGTCTTCCGGCTGCGCCTGGTCCGCGGTCCCGGACACGCACTGTTCCGGGCGGAGAGCCTGTTGAACACCCCGCTGTTCGTGGGCTTCCCGGGCTTCGCCTCGAAGTTGTGGCTGCCCCATGACGAGCACGGCCGTTACCGCGGCTTGTACGAGTGGGACGACCCGCAGCGCGCCGAGCACTACGCACGTTCTCTGTGGCGGGTACTTGCCCTGGTCAGTGTGCCCGGCTCCATTGCCTACACCGTACTGCCCGGACTGCGCCGCGACGATGTCCTCGCGGACCCCGGTCCGGTCGAGGGTGCGGCGCGGGACGATCCCTCGGACTGGTGGCGTCCGACAGCCGAAACGCGATGATGACGGTGGACGTCCTGATCGTCGGGGCGGGGCCGACCGGCCTGACCCTGGCACTGGAGGCGCATGACCACGGGGCACGGGTCCGGGTTGTCGAGCGTCGGCCCGAGCCCTTCCGGCCCTCCCGCGCCCTCATCCTGCATCCACGCACCCTGGAAGTTCTGCGCCCCCTCGGAGTCACCGACGCCGTGCTGCAACGCGCGGACACCGCCCCGGCGGCCGTTCTCCGTCTCGGCTCCCGCGTCGTCGAAGCTAGGCTGGCCGATTTCGCGCTGCCCGAGACGGCGTTCCCTCATCTGTCCCTCATCCGGCAAACGGACGTCGAAGAAGTGCTGACTCGGGCGCTCGCCGACCGCGGGGTGCGCGTGGAACGGGGCACTGAGCTGATCGCTGCCCGCGACGACGGACACGACGCGTCGGCCGTCCTGCGATCGCCGCGCGGCACGGAAGAGATCAGCTGTCCTTTCGTCGTCGGCTGTGACGGGCCCGCCAGTACCGTGCGGGCCTTTGCCGGCATCGGCTGGCACGGCAGACCGTACGCCGTGGAGGTGATCCTCGCCGACCTCGACCTTGCGGGTGCCGCGGGTCGCGCCGGTCCTTCCGGTGCTCAAGTGTTCGCGGGGCGTGATGGGCTGGTGTTCCTCTTCCCGCTCGGAGAGCAGGCCGCCTGGCGGCTGCTGGCCACGCGGGCGGCCGCCGGCGAACCCGGGCGGGACTTCGGTCAGCCCGGCGCCGCCGTACCGCAAGCCGAGCTCCAGCGGCTTCTGAGCGACGCGGGATTGCCGGCGCGGATCGAGCGCCTGGCCTGGTCCGCGCGGGTCCCGCTGCGGTGCGGTCTCGCGCGGCGGTTCCGTCAGGGGCGGCTCTTCCTCGCGGGGGACGCGGCCCACAACTACTCGCCTGCCACCGGCCAGGGCATGAACGCCGGCATTCAGGATGCGGTGAACCTCGGCTGGAAACTGGGCTTGGCGGCGGGCCACGCCGAGGGCGAGCCCGATGATGACGTGCTGCTGGACTCCTACGACCAGGAGCGCAGACCGGCTGCCCACCACCGGATCCTCCTTACGCATGTGGCGTTCTGGGCGGAGGCGTCGACCGGGCGGATCCCCTCTTGGCTGCGCGGAGTGGCCGCCCCGCGAGCAGCCCCGGTCGTACCCGCCCTGCTGGACCGGCGCAGGCTGGTCGCCGATGCCGTCCGTCTCATCTCCCAGCTGCGGGTGAACTACCGGCACAGCCCTTTGTCGGTGCAGGGAACACCGCGCCTGCGGGGTGCACCCCGCCCAGGCGACCGCCTGCCGGACGCGGCCGTCAGCCTCGGAGGGGCTCCACGGCGGCTCCACCAGCTTCTGGCCGGCCCGGGTGTGCACCTGCTGTTGCAGTGCGACGCGGCTCCCCCGCCGCCGCAGGCGGTGACCGGCTCCTACGTCACCGTCCTGCGGCTGGCCAACAGCCCGGGCCGCGGTCTGGTGGCGGTCCGTCCGGACGGGCATGTCGGCTTCCAGTGCGGGACGGTCGACCCGGCCGGGCTGACCGACTGGCTGGCGCTGATCGGTGCGGCGTCTCATCCCCTCCGGGTGTGAACGCGGGCCATCCGCCTGACACAGCGAGACCGTCCTCGAGCTTGCCCACGACGCCGAGGGCCGCGGCACCCTGGACCCGGCCGTCTTCGAGTACGTGGCTCGCTGAACCGGGATCGGTTACGTCACCGCCTGCACCGCGGCCGACGGCATCCACGTGTACGCGCCTTCGGCCCTTCGCAGGCGAGACAGCAGGGCCCCGGTGAGCGACGTCGCCGGCCGTCGCACGGTGACCGACCGCGGCACGGCCACCATCGAGCACAGCGAAGTGATGCGCCGTCACCTTTGAGGAAGGTTGGTGACCTTGACGCCAACGATCCCTCTTCGGCGCCCACTACCGGTCCTCGTCCCAGCCGGTCAGCGTCGGACCCGGGGCATCCCCAGTCCGATCCACGCGATGATCTCGCGCTGGATCTCGTTGTTGCCGCCTCCGAAAGTGAAGATCACGGCCGAGCGGTAGCCGCGTTCCAGTTCGCCGGCGAGGACCGCGCCCGCCGAACCTTCCTTGAGGGGGCCCGCCGCGCCGACGATCTCCATCAGCCAGGCGTAGGCGTCGCGCCGGGCCTCCGAGCCGTAGACCTTGACCGCGGAGGCGTCCTGAGGGGTGAGGGTGCCGTCCTGGACGGCGTTCACCATCTGCCAGTTGAGCAGTTTCATGGCGTCGAGCCGCGTGTGGGTGCGGGCGAGACGGCCACGCACCCAGCCGAGGTCGATCACACGGCGGCCGTCGGTGAGCTTGGTGTCGGCGGCCCAGCGCTGGACGTCGCGCAGTGCGCGGATCGCCATGGTGCCGTGGGCGGCGAGGGTGACCCGCTCGTGGTTGAGCTGATTGGTGATCAGCCGCCAGCCCTTGTTCTCCTCCCCCACCCGGTTGGCGACGGGAACGCGCACGTTGTCGTAATAACTCGCGGTGGTGTCGTGCGAGGCGAGGGTGTTGATCAAGGTGCACGAATAGCCGGGGTCGGACGTCGGTACGAGCAGCATGGTGATGCCCTTGTGGGGCGGGGCCTCGGGGTCGGTGCGGACGGCGAGCCAGATCCAGTCGGCGGTGTCGCCGTTGGTGGTCCAGATCTTCTGTCCGTCGACGACGTACGTGTCCCCGTCCCGCACGGCACGGGTCCTGAGGGCGGCGAGGTCGGTGCCGGCGTCCGGTTCGCTGTAGCCGATGGCGAAGTCGACTTCCCCGGAGAGGATCTTCGGCAGGAAGTACGCCTTCTGCTCGTCCGTACCGAACTGCATGATCGTCGGGCCGACGGTGTTGAGTGCCATCAGCGGCAGCGGCACTCCGGCCTGGGCCGCCTCGTCGAAGAAGATGAACTGCTCCATGGGGCTCAGACCACGGCCGCCGTACTGTTCGGGCCAGCCGACGCCGAGCCAGCCGTCGGAGCCGAGCCGGCGGATCGTGCGACGGTAGAAGCGTTTCCTGGCGGTCGGCTCGGCGTACCGGGCGTAGGCGTTGTCGGGGACGATCCCCACGAAGTACCTGCGCAGTTCTGCGCGTAACTGTTCCTGCTGCGGCGTGTATTGAAGGTGCACGGCCCCTCCAGGCGTCTCGCGGTGCGCCCCTTGCGCGGCGGCGCGCACACAGTAGAACGTGTTGCAAGAATCCGGAAGGGCCGTGCCCGGCGCGCTACCGCGAGGCGTAGAGGGCTTCGACGAGGGCCATCTTGCGCGGGTCGTCCGCGATGTGCGGGCCCATGCGGTTCATCACGTACCCCATGGCCATGCCGGCTTCGGGGTCGGCGAGTCCGCAGGAGCCGCCGAAGCCGTCGTGACCGAAGGCCCGGGGGTTGGGCCCGTACGAGCCGTTCCTGCCGCTCAGCCAGAGGCCGAGGCCGGCCTCGGTGTCGTGCGCGAAGCCGGCCGCGAGGACCAGATCGCGGCAGCCGCCCTGGCCTTCGCGCACCCGTTCCGCCGCCTCCGGCGACAGCACCCGGTGCCCGTCGGACTGCTCCTGTCCGGCGAGGATGCCGTACAGCGCGGCGACCGCACGGGCGGTGCCATGACCGTTGGCGGCGGGTATCTCGGCGGCCCGCCATCCGGCGGAGTTCGCCGCACCGGCGCCGGTGGGCGGGTTGGCCAGGGCGGCGACCGCGACGGGCTCCAGCCGGGCGAATGCGGCCGCCTGTTCACTGCTCCCGGCGGCCACCGGGTGCACCAGCTCGGCGGCCCGGCCGAAGTCCCGCTCCGGCAGGCCGATGGTGAAGTCGATGCCCAGCGGTCCGGTGATCTCCTGCCGCAGGAACTCCCCCGGCAGCAGCCCGCTGACCCGGCGCACCACCTCCCCGACGAGGTGGCCGTAGGTGAGCGCGTGGTAGCCGGAGCGAGTGCCGGGCTCCCACCAGGGCTCCGTCGCGGCCAGCCGGGTACAGGTCAGTTCCCAGTCGTAGAGCTGCTCGAGCGAGTGCGGCTCACGCAATCCGGCGAGGCCCGCCCGGTGCGAGAGCAGATGGCGCACGAGGACGCCCTTCTTGCCCGCCGCCGCGAACTCGGGCCAGTAGTCGGCGACCGGCGCGTCCAGGTCGAGCAGCCCGCGGTCGGCGAGGACGTGGGCGCACAGTGCAGTCGGTCCCTTGGTCGTGGACCACACGTTCACCACGGTGTCGCTCCGCCACGGTACGGTGCGGGCGTCGTCCGCCCAGCCGCCCCACAGGTCGACGACCGTTTCACCGCCGACGAGGACGGTCACGGCGGCGCCGAGCTCACCCCGTTCGGTGAAGTTCTCCTCGAAGGCGGCGCGGACCGCCGAGAATCGCTCGTCGCAGTGGCCTTCGATCGTGAGGGGTCGCTCCGCGCTGCTGGGTCGCTCCGCCATGGCCGGCATTCCTCCGTCACCTCGTCGTGCACGTCGGAGTGAACATACCGACTGGTCGGACTGGGAGGGAAGGGGGCGTACGGGCGTTCGCCGCCGGTGAGCGAGGATGGACCCGCACGCTCCCGGCCCCGGAAGGACGACGCGATGCCCCTCGACGTTTCCGCACCGCTGCGCGAAGGCTCGGCGCCCGACGGCTCGGTGCTGCTGCGCACCGAAGGGCGCGCCGGGTACATCACGCTCAATCGCCCGAGGGCCATCAACGCGCTCACCCACACCATGGTGCGCACCGTCGACGCCGCGCTCGAAGCCTGGGAGCACGATGACGACATCGCCGTCGTGGTCGTCTCCGGCGCCGGTGAGCGAGGGCTCTGCGCCGGCGGGGACATCCGCGCCATCCACGATGACGCGCGCGCCGGCGGCCGGGCGTCGGTGGCCTTCTGGCGGGACGAGTACCGGCTCAACGCGCGGATCGCCCGCTTCACCAAGCCGTACGTGGCGCTGATGGACGGCATCGTGATGGGCGGCGGCGTCGGGGTGTCCGCGCACGGCAGCGTCCGGGTCGTCACGGAGCGCTCGGCCGTCGCCATGCCGGAGACCGGGATCGGCTTCGTGCCGGACGTCGGCGGCACCCATCTGCTGGCGCGGGCACCCGGCGAACTCGGCACCCACCTGGCGCTCACCGGTGACGCGGTCGGCGCCGGCGACGCGCTGCTGCTGGGCCTTGCCGACCACTTCGTGCCCGGCGACCGCCTCGCCGGCTTCGCCGGGTCCCTCCGGTCGGCGGATCCCGCGCAGGCGCTGCGCCGGTACGCGGCCGAAGCCCCGGCGGCGGAACTCGCCCCCCATCGCGGGTGGATCGACCACTGCTACGCCGCCGGGTCCGCCGAAGAGATCGTCGAACGGCTGTCGGACTGCGGGGAGCCCGCCGCCAAGGAAGCCGCTGAGACGATCCTGAGCAGGTCGCCCACCGCTGTGAAGGTGACCCTCGCCGCGGTGCGCCGAGCCCGTGAGCTGGGCGCGCTCGAACCGGTCCTTGAGCAGGAGTTCCGGGTCTCCTGCACGGCCCTCGCCGCGCCGGACCTGGTCGAAGGCATCCGCGCCCAGCTCATCGACAAGGACCGCGACCCGCGGTGGTCGCCAGCGCGGCTGGACGCGGTCCCCGAGAGGGACGTCGAACGGCACTTCGCCCCTCTCGCGGCGGGCGAGCCGGGCCTCGGACTCGCCAACTGACCCCGGAGACAAGGCTCTTGCCCTCCTCCTTGGCCACGGTCCGCGTCCGTCCGGGGCCACGGCCGTGGACGGGAAGGGGACGGGGTGGGAAAGGACCCCGCCCCCTTCCGCGTCACGCCGCCCTGTCCCGCGGCGTCACCACGCTCCTGCGTACCTCGGTGGTCGCGCCGTTCACCGTCACCGCCAGCGTGAACTCCCCGGAACGCAGCGCCGTGAGGCGGCCCGTCGCCGGGTCGAAGGCGGCCACATGGCGGCCCCGCGCGCCGTCCGCCGGGCCGATGTGGACGTTGGGCGAGCCGGACCAGTCCGCGCTGACGGGGAACGCCACGGGAACGCGGCGTGTGCCCTGGACGACCGTCGCCTTCGCGTCCCCGCTCTCGCCGGGCCGCAGCGCGGCCGGCGCCTCCAGTTCGAGTACGTCCACGTGCGTGCGGGTCTGGACGGAGAGCCAGTCGGGCCGGGCCGCCCACGGCGCCCGGCGCGCAGCCGCCTGCTCGGCGCGGGAGACGCCGTCGACGCCGACGAGCGACCAGCCCGTGAAGCCTCCCGCGTCCGCCGGACCGGCCGGCGCCTTGCCGGAGTTGCCGTTGACGAGGTACGGCACGCCGTCGACGTGCGCGGCGTGGAAGACGCCGACATGGCTGCCGATCAGCGCCGCGCCCTTGCCGGTCGTACGGCGGAAGTCCGCCAGCCAGTTCTCGATCAGCGCGGCCTCCTTGCGGTCGCCGAGCCGGCTGGCCTGCTGGCCGGTCGGGTCTCGCGGCGGGACGTGCTCGACGACCATCACGGACCCGATGCCCGCGTCGGCCGCCGCCGCGTCGAGCTGGGCGCGGAGCTCCTTGATCTGGGCGAGTCCGCCTCCGCGCAGCGTCAGGCTGGAGGTGTCCAGGGTGACGAAGCGGGTGCCCCGGTGGTCGAACGTGCGCTGCGCGGGCCCGAACTCGGCGACGAAGTTGTCGATCTTCCCGCCCATCACCTCATGGTTGCCGGGCACGTAGTACCAAGGCAGGTCGTCCCCCAGTTCCTCGTCGAGGACACGGCGGGCGAACGCCAGGTCGGCCGGTGAGCCCTCGTCGACGAGGTCGCCGTTGACGACGAGGAAGTCCGGCCGTGCCGCCTTGATCTCCCGGAGGGTCCGCCGGGCCTGGGCGACGATCGGGCTGTCCGGGGCGCGGGCGACGAACTGGGCGTCGGACATGACGGCGAACTGCCAGTCGCGCCCTTCCGTGACGGTCGCGGGATCGATCAGGGGGTCGACGACGGGAGGCACGCGGGGCAGGTCGACCGCGGGGGGCACCTGCACGTCGAGTCCGTCGATGACGATCCCGCCGGTGTACTGCCGGTTCGCTGCGGTCTCCGCCAGGTAGAACCGGTGCACCGCCAGCGGCATCGCCGCGCCCTGCGGCACGTCGAACTTCACCTGCCGCCAACCGCTCCAGGTGACGTAGGGCCCGCGCAGCAGCTGATCGGACCCTGCGGCGTCCTTCAGGTGGAGGGTGGGCCAGGCGCCGTTGCCGTCGCCCTTGATCCAGAGGGTGAAGGACCTCGGCTGTCCGGCGACCGGGATACGCTGCGGCGGATTGGCGTAGGCGGCCCTCGTCGCCGTCGACCGGGTGAAGTCGTAGGCGATGTGGAGGCCGGTGCCGTCGTGTCCGTCCGGTGTCGCCGCGACGGAGCCGCTCGCCCGGGCCTGGCTGAACGTCCACGAGCCGGCGTCGTCGAAGCCGGTGACAGCCTGCTCGGCGAGGCCGACGCTCACGGCGAGCGTGGTGCTCACGCCCCCGGCGGTCGCGGTGATGCGCCCGGCGGTGCCGCCTCCGGTCCGCGCGGTGACGGTGAAGGAGCCGCGTCCGTCGTCGCGGACCTCGAACAGGGCGTGGTCGTAGTCGAGTCGTACGTCGGCGGGCTCGATCGGCGCGCTGTTGCCCTGGGCGTCGAGGCCGAGGACACCGAAGGTGCCGGCCGTACCGGCGTCATCGAGGGAGACCCGTCGCGTGGTCGGTTCGATGCGGGCCAGGTCGTCGAGCACCGTGATCCGGATGCCGCCCTCGGCGCCGGCGCGTTCGGCGCGTACGTCGGTCGTGCCGCTGCGCCGTGCCCGGAAGACGCCGTCCTGGTCGACCCGGCCGACGGAGGGCCGCAGGGCGCGCCAGTGCGGGGTGCCCGCTGCCGGTCCGTACGTCTCGTCGTAGCCCGCGGCGGTGAGCCTGCGGGTGAGCCCGGGGAACACCCGCTCCGGGTGGCCGCCGCGCACCGGGTCGGCGGTGGGGGCCATGGACGCCGGTACGGCGGTCTCGACCCAGTAGCCATGCAGTGTGCCGCTGCCGTCGGGGGCGGTGAGGGCGAGACCGTTGGGGACCTCGCGCTCGCTGCCGTCGGAGGGGCTGTTCTCCACTTGGAGGGCGTCGCTGCCCGGTTCGCGGGCGACCAGGGTGGACGAGCCGCCGCCGTCCAGGTTCAGCGCGCTGTGCGCGCCTGCCTTCTTCATCATCAGGCCGAGCTCGGTGAGGGTGACGCCGCCGCTGTCTGCCTGCCGGCCGTCGACGGTAATGATCTGCATGGCCCGCCCGTCCTTCGAGAAGCCGACGGCGGTGCGGGGCGCGGCGGTGTTGTTGCCGGCGCCGTCGTGGTTCTGGGCGACGCCGTCGACGACGAGGAGTTCCCGGCCGCCGACCGCGGTGCGCGGCACGGGGCCGTTGTCGGTACGGGGCCGGTACTCCACCTTCGCCGCGTCGCCCGGCCGCAGGGCCGCGAGGACGCCGGCCCCGGCCTCGCGGCCGACGAGGACCGTGGTGCCCGCGGGCACGCTGCCGGTGCCGGGCCGGTCGCGCAGCTCCATGACCTTGCCGTCGCGTACGACGGCTTCCGCGACGGGCGTCGCCGTGTCGGTGGTGAGGGCGCGGTCGGCCTCGCCCCATGCCGAGGTGTACGCCCCGATCCCGCCCACCGGCACGTTGGCGGCGTTGTACGCGCCGAGCGGATGGGTTCCGCCGGGGACGGTGAGGGTGCCCTCGAAGTACATCTGCAGCACCCGGCCCGCGCCTTTCGGGCCTATGCCGACGGCCCGGTGGGCTCCCGGTGCGGGCGAGTGGGTGATCTCGCCGTCCTTGACACCGGGTCCCTGCGGTGCGCCGGTCTGGTTGATGTCGAAGAAGTCGCCGTTGATGGCGGCGACGGTGCGGCGGCCTTCGCCGGCGTCGTGCCGGGCGGCGAGTTCGGAGACACTGCCGCGGTCGGCGACCTTCCCCGACGACAGGTAGTCGGCCTGGATGCCGCTGCCCAGGTCGACGGAGAGCGCGTCGACGCGGAGCCACTTGTCGGCCTCGAGGCGGTCGTACGAGGTGAGGCGCACGCCGGGTGCGACCGGCCGGGACGCGTGGGCGGTCTGGATGCCGTCGGGGTCGGCGACGGATGTCCGGCTGCCGCCCGGGGCGCTGGCCGGCGGCGGTGCGACGGGCCTCAGCATTTCGGCGGACTGCCGCGGCGGGGGCGGTGGATCAGCGACGGCGGGGGCGGCGGCCCCTGCCACGAGTGCGGACAGCGTCGCGGCCAGCACGACGGTGTGTCTAGCTCTGCCAAGGCCCACAAGTACTCCTGGAGGATGGCTGGTTGAGCGTGCAGTAAGCGCTGTCGGCGGACAGCATCGCCGGGCCGGGAGGATCGCGCCAGAGGTCGGGATGAAGGACAGGAGAACACAAGGGACGCACAAAGATCTTCCCGTGACGGGGCATCAGCACTCCGGTTCAACACGACGGTGCCGGTCGACTGCGACGAGCCGGGCGACGTCCGTGCCGCTGAGTGTTCGCCGTGAGGGACGCGCGCCGCCGCCCTGCCGCCTGCGCTGTTCCGGAGCGGTTGGGGCCATGGCGTCCGAACGCCCGGCCGGCGCCGGTGAGTCGGCGGACCCAGAAGCGGCAGCCGACGCGCGGCACCCTCGGCGGGACCCGTAGGACGCGGCGTCATGGTCGGTGCCCGGACGGCCGGTTCGACACCTCCGGCTCGGCGACAAAGGCGGCCCGGTGCGGGAGGTGCGTTGATCTCGCGGCCGATCACCCCCGGCACGAGCACCGACCGTCAGGGAGAACGCCCAGAAGGCGCACTCTTCGTACGCCGCCGCTCCTCGGCCGGACCCTGAGCGGCCGGACCGGGCTCAGCCGGGCGCGGTCCCCGCCGCGCGGCGACGGGTGACCGGCCGCGACGGCGGCGGGATGCGCCGGGGCCGCGTGGGCGGCGGCACGGCGGCGTGGTCCGGGACGGCGAAAGGCGGGCGGACCGTCACGGCCCGCCCGCCTGCGTCATGTCAGTGCTGGGCGCTACGGCGCTTGCGCGCGGCCCACATGATGCCGCCGCCGGCGAGGATCACCGCGGCAGCCGCTCCGGCGATGACCGGGGTGGCGCTGGAGCCACCGGTCTCGGCCAGACCGCCGCCCGGCGTCCCGGAACTCGGCGGCGTCGCGGGGCTGGTCGCGGGGGCGCTGGTGGCCGGCGCGCTGGTGCTGGGCGTCTCGCTGGGGGTGGGCGAGGTCTCGCTCGGCGTCGGCGAGGGAGGCGTCGTCGACGGCGTCGGGCTCGGGGTCTCGTCGCAGACCGGCGCGGTCTTGGACTCGTCGCGCGAGAACTGGTCGCCGTCGCCGGCCACGACGATCAGACGGACGGTGAGTTCCTTGTCGTGCTCGGGAAGGTCGAGCTTGTCGTGGAATTCCTTCTTGAAGGTCTTCGTCGGCAGCAGTTCCTTGCCGTCCACCGTGATGGTGACGGTGTTCTCCTCGGTGGGGCTGTACGCGGTCAGGTCGACGCTGACCTCGTCACAGGTCACCGACCACACCGGCGTGTGTGCGATCGCCGGTGCGGCGGAAAGGCCGACGCCGAGCGCGCCGGCCGAAGCGACGGCTATGAGCGCTCCCGTACGCCGCCACGTTCTTCTGGTCTCAATCACTGATTCCTCCACGATTACCGCGCCAATGCGTCTGGCGGTGCGCGCACAGTACCGCTGACGCCTCATGGCACCACAACCGCCCCATCCCCTTGTGGGACAGGGCGGCTGAAATCGCGTCAGTCGAGTCCGCGGCGCGTCGCGCGGGTCCACGCGGGCAGAACGAACCAGCACACCACGAACCACACCACCATGGCGACGACGAGCCACAGCGCGATCGTGTCGTCGAGCACGACGCGGAGGATGAGAAGGAGGGCGGCCGCCATCGTGCACAGGAGCAGCACGAGGCCGAGCACGGTCAGGCGGGAGGCCCAGGAGACCGTCTGCGGCTTGAGCCGGCGGCCGGTGAGCATCCGGTGGAACGCCACAGGACCGATGAGCACCCCGGTGGTCGCGGCGCCCAGTACGACGGTCACGGAGTAGATCGTCTGGTCGGTCTGCGACAGATCGACGAAGCGTGGCTGAAACGCGACCGTCAGCAGGAAACCGAAGAGGATCTGCACGCCGGTCTGCGCGACCCGCAATTCCTGGAGCAGGTCGGCCCACCTGCGGTCGGCCCTTTCTTCCTCTGTCTCGTCGCGGCCGCGTACTTCATTTCCCTTTCCATTGCCATTGCCCCTTTTCCGGTCCATTACGCTCAGACTCCATTCGCATCGGACAGTGTGTGCGGCGGGAAAATGCGGGCACCCGCCGTAATGGAGGTGCAGACAATGGTTCCTATCCTGCTTGTTCTCCTTCTCGCCGTCGTTCTCTTCGGCGCCGGATTCGCGCTGGAGGTCCTGTGGTGGATCGCCCTCGCCGTCCTGGTCATCTGGCTGCTGGGATTCCTGATGCGCAGCACGACGGCGGGTGGCGGGCGGTCACGCTGGTACAGGTGGTAGACGAGTGACGAAAGGCCGCTCCTATCGAAGGGCGGCAAGCCGGCGGCCGGCCGGGCCCAGTGCCCGCCGGCCGCCGAGCGCGTCGCCCCACGGGTCGGTGCTTGCCTGTTCGAGCGCGTCCGCGACCGTCCACCGCCTGGGGGCCGTCCGCGGATCGTCCAGTTGGTCCCGGCTGATCGGCACGGCGACCGGCGCCCCGGCCTTGGCACGCACGGAGTAGGGCGTCACCGCCGTCTGCGCATAGCCGTTGCGCTGCACGTCCAGATAGAGCCGGTCGCCGCGGGCCTGTTTGCGCACCGCGGTGGTCAAGCGGTCGGGGTCACGTCGCGCGAGGGTCTCCGCGACCTCTTGGGCGAAGGCCCGCGCCCCGTCGAAGTCTGCGTCGCCGGACAGGGGCACGATCACATGGAGCCCGCGGGAGCCGGTGGTCATCAGGACCCAGTTGAGGCGCAGATCATCGAGGAGCTCACCGAGTTGCCGCGCCGCGCGCCGCACCGTCCCGAAGTCGTCGGCCGTGTCGCCCGAGGGGTCCAGGTCGAACACCAGCCGGTCCGGCCGCTCGAGCCGGCCGGCCCGTGACTGCCAGCGGTGGAAGGTGATGCACGCCTGGTCGACCAGGTGCATCAAGGTGGCAGTGTTGTCGCACACGGTGTGGACCACGGTGCCGCCCTCCTTGCCGACCTCCACCCTGCGCACCCAGTCCGGGTAGCTCTCCGGGGTGTTCTTCTGTACGAAGCGGGGCCCGCCGATGCCGTCGGGGTGCCGTTCCAGCATCAGTGGCCGTCCGCGCAGATGCGGCAGCATGTGCGGTGCGATCGCCCGGTAGTACTCGGCGAGACCGGCCTTGGTGATGCCGTCGTCGGGGAAGAGCACCTTGTCCGGCCGCTGGATCTCGACGGTCCGCCCGCCGGCCCGCACGGGGTGGGTCCGCTCCTTCGTCACGGGCGCACCATGGCTTCCGCGACGAGCAGGCGCACGGCCGCGCTGATGGACTCGGCGTCGATGCCGGAGGTGTGCAGTTGTTCCGCGGGCTCGGCGGACGCCGGGATGTTGCGCACCCCGAGCCGTATCAACCGCGGCATCGGCCGTCCGTCGGAGAACGCTTCGGCCACCGCGTCGCCGAGGCCGCCCTCCGTGCGGTGGTCCTCCACGGTGAGCAGACAGCCGGTGTCGTCGGCGGCGCTCTGCAGGGTGCCCGCGTCGACCGGCTTGACCGAGTACAGGTCGATGACGCGTACCGGTATGCCTTCCCGTTCGAGGACGGTGGCGGCGGCAAGCGCCTCGTGCACGGTCACTCCCGCGGCGATGACGCACACGCGGTCCCGGTGCGAGGCGCGCAGCACCTTGGAGCCGCCGACGGGGAAGTCCTCCTCGGGGCCGTAGATCACGGGCATGTCGGAGCGGCTGGTGCGCAGGTAGCTCACGTTCGGCAGGTCGGCCATGGCCGCGACGAGCCGTGCGGTCTGGTTGGCGTCGCACGGGTAGAGAACGGTGCTGCCGGGCACCGAGCGGAACATCGCGAGGTCCTCGAGTCCCATCTGTGACGGCCCGTCCTGGCCGATGGCGACGCCGGCGTGGGATCCGACGAGGTTGACGGAGGCGCGGCTGACGGCGGCCATGCGTATGAAGTCGTGGGCGCGGGTCAGGAAGGCCGCGAACGTGGCGGCGTAGGGGACGTAGCCGCGTGTGGACATGCCGACGGCGGCGGCCACGAGCTGCTGTTCCGCGATGTAGCACTGGAAGTGGCGGCCGGGATGCGCCTCGGCGAAGTACTGGGTGCGCGTGGAGTCGCCGACCTCGCCGTCGAGCGCGACGACGTCCGTGCGTGCGGAGCCGAGGGCGGCCAGGGCCTGCCCGTAGGCGGTGCGGGTGGCGGCCTTGCCGCCGGTGTCGTACGTGGGGAGGGTGAGACCTTCGGTGTGCCGCTCGTGCAGGACCCGGGCCGCCGGCGGCTGCTGGACCTCGATCCTGGCGGTGCGCACGCCGCCCAGTTCGGCGATCGCCTCCGACGCGTCGGCCAGGGGCTTGCCGTGCTTGCCCTCCTGGTCCGCCACGGCGGCCACGCCGTGGCCCTTCTCGGTGCGGGCGATGACGGCGGTGGGGCGGCCGACCGTGCCGGCGGCCTCGGACAGGGCTTCGTCGACGGCCCTGACGTCGTGCCCGTCGATCTCGACGGTGTGCCAGCCGAAGGCCTGTAGCCGGCGGGCGTACGCGTCGAGGTCCCAACCGAAGCGGGTGGGGCCGCGCTGGCCGAGCCGGTTCACGTCGAGGATCAGCGTCAGGTTGTCCAGCCGTTCGAACGAGGCGTGTTCCACGGCCTCCCAGACGGAGCCCTCCGCCATCTCGCTGTCGCCGGACAGCACCCACACGCGGTACGGGATCTGGTCCAGCCGCTTGCCGGCGAGGGCCATGCCGACCCCGACGGGCAGTCCTTGGCCGAGCGAGCCGGTGGCCACGTCGACCCAGGGCAGCCGCGGAGTGGGGTGCCCTTCGAGGCGGCTGCCGTGTTTGCGGAAGGTGAGGAGTTCCTCGTCGTCGATGGCCCCGGCCGCCACGTACATCGCGTAGAGCAGCGGTGACGCGTGGCCCTTGGAGAGCACGAGCCTGTCGTTGCCCGGGTGTTCGGGCCGGCCGAAGTCGTACCGCAGATGGTGGGCCAGCAGCACGGCGCCGAGGTCGGCCGCGGACATGGAAGAGGTGGGGTGCCCGGAGCCCGCGGCATCGGCGGCGCGCACCGCGTCCACCCGCAACTGCTGGGCCAGCTCCGTGAGTTGTCCGTCCTGCATCTCACTGCTCCTTGGAAGGGGCGCCGCCGACGCGCGCCAGTTCGGGCGAAGCGGTGTCCAGCGGGACCGACCAGGAACGCACCAGCCCCAGCTGCACCGCCTGCCTTGGCAGTACGGCGTCGAGCGCCCAGTCGGCGGCGACGCGCACCCGGTTGCCGGGCATCGCGGCGAGGTGGTAGCCGCGGGTGACCGCGCCCGCGAGGGGCCCGGACAGGGCCACGCCGAGCGGGTTCGCGGCGGCCTTGACGCCTCCGAGGTCGACGGCGAAGCCGAGGTCGTGGTGGGAGTAGGCGCGGGGGGTGCCGCGGCCGAGTGAGGCGGCGACGTTGTGGCCGGCCGTCCTGCCCTGACGGGAGGCGTGCTGGGCCGTCATCGGCGTGTACTCGCCCGGCCTGGTCACGTCGGGGACCGCGGCGGCGTCGCCGCACGCGAAGACTTCGGGGTGGCCGGGCACAGTGAGCCTGGAGTCGACGACCAGCCGTCCGCGCTCGACGGGGAGCCCGACCTCGGAGACGAGCGGGTCGGGCCGCACACCCACGCACCAGACGAGGGTGCGGGTGGCGATGTCGTCGCCGTCGTCGAGCAGCGCCCCGGTCGCCGTGGCCTCCTTGACGGAGGTCTTGGTGCGGACCTCGACGCCCCGCTCGCGCAGCACCCGGCCGGCGGTGTCGGAGAGCCTGCGGTCCAACTCGGGAAGGATCCGTTCCGCGATGTCGACCAGGATCCAGCGCGGCGGGGGCTCCCGGTGGCCGGTGCGCAGCCGTTCCGCCAGCGCCCGGGTGAACAGGGCGCCCTGGGCGGCGACTTCGGTGCCGGTGTAGCCGGCACCGACGACGACGAACGTGCGGCGGGCCGTGCGCTCCGCCTCGGCCTCCGCGGTGGCGGCGAGCTCCATCTGCCGGGTGACGTGGTCACGCAGGTAGAGGGCTTCGGGCAGTCCGCGGAAGCCGTGTGCGTGTTCGGCGACGCCGGGAACGGGGAGCAGCTTGTTGACGCTGCCGACGGCGAGGACGAGCCGGTCGTAGCCGAGCCGGCCCGTCCCTCCCTCGGCGTCTTCGTAGTGGACGTACCGCCCGTCGAGGTCGACCCCGGTGGCCCGGCCGAGGACCAGGCGGACCCGCGGCAGCGAACCGGGCAGGGACACGGTGACCCTGCGGGGTTCGAGGATGCCGGCCGCCACCTGCGGCAGGAGCGGCAGGTAGAGGAAGTAGTCGGTCGGGTTGAGCAGGACCACCTCCGCGTCGTCGCGGAGGGTCCGGCTGAGGGTGCGGGCCGCGTGGAAACCGGCGAACCCGGCTCCCACGACGACGACACGGGAACGGCTCACGATCGGCTCCGTTATGAACGTGAACGGTTAAGGGACTTGCGCATCGAGCGCGCTCCGGGTGCCCCCGGCGCCGCCGGTCAAACCCTGACCGCCCCGTTGACGCCCCGGGCCGGGCCCGGGCGTTTCCCGTGCGGCGGTCCTCCGTGCCTGCGCCGGTCCGGCTTCGTACGTGCGGGGTCCACGCCCGTCCGCATTCGTACGTCCCAGGGTTCGCCCTGTCGTCGTACGTGCGAGCCCCGTCCTCATTCGTACGTGCGGGGGTTCGGCCTGTCCTCGACGACCGGCGTCGAGGGCGGCACGACCACACGCCGGCGCCGGGCGATGCTGGTGAAGGTCGCGACTCCGATGATGCCGACGGCCATGAGGATCAGCCCGATCACGTCGAGGTTCGCGCCTTCCACCTCCCAGTCGGTGGCGAACGTGAGAATCGCTCCGGCGGCGATCAGGATGATGCATCCGCCAAGACCCATGTGACTCACCTGTTTCTGTCAGTTCTGCGGTCCGTTCTGGTCCCTGTCATCCGGTCCGTTGCGGGTACCCGCCTGAGGTAGCGCCATGCATGGGGACCGGGCGGCCCCCCTCTGACGGCAGGCGGATAGGGCACCGGGCGCAATGGATCAAGAGCGCCCCGGAGAGGGCAAGGTCACAGCCGCCGGACCTGCTGTGACTGTGGGTACTGACCTAACATCCGGGGCATGACGGTCCTCCCCGATGACGGGTTCTCACTGGCCGCCGAGTTTCCGGATGCGACCCACGAGCAGTGGCAGCGCCTGGTCGAAGGCGTACTGCGCAAGGCAGGCAAGGACGCGGCGGGCGCGGCGGCAGAGGACGCACTGTCCACGGCGCTGGAGGACGGGATCACCACCCGTCCTCTCTACACGTCCGCCGGCGGTGCCGACTCGGCCGGTTTCCCCGGTTTCGCCCCCTTCACCCGCGGCGCCACTCCGGAGGGCGGTTCGGTCGCGGGCTGGGACGTACGCCAGCGTCACGAACGGCCGGACCCGGCCCGGACCAACGAGGCGATCCTCGCCGACCTGGAGAACGGCGCGGCCTCCGTGTGGCTGGCCGTCGGCGAGGCGGGCGTACCCGTCGACGGCCTGGCCACGGCCCTGGAGGGCGTCCACCTGGACCTGGCTCCCGTGGTTCTGGACGCGGGCGGCGACTTCGAGGCCGCGGCACGCGAACTCCTCCGCCTGTACGGGAAGCGGGCGACGGCCCCGGAGTCGGCACTCGGCAGTCTGGGCGCGGACCCGCTGGGCCACGCCGCACGCACCGGCCACCACGCGGACATCGAGGAGCGGACCGCCGTCGCCGCCGAGCTCGCCGTGCTCTCCAGCACCACGTATCCCAATCTGCGCGCGGTGAGCGTCGACGCCCTTCCGTACCACGAGGCCGGCGCCAGTGCCGCCCAGGAGCTGGGCTGCTCGCTGGCCACCGGTGTCTCCTGGCTGCGTGACCTGACCGCCGCCGGGCTGGACGCCGAAGCGGCCTGCGGGCAGCTGGAGTTCCGGTACGCGGCCACCGCGGACCAGTTCCTGACGATCGCCAAACTGCGGGCGGCCCGCCGGCTGTGGGCCCGCGTCGCCGAGGTGTGCGGAGTGACCGGCGGCGCCGCCGCCCAGCGCCAGCACGCCGTGACCTCCGCGGTGATGATGACGCGGCGGGACCCGTGGGTGAACATGCTGCGCACGACGGTCGCCTCGCTGGCGGCCGGCGCGGGCGGCGCCGACGCGGTGACCGTGCTCCCCTTCGACCACGCGCTGGGCCTGCCGGACGCGTTCGCCCGCCGCATCGCGCGCAACACGTCCTCGATCCTGCTGGAGGAGTCGCACCTCGGCCGGGTCGTCGACCCGGCAGGCGGCTCCTGGTACGTGGAGCGGCTCACGGACGAGCTCGCCCGGGCGGCCTGGGCGTGGTTCCAGGAGATCGAACGCGCCGGCGGCCAGGCCGCCGCGCTGCGCGGCGGACTCGTCGCCGAGCGCCTCGGCGCGACGTGGGAGAGCCGGCGCAGGAGGCTCGACACCCGCCGTGAACCGGTGACCGGCGTCAGCGAGTTCCCGCTGCTCGGTGAGCCGGCGGTCGAACGCGACCCGGCTCCGCGGCGGCCGTCGGGTGGCTTGCCGGTGGTCCGCCGCGACGAGGCGTTCGAGGAGCTGCGGGCCCGTTCCGACGCGCATCTGGCGGCGACAGGCACCCGTCCCAGGGTGTTCGTCGCGGCGCTCGGCCCGGCGTCCGCGCACACCGCGCGGGCGGGTTTCGCGGCCAACCTCTTCCAGGCCGGCGGCATCGAAACGGTGCACGACCCGGTGAGTGTCGACGCGTCCTCGGCCGCGGCGGCCTTCAACGCGAGCGGCGCGCAGGTGGCGTGCATCTGCTCCAGCGACGCGCTCTACGCGGAGCAGGCGGCGGGGGTGGCTGCGGCCCTGAAGGCGGCCGGTGCTCTGCGGGTGTTCCTCGCCGGGCGGCCCGGCGAACAGCGTGAGACGTACGAGAGGGCCGGGATCGACGAGTTCGTCGTCGCGGGCGGCGACGCGGTCGCCGTGCTGACCGGAACCCTCGACCGGATCGGAGTGGCGTGATGGGCATCCCGGACTTCACGGGTATCGAGCTGGGGCCCGCCACCGCGGGCACGGCCGACGAGAAGCAGTGGCGCGCGGCGCTCGAGGCCGCAACCGGCAAGGAGGCCGGTGAGCTGGTGTGGGAGACGCCGGAAGGCATTCCGGTGAAACCGCTGTACACGGACGCGGACCTGGCCGGCGTCGACTTCCTCGGTACGTATCCGGGTGTGGCGCCGTATCTGCGCGGCCCGTATCCGACGATGTACGTCAACCAGCCCTGGACGATCCGGCAGTACGCCGGGTTCTCCACGGCCGAGGAGTCGAACGCCTTCTACCGGCGCAATCTCGCGGCGGGCCAGAAGGGTCTGTCCGTCGCGTTCGACCTGCCGACGCACCGCGGGTACGACAGCGACCACCCGCGGGTCACCGGCGACGTCGGCATGGCCGGTGTGGCGATCGACTCGATCTACGACATGCGGCAGCTGTTCGACGGCATTCCGCTGGACCGCATGAGCGTGTCGATGACGATGAACGGCGCGGTGCTGCCCGTCCTCGCGCTGTACATCGTGGCGGCGGAGGAGCAGGGCGTACCGGCACAGAAGCTCGCGGGGACCATCCAGAACGACATCCTCAAGGAGTTCATGGTCCGCAACACCTACATCTATCCGCCCGGTCCGTCGATGCGGATCATCTCGGACATCTTCGCGTACACGGCGCAGAAGATGCCGCGATACAACTCCATCTCCATCTCGGGCTACCACATCCAGGAGGCCGGGGCCACGGCCGACCTGGAGCTCGCGTACACGCTCGCCGACGGCATGGAGTACCTGCGTGCCGGGATCGGGGCGGGCATGGACGTGGACGCGTTCGCACCGCGGCTGTCGTTCTTCTGGGCGATCGGCATGAACTTCTTCATGGAGGTCGCGAAGTTGCGGGCGGCACGGCTGCTGTGGGCGAAGCTGGTGAAGGGTTTCGACCCGCAGAACCCGAAGTCGCTGTCGCTGCGCACCCATTCGCAGACCTCCGGCTGGTCGCTGACGGCCCAGGACGTCTTCAACAACGTCACCCGCACCTGTGTCGAGGCGATGGCCGCGACGCAGGGGCACACCCAGTCGCTGCACACCAACGCCCTCGACGAGGCGCTGGCCCTGCCGACCGACTTCTCCGCGCGCATCGCCCGCAACACCCAGCTGCTGCTCCAGCAGGAGTCGGGCACCTGCCGGGTCATCGACCCGTGGGGCGGCAGCGCGTACGTCGAGAAGCTGACGCACGACCTGGCCCGGCGCGCCTGGCGGCACATCGAGGAGGTCGAGGCCGCGGGCGGCATGGCGAAGGCCATCGACGCCGGCATCCCCAAGCTCCGCATCGAGGAGGCCGCGGCGCGCACCCAGGCACGTATCGACTCCGGACGCCAGCCGGTGATCGGGGTGAACAAGTACCGGGTGGAGTCCGACGAGCAGATCGACGTGCTGAAGGTCGACAACTCACAGGTGCGGGCCCAGCAGATCGAGAAGCTGCGGCGGCTGCGCGCCGAGCGTGACGAGGCCGCCTGCCAGGACGCGTTGCGGGCCCTTACCGCGGCCGCGTCGGCCGGCCACGTCAAGGGCGGCGGCCTCGAGGGCAATCTGCTGGCGCTGGCGGTGGACGCGGCCCGTGCGATGGCGACCGTCGGGGAGATCTCCGACGCCTTGGAGAAGGTGTACGGCAGGCACTCCGGCCAGATCCGTACGATCTCGGGTGTGTACAGGAACGAGGCAGGCATGTCGCCCGCGGTGGACGCGACCCGTGCCCTGGTAGGCGAGTTCGAGCAGGCGGAGGGCCGGCGGCCGCGCATCCTGGTCGCGAAGATGGGCCAGGACGGGCACGACCGCGGCCAGAAGGTGATCGCGACCGCGTTCGCCGACCTGGGCTTCGACGTGGACGTCGGCCCGCTGTTCCAGACGCCGGCCGAGGTCGCCCGGCAGGCGGTGGAGGCGGACGTCCACATCGTCGGCGTCTCGTCCCTGGCGGCCGGGCACCTGACGCTGGTGCCGGCGCTGCGCGAGGAGCTGGCGGCGGAGGGCCGCGACGACATCATGATCGTCGTCGGCGGTGTGATCCCGCCGCAGGACGTCCCCGCGCTGCACGAGGCCGGCGCCGCGGCAGTGTTCCCGCCGGGGACGGTGATCCCGGACGCGGCGCGGGACCTGGTGCGGACCCTGGCCGGTTCGCTCGGCCACGCGTTGTCGTAGGGCCTGCCCATGCCACCGAAGATCGACATCGACGCCTGTGTGAAGGGCGTGCGGGACGGCTCTCGGGCGTACATCGCCCGCGCCGTCACGCTGGTGGAGTCGACCCGCCCCGACCACCGGGCGCTCGCGCAACGGCTGCTGACCGAGCTGCTGCCGCTCGCGGGGGCGGCCAGGCGAGTGGGTATCAGCGGGGTGCCCGGCGTCGGTAAGTCCACGTTCATCGACGCGCTCGGCTCGATGCTCACGGGGCTCGGACACCGCGTCGCGGTGCTCGCCGTCGACCCGTCGTCCACCCGCACGGGCGGCTCGATCCTGGGCGACAAGACCCGGATGGAACGCCTGGCGGTGGACCCGGCCGCGTTCGTACGCCCCTCCCCCAGCTCGGGGACGCTGGGCGGGGTGGCAAAGGCGACCCGGGAGACGATGGTCGTGATGGAGGCCGCGGGCTACGACGTCGTACTGGTGGAGACGGTGGGCGTCGGACAGTCGGAGACCGCCGTGGCGGACATGGTCGACTCATTCCTGCTGCTCAGTCTCGCCCGCACCGGTGACCAGTTGCAGGGCATCAAGAAGGGCGTCCTGGAACTGGCCGACGTGATCGCCGTCAACAAGGCCGACGGTCCGCACGAGCGCGACGCCCGCTCCGCGGCACGCGAACTCGCCGGGGCCCTGCGCCTGATGAACCCCGCCGACGCCGCGTGGACACCGCCCGTGCTGTCGTGCAGCGCCCGGGAGGGCACCGGGCTGGAAGCTGTGTGGGAGCGTCTGGAGCAGCACCGTAAGGTCCTGGGCTCGACCGGCGCTCTCGACGCCAAGCGCCGCGAGCAGCAGATCGGCTGGACGTGGGCGATGGTCCACGACACCTTGCTGGAGCGGCTGCACAGGCACCCGGGAGTGCGGGAGCTGACGGCCGGTCTCGAGGAGCAGGTCCGCGACGGGCGGCTGACCGCCACGCTCGCCGCGGAGCGCATCCTCGAAGCCTTCGCACAGCCGGAGCCGCGGCAGCCGTAGCAGCGGCAGGCCTCGGGCGCATGGCGGGGCCGGGTGCGCGGTTCCGCCGATCCGCGCACCCGGCCCGTTCTCCCATCCCATGGCCGCTCGGCCGATCTTCGGGTCCCCGCCCTCCGCGGGTCCAAACCTGACCGTCGGAAAACACCGCGCCTGCCCGGTCCCTTCCTGTGTCGGTGCCGGTGGAGTGGGGTACCCGGCCCCGGCAGCCGCCCCGAACGGGCTGGTGAGGGACGAGTGGAAGGCGAACAGCGATGGCACAGCTCGTAAGAGAAGTCATGACGGCCGGGGTGGCGGCGGTGCGGCCGGACGCCTCACTCGTCGAGGCGGCGCGACTGATGCGGGACCTGGACATCGGCGACGTGCTGGTCGCCGACGGCGACGAGGTGGTCGGGATGCTCACCGACCGGGACATCACCCTCCGTTCGGTCGCCGAGGGCGCGGATCCGGCAGGCGTCAGTGCCTCCTCCGCGTGCACCCCCGACCCGGTGTGCGTGGCCCCCGACGATTCGGTGGGCTCCGCGGTACGGCTGATGCGCACCCACGCGGTGCGTCGGCTGCCGGTCGTGGAGGACGGCCGCCCGCTCGGCGTAGTGAGCCTCGGAGACCTCGCCGCCGCCCAGGACCCGCACTCCGCGCTGGCGGAGATCAGCGTCGCGGAGAGCAACAACGAAAGGAGCTGATCATGCTGGTCGCGTTTCTGACGGCCCCTGAAGGAGTGGAACAGGTCGAACTCACGCAGCCGTGGCAGGCCGTGTCGGACGCCGGCGACAAACCGCAGCTGGTGTCGACGCGTTCCGGCCGGGTGCAGGCGTTCAACCACCTCGACAAGGCGGACACCTTCCCCGTCGACCAGGTGGTCGCGGACGCGTCGGTCGACGAGTTCGGCGCGCTGGTGCTGCCCGGTGGTGTGGCCAATCCCGACGCGCTGCGTCTGGACGCCGACGCCGTGGCTTTCGTCAAGGCGTTCTTCGAGGCGGGAAAGCCCGTCGCGGCGATCTGCCACGCGCCGTGGACGCTGATCGAGGCGGACGTGGTCCGCGGCCGCAGTCTCACCTCGTGGCCCAGTCTGCGTACCGACATCCGCAACGCGGGCGGCGAGTGGGTGGACGAGCAGGTGCGCGTCTGCGAGGCGGCCCCGGGCACGCTGATCACCAGCCGCAAACCGGGCGACCTCGAGGCGTTCTGCGACGCGTTCACCACCGAGTTCGCGAAGGCTTCCGGCGTCGGCGCGAGCAGCTGAGCCGCCGGACACCACGTGTGGACGCGCCCGGCGCGTTCACACGCTCGAGGCTGCCCGGGTCCGGGCAAGCGGGACACGGAGCAGGCCCCCGTGCGCCGGGGCCTGCTCCGTGTCCCGGACGTCCGTCCCGCGGACAATCACTGCGTCCTTTCCCGGGCCCCCGCACGGGTACGGCCCGCGGCCACCGGCCGGTCGGGGTGCCGCCGCAGATACTCGGCCTCCAGATCCGCCATCCGCACATTGTGCGCTTCCAGGGCGGCGGCCGAACCGTAGAGGAGTGTGTCGTGGCGGCTGCGGTGGATGGTCTCGAGTTCCCGCAGCAGGTCCTGTTCGCTGAGGTCCGCCGGGTCGACGCCCCTGTGCCCGTGCTCGCTCTCGTTCACGGCAACCGTCCCTTCCGAGTCGTGCTGGTCGTGGCGTGTGTGGGTTGACCTTGCGGGTACCCGCTGGTGACGCGATACCCGGCCTCCGAGGGAGGAAGTCATGCAGCTGTCGTTTCTCACCCCTCTCTACGAGCGTCCAGGTCCATGGGCCAGCGTTCATCTCGACACCGGATGGGAGAACGAGTCGACCACGAGGCGGCGTGAGCTGCAGGCCCGCGACGTGTGCGACTCCCTCGGACGGCAGGGGGCCGACGAGGCGACCTGGCGCGCCGTCTACGACGCCCTGATGTCACGGCCGGGGCCGACGCACGGGCCGGGGCGCGCCGTGTTCGCGACCGCGGGTGAGGTAATCCTCGATCCGCCGCTCGCCACGCCACCGTCCGTATCGGCGGACGTACGGTGGTCCGCCCTGCCGCACGTGTCGCCGCTCCTCGACCTCGGTGCCCGGGAACCGGTGTGCCTGGTCGCGTACATCGACCGGCTGGGCGCGGACCTGGAGGTGCGTACCCCCGTCGCCGCCCACCCCGCCGGCCAGGCCGAGGGCTGGGACTGGCCGGTGCACCGGACGGGCCGCGACGACTGGTCGGAGTGGCACTTCCAGCGGAGCGTCGAGAACACCTGGGAGCACAATGCCGGCGAGATAGCGGCCGCGATCGCCGCACGCGAGCAGGAGGTCAAGGCGGACCTGATCGTGCTCGCCGGCGGGGCGCGTGAGCGCAGGGCGGTCCACGACAAGCTGCCCCCGCGGCTGCGGCCGATCGCCGTGGAGACCGAGCACGGCGGCCGGGCGGAGGGCGCGGCCACCCGGTTGCTCGACAAGGACATCGAGAGCGCACTGCACGAGCTCGCCCTGCGCACCGCCGAGAAGGAGCTCGACCGGTTCCGCGCCGCCCACGACTCGGTCGCGCAGACCGTCCCCGACCTGGTGGAGGCCGCCCGGGAGCACCGGATCGCCGAGCTGTTCGTGAGGCCGGACGGTGCCGACACCCAGCGCGAGGTCTGGGTCGGCAACGAGCCCGACCAGCTGGCCGTACGCCGCACGGAGACGCAGTACTTGGGCGAGACCCGGCCCTCCGCGGCCCGCGCCGACGACGCGCTGCTGCGCTCGGCCGTGGTGACCGGCGCCGAGGTGCAGAGCGTCCCCGCCGACGGCTCCCACGACGTGCCGGTGGGCGGACTGGGCGCACTGCTGCGCTGGCCGTACGAGGAGGGCGAACGGCGATGAGCACGCGAGGGAGCGGCGGCAAGGACAAGCAGCAGCGCGCCGTGCTGCACACGCTCCTCGAGGACCACGGGCGCACGTACGCGGAGGAGGCCGGCATCAGGCTTCGGGACACGCCGCAGCCGCTGTACCGCTTGCTGGTCCTCGCCCATCTGCTGAGTGCGCGTATCCGGGCCTCCGTGGCGGTCGCGGCGGCCCGTGAGCTGAGCGACGCCGGCATGCGCACCCCCGAAGCGATGAAGAAGGCGTCGTGGCAGGAACGCGTCGACGCCCTCGGCCGCGGTGGCTACCGCCGTTACGACGAGCGCACGGCGACACAGCTGGGCGACGGGGCAGAGCTGCTGATCGAGCGGTACGGCGGCGATCTGCGGCGGATGCGGACGCAGGCCGGCGGGGACGTCGACGAACTGCGGCACCTCCTGCGGGAGGTTCCCGGCATCGGTCCGGCGGGCGCGGACATCTTCCTGCGGGAGGTGCAGGCGGTGTGGCCGGAGGCAGGGCCGCTGCTGGACGAGAAGGCTCTGCAGGGCGCCCGCCGGCTCGGGGTCGCCGACGACCCGGCGACGCTGCTGAAGCTGGCGGACGACGCCGACGCGGCGCACCTCGCGGCAGGGCTGGTACGGGCCGCGCTCGACAAGGAACTCGCCGGTTCAGTGAAAGAACACGCGGCCGCCTGAATGGCGCCGGGCCCCCGGGCCGACGGCAAGGGTCACGGGCGCCGGGCCCCCGGGCCGACGGTAAGGGCGGGTCGTGAACGGCCGACCGGGGCGGGCCGGCCGGATCGCGGTGAACCGGCGTAGCGGGCGGGCCCGTACATGCGGATGCCGGACGCCGCGGCCTCCTGTAGCGTCCGGCATCCCCGCCGGCCGGTCACTTGCCCAGTGACCGCTTGAGTTCGTCCTTGTTCATGGATGAGCGACCGTGCACGTTGCGGCGCTGCGCCTCCGCGTACAGCTGGTCGTACGTGGGGCCTTCCGAGCCGCTCTGCGAGCGCTTGCCGCCGCGCCGGGAGGACGACATGTCCTGCGTGGAGGTCTTGCTCGCGCTCTTGGACTCGCCGGAACGGGCACGCTCCTTGTTGACCGTGCGCGCTGCCATCTCCTTGGCGCGCTTCTCGCTCGCTCCGCGTTCCTCGGCCCCCTCCTTGATGTGCTCGTACTGTCGTTCCCTCTTGGAACTCGAACCGCGTGGCATGACCACTCCTTAGCGACCGGATCTTGTGACCGGGGACGGGAAATCAACCCCTCCACCGTGCGCCGCGCCCGGATGGTGCCGCAATCGCCGCGACTTCGGGCGCGGCCGATCGGGTACTGCGTGTACCCCGCGCTCCGAGGGACATTCCGGCGGCCGGCCAGGCGTCTGGCAGAGCCCGCCGCGAGGGCGGCGGACGACTTCTGCCGGGCCCGACGGGCGCGCGTAAAATCCTGACGGGGCGCGTCCACCCGATGGTCTGGTCGCAGTGACTGCTCGAGATGGGAGTGGTCGTGGTCCTGCCTGCCGAAGGACCCGCGGGCGGCGGGCGCAGCGGCCGGGCGTCGTCGGTCCACCGCCTCGGCGAGGAGAACGCCGCACTCCGCGAGGAACTGTCCCGGCGCCATCTGACCGATCTGGCAAGCGGGATCCTCGCCGCCCAGTTGCGCATGGCGCCGTCGGAGGCCGCGGAGCATCTCGCCCACCTAGCCGAGTCCGCCTCACTGAGCCGTGAGGACATCGCCGCGGACATCGTGAACGGCGTGGCCGGCGGTATCACCGTCACCGCACCCCGTCCGACGGCCGCCGACCCCGGCGACGCGCAGGGCGAAGGCCTCCCGCCGCACGCCGAGGCGCGCCGCCTGCGCCAGGTGGTCACGACCGTCGAGGCCGCCGCCACCGTGTCCAAGGGCGCGGCCACGTTGCTGGAGAGCGGACTGCGGCCGCTCGGTGTGGAAGCGCTGTGGCTGTGGCGGCTGACCGGGTCCGGGTGCCTTCGGCTCGCGGGTCACGCGGGGGTGAGCGCTCTCGAGGCGTCGCAGTGGCAGTGGATCCCCCCGGCGGCTCCCGCACCGGTCCGCGCCGCCTTCGCGGACGGAGCGCCCGTGTGGCTGCCGACGGGTCCGCCGCCGGGAGAAACGCTGCCCGGCCCCTCGGACCGCGCGGCCCGAGCGCTGTTCCCGCTGCGGTCGCGGGGCAGGACCGTGGGACTGGCGCTCGCCGTCTGGCCCGCCGCCGCCGACCTGGAGGACTCCCTGCGCGGCGCGCTCACCGGCCTGGTAGCGGTCGCCGCGCGGGTGCTGACGGCCGAGGAGGCAAGGCCGTCCGAGCAGCCCGTACTGGACGACCTGCTGGACGCGCTGGTCCATCCGGCGGTGACCCTGAGACGTGACCCCAGGACCGGCTCCCTGCTCGTCGAGCACGTCAACGGTCCGGCCGGCGAGGCGCTGGGCGGCTCGCACCGGGCGGTGGGCCGGCCGGTGGAGGCCGCGTTCCCGCTGCTCCATGTCGATCTCGAGGCCATGTCCCGCCGGGCCGGGCACGCGAGCACCCCGCAGCGGGCCGCGCGGCTGCCCGCAGAACACAGGTCCGGTGCCGGCGCGCCGCTGGTGGATGTACGGGTGCTGCCGGCGGGCGACGACCGGACCGTCGTGCTGTGGCACACCCGGAGCGACCACCGCACGGCGGGCGGACGCGCCGTCGGGAGGCTGCAGGGCCTGGCGCTCTTCGAGGACGACCTCGGCTCGGGCCGGTCGACCTGGACGGAGCGGACGTACGCGATCTTCGGGATGCCCTTCGGATCGGCGCCGGTCCCGCTGATCGAGCTTGAACCGCGTGTGCACCCGGACGACGCCGGCGAGCTGCGCGAACTCCTCACCGATCTGGTCGAGCGGCGCAAGGGCGCCGCGGCCGTCGTCCGCGTCGTCCGCCGCGACGGCGGGCTGCGTCATGTCCGGATCGCCGCTGAGCCGTTGCTGGACGGGGTGGACCTGTGCGGGATCACCGGCGTCTACCAGGACATCTCGGCCGAGTACCACGCGGAGGTCGCGCTGACGGCGACGTTCGACCAGCTCACGGCCGTGCGGGCGCAGGCGACGCTGCGGCACCGGCTGGTGCTCCAGCTCCAGCAGGCGATCGTTCCGGAGATGCCGTCGCTCACGAAGCTGCCTGGGCTGAGCGTGGCGGCCCGCTACCGCCCCGCGGCGCAGGAGTACCGGGTCGGCGGGGACTGGTACGACATCCTGCCGCTGCCCGACGGGAAGGTGCTGATGGCGGTGGGTGACATCGCCGGCCACGGCATCGACTCGGCCACCGGCATGGTGGCCCTGCGCAACGCGCTGCGCGGCCTGGCCTTCACCGGCCACTCCCCCGCCCGACTGATGGCCTGGCTGAACGAGGTCACCCTGCACACCGCGGGGCATCCCACGGCCACGGCGCTCTGCGCGCTGTACGACCCGGGCGACAGGACGCTGCGCTGGGCGAGCGCCGGCCATCTGCCGATCCTGCTGCTGCGTCACGGCAGGGCGCGGCTGCTGGATCCCCCGCGGGACATCCTGCTCGGCGCCACCCTCGCGCCCGTCTACCGGGAGGCGACGACGCAGCTGCGCCGTGGCGACACACTGCTGCTCTTCACCGACGGGTTGATCGAGCGCCGCCACGACGGCCTCGACGAGGGCTTGGCGGCACTGCGCCGCACCGCCGAGAAGCTCACGGCCTGTGAGGTCGACGAGCAGGTGGACCGGCTGCTGCGGGACGCGACCGGCGACACGGACGACGACACCAGTCTGATCGCCGTACGCGTCGGCTGAGGTCGCCACCGCGGAACCCGAGGCAGTGGCGGTGAGGCCCTGTCAGCGGCCCTGTTCCAGCCGGAGCCGGATCTTCGCCATGAGCCGGTCGGTGTCGACCGGCTTGGACACGTAGTCGTCCGCTCCCGCCGCCGGCGCCTTTGCCCGGTCGCCCGCCATCGCCTTCGCCGTGACGACGATGATCGGCACGTCGGCGGCGTGCGGCAGTTTCCTGATCGCCTCCATCGCGGAGTAGCCGTCGGTCCCCGCCATCATCACGTCCATCACGACGAGCCCGATGTCGTGACGGGTCCGCACCAGCTCGATGCCGGCCCTGCCGTTGTCGGCCGTGATGACGTGCACGCCTTCGCGTTCGAGCAGTTCGGTGAGCGCGAAGACGTTGCGCGTGTCGTCGTCGACCACCAGGACCGTACGGTCCCTCACCGGCGCGACCGGCCCGGTGCCCCCGGCGCCGGGTTCGCCCTTCACCTCACCGGGCTCGACCCGGGTGGAGCCGCGACGGTGGACCGGCAGGTACAGGGTGAAGCAGCTGCCGCGTCCGAGGGTGCTCTGGGCCTCTATGGTGCCGCCCAGCAGCCGGGCGATCTCCCTGCTGATCGACAGGCCGAGCCCGGTGCCGCCGTAGTGGCGGGAGGCGGTGCCGTCGCCCTGCTGGAAGGCGCCGAACATGCTCTGCAGCCGGTCGGCGGGGATGCCGATGCCGGTGTCGACGACGCGGAAGGCGACGACGGGTCCGGAGTCCCGCAGCAAGGAGGGCACCTCCTCCTCGCCCGCGGCGGCGACCCGCAGTTCGACCCGCCCCTGGTCGGTGAACTTCAGCGCGTTCGACAGCAGGTTGCGCAGCACCTGGCGGAGCCGCGACTCGTCGGTGGTCAGCCACTGCGGCGCGTCCGGCTCCGTCACGGCCTCGAAGGTGAGCTCGCGCTCGGTCGCCACGGGCCGGAACGTGGCCTCGACGTGCTCCATGAGCCCGCTGAGGGGGAAGGGCGCGGGGTGGACGGGCATCTTTCCGGCCTCGACCTTGGACAGGTCGAGGATGTCGTTGATCAGCTGCAGCAGGTCGGAGCCCGCGGAGTGGATGACCTCGGCGTAGTCCACCTGCTTCTCGGTGAGATTGCCCTCGATGTTCTGGGCGAGCAACTGCGCCAGGATCAGCAGGCTGTTGAGCGGTGTGCGCAGCTCGTGGCTCATGTTGGCCAGGAACTCGGACTTGTACATCGAGGTCCGGGACAGCTGCTGTGCGCGGGCCTCCAGCTCCTGACGGGCCTGCTCGATCTCCAGGTTCTTGCGTTCGATGTCGCGGTTGCGGTCGGCGAGCAGCGCCGCCTTCTCCTTGAGTTCGGCGTTGGAGCGCTGCAACTCCTCCTGGCGGGCCTGGAGTTCGTTGGAGCGGTTGCTGAGCTCCGCGGTCAGCCGCTGGGACCTGTCGAGCAGCTCGTCGGTGCGGGTGTTGGCGATCAGCGAGCTGACGTTGACGCCGACCGACTCGATGAACCGGTCGAGGAAGTCGCGGTGGACGCCCGTCAGGGGCTGTACGGCGGCGAGTTCGACGACGCCCAGCAACTGGTCCTCGAGGACGACGGGCAGCACCACGAGGTGGCTCGGGTCCGTCCTGCCGGTGCCTGAGAAGACCGTCGCGTAGCCGGGCGGCAGGTCGTGCACCTCGATCGTGCGCCTGCTGCGGGCGGCCTGCCCGACCAGGGACTGGCCGAGCCGGATCCGGCGGCGGCATCCGGCGGGGCCGCCGGATGCCCCGTACGCGGCGATCATGACGAGTTCGGTCCCTTCCTCGCCCTCCTCGGCGAGGAAGAAGCCGCCGTACTGGGCGCGGACCAGGGGCGGCACCTCGTCCATGATCAGTTCGGCCACCCTGGTCAGGCTCCTGGTGCCCTGCATGAGGCCGGAGACCCGGGCGAGGTTGGTCTTGAGCCAGTCCTGTTCCTCGTTGGCGCGGATCGTCGCCCGCAGCGACTCCACCATGGCGTTGATGTTGTCCTTGAGGTCGCCGACCTCGCCGGGTGCCTCGACGGTGACGGAGCGGGTGAGGTCACCCTCGGCGACCGCTCTGGTGACCTCGGCGATGGCCCGCACCTGCCGGGTCAGGTTCCCGGCGAGTTCGTTGACTTTCTCCGTGAGCCGCTTCCAGGTGCCGGAGACGCCCTCGACCTCCGCCTGCCCGCCCAGCCGTCCTTCGCTGCCGACCTCACGGGCCACCCTCGTCACCTCGGAAGTGACGAGGGAGAGCTGGTCCACCATGCCGTTGTAGATGGCGGCGATCTCGCCGAGCAGGCCGGAGTCGTAGGGCAGGCGGACGGAGAGGTCACCGTCGCGCACGGCGGTGAGCCCCGCCAGCAGCTTGGTGAGGCCCTCCTCGCTCAGTTCCGCGCGGCCCCGTAGAGGCTCGGGCGTACTGCTGGACGCGTCCATCGCAGACCTCGGCTGTCGTGACGTGCTGCACCGTGGGCCCGTCACCGCGGAAGCAGCGTCGCCCACGGCCTCCTCCACTGTGGCACGCGGGCAGTGTCATGACACCCCGGCGGCCGGCGGCACGGCATGAGGGGGCGGAGGGGCTAATCGGGGACCGTGACAACGAACCAGACGGCCTTGCCCGTCCCCTGGGGCGCCCATCCCCACTCGTCGGAGAGGCGGTCGAGCAGATACAGACCGTGCCCGGAGGCACGGGCCGGATGGTGCGGGCCACGGGGCCGCGGCCCGGCCGTGCCCGTGTCGCTCACCTGTACCCGGATCCGGCCGGGGCCGCGGTCGAGCCTCAGCTCGTACGGAGCGCCACCGTGCGTACACGCGTTGGTAACCACCTCGGACACGAGCAGCAGTGCGTCCTGGGCCCGGACACGTCCGTCGGCGCCCGACATGCCGAACCAGTCGTCCAGGGCCTCGCGTGTCAGATCACGGCACCGTGCCACGACGCCCCGCCCACCGTTGAGGGGGAAGCGGCGGCTGGCGGAGATCTGCTGCTCAGACGCCCGTTCCATACGAATCGCGTGCCCTCGAACGATTGCTTCAAAGCACCTCAAAGGGGAATCATCAGTAGATAAAGAGCTCGCCCGACGGTCCCGCTGCACCCGACAGCGCCGGCCTCCGCCCCGTCGAAGGAGCCTCGATGTCCGACTCGACCCACACCCGGCGATCCGTCCGCGGTGGAACCCCCGGATCAGCCGGCGGCCCGGAGCCGATCCTCGCGATGGACGGGCGCGCCGTTCCCGACGGCCTCCCCGAGATCCCCGACCCTCGGGCCGTCAGTCCCATGGACGCCCGCGCGCTGTCGACCACGCTGTTCGCCCGGCTCACGGACCTCGAAGAGGGCACCCCGGAGTACTCGTACGTCCGCAACACACTTGTGGAACTCAATCTGAGCCTCGTCAAGTTCGCGGCGCTCCGGTTCGCCAACCGGGCCGAACCGATGGAGGACATCATCCAGGTCGGCACGATCGGTCTGATCAAGGCGATCAACCGCTTCGACCTGGACCGCGAGGTCGAGTTCGCCTCGTTCGCCCTCCCGACCGTGATCGGTGAGATCAAACGGTTCTTCAGGGACTCCAGCTGGTCGGTGCGGGTGCCGCGCCGGCTTCAGGAGCTGCGGATCGACCTCGCCAAGGCGCTCGACGTCCTGGAGCAGCGGCTGGGACGCAGGCCCACCACCGCCGAGCTGGCGGCGTACCTGCACGTAAGCGAAGAGGAGGTGCTCGAAGGGGAGCGGGCGTCCAACGGCTACACCGCGCAGTCCCTCGACGCCACGGTGAACGACGAGGACGTGTCGAACACCGTCACCAGGCGCCTCGGCATCGACGACCCGGCCTTCGACATCATCGACTCCCTCGAGGCGCTCAAGCCCCTCATCGCCATGCTGGACGAGCGCGACAGACTGATCCTTTCGCTGCGCTTCCGCGAGGAGCTGACGCAGTCGGAGATCGGCGAGCGCCTGGGCATCTCCCAGATGCACGTGTCGAGGCTGCTGGCACGCATCCTCGAGAAGCTGCGAGCCGGGATCATGGACGACTCGTCCGCTGTCCCCGTGCGGGACTGAGCCGCACCTCCAGCCAGACGACCTTCCCCGTGCCACGGGGCTCCGAGCCCCAGCTGTGCGCCAGCCGCTCCATGATGAGCAGCCCGTGGCCGCCCGGCCGGGAGAGGTCGTTCTGCACCTTGCGCCGGGGGCGGCGCGGGTCGGCGTCGGCCACCTCTACCCGCAGCCACCCGGCGGACCTGCTGAGCACCAGTTCCTCGGGTCCGCCCGCGTGCAGACAGGCATTCGTCACCAGCTCGGACACGAGCAGCAGTACGTCCTCCACGACGTCGCTGGGTCCTTCGGGGCCGGCCGCCGTCCACCCCCAGTCGGCGAGCGCCTGCTCGGTGAAGTCACGACACCGGCTGACGACCCCTTTCGTGCCGAACAGCGCCAGTCGGCGGGTCTGCCCGTGCCCTCCGGGGCCCGTGGTCATCAGGCCTCCTCCGTCAGGTCGACGGCTCGTCGGCCAGCGCTTCCTCCACGCCGGCGTGCACCCGGAACACCGCATGCGCCCCCGTGATCTCGAACATGCGCGCCACAGGGGGCCGCAGGCCCGCGAGTTCCACCCGTGCGTCCGTTTCCTGGGCGGCCAATCGCCCGTGCAGCAGGACGTTCAGCCCGGTGGAGTCGCAGAAATCGAGGCCTGCGCAGTCGACGAGGATCCGCTTGGCGCCCTTGCGCAGATGCTCCTCCACGGCCTCCCGCAAGGGTTCGGCCGTGTCGTGGTCGAGCTCACCGCTCAGGGAGAGCACGGCGGTGTCGCCCCGCCGTGCGGCGGCGACGCCGAACCGCTCACCTCCGGCGGCGGATTCCTCCCCCGGCGGCCTGGTGGCTCGCGAGACCATGGGCCCCAGCCTCCTCGACACTCGTACCGGCATTCCGACTGCTGCCGCATTGCTCGGCAGCGGCCACCCGCGATCGTGCGGGTACCCGCCGAGGGCGGTGCCACACCGCCGTCCCGCCGCCTCGGGACAGCCGCCTCTCGAAGAGCGGCGCAGCGGGGCCGCGGTGGGGCGCCGGGTCCCTGTCCGCCGGGCGGCCCGGCGGACAGGGACCGGCCGGGGACGGATCAATTACCGTCGATGGGGTACCTGTCGTGTCCTCACGACGTCTGCGGACAGCGGGAGCAGCGGGAAAACAGGCCAACGGCCTCCGAGACCGACCCAGGACGGAGAACCGGCGATGAACCACCCCCAGGACACGGCCCGGCCGGGAACTCTGCCCCGAGCCTCCGGGCCCGGCGGAGCGCTCGACGCGGTCGCCGCCGTCCAGCCGGCCGCGAGCGCCCCGGACGACCTGCCTCAGGACCACACCCAGGCGATCCTCCAGGCGACGAAGCAGGTGGGCGCACTGCTCAAGGCGTCGGGGTACCCCTTCGCCCTGGTGGGCAGCGTCGCGGCCTACGCGCACGGAGTGCCCATCCGGCTGCAGCACGACTCCGACTTCTGCCTCCGCAGGGAAGACGCGGAAGGCGTCGTCCGAACCCTCGTCGAAGGGGGGATCCAGGTCGTCTCCCCGCCGGAGGACTGGCTGGTGAAGGCCAGAGCGGGTGGCGAGCAGATCGACCTGATCTTCGAGCTGGCCCACCGCCCCGTCACCAAGGAGATGCTCGACCGGGCCGAGATCCTGCCGGTCGACTCGGTACACATGCCGGTGCTCGCCCCGTCCGACCTGCTGGAGAGCCGGCTCGCGGCGCTGTCCGAGCACCACTGCGACTTCGGCGCGCTGCTGCCGATCGCCCGGGCGCTGCGCGAGCGGGTCGACTGGGACCGGCTGCGCCGCGAACACTCCTCCTCGCCGATGCCGGACGCGTTCCTGTATCTGCTGGAGCGGCTGGACGTCATCCCGCCGCGGGAGGTGCCACATGAAGGAACCTGAGGCTTCCGAGTACCGGATCGCGCGTCTGCGTGAACGTCTCGCGGACGAGGAGATCTCGGAACTGGGCGTGCAGATCGACATGCGCGGCGGATACGTGCACCTGTGGGGCACCGTGTCCACGGCCGCGTGCAGGAGCGAGATCCTGCGTATCGCAGAGACCGAACTCGGCGGGCTGCCGGTGCGGGCCGACCTCTCGGTCGCCGTCGCCACGGCCCCCGAACGGCCCGAGGAGCTCGAGTGATCCGTGTTGCTGCCGTGGGGGACATCCATCTGGCGTCCGACAGCCGGGGGCTGCTGCGCCCCGCCTGGGAGACGCTCGGCGACCGTGCCGACATGCTGCTGCTGGCGGGCGACCTGACCCGCCACGGCACCGTCGAGGAGGCGCGGGTGGTGGCCGACGAGATCGAGGGGCTGCCCGTACCGGTCGTCGCCGTGCTGGGGAACCACGACTACCACAGTGATCTTCAGGACGAGGTGACGGCCGTGCTGGAGCGCGCCGGTGCGACCGTCCTCGAAGGCGAGGGCACCGTGCTCGACGTCGGCGGCACGAAGGTCGGCATCGCCGGTACGAAAGGCTTCGGAGGCGGCTTCGCGGGCCGCAACGCGGGTGAGTTCGGCGAGCCGGAGATGAGGTCCTTCGTCCGCTACAGCCGCCGGTGCGCGGCCGATCTGGCGCGCTCCCTGCTCGATCTGCGGGAACAGGGCTGCGAGGTCCTCATCGCCCTCACGCACTTCTCACCGGTCCCCGACACGCTCGCCGGGGAGCCACTGGAGATCTACCCGTTCCTGGGCACGTACCTCCTCGCTGAGGCGGTCGACGAGGCGGAGGCGGACCTGGCGGTGCACGGTCACGCCCACATGGGCACCGAGCACGGGATGACCGCCGGCGGCGTCAAGGTGCGCAATGTCGCGCAACCGGTCATCGGCCACGCCTTCGCCGTGTACCACCTCCCCGTCGACGCGCGGATCGACGTTCCTGCCGTCGGCTGAGAGGTTTTGGCGGCACACGCCCGGGCAGGTGCGTGTTGTGCTTCGGACAGCAGGCACGCCCCGTGGGAGCGGATGCTCCGGGTGCGTCAAGCCCCTGTCCGTGTCCCCGGGTGACTCGTTTTTCCGGCATAGCAGCCCCCACATCCCAGGGAGTCGCGACATCATGCCCACGTTCGCTCACACCAAGCACTCTCACTCCGACGCCCCCGACACAGCGGCCGCCTTCCGCAGGCTGGCGGAACTCGAGGAAGGGCCCGACCGGCAGGAGGTACGCCAGGAGATCGTGTCCGCCTGGCTGCCGATGGCCGAACGGATCGCCGGCCGGTTCCGCAACCGCGGCGAGTCCATCGAGGACCTTCAGCAGGTCGCCGCTCTCGGCCTGGTCAAGGCGGTCGACCGGTACGACCCCTCACGCGGCGCGTTCGAGAGCTTCGCGGTGCCCACCGTCGTGGGCGAGGTGAAGCGGCACTTCCGCGACCACATGTGGGCCCTGCACGTGCCGCGCCGCGTCCAGGACCTGCGCAACCGGGTCCGGTTCGCCCGCCAGGACCTGGTGCAGACCGTCTCTGGGCGCGCCCCGACGGTCGCGGAGATCGCCGAACGCGCCGGCGTGTCCGAGGAGGACGCGCTGGTCGGCCTGGAGGCTCTGGAGAGCTTCACGGCGCTGTCCCTCGACGCGGAACTCCCGGGCGCCGACGACGGCTACTCGCTGAGCGACACGCTGGGTGCGGCCGATCCGGCCATCGACGTGCTCGTGGACCGGGAGGCGGTGAAGCCGGGACTGCGCAAGCTGCCCGAGCGTGAACAGAACATCCTCTACATGCGCTTCTTCCGCGACATGACCCAGAGCAGCATCGCCCAGACGCTGGGCATCTCCCAGATGCACGTGTCCCGGCTGATCAGCCGCAGCTGCGACCAACTGCGCAACGAGGTCATGCGGGACGAGACCGTGCACGAGGACGTCATGCGGCGCGCCGCATAGCCAGCGCGACATGCCGCGAGACGACGTCGACGGTCCGGGCGTGCGCCATCGAGAACGGGGGCGTGCCTCCGCTGCGGAACAGCGACAGCACCCCGAGGACCCTGCCCCCTGCCTCACCGCGTTCCTGGACGGGCACGCACAGCAGGGACGTCACGTCGGCCTGGACGAGGACGGAGTCCCCGTCGGCGTCACGGCCGAAGCAGTCGAGGTGCTCCGGGCGCACCTGGAGCAGCGAGGATCCCTCGCCGGCGCAGTCGACGACGATCGGACAGTCGGCCGGGTCCTGCGCAGCCATCCGTGCCGCCAGCGCGGCCGCCTCGTCGTCGGCCGGGCCCTGTACGGCGATACGCCGCAGACCGGCGCCGGTGACGAGGTCGGCGACGGCCCAGTCCGCGCCGTGGGCGGCGAGGACCGCCGCGGCCGCGCCGAGCGCGGCTTCCGGTTCGCCGCCGGGGGCGCGCAGCAGGGCGGTGGTCATACTGTCCAGGAGGTCCATCTGGGCCGCGTGCGCGGCGGCTTCCGCGAGGTCGGGGGCGGTGGCGCGGCGCAGCCTGGTCCCCGGCGGGCCGGGGGTGCCGCCTTCGGGCCGGTCGTGGTCCCTGTCGGACTGCAGGACCATGAGCACGGCGGGGTGCGGCTCGTTCGGCGGGCGCAGGGCGGTGAGTGTGGCCCGCAACGGCTCTTCCGGACGCTTCTGGAGATGCACGCGCAGACTGCGCGGCCCCTCTCCCCTGGCGACGGCGGCCGCCTGCGTGCGCAGGGCGCCGCGGTCGCCGGGGCGCAGCAGTCTGGACAGCGGCCGGCCGGCGGCGAAGCCGGCCCGTACGCCGGTGAGGTCCGTGGCGGCGAGGTTCATCCGGCGGACGACCGTGTCACCCCCGATGAGGGCCACGGGCAGCGGCAGCCGCTGGAAGAGGGCCCGGAGCAGTTGGAGTTCGGTGCGGTCCGCCGACGCCCGGGCCGGCCCCTGTGCCGCCAGGCGTTCGTACTTGGGCCACAGGGTCTCCGAAACGTGCTGGAGTTCGAACAGGGCCGCGTCCAGAAGGGTCTGCTGCTCGTCCGGCGGCAGCCCTCGCGCGGCTCTCAGCTCAGCCACCCGGCGGACGAAATCCTCGAGGTCGCCGCCGAACTCATCGCTCTGCGCCATGGGAGAAAGTTATCCGACCGAGCGGCGGCGCAATGCGACGACCAGGAGTTCGGCACGAGACGCCGGGGGTTTGTGGTGCGAGGGGGCGGGCAGCCGCACCCGCGGAAGGAGGACACGCAATGCTGCCCCCGACGGACCTGACCGTGGGACCCGCCGCCGGCGCCCGCGAGCTCTCGGACTTCACGGAAGCGGCGATGCGCTGCGTGGAGCCCTGCTGCGGCGCCGCGACCACGGTGACCGACGGCTCGGCCGAGCGCCGTGCCGCCGCCACCCACCCCGATCTGACGACGCTGATCTCCGTCGAGCTCGACTCGGGCGAGGGCCCGACCTCGAGCGCCCTGGACACCGGCGAGCCCGTCGCGGCCATCGACCTGCTGGACGAGGAACGCTGGCCCGACTACCGCGCCGCAGCCCTGGAGTCGGGTATCCGCTCCAGCGTCACGATGCCTTTCCGGCGCAGCGAGGTGGAGGTGACCCTGAGTCTCTACAGCTTCCACCCCGGGGCGTTCGCCCGTCTGGCGCATCATCCGGTGGTCGTGCTGGGCGAGCAGTTCGCCCAGGGACTGGTGCGTGACCACTTCTACCGGGCGGCTCTCGCCCAGGTGAACCAGCTCGAGACGGCGCTCGACTCACGCGCCGTCATCGACCAGGCCAGCGGCATCCTGATGCATGCCCTGGGCTGCGGCCCGGCCGAGGCCTTCGACGTCCTGCGGCGCTTCTCGCAGCGGACCAACCGCAAGCTGAGCGAAGTGGCGGCGGAGATCGTGCGCAGCAGGGGCCGCAGTCTGCGGGGGCAGCACCACCGGCAGTGACCACATCGGGGCGAATGAGGGCATTTCGCAGTAGCGGCGGGGAACCCTTCTCCGCATGGAACTACGCGAGATCCTTCGCCCCGACGCCACCGTGCCCGCGCTTCTCGAGGGGTACGCCTGGCTTCCCGACCTGTTGCGGCGCAACGGCGGCGCCCCCGTGCGGACGCGGCTCATGGGGCGCCCGGCGATCGCCCTGCACGGCCTCGACGCGGTGCCCTTCTTCTACGACGAGCAGCACATCGCACGCCGTTCCGCGCTGCCGGCGCCCGTCCTGGACACGCTCTTCGGCCGGGGAGCGGTGCACACCCTCGACGGCTCGGCGCACCGGGCCCGCAAGGCGCTGTTCGTCTCGCTCCTCAAGGACGCGCAGGGCGTCGACGCCCTTGCCGGACAGGCCGTGAAGGAGTGGGACACCGCCGTCGCCGAGTGGGCACACCGGCCGAGGATCGAACTGTTCACAGAGGCGAGTGTGCTGATCACCCGCGCCGTCTGCGACTGGGCGGGAGTGCCCCGCGGGGAGGACGACGGCCGGGCGACGGCGCGCGACCTGGTGGCGATGGTCGACGGCTTCGCCACCGCGGGTCCGCGGCACTGGCGCGCCCGGAAGGCCCGTACCCGCCAGGAGGAGCGGCTCGGCGCCCTGATCGAAGAGATCCGCCGGAGCGGGACGGAGAGTTCCGACGCGGCGCTGCACGCTGTGGCACTTCACCGCGACGACGACATGTTGCTGGACCCGCACACCGCCGCGGTCGAGGTGCTCAACATCATCCGGCCGACGGCAGCGGTGGCCTGGTTCATGGCGTTCGCCGCGCACGCCATGAACCGATGGCCGCGGCAGCGGAAGCTGCTGCGGGACGGCGGCCCCGACCAAGCGGAAGCGTTCGCCCATGAGGTTCGCCGTTTCTATCCGTTCGCCCCGTTCCTGGGCGGTGTCGCGGTGCGGGACCTCGAGTGGCGGGGCGAGCGGATCGCCGAGGGCATGCTCGTGCTGCTCGACGTCTACGGCCACCATCACGATCCGGAGCTCTGGCCCGACCCGTACGTCTTCGAGCCGGCGCGGTTCGCCGACGGCGGGCCGGCCGGAGCGGACCTGCTCGTCCCGCAGGGCGGCGGCGACTCGGGGAGCGGCCACCGGTGCCCGGGCGAGGACATCACCGTGGCGCTGCTGAAGGCCTTGGTACCACAGCTGGCGCGGCTGGAATACGGTGTTCCGCCGCAGGACATGTCGATCCCGCTGCGGCGGATCCCCACCCGCCCGGTCGACGGTTTCCTGTTGGCGCCCCGCCCGCCGGCCGCCGGCTGACGCACCGCACGGCGGCGGGGCGGCGGGCCCGGGCCGCCGCCCCGCCGCGTCGGATCAGGGGATCCGGCGGCGCGGTGTCCTGCCCCACAGCCAGTCGCGGAGGGCGGACAACCGCGGGCGCTTCTCCCGCCGTTCCCGGGTGTGGCGGTCGAGCTCCTCCATGAGACGCCGTGACCGGTGGTCCATGTCCAGCTCGTCGAGGATGCGGTCGATCTCGGTCAGCAGCGCGCCGTGCAACTGCCAGTCGCGCGGCTGTCGCTGAACGCCCTTGAGCAGCAGATCGGCGGCGTTGTCGCGGCTGGCACGGGCGGCGGCGAGCTCCCCGGTGAGCCGCTCCTCCGCGGCGTCGGCGCTCTCGCTGGTCTGTGTGGTGACGAGGACGGCGAAGCTCACCAGCGTGTCCGCGACGTGCGAGAGGAGCTCCTCGAGTGCGACACCGACCTCGTGGGAGAACAGCTCCTCCTCCCGTCGTTCCTTGGCGAGGTCGGTGATGGTGCGGGCCAGCACCCGCAGAACGACGGCGCAGATCTCCAGGGTGTCGAGGCCGGTTCGGAGCACGATGCGGTGCAACAGGCCTTCCTTGACCCGGGGATTGAAGCGGAGGCTGTCCTCGGCCTGGCGCAGCGCCGCGTCCACGTCCGCGATGTCGTTGTCGAGCCTGCGCGCCTCGTGGAGCCGGGCCGCCGCCCGCTCGACCGGGGTCGGACTCGTCAGCTCCTCACCGATCCGCAGGAGCAGCCGTCGCATGCGGCGCCCGAGGTCCTCGATCGACTCCCCGGCGGCCTCCACCCATACCGGCGGAACGAAAAGCACGTTGAAGAGGAGCCCCACGACGGCGCCGATGAGCGTCTCGAGTACCCGGTCCCACGCGGCGCTGCCCACCTGGGTCACGCCGAGCACGAGCATCGCGCTGATCGCGACCTCGGGGAGGAACTCGTCGACCCGCACGAATCTGCCGACGACCAGCGAGGCCAGGATGATCAACCCGAGGCTCCACCAGGTCAGGCCCACGAGCGCGCTGAAGCCGATGGCGATGAGGACACCGACGACAACGGAGTTCACCCGGCGAACGCCGGTGGTGAGCGTGGAGTAGAGAGTGACCTGGACGACCAGCAGCGCCGTCAGGGGCGCGGTGAGCGGGGCGACCGGACTGTCGAGCACCTGCACGGCGACCACGTACGAGATGGTCGCCGCCGCGGTCGATCGCACCGTCTGCACGACGGCCGGATCCTTGCTCCAGCTGGCCATGCGGGCCATCGGCGCTCGCAGCCTCGTGCGGGCCTCAACCTCAGACACCTTCGTCCTTCCCCGCTCCCTCGTCCAAACCCGTGCGTGCCGGTCTGTCCGGGATCCCCCTCAGCGCCCGCCGGATGCCGCGCCCTCGCCGACGACCGGTGCGGCCGACCGGATCCGGCGGCCCACATAGGTCTCGGCCGCCAGGAGCGCGTCGCGGGCCGTGCGCTCGCACATGAGCACACACAATGTGTAGGCGGTGTCCTCGAACCGTCTCCGCGCGGAGTCGTCGTGGGGAGCGGCGAGGACGTAATGTTCCTGCGCCCGGTAGCGGGCAATCAGCCTGGTGATCACACTCACGTCGGGCATCAGCATCATGGTCTCCCGGTGTATGCGGCCCCCTGACACGGCGGAGCGAGGTCCGTCCGGTGCCTCATTGTGAACCGGAGCGGTCCTGTCCGCCACACAGCTGGCTACTGTAGGTAGTCGCTGGTATGGAGGGGTCACGGCACGCCGGGACGGAGCGTTCACCGCCGCCGGGCCGGTTCTCACAATTGCCAGGTCTCACAGCGGTGTCCGCAGGCTTGTGGCGCCGTTCCGCCAGGCGGCCATGAGCCGGTCCCCGAGGAGATCCTCCAGGCACGTCGTGGCCGCTATACCGAAAGCCACGTCGGACGCGAGCGAGGGTTCGTCGGCCAGCAGTCCACCGATGACGTCGCGGCGCACGATCTGTTCGTGCACGGCGTCGGCGGTGACGTGCTCCGCGTAGAAGTGCTCGGCCGCGGGCCCGGCACCGGTACGGCGCATCGCCTCGGCGAGCCTGCGCGAACCGGGTGAGGACGTCACCTCGACGGTGGCGAAGTGCCCCACCAGAGCGCCCCGGTGGGCGCGGTGCAGCCCGAGGAGCGACATCAGGTTGACGTTCGCCAGCATCTCCGCGGGGGCGGCGTCGAGGTACCGGCCGTAAGACGGGTCGAGACCGAGGTCGGTCATCAGCCCGGCGAAGAGCCGGGCGTGCACCCGCTCGGCGCGTCCGCCGCCGAACTCGTCGAACTCGACCGCGACGAAGGCGGCTTTGGCCCTGCCCTGGAGCCGTGGGATCACCCAGGCGTGCGGGTCGGCCTCCTTGAGGTGGTAAAGGGAGCGCAGGGCGGCGTACTCGCGCAGGTGCCAGAGCCGGCCCTCGTCCTTGAGGAAGTACGACACTCCGGTGCCGTCCACCGGTTCGACGAGCAGCTCTTCCAGCGCCTCGTACACGTCCGTGTGGCCTGCGACCCGCCTGCGGAGCGCCTCGAGGAAGCGCCGCTCCATTGCCGCGCGCAGCGCGAGCAGCCCCGGGTCCCACTCCCAGGCCGGGTCGACACCGGCGAAGCCCCGGTAGTGCAGCTCGTAACTGACGTAGAGGGCCAGTTGCAGGTCGTCACCGAAGGGGTCGGCGCTCTCCGTGGCGCCGGGGTCCGGCAGCGGCGCACCGGCCGGGTCCCGCAGGGCATGCAGCACCCCGTGCGACAGTTCGCCCCGTGCGTCCGGCAGTTCGCCCTCCAGGGCCGCTTCCGTGGCCGTGACCGTGTCCGTCATCGTTCACCTCCTGCCCCGTCGGCGGTGACTGGTGTCGCACCAGGGGTACGTCCGGCTGCGCCGGCACGTGCACAGCGCGACGGTGAACCGGTCGGACCGCACCGTGGTCCCGTCGTCGAGAACGACCTCCACGGGGCCCTCCACCAGCATCGGGCCCTCCCGGGTCACCGTCACACGGCAGGGCTCCGGGGCCGTTCGGTCCTCATGCTCGATCGGCACGGATGATCACCAGCTCTTCCTTGTCCTCGCCGGGAGCGATCAGCCCCCGCCACTCGAGCCACTTCCTGCGCGAACGCAGGACGGGCCCGAAGGGAACGAGACGACGCTCCACGACGGCGGCGTCCAGGCCGGCGTCCTGCAGCCGTTCCAGGGTCGCTCCGACCCCGCTGAGCGCCGAGTGCACCATCAGCAGGGCTCCCGACGGCTTCAGCAGCTCCGCGGCACCGTCGCAGATCCGGTCCAGGACGGCTCTGCCGTCGTGGCCCGCGTCCCAGGCCACGGCCGCGCCGCGCCGTGGCGGGCGGGCGTGAGGTGCGGGCACGTAGGGCGGGTTGCACACGATCAGGTCGAAGCGCCGGCCCATGGCCGGGTCCAGCAGGTCACCGTGCAGGACGCGCACCCGGCGGTGCGCGAGCAGCGCGTTGACGCGGGTGGCGGCGACGGCCCGCCATGAGCTGTCGACAGCCGTCACACGGGCGCCGCGCCGGGCGGCCGTGAGGGCCAGCGCCCCGGCCCCGGTGCCCACGTCGAGTACCTCGGCACCCGGCCTCAGCGGTTCACGCTCGAGCGCGTCCGCGAGCAGAAACGTGTCGCTCTGCGGGGCGTACACACCTGGGGCGAGCACCATCGCGGCCCCGCCCCGGTCCACTCCCGGCAGACTGGTCATTCCCGACTCCCTCGGCAGACTGTGCCGGCGTACCGCCGGCCGGTGGTTTCTTGATCCCGTAGCCCGGCTTTTGATCCCGTGTGCCCAGCACCGCGCGTTTCATCCGTTTCGGTCCGCGTCCGCCGGGGACCCGGGCAGCAGCCGGCCGGTGATCCGGGAACCCCACGGAGTGGCTGATGAGCGTGAAGACAGGACTGCGGGTGGTGGTCACCGGGGCCACCGGAAACGTGGGCACGAGCGTGGTGCGGGCGCTCGCCGAGGACTCGCGGATCGCGTCGGTCCTCGGCCTCGCCCGGCGCGTCCCCGACCTGGACATCTCGCGGACGTCCTGGGCGGCCGTCGACCTGGCCCGCGAGGACGCCGGCGAAGGGCTCGTGCGCCATCTCGAGGGCGCCGACGCCGTGATCCATCTGGCATGGCGCTTCCAGCCGACGCACTCCCCCGCCACGACCTGGCAGACCAACGTCCTCGGGTCGCTGCGGCTCTTCGACGCCGTGGCCGCGGCGCAGGTCCCGGCGCTGATCCACGCCTCGTCGGTCGGCGCCTACGCGCCGGGGCCGAAGACCGGTCCCGGGGTCGGCGAGTCGTGGCCCACGCACGGCTGGCCGGAGGCGGCCTACTGCCTCGAGAAGTCCTATCTGGAGCGGGCGCTCGACGCCTTCGAACTGCGGCACACCGGGATCCGCGTGGCACGGATGCGTCCGGCGTTCATGTTCAAGGAGACCTCGGCCAGCGAGCAGCGCCGGATCTTCGCCGGCAAGTTCCTGCCGGGACCGCTGATCAGGCCGGGGCTGCTGCCCTTCGTGCCCGACATCGAGGGACTGCGCTTCCAGGCGCTGCACACCGACGACGCCGCGCACGCGTATCTCCTCGCCGTCCTCCTCGACGCGCGCGGGGCCTTCAACCTCGCCGCCGAGCCGGTCGTCGACGCGCAGACCCTCGGTGAGCTGCTCAAGGCCCGCGTGGTGCGGGTCCCTCGGCAGGCCGCGCACGCCGTGGTGTCGGCCGCATGGGGACTGCGCGCCGTTCCGGCGTCGCCGCAGCTGTTCGACGCGCTGCTGCGGATGCCGGTGATGAGCACGGCCCGGGCCAGGGAAGAGTTGGACTGGCAGCCGCGGCACACGGCCACGGCGGCGCTGGAGGAATTCCTGCGCGGCGTCCGCAAGGGCTCCGGCGAGCGGACGGCGCCGTTGGTCGGCCACCGGGCGCACTGAGCGCGGCGTCCGCCGCCGGTCCTGACCGGGCCACCGAGGCCCGCCCCGGCCCGCGCGCGGCCCGCAGACCGAACAGCCCTCGCACGCCGTGCACGCCGGCCGCGCCACGGAGCACCCCGCGCGTGGTTTCCATGCCCCGCAGGAGTGCCGCGCACGCAGCGGCCCCGGCCGACGCACACGGAAAGACCCCGGCGGCCTAACGGCCGGACGGCTCCAGCAGGTCGGCGAACGGGCCCGTGCCGATCCGCGCCAGCAGATCCGCCGGATCGTCGAAGACCGCCGCAGCGCCGGCCGCCTCCAGGGCGGTACGCGGGATCCCGCCGCACAGCAGCGCGACGCACCGCACCCCCGCCCGGGACGCGGCCTGCATGTCCCACACGGTGTCGCCGACGAACACGGCGCGGTCGGCCGGGACCCCGGCCAGTTCCAGCGCGTGTTCGACGGGGTCGGGGGCGGGCTTGCCCTCCGTCACGTCGTCGGCGCCAGCGATCGCGGAGATGGCGTCGTCCGCGTCGACGGCCCGCCGGAGCGCCGCGAGCTCCGATCCGCCGGCCGAGCTCGCGAGCACCACGGTCCAGCCGTCGCCCGCCAGGGCGCGCAGCAGGTCTCCCGCCTGGTCGAACGCCGGCAGCCGGTCGGAGTACGTCCCGTAGAGGGCCTTGTGGGCGGCCTTGATCGCCTCGTCCTGCGCGGTGTCGCGGTCGTCGCCGAGCACGTGCTCCACCAGGTCCTGGCCGGCCAGCCCGACGGAGCGGTGGATGTGGTCCATGGTCACGTGGTGGCCCGCCTGCCGGAAGGCCTCCCACCAGCAGACGACATGGAGATGGTTGGTGTCGGCCAGCGTCCCGTCGACGTCGAACACAGCGGCGCGGTCCATGTCTGCAGGTCCTTCCCCAGGTGCTACTGCGGTACGGCGTTGTCCGTGGCGGTCACGTTGAAGATGGCGCCGTCGGGATCACGCAGGGTGACCTCGGCGCCGTGAGGGGTGGTGCGCTCGGCGAGGACGGTGCCACCGTGCCGGTCGGCCGTACGCACCGTCTCCTCGAGGTTCTTCACCGCGAAGTGCACGTGCCAGCGGGGATGCAGCAGGGGGTTCGTCGCGGTGCCGTCCGCTCCGGAGGTGAGTCTGGCGAGCACCCGTCCCTCGCGGTGCAGCACGACCGCGCCTTCCAGGTAGCTGACCTCGCAGCAGCCGGCCCGGTCGGACGCCCAGTCGAACACCTCGCCGTAGAAGATCGCCGACTCGAAGGCGTCCTTGGCCAGCAGCCGGATCCACGCGGGCGCCTTGTCACGCCAGGCGGGCCAGTCCCGCATCAGTTCGCCCTCCCAGAGGCCGAAGACGGCGCCGTCGCGGTCCGCCGCGAGTACGCCGCGCCCCATGGACAGGGTCAGCGGCCCCACCGCCACGGTGCCGCTGCGTTCCCGGATGCGACTCGCGGTCCGGTCGGCGTCCTCCACGGCGAAGTAGGGGGTCCAGGCGACGGCGACGGTCAGCGCGGGTGCCAGCGCGCCGATCCCGGCGACCGGCGAACCGTCGACCACGGCGACTCTGAACTGGTCGCCCAGTCTTCCCTTGCGGAACTTCCAGCCGAGCACGGCCCCGTAGAAGTCCTGGGCTGCCTGCAGGTCACGAGCCATGAGGCTGACCCAGCAGGGCGCGCCGAACACCGCGGCGGAGGCGGCAGCGGCGGCGGTCACGGTCGGGGTCGAGTTCTCGTTCATCACCATGTCCGGCGGTCGTGGGCGGTTCACGCGGGCCGGTTCCATGGTGCTCCCCCGGGCGGCCTCCGGCCAACGCGGTCGTCACATTCCGTGGGCGAATAGGAGCATTCAGTCACCCGGTCCGGCTGTGCTTTCGTGACTCGAGTGCCCTGGTGACGGCCATCCGTAACGCCGGAGCGGCGGCAGCGTCGGGAATCCGTACGGGGCGCTGCGCCTCCCGGGCGTGGCGGGTGGGCCGGCCGGCCTCGGGGCGGACAGGGCAAAGGCCCCGGCCGGGGAAACCGGGCCGGGGCCTTTCGCGGGAACGGAGAACCGGGTCAGCGGCGTGCCAGCGCCTCGACCACCTGCTGCGCCGTGTCGGCGCTCGACTGCGGGTTCTGGCCGGTGACGAGGTTGCCGTCGACGACGACCCGGCTCGTCCACGCCTCGCCCGGCCGGACGACGGCGCCCAGTTCGCGCAGGCGCGACTCGACCAGGTACGGCGACTTGTCGCCGAGGCCGCCCTGATGCTCCTCCTCGTCGCTGAACGTCGTCATCTCGCGCCCGGAGAAGGCGAAGGAGCCGTCCTCGCCGACCGCGCTGAGCAGCGCGGCCGGGCCGTGGCAGAGCGCCGCGACGATCTTGCCCTGGGCGTCGGCGTCGGTCAGCAGCCGGCCGAGGTCGGCGCTGAAGGCGAGGTCGGCCATCGGGCCGTGCCCGCCCGGGATGTACACCGCGTCGTAGTCGCCGGCCGACACCGTGGAGAGATCGGTGGGCCTGGCCAGTTCGGCGTCGATGGCGTCCAGGTAGGCGCGGAACCTCTTTGCGTCGGCCTCCTGGACGCCGCCGCGCTCGTCGAGGCTGATGGCGTCCACGGTCGGCCGGACGCCGCCCGGGGTCGCGATGACCACGTCGTGGCCCGCCTTCAGGAGCACCTCGTGGGAGGCGGCCAGTTCCTCGGCCCAGTAGCCGGTGGGGTGGCTGGTGCCGTCGGACAGCTTGAGGCTGTCGGCGCCGGAAACGACCATGAGGATCTTCGACATGGAGCAGTCCTTACGTGGCTCGGGTGTCTTGCTGTTGGACAGGGACAACCCCAGCTTTGTCCCCGGATCATCCGCGGGCATCATGAGCGTCATAACTTCTCTTATGGAACGAGGGTTGCGTGCCCGGACTCGATCTGCTGTCCACCTTCGTGGAGATCTACCGTTGCGGGTCGATCTCCGCCGCGGCCGAGCGCCTCGGGCTCACCCAGCCGGCGGTGAGCGGACAGCTGGCCAGGCTGGAGGACCAACTGGGTGAGCAGCTGTTCGTCCGCTCCCGCAAGGGCGTCACCCCCACCGCGCACGCGGCCGATCTCGCCGCCCGCGTCGGCACGCACCTGGACGAGTTGCGGGCGGCGCTCGAACCGTCGCGAGCAGGGGCGGCGCATGTGGGGACCGTGCGGATCGCCGGTCCGGGCGAGCTGATGGCCATGCGTGTCCTGCCCACGCTCGCGCCGCTGACGTCCAGGGGGCTGCGGATCCATGTGACGCTGGGTCTCGCTCGGGACCTGCTCGCCGCCCTCACGGAGGGACACGTGGAGTTGGTGGTGTCCGCCATAAGGCCGACGCAGCAGGACATCGTGGCCACGCCGCTCATCGACGAGGAGTTCGTCCTCGTCGGCGCGCCGTCCCTGGCCCGCAGCGTCGACGGCGCGCGGCTGGCCGGCGACCCGGTGGACGCCCTCGCGCATCTCCCGCTGGTCGGCTACGCGGACGACCTGCCCATCGTCCGCCGCTACTGGCTGAGTGAGTTCGCGCGTCGGCCGCCGAACCCCATTTCCGTGATCGTCCCGGACCTGCGCGCCGTTCTGGCCGCCGTGGTCGCGGGCGCGGGGGTGAGCGCCCTCCCCCGTTATCTCGCCGAGCCGGCCCTTTCCGCGGGCTCCGTCGAACTGCTCCACGAACCCGCCGCGCCGCCGCTCAACACGCTCTACCTGGCGACCAGGGCCGGGGCCCTCGTCCATCCGCCCCTGGCGCTCGTCCACGACCACCTCCGCACCCGCGCGCACTCGTGGGGCACGCTTTGACCGGCGCAACGCCTGGCGAGGGTGGGGCGGTCGGGACGGAGCGCCATGGCCGAATGCCGACGTACCGGAGCGCTGCCCCCGCTGTCCACCTGTACTGCCGTGCGGGGTCTCCCTAGCATGTGGCTCCCACAGAACCGGATCTCCATCGACGCGGGTGAGGACTGGATGCAGAGTTCGTGGCGCCCCGACGCCATCGACACCAAAGTGCCCAGCGTGGCACGTATGTACGACTACTTGCTGGGGGGCGACGACAACTACCAGTCGGACCGCGAAGCTTGCGAAGAACTTCTGAAGCAGGTCCCCAGCTCGAAGACACTAGCCGTCAACAACCGCCGCTTCCTGCGGCGTGTCGTGCGGATGCTGGCGGCCGATTACGGCATCCGCCAGTTCATCGACCACGGATCCGGTCTGCCGACCCAGGACAACGTCCACCAGGTCGCGCAGTCGGTCGATCCGGCGTCCAGGGTCGTCTACGTCGACAACGACCCCATCGTGCTCGCGCACGGGCGGGCCCTGCTCGACGAGAACGACCGCACCACGGTCATCCAGGCCGACATGCGCGACACCGACGATATTTTCGGCCACGAGGAGACGCGGCGGCTGATCGATTTCAGCCAGCCTGTCGCGGCGCTCTTCGTATCGGTGATGCACTGCATCCCGGACGAGGACGACCCGGCCGGCATCGTGCGCCGGGTCGCGGAACGACTCGCCCCTGGCAGCTTCCTGGTCGTCTGCCAACTGGTGAGCGACCGGCCGGAGATCCGCAAGTTCGTCACCGACTTCATGGCGCAGGCCACGGACAACCACTGGGGCCGGGTCCGCGAGGAGCACGAGGTCGCCGCCTACCTGGACGGCATGGAGATACTGGAGCCAGGACTGGTGGAGGTCTCCACCTGGCGACCCGACAACGATCTGGCACCGGTGCAGCAGACCGACGAGTGGATCGAGTGGGGCGGGGTCGCGCGCATCTCGTAGCGACACGGCACCTTGCGCGGGCGGCGGCCCGGCGACCCGGCTCGAAGGAGCGCCCGGCCGGGCCACGCGGCACGGGCTTCGAAGGCGCGCACACCGAAGGCAGGACCACCGGACCGCGGTCGAACCCTCCGACCGTCAGAGGCTTTTGATGCGCTGCTGGAGCAGTTCCAGCGACTGCTTGGGAGTGAGGGCGCACGCGCCCAGCCGGTCGAGCATGTCACGGTACTGCTCGACGGCCTGCGGCTTCTGGGAGAAGGTGCTGTCGGTCAGGTGCTCGATGTAGACCGCGTCCTTCAGGTCGCTCAGCGCGAAACGCAGGTAGGTCACGCCCGTCCCGACACCGACGGAGGCCGTCACCTCCAGCGGCGCGACCTGCAGGGTCACCCGGGGCCGCTCCATCATCCCGACCAGGTACAGCAGTTGCTCGCGCATCACGTGCGGTCCGCCCACCGTGCGCATCAGCACGGACTCGTCGATGACGGCCCACAGGCGCGGCGCCTCCGGTGTGTCGAGCTGCCGCTGGCGTTCCTGACGCAGTTCGACCCGGCGCCGCACATCGTGCGTCAGGAGGTGCCCCGGCCCTGACCGGACGACCGCCTCGGCGTACGCGGCGGTCTGGAGCAGACCGGGCACATAGAACGGCTCGTAGGTACGGATTGTCGCCGCGGCGCCCTCCAGGGCGACCAGCGGCTCGAAGAAGTCGGAGAGGACGTCGCTGAAGGAGCGCCACCAGTCGGTCTGGCGGGACTGCGTCACCAGCCGCATGAACTCATCGACCTGCTCCTGTGCCCCGACGCCGTACAGATTCAGCAGTGCCATCGCGTCGGCCGGCTTGCAGCCGTGGCGGCCCAGCTCGATCCGGCTGGTCTTGGAACGCGAGAAACCCAGCCGGGCGTCGACGTCCGCAGGGTCCAGCCCGGCGTTCACCCGCAGTTGGCGCAATTTGCCACCCAGGATCAGCCTGAGGGCGGTCGGGTTGTTCTCGACCGCTCCCAGCGGCCGGACGAACAACGACGGACTCGGTTCGACTGCAGCCATCAGGCGCTCCTGCGGAGGAATAGGGACGACGACAGTATCCAGCACTCGCGTGGCGAGGCCATGGGGAAGTCGCCCACTCAACGAGTGTTTTCAGCCGATTACCGCATCGAAACCACCCTCACGGGCTCCCGCCACGAATCCCGCGAACTCGTCGCGTGTGCAGACGAGCGCCGGCCCGTGCGGGTCCCGGGAGTTCCGGATCGCGACCCGGCCGCCCGGCAGCGACGCCATCTCCACACAGTTCCCGGTGGCGTTGCTGTGACTGCTCTTGATCCACGTCACCGACTCCAGCGCACTGGCCTGCATTCCGTTGACGAACTCCACGCCCATCAACTCCTCACTGCTCGCACACGTTTGGTCCGGATCCCATCGATGCAATCCCATCTGCAATTGCATCCGCGGGTCGGCTCGACAATACTCGCCCTGCGTCTGCTGTCGAACGGCAAAGCCTGCAGGGAGACATGACCAGTGACGACTCACATGCCGGCGCTCTCGGGAACCGATGTACGGCACGGGTTCGGGAGCGGTCTCACGCAGTCTGGCGTGAAACGCCCGCCCGGCATGCCCGCCGACGCGCCGGAGTACGGCTCGGAGGAACCCGTCGTCCCCGGCGGCTTCTCCGCGTGTGGACTGGACGGCCGCCCGAGGAACGCGGCGCAGGCGAGGAGGTTCGCCGCGAACACCCTCCACGAGTGGTCCCTGCGGCCTCTGGTGGCGGACGTCGAGCTGATCGTCAGCGAGCTCGTCGGCAACGCCGTGCGGCACGCCCTGCCGCCCGCCCCGCCGAGCGCCGACGAGTACCCGGTCTGGCTCGGTCTCCTCCGCTACCGCAGCCACCTCGTCTGCGCGGTTACCGACCCCAGTCCGGCGCCGCCGCGTCTGGACCCTCCCGGCCCGGCCGCCTCGGGCGGACGCGGTCTGTTCCTGGTCAACTCGCTGAGCGACAGCTGGTCCTGGCGGCCGACACCTCCTGCGGGCAAGACCGTCTGGGCGTGCCTGCCCCTGCCGGGACAACAGGGTTCCAACTGAGCCGCATGGGCCGGCGGCACCGGCCGCCGGTGCAGAGGATCCCTACAGGGCGACGACCGTACGGCCGGACCTGTGAGCTCCGTTCGGGCGAGGCCGGTCAGGGCGAGGGCCGATGCCCGTCGTCGGGCAGCATCAGCAGCCGCGAGCCGCCCGGCTCGACCGACACCGTCCGGTCCGGGAGCCGCACCTCGATCGGTCCCCCGTCAGAGGCCGGCACGCCGATGTGCAGTTCTCCGGGCCGCATCCGCACCCGGACCCCCCAGTGGCCGTGGTAGCGGACGGAGAAGCCGTACTCGGCGAGCTGCGGTGAGTGCACGGGGTCGAACCACAGCGCCCCGCCACGGGTCTCCATCCCGGTCAGACCGCGCTGCACCAGGTCGAGGGTGCCCGCCATCGCCCCGAGGTGGATGCCCTCCTCGGTGGTGCCGCCCTGCAGATCGGCGATGTCACCCTCCAGTGCCTCCTTGACGTAGGTCCACGCGTCCTCCCGCCGCACGCGGGCCAGCACCCACCCGTGGACCAGGCCGCTCAGCGTCGAGCCGTGGCTGGTGCGCTTCAGGTAGTAGTCGACCGTCCGGTGCCAGGTCTCCTCATCGAGTACATGGCCCAACCTCCTGAAGAGACCGCTCAGTTCGACCGGCGAGAAGAGGTAGCCGAGCATCAGGACGTCGGCCTGCTTGGAGGCCTGATAGCGGTTTACGGTGTCGTTCTCGGCCTCCAGCACCCGGTCGAGACGGCGGATGTCCCCGTGCCGGGCGCGCAGGCCGTCCCAGTCGAGCTCCTCCAGGTCGCCGTAGCCGTGGAACTGGCTGATGACACCGTCGTGGAAGGGTACGTACATCCGGCGCGACACGTCCTCCCAGCGGGCGAGCTCGCCGCGGTCGAGGCCGATACGCTCGTACAGCTCGCGGCGGCGCGGCTCCGGCAGTTCGCGCACCACCTCGAGGGCGCGGGCCAGCACCCACACGGCGGTGACATTCGTGTACGCGTTGTCGTCGAGCCCCGGCAGGCAGGAGCCCGGGTACGCCTCGTGGTACTCGTCAGGACCGACCACACCGCGGATGCGGTAGCGCTCCAACTGCTCGTCGTACTGCGCGGATCCGGCCCAGAACCGGGCGATCTGGGTGAGCATCTCCGCGCCCTTGGTGTGCAGGAACTCCGCGTCGCCGCTCGCCTCGCAGTACTGCCACACGTTGTACGCGATGGCGGACCCGACATGGTGCTGAAGGCGGGAATGGTCCGGCAGCCAGCGGCCGGACCGGGGGTTGAGGTGCAGCTCCTGTGTCTCCTCGCGGCCGTCGCTGCCGCTCTGCCACGGGTACATGGCGCCGGTGTGACCGGCGTCGCGAGCCAGCACGCAGGCCTGTTCCAGCCTGCGGTACCGGTACATGAGCAGAGCCCTGGAGACCTCGGGGAAATGCAGGTTCAGATACGGCAGGACGAACAGCTCGTCCCAGAAGATGTGGCCGCGGTACGCCTCGCCGTGCAGACCCCGGGCCGGCACGCCGACGTCGAGGTCGGCCGTGTGCGGCGACAGCGTCTGCAGCACATGGAAGAGGTGCAGCCGCAGAATGCTGCCCGCCTCCCCCGGCACGTCCAGCTCACCTCTCCGCCACAGCTGCCGCCACGCCGTCCGGTGCGACTCCAGCAGTGCCTCGAAGCCCGGCGCCCGGCCCACCCGGCCGACGGCCGCGTGCAGCGGGTCGCTGATCGCGGGGTCCCGCGAGGTGTGCAGCGCGACCGTCTTGTCGACCGTCCGGGTGACACCTCCCGGGAGCGTCAACCTCAGCAACTGCACGGCACGCAGCGGTTCATGGGCGTTGCGGGCGCGTTCCTCGTCGGTGGGTTCGTCGGCGATCGTGCGGGCCGCCATGCCGATCCGGATGTCGGAGGTGATGGTGCGGCACCGCAGCCACATGGTGTCGGGCTCGCCGTCACCGGCGTTGACGTGGACGAGATGGCTGCCGTTGAGCTCCCGGTAGCGCGCCACGCCGCTGTTGGTCACCGCTCCGTCGAGCGCGGCCTCTACCTCGATGTCGCCGGACCAGCCCTCGGCCGTGAACTGGGTGCGGAGCGCGGCGAGATGGGGATCGGCCATGTGGACCAGCCGGAGCTGGCGCACGGTGAGGGCACGGCCGTCCTCGGCCACATAGCGCATTGTGCGCTCCAGGGTGCCCGACCGCAGATCGAGGCGCTGGCGGTGTTCGGCCAGTGCCGAGCTGTCCGGGGTGAACCATGCGGCGTCGCCGGCGACGCGGTAGATACGGAAGCGCAGGGGCAGCCAGTTGGGCAGGTTGACCATGTCCTCGTTCTCCACCTGCCGGCCGGCGACGGTCGAGGTGAGACGGTTGTAGCAGCCCGCCGCGTACGTGCCCGGGTAGTGCCTCTCGTCGGCGGTGCACTCGGGCGCGGCTCCCCGGGTGGCGAAGTAGCCGTTGCCGAGGGTGCACAGCGCCTCGCGCAGCCGCTCGCGCGCGGGCTCGTATCCCTCGTACGTCCAGATCCACTCGTGCATGGTCAGTCCTCCGGGGGCACTGGGGTCTCGGGCGCGGCCCGGGCTGCGTGGGGTTCCGTGGGCCCGGCCGGTTCGCCGGACCGGTCGGCGCCGGCGGGGAGCAGTTCGGCGAGGTCCCGTACGACGAGGTCCGCGCCGTGCTCGAGCAGGGCGTCGCCCGTCCCCGGGCCCGCCGTACGGTCCACGCCGATCACGAGCGCGAAACCGCCGCGTCTGCCCGCCTCGACGCCGGCCAGGGCGTCCTCCACGACGGCCGCCCGCTGCGGGGGGACGCCGAGCCGCCGGGCCGCCTCGAGGAACAGTGCCGGCTCCGGCTTTCCCGGAAGCCGCAGTCGGGCCGCCTCCGCGCCGTCGACCATGACGTCGAAACAGGGCAGGACCCCGGCCCGGGTGATCAGTTCACGCGCGTGACGGGACGCGGACACGGCCGCGAGGGGGACGGCACGGGCGCGCAGCATCCGCAGCAGTCGTGCGGTGCCCGGGTAGGCGTCGATGCCCTGCTCGCGCAGCCGCTGGGTGAACAGCTTCTCCTTGTACGCGGCGACGGCGCCCACCGTGTCCGTTCCCGGCGCGTCGTCAGCGCCCCCCTTGGGCAGCCGCAGCCCGCGTGAGGCCAGGAACGCCGCCGCCCCGTCCTGGCGCGAGCGGCCGTCGACGTGGCGCAGGTAGTCGTCCCGGACGTCGAAGGGCCGGCGGGCCGCGGGGTCGTCCGGAGGATGGGCCCGCAGGCAGGCGTCGAAGGCCGTCTTCCAGGCTGCGGCGTGGATCCGGGCGGAGTCTGTGATGACGCCGTCGGTGTCGAGAACGACTGCGTCGACGCCGCGCCAGCGGGGGCCGTTCACGGCCGCGTGTCCGGCTCTCCGCCCCGGCCGGGCGGTGCGGGGCCCACGCATGCGTTCATGTCTGTCCTCCCTGCTCGGCGGCCCCGTCGGCGCGGGCCGCCGCCGTCGCCCGGTGGAGGGAGCCACGCGTTCAAGGATGGTCGCGTATCCCGTGCTCTGCGCGCTGAACCCTGTGGCATGCAGGTGCCCCCCGGGACGGCCGCGTATGCGCCGCGGGTGGCGGCGGGCGCAGTCGGGCCCTGTCCCGGGCAGCGCTCCGCCGTGGGCCGACGGACGCGCGGCGCCGGAAGGTCCGCAGGGCTCCCGCCGCCGTGAGTCGCTGCACGGCGGATGGGTACCCGCCGTGCAGGAGCTGCCCGCCACGAAACCCGGGCGGAGGGCTTTTCGATGGCTCAACGACTTCCGGACGGTCCCGAGGACCCGCAGTCCCCTGCTCCGGCCCTCCCGTCTTCCCAGGGCGACTACCTGGACCAGATCCAGGACGGCCTCCAGCAGGTCGCACACGCGCACGGTCGCGTGCGGGAACTGCTGGGCGCGGTTCTCGCGATCAGCAAGGAACTGGAGCTGGACTCCGTGCTGCGCACCATCAACGAGACCGCCCGGCAGCTGGCGCATGCCCGTTACGCCGCGCTCGGGGTGCTGGACGACTCCGGTGATTTCACCGAGCTGATCACCTCCGGCTTCGGCCGCGACCAGTTCGCCGGCCTCGGCGACCAGTTGCCGCACGGTAGTGGCCTGCTCGGTGAGCTGGTGCGCGATCCGCACCCGGTGCGCGTCGATCGTGTGGCGGAACATCCGCACGCGATCGGCTTCCCGCAGGGCCACCCGGCGATGACGACTCTGCTGGGCGTGCCGATCCGCGTCCGCGACAAGCTCTACGGCACCCTCTACCTGGCCGACCGCGAGAGCGGCGAGCCGTTCACGGACGACGACGAGAACATCGTCGTGGCACTGGCCGGGGCCGCGGGTGTGGCCATCGAGAACGCCCGTCTGTACGACCGGTTGAGGCACGCCACGGAGGATTTCCAGCGCAGACTGCTGCCCCGGATGCCGCGTCGGGAGGACCTCGAGCTCGAGGCCAGGTACCAACCCTCCACCGAGGCACCGCGGATCGGCGGCGACTGGTACGACCTCGTCCGGCTGCCGGGCCGCGTGCCATGTCTGATGGTCGGGGACGTGATGGGCCACGGCCTCGAAGCGGCCACCGTGATGAGCCAGATCAGCAACATGCTGCGGGTGATCGCCTTCGAGGAGGAGGAGCCCCCGAGCCGCATCCTGCGCCGGCTCGACGAGGTCCTGCACGAACTGCACGGCGGCCCGATGGCCACCGTCATCATCGCGAGGCTGGAGCCGAGCGCCCACGGCAAGCGGCTGCGCTGGTCCAGCGCGGGCCACCTGCCGCCGCTGCTGGTCACACCGGACCACCGGGCCCGCTACCTGGCGACGGACACCGGCCTGCCGCTGGGCGTCGATCCGGCGATGGACCGCGAGGACCAGACGGAGGTGCTGCCTCCCGGCAGCACACTGCTGCTGCACACGGACGGGCTGGTCGAGCACCCCCGCCGGTCCATCGACGAGGGGATGGCGGACGCCACCGGCATCGCGGCCGTGCGTGCTTCCGCCCCGCTGTCCGAGCTGTGCGACGCTCTCCTCGCGCACGGCCACTACGCGTTCCACGACGACGTCGCCCTTCTCGCGGCCCGCCTCGCCTCCTGACGCCGGCCCGGTCCGCCGGTCCGGCCCGGTGGACCGGCGCTCCGGGCGGTGCCAGGGGTCAGGACATGTCCCGTACCTCGCTGTCCTCCACCTGGGAGCCGGGAGCGGCGCGGTCGGGCGCGGCCGGGCTGGGCGAGTAGTGGCGCGGTGGCGGCCCGCCGTCGCGGCCCTCGCCCCGTGCCGGGATGCGCAGGGCGAGGAGGGCGACGTCGTCCCCACTGGGCTCCATGCGGGCGAGGAGTTCGTCGCAGAAGTCCTCCACGTCCCGGTGGGCGAGTTCGGCGGCGTGACGGCGGAGCTGGGCGAGTCCTCGGTCGATGGGACGGGTCCGGCTCTCGACCAGGCCGTCGGTGTAGAGCAGCAGGGTGGACCGGGCGGGGAGGCTCTCGCGGGCGTCCGGCCATCCCAGGCCCATGTGCAGCGCGGAAGCCATACCGAGGAGCGGCCCATGGCCCGCTTCGAGGTAACGGGCCTGTCCGTCGTGGGTCACCAGCAGAGGCGGCGGATGGCCGGCGTTGACCCAGTGCAGTTGCCACGGCCCTCCCTCCTGGCCCTCGATCCGGGCGAAGACGGCGGTGGCCATCGGCGCGTCGCTGGTGTGCGTCATCGCCTCGTCGAGACGGCTCATGATGAGGCTGGGAGGCTCCTGCCGGTCCCAGGCGAGAGCGCGGAGCATGTTCCGTACCTCGGCCATGTGTGCGGCGGCCTTGAGGTCGTGGCCCACAACGTCGCCGATGACCATCGTCGTCGCACCGTCGGCGAGGAGGAAGGCGTCGTACCAGTCGCCCCCGATCTCGGCGGCGCTTTCCGCGGGCTGGTAGCGGGCGGCCATCTGGAGGTGGTCGACCTGGGGCAGCGGCGTGAGGAGCTGACGCTGCATGGTCTCCGCGAGCTGCCGTTGCTGGTCGAACAGCTGGGCGTTGTCCAGCACCAGTCCGGCCCGGCGGCCGATGTCGGCCAGCACCAGCAGGTCAGCCTCCGTGCAGGGTGGACGTGCGCCGCTGCGCGCCACAGTGAGCGCGCCGAAGACCTGCCGCGTGGTGCTCAGCGGCACCACCACCGCCGAGTGCCCGCCGAGCCGGTCGAACAGGTCCCGGTGCGCCCGCGCGAGCGGCGCCTGCGCGGTGAGGTCCTCGGCGTTCAGCCGCAGGGGCCGGCCGCCCCGCATCACACGGGCGAGGACAGAGGCGGAGGGTGTTTCCGTCAACGGCGGCAACTGTCCCAGCAGCGTCCCGCCGTCGTCCTCCGCGCCGGGGTCCTCGCAATGCACGGCGATCCGGCGCATGTCGTCGGCCTGAGGGTGCGTACGAAGATCGACCGCCGCCCAGTCGCCCAGCTCCGGCACCAGCAGACGCACCAGCCGGTGCAGCATTCTCGGGGCGTCCAGGGTGGAGCTGAGCACCGCGGAGATCTCCGCGACGATCGTCAGCCGCTCGGTGAGTTCCTCCAGTGCCACGAGGTGCGTCGCCTGCTGGTCGGCGGCCCGGCGGTGCAGGCTGAAGTCGTGGAACACGATCACCGCGCCCTCCACCTTCCCCTTCCGCGCCAGGGGCGTGGCGGCCCAGATGATCGGGACGGTCGTGCCGTCGGCCCGCAGGTAGAACTCGTCGCTTCCCTCGGCCGGACTGCCGTCCCTCAGCACGGAGAGCACACGGCATTCGTTCCGGGGGATGACCCTGCCGTCGGCCTGCCGGTGCAACAGGTCGTGGAGGTCCTGACCCAGCATCCGCTCGGTGTCGCGGTCGAGGAGGCGGTCGGCCCACGGGTTCGAGGCCGTGAGCCGCCCCGAGGTGTCGGTGATGAACAGCCCGGCACCCACGCTCTCGAACACGGCACGCAGGAAGTCGAGCTCCAGCGGCCGGTCAGCGCCGTTCACGCCCCACCATCCCCGGGTCGCCCGTTCCTCCTGCGCCGCACCGGCGCGGGCGCGTCGTCGACGGCCCTTTGGTCATGCTCGCATCCGGGGCGGCAGCGCGCTGCTCCACCGCCCCGGGCGGGCGGGGACACCGCGGGGACCGCGCCCCCGACCGGGCCGGGGTCCGCACGGTCAGGGGCCCGGCCGCCCTCCGGGTCGGCGCCGGACGACCGCGGGCCCCTGCCCGCCCGACCGCGGCAGGGCTACGCGAGGGCCTCTCGCGCCGTACCTTCCCGCACGGCCGCGCGTGCCGCCGTCGCGTCCGGGGCCGCCAGTGCCAGTCCGGCGAGCCGCCGGCAGTCGTCCAGGGTGTGGGCCGCCAGCGCGGCGCGGACGTCACCCAGGCAGCTCGGCGCGGCCGAGAGACTGCTCACGCCCAGTCCTACGAGGACCAGGGCGAGCAGCGGGTCGGCCGCGGCCTCTCCGCAGACGCCCACGGGGCGGTCGCAGGCCGCTCCCGCCCCGGCGGCCGTCCGCACGAGTTCGAGCAGGGCCGGCTGCCAAGGGTCCAGGAACTCGGCCAGCGTGCCCAGGGTGCGGTCGGCCGCGAACGCGTACTGCGCCAGGTCGTTGGTGCCGATGCTGAGGAAGTCGCACTGCCGGGCGAGGTCGCCCGCCCGCAGCGCCGCCGCCGGTACCTCGACCATGGCGCCCGCGGTCCGCAGGCCGTGGGCCCGCACCCGTGCCGAGAAGGCCGCTGCCTCACCGGGCACGGAGACCATGGGCGCCATCACCCATACGTCGGCCTCCGTGTCCTGCGCCGCAGCGGCGATCGCGGCGAGCTGCGTCTCGAGCAGCTCCGGGTCCCGGCGGGCGGTCCGCAGGCCGCGCACGCCGAGGGCGGGGTTCTGCTCGTCGGCCGAGGTGACGAACGGCAGCGGCTTGTCGGCCCCCGCGTCCAGGGTCCGTACGACGACCCGGCGCCCGGCGAAGGCGTCGAAGACCGCGCGGTAGGCGGCGGTCTGCTCCTCCGCTGTGGGGGCCTGCTCGCGGTCGAGGTAGAGGAATTCGGTGCGGAACAGCCCCACGCCCTCGCTGTCGGCCGTCGCGGCCGCGTCCAGTTCCGGCAAGGCGCCCAGGTTGACCAGCAGTTTGACCGCGTGGCCGTCGGCCGTCCGGCCGGAGCCGCTGACCCGGGCCGCGGCCAGACGGCGGCGTTCATCCCTCGCGGCGGCCGCGGCTACCGCGTCCGGGTCCGGGTCGGTCACGACCGTACCGGCCGCGCCGTCGACGAGCACCGGCGTGCCGTCGGTCAGCGCCGCGGCGGCGGCGCAGCCCACGACGGCCGGCAGGCCGAGGATCTTCGCGAGGATGGCGGTGTGGCTGGTGGGGCCGCCGCGTTCGGTGACCAGGGCGAGGACCTCGGCCGGATCGAGCAGAGCGGTGTCCGCGGGCGCGAGATCGTCCGCGACGAGGACGTACGGGTGGCCGGGGGCCGGCAGGCCGGGCATCGCGAGACCCTGTACCGCCGCGACCGACCGGTGGCGGAGATCGTCGAGGTCGCAGACGCGTTCTGCGAAGTAGCCGCCGGCCGCCTCGAGCGACGCGCGGAAGGCACGGAACGCCCGGTCGAGCGCGTGGGCCGCGTCGGACCCGCCGGCCACGAGTTCACCGACCTGATCGGCGAGCGTCGGGTCGGCGGCCATCATCGCCTGGGCGGAGAGGACGTGCGCGGCGTCGCCGCCGACGGCGGCCGCCCGACCCTCCAGGTCCGCGGCGACCCGTGCCAGCGCGGCACGGGCCGCTGCCGCCTCGGCCGGTACGTCGGCCGGATCCACGGTGCGCGGCGGCGGAAGCACGGACGGCTGGGCCATCCGGGCGACGGGTCCGGCGGCGCTGCCTCCACCGACGCCGATGCCGCCCAGCACCCCGCCGGCCGCGGCCGCGGGTGCGGGTGCGGCTGAGGTGGTCGTGCCGGTCGTCACCGCTGCTCCTGGGCGTCGAGGTCGGCGGCGACCAGCGTGGCGAGTTCCTCGATGGCGGCCTGGGCACCGTCGCCTTCGGCGGACAGCACAAGGGGTTCACCGTGCTTGGCGCCGAGTGCGAGCACCGACAGCAGGCTGCGGGCGTCGACCGGTGCGCCTCCGTCGCGGGCGACGGTCACGCGGACGGGCTGGCGGGCGGCGGCCTGCACGAAGACCGACGCGGGCCGGGCGTGGAGTCCGGAGCGGGAGCCGATGACGACAGTGCGCTGGGGCATGGGGGTGACACTCCTACGGGATGGGGGACGAGGCTGCCGGTGGGGTGTTTGTCCGCCGTGGAAGGGCACAACGCTGGGCCGCTGGGCGGGTGATGGCCCGGGAAGGGCCTGGACAGAGGTCCGGGCATCCGTCCACGGATCTGTCCGGGGACCTGACCCCGGACCTGCCGGGACCTGTTCGGGGACCGGTCCGGGGCCGGTTGCGTCCGGCCGTCCGGGCCTGCCGTGTCCGTTCCGGGCAGGCCCGGAACGGACACGGGCGAGGGGTTTCAGGCGGCGGCCGGGACCTTGGGGTCCGCGGCCTCGGAGACGGCCGGGGGTGTGGCCGCGGGGCCGGCCGGCTTGCGGCGGCTCTTGAGGAGGACGACCAGGGCGGCGGTGACCACGGTGCCGGCGGCGATGGCCAGCAGGTACAGCAGCGGCCGGCCGATGAGCGGTACGACGAAGATGCCGCCGTGCGGGGCGCGAAGCGTGGCGCCGAACGCCATCGACAGTGCGCCGGTGACCGCGCCGCCGGCCATCGCGGACGGAATCACCCGCAACGGGTCGGCCGCGGCGAACGGGATCGCGCCCTCGCTGATGAAAGAGGCGCCGAGGACCCATGCCGCCTTGCCGTTGTCACGCTCCGCCTTGGTGAAAAGCTTCGCGCGCACGGTCGTCGCCAGGGCCATGCCCAGCGGCGGGACCATGCCGGCGGCCATCACGGCGGCCATGACCTTGAGGCTGCCGTCGGTGGGGTTCGCGAGCCCGCCCACGGCGAAGGCGTAGGCGACCTTGTTGACCGGGCCGCCGAGGTCGAAGCACATCATGAGGCCGAGCAGCACGCCGAGCAGCACGGCGTTGCCGCCGGACAGGCCGCTCAGCCAGTCGGTCATGGCCTTCTGGAGCGAGGCGATCGGCTTGCCGACGACGATGAACATCAGGAACCCGACGACAGCGGCGGAGATCAGCGGGATCACGACCACCGGCATCACACCGCGCAGCACGGTCGGCACATGGATCCGCTGGATCGCCATCACGACCGCGCCCGCGATGAGACCGGCGGCGAGTCCGCCGAGGAAGCCCGCGTTGATCGTGACGGCGATGGCGCCTCCCACGATGCCGGGCACGAGTCCGGGCCGGTCGACCATGCCGTACGCGATGTATCCGGCGAGGACGGGAACCAGGAAGCCGAACGCGGCGCCGCCGACCTGGAAGAGCAGAGCGGCCCAGCTGGCGGCCTCCGTCCACACGAAGTGCTCGGCGACCGACGGGGCGCTGTTGATCTCGTACCCGCCGATGGCGAAGGCCAGTGCGATGAGGAGACCGCCCGCGGCGACGAACGGCACCATGTAACTGACGCCGGTCATCAGCCAGGTGCGCAGGCGGATGCCGAAGTGGTCGCCCGGCGCGCCGGAGTCCATGGGCGCGGTGGTGGTGACGGGAGCGGTGGTCTCGCCGCGTTCTGCCTTGGCCCGTACCTCCGCGACGAGTTCGGCGGGCCGGTTGACGGCGGCCTTCACACCGACGTCGACGGTGGGCTTGCCGGCGAACCGGTGCCGCTCCCTGACCTCGACGTCGTGGGCGAGGATCACGCCGTCGGCGGCCGCGATGACGGCCGGGTCGAGGCGGGTGAAGCCGGCCGAGCCCTGGGTCTCGACGACTAGTTCGACGCCTTCGGCCTCGCCTGCCTGGCGGAGCGCCTCGGCGGCCATGTAGGTGTGGGCGATGCCGGTGGGGCAGGAGGTGACGGCAACGATCCGGAACGGGGCGGAGGCGGACGCCGGGGCCGGCGGGGCCGCGCTGTCCGCGCTTTCCGCAGGGGGTGCCTCGGGGGCCGGGGCGTCCTCACCGCGGATCAGGGCGGCGGCCGCCGCCGGGTCGTGCTCGGCGCGCAGCGCGGTGGTGAACCGGGCGTCCATGAGCCGCCGGGCCAGAGCGGAGAGGATCGTCAGATGGTCGTCGTCGGCTCCCGCCGGCGCGGCTATCAGGAAGATCAGATCGGCGGGCCCGTCCGGGGCGCCGAAGTCGATCCCCCCGGCGCTGCGGCCGAAGGCGAGGGTCGGCGCGGTGACGTGCTCGCTCCGGCAGTGGGGAATGCCGATGCCGCCGTCGAGGCCGGTCGGCATCTGTGCCTCGCGGGCCGCCACGTCGGCGAGGAAGCCGTCGAGGTCGGTGACGCGGCCGGCCGCGACCATGCGCTCCGCGAGGGACCGCGTGGCGGCCTGCTTGGTCTCGGCGGCCAGATCGACGTCGACCAGCTCTGCGGTGATCAACTCACTCATCACGCGGCTCCTTGCTCGCGAACCGCCCGGGGGCGGTGGTGGGACGTGGTGGGCGGGCCCCGGCGCCGACACGGCCGCAGGACCGCGCGCCGGTACGTGGGGGACGGTGGGCCCGCACGGGAAGGACGGTCATGACGCCGGCTCCCCGAGGACGCGGTCGAGGGGGACCGAAGCGGTGACGGTCACCGCTTGCGGGTGCAGGTCGGCCGGTGTCGGCATGACGCTGCCCGGCAGTTGTACGGCGGCGGTGCCGTGGGCGACGGCAGCGGCCAGGGCGGCCGGGCCGGCACCGCCGGCGGTGAGGAAGCCGGCGAGGGAGGCGTCCCCGGCTCCGACGTTGCTGCGGACGGCGTCGGCGGGGGCGTGGCCGAACCAGACGCCGGTGTCGTCGACGAGCAGTTGGCCGTCCGCTCCCAGACTGGCGAGCACCGCACGGGCGCCCCGGTCACGCAGGTCCTCCGCCGCCTTGACGGCGTCACCGACGGTGGCGAGGGGGCGGCCGACGGCTTCCGCGAGTTCTTCCGCATTGGGTTTGACCACGTCGGGGCGCTCCCGCAGGGCTGCGGTGAGGGCGGCGCCCGAAGTGTCGAGGGCGACACGGGCGCCGGCCCGGTGCGTCCGCGCCACGAGTTCGGCGTACCACTCGGGACGCAGGCCGCGCGGCAGGCTTCCGCAGCAGGCGATCCAGTCGGCCTCGGCCGAGCGGGTGCGGACGGTCTCCAGCAGCGCCTCCGCCTCCGCAGGGGTGAGGTCGGGTCCGGCCGCGTTGACCTTGGTGAGGGTGCCGTCGCGCTCGACGAGCGTGATGTTGACCCGGGTCGAACCGGCGACGGGGACGCCGGCGGCCTCGATGCCGTGCTCGCCGAGCAGCCGGTCGAGCAGCGCGCCCTCCGGCCCCCCGAGCGGTACGACGGCGACGGTGCGGTGGCCGGCGGCGGCCACGGCCCGGGAGACGTTGACGCCCTTGCCGCCGGGGTCGACCCGGTCCACGGCCGCGCGCAGCACGGCTCCGCGGTCCAGGGACGGCAGTTCGTACGTGCGGTCCAGGCTCGGGTTGGGGGTGACGGTGAGGATCATGCGCGGACGACCTCCGTGCCCTGCCGCTCGATGGCGCGGGCGTCGTCGGGACTGAGGCCCGTGTCGGTGATCAGCAGGTCCACGTTCGCCAGGTCGCCGAAGCGGGCGAAGTGCTGCTGCCCGAACTTGGTCGAGTCCGCCAGCAGAACGACCCGGCGTGCGGCGGCGATCGCGGCCCGTTTGACAGCCGCCTCCGCCAGGTCCGGGGTGGTCAGGCCGCCCTCGGCGTCGAAGCCATTGGTGGCGAGGAAGACGACGTCGGCCTTGATCTCGCCGTACGCGCGCAGGGCCCAGGCGTCGACGGCGGCACGCGTGCGGTGCCGGACCCGCCCGCCGACGAGGTGGAGGGCGATGCCCGGGTGGTCGGCGAGGCGGGCGGCGACGGGCAGCGCATGCGTGACGACCGTCAGCTGGGATTCCACCGGGATGCCGGCCGCCAGTCGGGCGGACGTGGTGCCGGCGTCCAGGATCACGCTGCCGTCTCCGGGCAGCTCGCCCAGCGCGGCGCGCGCGATGCGTTCCTTCTCGTCGGCGGCGACCGTGTCGCGCTCCGCGAGGTCGGGCTCGAAGTCGAGGTTGCCGGCGGGGATGGCACCGCCGTGCACACGCCGCACCAGCCCCGCCCGGTCGAGGGCCTTCAGGTCGCGCCGCACGGTTTCCGCGGTGACCTGGAACTCCTCGGCGAGGGACAGCACATCCACCCGACCGCTCTCGCGGGCCAGGCGCATGATCTCCTGCTGACGCTCCGCTGCGAACATGTGGTTTTACATCCGTTCCATGACCGAGTCTGTGGTTTTCCTTAATGCTACGCATGAACCACGGGGATGTAAACAGATCCGGGCATGCAAACGGACAGAAACAGGCCCGAGGCTCAGCGAGTGGGCAGACCGTGGTCGCGGAGCCGGCCGACGGAAAGGCCACGCGCCCGGCAGTCCGCCACGACCGGACCGAGCGCCCCCAGGGCCGCCCGCCACGCGCCGGGAGCGCTGAGCGCGTCGGAGTCGTGCAGCAGCACCGTCGCCCCGCCCCTGAGGGTCCTGCCCAGCTCCGCGCGGACGCTCCCCGGCGTGGCCGCGGCCGTCCAGTCACGGCCCCACGATGTCCACAGCACCGGTCGCAGAGCGTTGGCCCTGGCCGCGTACCACCGCCCACCGGTGAGGATCCCGTAGGCGGGCCGGTACCAGAGCGGCCGCTCGCCGGAGATCTCCGTGACCAGGTCCGCCGTCCGCGCCAGGTCCCGTACGTCCCGCGACGGCCGCGGATACCACGGTCTCTCGTGACGCCAGCCGTGCACCGCCAGTTCATGGCCCTCTGCCGCCATACGCCTGCCCAGCCCGGGATGCTGTGCGAGCCGGCTGCCGAGCACGAAGAAGGTCGCCCGTACGGCGAGTTCGTCCAGGGCCCGCAGGAAATGGGGCGTGGTGCCGGGGTCGGGGCCGTCATCGAACGTCAGCGCCACCCGGTCGTGGTGCCCCCGCCCGTCGAGGACGGGGGCGAGGGCGCCGCGCACGCCGGGAAGCCAGGTCGCCGCAGGCCCGATGTGCGCGCCGGCCGCGAGGAGCGCCGCGCCCGTCACCGCCAGGGCGGCGGTGGCCCCGCCGCTCATGGGCTTCACCATTTCCCCGTTCCCTCCGTGCTCTGGGCGTCCTCCGCCAAAAGCGGGGACCTGGCCAGTTCCACACAGCCGCCGATCAGCAGACCGAGTGCCAACACTTCCAGCGGCGTACGCCATCCCATGTGCACGTCCTCCTGGAACAGCACCACCCCCAACACCACGCTCAGCAGCGCGTCACCGAGCGTCAGAGCGGGCTGGGACGCCGCCAGCGAGCCCGCCCGGAGCGTCACCTGGAGCAGCAGGAAGCTGCCGAGGCCGACGCTCATGGCCGCATACAGCTGCCACGTCGTGAACACCGCCCCGACACCCTCCGGCAGTCGGCCCAGCGCGTCCTTGATCAGCACGGCGGTGCAGGCGAAGCCGATGGACGTCGCGGTGCCCAGCACCGCCGCGCGCGGTGAGGAAGGAAGCCTGAGCGAGACGGCGACCAGCAAGGCGACCGCGGCGGCCAGCGAGAGCCCGGCCCATGCCCAGTACGCGGCCGGGACCGTGTCCCGGCCGCCGGACGGTGCGGCCAGCGCGAGGAACCCGCCCAAGCCGGCCGCCATCGCCACGAACGCCACCCGGGTCCGCGGGTCGGGGCGACGCCGGAAGGCGATGCCTCCGACCACCAGGGTGAACAGCAGCTCCGTGCTCATCACCGGCTGCACCACGGCGAGCGGCCCGGTCGCCAGCGCCAGCGCCTGGAGGGCTCCCGAGACGACGAGCATCGCCGCGCCCCACACCCACCCCGGCCGGCGCAGCAGCGCCATGGCCGTCGCACCGGCGAGGTCGGCGAGGGCCCGCCTCTGCAGCACCGAGGCCGCTGCGTTGGCGAGCGCGGCGAGCAACGCGAGGCAGACGGACAGTGCCGTCATCGCCGCACGTCCCGCCGGCGCGCCGGGCGGCCCGCCCGCACGGCGTCGTCCGCCGGGCCCCGCACGAGGATCGCAGTGGCGGCACGGGACCGACGGAACATGCGGACCTCCCGGATCACGGACCGAGCGGGTCCAGCCTGTCGAGTAACGGGTCCAGCCTGTCGGGGAACGGTCCGGGCGCCGCCCGACGGCAGGCGCAGCGGTCCCCGGTTCACCCGATCGGTCCCCCCGGCGCCCTCCCGGAGCACCGACGGGGCCACCATGGAGCGGACGGATCTGTCCGTCGCTCGCGCCGCGAGGAGGTGGCCCCATGGGCGGGCGCTTCATGGTGCTCAGTGCGGGCATGGGGGCCGGCCACGACGCGGTCGCCGGCGAAATGGCGCGCCGGCTCGCCGCATCGGGCCACGAGGTGCTGATACGGGACGTGCTGACCCTCCTGCCACCCGGCGCCGGGCGGGCACTGCGGTCGTCCTACCGGTTCTCCGTACGGCATGTTCCGGGCCTCTACGCGGGCGTCCACGCGGTGTTCCTCGAGCAGCGGAACGGCGCGGGCCGGCCGCGGTCACGCCGCGGCACGGTCCCGGACATGACGCCGTTGGCCGCGCTCGCGGAGGGCCGACTGAGGGCGCTCGTCCGCGACCGGCGCCCCGACGCCGTGGTCTCGACCTTCCATCTGGCGGGTCAGATCACCGGCCGGATGCGCGACCGCGGCACCCTGGCGGTCCCGAGCGCCGTGTTCGTCACGGACTTCGCGGTCCACCGTGGCTGGCTCCATCCCGGCAACGACATGTATCTGTGCGTCACACAGACGTGCGCGCAAGCGGTGCACCGGGCGACCGGCCGGCCGGCGGCCGCCCCCGGGCCCGTGGTGCCGCCGGAGTTCGGTCGTCCGGCAGCGAAGGACCCGCCCGGCTGGGCCGACGGCCGGCCGCCGGTGCTCATCTGCACCGGCGCCTGGGGCGTGGGGTCCGGGCTGAGGCGCACCGCGGAGGTGCTGGCGCGGCACGGCTGCCTCCCCGTGCTGCTGTGCGGCCGCGACGAACGGCTGCGCCGCCGGGCGGCCACGGTGCCGGGCGCGGTCGCGCTCGGCTGGGTGGACGATCTTCCGGAACTGATGTCCCACGCACGGCTGTTGATCGACAACGCGGCCGGTCAGACCGCCGTGCAGGCATTCGCCGCTCGTGTTCCCGTCATCGGCTACCGGCCGATCGCCGGCCACGGCGTCGAAGGCGTACGCGCGATGGCGGCAGAGGGTGTGGCGGCGTGGGCGGGTGACACCGTGGAACTGCTGGCTCGCGTGGCTGAGTTGGTCGTGCCGGGTCCAGTGAGGGACGGGCAGGTCGCTCGCGCCGCCGCCCTGTTCCGTGACGACGCGGCGCGCCTCGTCGCCGCTCTCCCCGGCGGCGGGCCGCTGGACGTCTGAGACAGCGTTCTGCGAAGTTTTCGGGAGTTCTGGAGCGGGTCATTGGCGGTTGACCATACGTGTCACCCCCGCGACGACCGTCGTCGCCAGGATCCAGCCGGTGATGATCAGGGCGTACGACAGCCATTGGTGCCAGCCGTCAGGGGCGAACGATGCCTCCTGACCGAAGTTGATGATCGGTAGGAGCAGGTCGAGGGTGTAGAACACCGAGTTGAAGTCAGGGGCCTCGTCCGCCTTGATGGGGCGTGGGTGGTCCAGGCCGTACGCTATCGATCCGATGGTCATGAGGGACAGCAGCCAGACGGCCGCACGCAACGGGCGGAAGCCGTAGCCCACGGTGGCGTCCTGGACGTACCCCCACAGCCGTCCGTACCAAGTGAGCGTGGCACGTCGGCGGCGCTGCTTGGCGAGTTGGACGAGCCGGGCCGCGTCGTCGTCACCGACGTGGCGGTAGGCGGCCGTCAACTGCTCGTAGCCGTACGGCTCATACCGCTCGCCGTCCCGCTCAAGCATCGGAAGGCGGCGCTCGGCGGGCTCGTGCGGGGTGAGTACGGTGTACGTGAGGTTGCTGAGATACACCTGGTCCGGCAGCATCTCCGGTTCAAGGGTCAGGATCTCTATTTGAGAACGCCGTAGATTCAAGGCGCCCTCGATGCGATCACCGCTGCGCAGCCAGAGTTCGCCGATGACACAACTGCTCGCCCGCAGTGCCGTGTCGCCCGGATGCGAGAGGCGGGCGTGGAGCAGGTCGAGACGGCCCGATATGCGCGATCCTCGGAGCTCGACCCGCCCCTGCACTCGAACGCACCGCGCCCGTACATGGGCTCCCACGTTGAGGTTCTGCGCGTCCAGCGCGGTGCCACCGGGCTTGCTGAACTCGGCGTCCTGAACGTTGATCCGCCCGGCGACGGAGGCGCCGGTGAGCCGTACCTGGCCGTGCGCGCGCATCTCTGGCGCCCACAAGTCGTCCCCGATCGCGGCTTGGTTGAGCTGCAGAACCGGCTCAGAGTCGTCCGGCGCCGTGAACTGGGCCCGCTCCATGAACAGCGCCCCGGAGATCTGCGCCCCACCGAGCCGGACCGGCCCTTGCATACGGCAGTCCGTCATCCGCAGCACCCCCTCGACCCGCAAGGTCGCCGAGGTCAGGCCCGGCAGAACGGACTTGCTCAGATTGAGCTGGCGCAACTGGGCACCGTACAGGTCGGGAACACCGTCGAACTGGCAGTGGCTCAGCCGGACGGCGGCGTCGATCGTGGCGTACCTCAGGTCCAGCACGCCAGTGATCCGCGCCCCCGTGATCTTGAGCGCGGCAATCTCCCCCTCCTCCTGCGGAGCCTTGAGCAGCAGCGCCCGCAGCACGCTCGCGCGTACGGTCCGCTCGGCGCCCCAGGTGTTGCCGAGCGCCGGATCCTCGTTCTCGGCGGCGCGGAAGTCCACGGACTCGCCTCGCGGAAAGGCCCGCCGGATGCGCACCTCGGCCGGCGTCAGATCGTTGGTCTCACTCACGCCGGGACTCTGACGTGCTGCGTTCGGGCTGTCAACTGCCGTACGAAGCAAGCCATGCTGTCCGAAGTCTTCCCGCCCGGCTCTGGCCGAGCCTGGCCCTTGCCTCATCGACTGCGAGCCATCGACTCCTGGGTCTGCGGGCTGCGAGGCAGGGCGAGCAGTCGGCGGCAGGACGAAGAGACCGGGCTCGGATCGGGCGAGGACGCCTCGGCCGACCAGGAGTTTCGGCTTGGCCCGGACAGCGTCGACGTGACGGAGCTCCGTCCCGCTGCCCAGTGCCTGGCAGATGTCCTTCGCGCGGAGCGCGCCGTCGGCCTTCTCGAAGGCGGCCAGGATCTCGTGGTATCCGGGCGGGAGCGGCTCGGGCGGCGGAAGACCGTCCTCGGCGGCCAGTCCCAGGACGGTCTCGAGGGTGATCTCCAGGCGTTCCAAGGTCTTCTCCGCGGCGGCGAGTTGCTCGGTGAGCCGGGTGATCTGCTCACGAACGTGCTCGACGGTCTCGCGGACCAGCCGCTGCCGGGTCTCGATCTCCTCCAGCAGGTCCTTCATCGACGCTCCCGCTCCTTGTGTGAGTCGGCCGCCAGGGGTTGGGTAGCACCAGGTCGGGTGGAGGTGTGGGTGAGGCGGCGGAGCAAAGCTCTCAGAAAACCCTCTGAGGACCGAGGCGGGCCGCCGGGCGCCCTGAGGCCGGCGCGGACGGCGGCATCGGCCTGACGGCTCAGCCGAAGCGCTCGGCCAGGCGCCGGAAGACGAGGGGCAGCGCGCCATGGATACGCGCCGGCATCCGCAGCCATCGCGGCAGGAAGATCTCGGCCCGGTGCCGCTGCGTCACCGCACGCCGGACAGCTTCGGCCACCTGCTCCGGAGTGAGGAGCTTCAGGCCCGTGCGGCGAGGCGGGGTGCCGCGCCGTTCGAAGAACGGCGTGTCGACGATGCCCGGCAGCACCAGGGAGATCGTCACACCGGTCCCTCTCAGTTCGTACGCGAGACTCTCGGCGAACGCGCCCAGCGCCGCCTTGGCCGCCGAGTACACCGCCTCGTCGCCGACGCCGACGGCACCGGCGATGGAGCCCAGCAGCACGATCCGGCCCCTGCCCCGCTCGACCATCTGCGGGAGGAGGCAACGCACCAGGTGCACCACGGACGCCAGATCGACGGCCAGCACCTCGTCGATCGCCGAAGCCGGTATGGCGGTGAACGGCCCTGCCCAGCCGACGCCGGCCGCCGCCACCAGGACGTCCACCCGGCCGGCGGATCCGAGGGCCTCAGCGGCGATCCGCCCGGCGCTCGCCGGGTCGGTCAGGTCGGCCCGCAAGGAGGTTCCGCCCGTGCGCGCCGCCACTTGGTCCAGTCGTTCCGCGTCCCGTCCGTGCAGCAGCAGCCGCCATCCGGGGACGGCGGCGAAGCGGGTCGCGACGGCTGCCCCGATCCCCGATGACGCACCGGTGATCAGCATCACCGGCCCTTTCGCTGTGCCCTGTCCTTCCGGCATCACAGGCTCGTCAGCAGTTGCGGCGAGATGTTCTTGATCATGGTGTTGGTCCAGCGCATCTGCCGGAGCGTCTGCGGGTGGCAGGAAGACGCGAGATCGAGCAGCCGGGCGTCCTTGGACGCCTGTGCCGCCTGCGCGAGCATCTCCCAGTAGAGCGAGTTCTCCGCGGCGTCCAGATGCAGGTCCCGCAGGTCGCGCAGGAGCAGCAGGCCGGGCTCCGGGCGGTTGCCGACGGCCTGCGCCGCCTTCTCCCGGATCATGGTCAGCAGTCCGGGCGATGGCTTGGCCGGCGATTCGTCGAGTTCGAGTCCGTAGGCCCGGCCGGTCACGGCCAGCCGTTCGACGTGCTCCCGGGACCAGCCGGCGAGGTCCTTGGCGACGTGGTGGACCTCGTGCTCCGTGCTGTGCCGGTCCGCCACGGTGAGCAGTTCCTCCGCCAGGTGCCGCTCGCCGTGGTGGAGGACGCGCAGGGTGAGACCGATGCCGTTCACTGCCGGCCCCCTTCCCTCGTGGGTCCGTCGTCCGTCGTCTGCCGCACGCGGGCGTCCGGGCCGCCTTCCGTCGCGGGGACTGCGGAGTCACGGCCCGGCTCCGAGGCGGTGGTGGTGGGGGCGGGCGAATGCTGTCCGCCGCCCTTCTCCACGAGGGTGAGCGTCGCGGCGGCGGTCTTGAACAGCGGCTGCTTGGAGGCCGCGTCCCAGTCGGTGACGGTGGTCTCGTTCGCCGCCCGGCCCGGGACCGTGGCGTTGGGGCCGAACCCGGCGGGAGTGTCCCAGTAGCCGTAGTGGAAGGGCACGAACAGCGTTCCCCGCCGCAGTCCGGTGACGCGCAGCCGCCCCCGCAGGGAGCCGCGCGGGGAGCCGACCTCGACGAGGTCGCCCTCCGCGAGGTCGCGTGCTGCGGCGTCGGCCTCGGAGATCTCCACCCACACATCGGGCGCCGCCGCGTTCAGTTGCGGTGTGCGGCCGGTCTTGGTGCGGGTGTGGAAGTGGTAGACGGTCCGACCGGTCGTCAGCTGGAACGGGTACTGCTCGCTCGGCGCCTCGTGCAGCGGCATGAATTCGGCGGCCTTGAGCATGGCCTTTCCGTCCGGGTTGAGCGAGCGGTACTCGACGACACCGGACGACGCGCCGGTCACCAGGTCCTTGCCGTAGGACTCGCAGCCGTCGGGGTGCGCCCAGCTGATCCCGTCGGTGTACAGCCGCGGCGTGCCGGAGGGGTCGTCCTTCGTGCAGGGCCACTGGATGCCGCTGCCACCACGCAGCAGGCCGTACGACAGACCGGTGTAGTCGCAGGGCCGGCCGGCGCTGCAGCGCTTCCACGCCTCGAACGCCGACTCGGGGTCGTGCCAGTGGATCAGCGGGCCGCCGTCCTTGTCGCGGAAGTCCATACGAGCGGCGTAGTCGAGGAAGATGTCCAGATCGGGCCTGGCCTCCCCGGGCGGTTCCACGGCCTTGTCGGACAGGTGCACCGTGCGGTCCGCGTTGGTGAAGGTGCCGGTCTTCTCGCCCCATGTCGCCGCCGGCAGGACGACGTCGGCCAGTTGGGCGGTCTCGGTCAGGAACAGGTCCTGCACCACCACGAACAGCCGTTCGCCGGACAGGATCGAGCGGATCCGTGCGAGCTCGGGCAGTGAGACGGCCGGGTTGGTGCCGCTGATCCACAGCATCCGGAGGGAGCCCTGCTCGGCGTAGCGGAACATCTGCATGGCGTGGGTGGGCGGCGCGTAGTGCGGGATCGTGGCCGGTTCGACGTTCCACACCCTGGCGAGGTCGGCCACGTGCTCGTCGTTCTCCCAGTTCCGGAATCCCGGCAGGTCTCCGTTGGCGCCGCACTCCCTGGTGTTCTGGGCGGTGGGCTGCCCGTTCATCTGGAGCACGCCGGCGCCCGGCCGTCCGAGCATCCCGCGGATCAGGTGCAGGTTGTTGATCTGTACGGCGGCCGCGGTCGCCTGATGGGACTGGTAGACGCCCTGAAGCACAGTGGAGAGCAGTCGGTCGGCGCCGCCGAGAACTTCCGCCGCCTCGACGATCAGCCTGGCGGGCACGTCGCAGACGGCCGCCGCCCGTTCGGCGGTGCAGTCCTTGACGCGGGCGGCGAGTTCCTCGAAGCCGACGGTGTGCGCCTCGATGTACGCGTGGTCCACCCGGTCGTGACGGATCGTCTCGTGCAGCAGGGCGTTCAGGAGCGCCACGTTGGTGCCGACGCGGGGCGCCAGATGCACCGTGGCGCGGCGTGCCACCCGGGTGGGCCGCGGATCGACGCAGACGAGCCGCGGCGGGTCGGCCCCCTCCAGGCGGTCCAGGACGCGCATCCACTGCACCGGCTGGGTCTCCGCGAGGTTGTGCCCGAACAGGGCGATCACGTCGGCGTGGTCGATGTCGTCGTAGCTGCCCGGCTGCCCGTCGCAGCCGAAGGATTCCTTGAGGGCCTCGGCGGCGGTGGAGGTGCAAAGCCGGGTGTTGCCGTCGAGGTGGTTCGTCCCGATGCCGGCCCGGGCGAGGACCGCGAGGGTGTAGTACTCCTCCAGGAACAGCTGGCCCGTGGTGTAGAAGCCGATGGAGCCAGGACCGCGTTCCTCCAGCAGCTCTCGGGAGCGTGCGACGACCCGGTCCATCGCGGTGGGCCAGTCGGTCTCCACCAGCCGTCCGCCCTGGCGGATCAGCGGCCTCGTCAGCCGGTCGGGCGAGGCGTTGGCCTGCCAGGCGAAGAGGTCCTTGGGCCCCAGCCGGCCCCGGTTGACCCGGTCGACCGCCCTGCCCCGCACACCGACCATGCGGCCGTTCTTGACGGCGATGTCCATGGCGTCCCCGTCGGAGTGCAGGATCGAGGCCGACTGCACCCACCGCTGCACCTCCTCCTCCGCGACGCCTTCGGCGAGGTGTGTGTCGACGCGGGTCGGCCATGCCCCGTGCCGCGGGTACGGGGTCCGCCCGCCCCAGGGCTCGGCGATGCGGTCCACCGAATCTTCCACGTCGACCTCCCTCGTCGCATGAGGCGGTACGGGTCGTACCGACCGCACAGAAGTACCCGGGATCGGCGGGGCGTAACGCCCGGTGCTCGCGGGCGGCGCCGGTGACGACCCCGTCAAGCGGGCCCGACGCTCCGTCACCCGAACGGCAGATGTCGTAAATAGCCCCTTGGGTCCCGCACATATACATTGCACCGGTATATGTCCTTGGGGTCGCCGCCTGTGGGTGCAACCGCGCCCGGAGCCAGGGCAGACGGCACCCGAACGTACGGGAGTTCGTGTGGCATCTCAGTCAGGTTCTCGCCTCGATGTGCAGTCGGAAGACGCCTATGAGGACGAGCTGCCCGTACGCCGAAGGCAGCCCGGCAATGTCGTCGTGAAGTGGCTGACGACCACCGACCACAAGACGATCGGCACGCTCTACCTCAGTACGTCGTTCCTGTTCTTCCTCATCGGCGGCGTGATGGCGCTCTTCATGCGCGCCGAGCTGGCCCGGCCGGGCACTCAGATCATGTCGAACGAGCAGTTCAACCAGGCGTTCACGATGCACGGCACCGTCATGCTGCTGATGTTCGCGACGCCGCTGTTCGCCGGTTTCGCGAACTGGATCATGCCGCTGCAGATCGGCGCGCCGGACGTGGCCTTCCCGCGTCTGAACATGTTCGCGTACTGGCTGTACCTCTTCGGCTCGCTGATCGCGGTGGCCGGCTTCCTCACCCCGCAGGGTGCGGCCGACTTCGGCTGGTTCGCCTACTCCCCGCTGTCCGACGCCATCCACTCCCCGGGGGTGGGCGGCGACATGTGGGTGATGGGTCTGGCCTTCTCCGGCTTCGGCACGATCCTCGGCTCGGTCAACTTCATCACCACGATCATCTGCATGCGCGCTCCCGGCATGACGATGTTCCGGATGCCGATCTTCACCTGGAACGTGCTGCTGACCGGTGTGCTGGTCCTGCTCGCCTTCCCGGTGCTGGCGGCAGCGCTGTTCGCCCTGGAGGCGGACCGCAAGTTCGGCGCCCACATCTTCGACGCGACCAACGGCGGCGCGTTGCTGTGGCAGCACCTCTTCTGGTTCTTCGGGCACCCGGAGGTGTACATCATCGCCCTGCCGTTCTTCGGCATCGTCACCGAGATCCTGCCGGTCTTCTCGCGCAAGCCCCTCTTCGGATACATCGGTCTGGTGGGGGCGACGATCGCGATCGCCGGCCTGTCCGTGACGGTGTGGGCGCACCACATGTACGTCACAGGCGGCGTGCTGTTGCCGTTCTTCTCGTTCATGACGTTCCTCATCGCGGTACCGACCGGTGTGAAGTTCTTCAACTGGATCGGCACGATGTGGAGGGGGTCGTTGTCGTTCGAGACACCGATGCTCTGGGCGATCGGCTTTCTCGTGACGTTCCTGTTCGGCGGTCTGACGGGGGTCATCCTGGCGTCGCCGCCGCTGGACTTCCACGTCTCCGACTCGTACTTCGTCGTCGCGCACTTCCACTACGTCGTCTTCGGCACCGTGGTCTTCGCGATGTTCGCCGGATTCCACTTCTGGTGGCCGAAGTTCACGGGCAAGATGCTGGACGAGCGGCTCGGCAAGATCACGTTCTGGACGCTGTTCATCGGCTTCCACGGCACGTTCCTGGTGCAGCACTGGCTGGGGGCCGAGGGCATGCCCCGTCGGTACGCGGACTACCTCGCCGCCGACGGCTTCACCGCGCTCAACACCGTGTCGACGATCGCGTCGTTCGTGCTGGGCCTGTCGATGCTCCCCTTCATGTACAACGTCTGGAAGACGGCGAAGTACGGTCGGCAGCTCACGGTCGACGACCCTTGGGGCTACGGCCGTTCGCTCGAGTGGGCGACCTCCTGTCCGCCGCCGCGCCACAACTTCACCACGCTCCCCCGGATCCGCTCGGAATCGCCCGCGTTCGACCTCCACCACCCGGCCATCGCCACCCTCGACGAGGTCTCGGACACCGGTCGGCGGGACGTCGTCGAACCAGGGAAGGGAATCGCCCCGCCCCTCGGCGAGGGGAAGGACAACCGGTGAGGGGCCCGGTGCGGCAGACGGAGTCGGACGTCGCCGCGGGGATCGCCAGGCTCGAGGGCTATCTGCTCGCGCAGAGCCGGCTCCAGGAAGCCCGTCAGGAGGCGGAGGCCTTCGCCGGCCGGATGCCGTGGCTGACCAGCGCGCAGCGCGAGGAGGTCGTCCGGGTCTACACCCAGGACAGGATCGCCCTGTCACGGCGTGTGCTGGAGGCTCTGGTGGCCCGGGCCGACGAGCTGCGGCTCGAGTACACCGCGCGGTACGAGGAGCTACGGCGCCGGCTGCTGTGCGCGGGTGTCGCGGCGGTCCTCGTCTCCGCGGTCCTGTGCACCTTCGCAGGCATGCTGGCCGCCCACCGCTGACAGGGGCACGGCAGGCGGGGACCCCGCCCGTCGCCGGGCGGATACTGGTGGCGTGAGCAAGGCACCGTCCCGGATCCGCGGTCTGCGGCGGCAACTCGGCAGCAGCATCTTCACCCGGGTCGCAGGCCCCGCGGCGGCTCAGACGCGTGCCCGTATCCATGACACGCCCGGGCCCCGCTGGTTCGGGCCGGACCGGCCCATCCGTACCGTCCACGGCGATGCGTCCATGTTCATCGGCGGGCTCAGCGCCCTGCTGCTGCAGTCGCTCCATCCGCTGGCCATGGCGGCCGTCGCCGCCCACTCCGGGTACCAGGGCGATCCGTGGGGGCGGTTGCAGCGCACGAGCACGTTCCTGGCCGTGACGACGTACGGCACGGCCGAGGACGCCCAGGAAGCGGTGGACACGGTTCGGGCCGTCCACGAGAGTGTGACGGGCCGGACCGCTGCCGGTGAGCCGTACCGTGCCGCGGACCCGCATCTGCTCGGCTGGGTGCATGTCGCCGAGGTCGACAGCTTCCTGCGCGCCCATCAGCGCTTCGGCGCCCGCCCTCTGGACGCCGCAGGCTGCGACGGGTACCTCGCCGACACGGCGCGGGTCGCCGCCGCCCTCGGAGTGAGCGACCCGCCGCGCGACCGCGCCGGACTGGCCGAGCGGATCGCCGCGTACCGCCCCGAACTGCGCCCCTCGCGGGAGGCCCTGGAGGCGGCCCGTTTCATGCTCCAGCATCCGCCGCTGCCCCTGCCCGCCCGGGTCCCCTACGCGGTCCTGGCAGCCAACGCCGTCGCCCTTCTGCCGCCGTGGGCCCGGAAGCCGCTCGGGCTGCCGTACGCGCCGGTGTTCGAGAAGTGCTGCGTGAGCCCGACAGGGACGCTGCTCACGGGCGCGATCCGGTGGGCCATGGCACCGCCTCCCCCGCCCCCCGAGCCGTCCTGACCGGCCGCGGAGGGCGCACCCCGAGCGAGTCCGGGGCCGCGGAAATACAATGATGGCGGGCTGTACGGCCCAGCCGGCCGATGCCCCCTGTGCGCCGCACATGACCGGGCCGGTCGACCTTCCAAGGCACTGCGGAGAGGTCCATGACCCGGCGTCGTCCCGTGCGATCGGCGACCGCGGACGAGATGCTGGCCACGCTCGGCCGCCTCACAGACCGTGCCCGCGAAGGCGCGGAACGGCACAAGGCACGAGTCGAACTCGCCGAGGCCCTGCAGCGCTCCATGCTGCCGGCAGAGCTTCCCATGGTGCCCGGGCTGCGGCTCGCGGCCCGGTACACGCCCGCCAGGAACGGTCTGGACATCGGCGGCGACTGGTACGACGGCTTCTACCTGCCGGACGGCACGCTGGGCCTGTCCATCGGAGACGTGCAGGGCCACGACGTGGACGCCGCGGCCTTCATGGGGCAGATCCGGATAGGTCTGCGCGCCGTCGCCACCGCCACGACCGACCCGGGCGAGGTGCTGCGCCGCGCCAACGAACTGCTGCTCTCCGTCGACCACGGGCTCTTCGCGACGTGCAGCTTCCTGCGCTACGACCCGGCGACCGGAGGGCTGCAGAGCGCCCGCGCGGGTCATGTGCCGGCCGTGTGGGCGACGTCCGGCGGCGAGGGCGGCATCCTGGCGGACGAGGCGGGCGTACCGCTCGGCATCCTGCCCGGCGAGGTGTATCCGGTGTCCAGCCGGCGGCTGTCCGAGGCCAGCGCGTTCGTGCTGCTCACCGACGGCGTCGTGGAGGGCCCCTCGTATCCGATCGAGGCGGGACTGGACGCGGTCGCCGAGCTGGTCCGCGCCGCGGTCCGGGACGGAACGGACGTGGGGGAACTCGCCTCGCAGGTGATGGGTACGGCGGCGCTCACCGACCACACGGACGACGCGGCCGTGCTGGTCCTCCTCCACGAACCCGCGTAGACGGGCGCGCCGGGCTCTCGGCAAGTTGGGCACCTCGGCAGCGCGTGTCACGAGGACGCGGCGGCGCCGCTCCTGTGTGATGACATGCGTGGTCCGCAGCGAACAAGTCCGGGGTCCGGCCGCAGCAGTGCTGCGTGTGCTCGCCGTCGCCGCCGCCTACTGGGCAGGCGGCCGGATCGGCCTGCTCCAGCGGGTGGTCGTGGAGGGAGCGGTGGTCACACCCTTGTGGCCGCCCACCGGGATCGCGCTGGCCTGCCTGCTGTGGATGGGGGCACGGATCTGGCCGGGCATCCTCCTCGGCGCGCTGCTGACCATCGCGACGATCAACTCCGTCGGCCTCGCCACGCTGGGCGTCCTGGTCGGCAACACGTGCGCTCCGCTGGCCGCCTATCTGATGCTGCGGCAGGTCGGATTCCGCACCGGCCTGGACCGGCTGTGGGACGGACTGGCGCTGGTGTTCCTCGGGGCGCTGGGCGGCATGCTCGTCAGCGCGACGTTCGGCGCGAGCACCTTGATCCTGAGCGGTTCGCTGTCGCCCGGCGAGTTCTGGCCGGTGTGGTCCGCGTGGTGGGCCGGGGACGCGATGGGCGTCCTGGTGATCACACCGCTGCTGCTGGTGCTGCGCCGGGCGCACCTGCCGCGCGCCACACGGGCGTGGTGGTGGTCGGAGGCGGCGGCCCTCGGTCTGGCGTCGGTCGCCGTGACGCTGCTCGCCACCCGGGTGAACCTGTCCCTTCTGTTCCTGGTCTTCCCGATGCTGATCTGGGCGGCGCTGCGGTTCCAGCTGCCCGGCTCGGCACCGTGTGCGCTGCTGATCTCGGTGCTGGCGATCTCCGCGGCGACCGACGGCGTGGGCCCGTTCGCCGGCCGCAGCGTGCTGGAGGTCATGGTGGTGCTCCAGGCGCTGAACGGGTGCGCGGCGCTCACGGGTCTGCTGCTGGCGTCGATCGTCACGGAGCAGAACGCCGTGCGCCGCAAGATCGAGCAGGTCTGCTCGGACCTGGCGGAGGTGGTGGAGGAGCTCGCGCCGGGCGACGTGGCCCATTTGCCGACGCCGCTCGACGGCGGCAGACGTACCGAGGACCGCCGCAAGCCCGGGGAGGGGCCCGGCCGCACGGACATGACACCGGGGTGATGACGCGGGGTAACGTCCCCGCACGAGCCCGCGCATGCGGGCGGAACGAAGCACACCATGGGGGTTGCGATGACCGACGAGTCCGAGCTGCGGCACCTGAGGCGCTGCGTGGAATTGGCGGCCGAGGCGCTGGAAGCCGGTGACGAGCCGTTCGGTTCCGTGCTGGTCGACGGCGAGGGCAGGGTTCTCGCGGAGGACCGCAACCGGGAGACGTCGCTGGCCGACCAGACACGGCATCCCGAGTTCGCACTCGCCCGGTGGGCAGCCGAGCACATGACGGCGGAGGAGCGGCGGGCCGCGACGGTCTTCACTTCGGGTGAGCACTGCCCGATGTGCGCGGCCGCCCACGGCTGGGTGGGGCTCGGCCGCATCGTCTACATCGTGTCGGCGCGACAGCTCGGCGAGTGGCTCGCTGAGCTCGGGGCACCGGCCCCGCCGGTGCGGACCCTCCCGGTCCAGGAGATCGTGCCCGGCCTCGAGGTGCACGGTCCCGTACCGGAGCTCGCGGGCCAGGTGCGCGATCTGCACCGCCGCCTCCGCGCGGGACGCTGACGAACGCGAGGCGCACCACGCTCCGGCTGACGCCGGGTGTGGTGCGCCTCGCGCCGCGCCGGTCACGTCCGACGGGCGCGGGGGGCCGCCGCGTCGGGCGGAAAGGGCGGCTCGGAACCAGGGACGCCGCCCCCGCGCAGAGCGCTGACAGCGGCGTCGGACCCGGTGACGGTGCGCCGGCACCGGGTCGGGTGCGGGCGTCCGCGCGTGGTGGCGCGGATCAGTAGGCGGAGTCGACGTTGTCGATGGAGCCGTACTTGTCGGCGGCGTAGTTCGCGGCCGCGGTGATGTTGGCGACCGGGTCGGTCAGGTCGTGCGGGGTGCCGTCGACGTGGTAGGCGTCGAAGGTCGGCTGGATGACCTGCAGCAGACCCTTGGACGGCGTGCCGTTCTGCGCGTTGACGTCCCAGTTGTTCTGGGCGTTCGGGTTACCGCTGGACTCACGCATGATGTTGCGGTGCAGGCCCTCGTAGCTGCCCGGGATGCCCTCGGACTTCATGATGTCCAGGGCCTCCTTGATCCAGCCGTCGAGGTTGTCGGCGTAGACCTTCTTCTTGGCCTTCTTGGCGTTCTTGGCCTTGTCCGCGTCCTTCGCGCTCTCCGCCGTCTTCACCGCCGGCGCGTCGGCCGCCACCGAGACCGCGACCTTCGACGCGTCCGCGGCGGCCGGGGCCGCACTGGCGGGCGAGGGGGCCAGAGTGAGCGCCAGTGCGGCGGCGCCGGCTGTGGCCATGCCGGTGATCGAGAGCTTGCGGAGACGGGCGGTACGGCTGGTCTGGGTGAAGGCGGTCATACGGATGGGACTCTCCAAACAGTGGACATCAGGGCGGCCGACCGACGTGCGGTCCGGCGGGGCGGAGAGACTCTCCGCATGTGGCCCGGCACGGTCGGACGGGCTGGACGCCCTGTCCGGTTCATGCGCTTCCCGGGACGTCAGCCATGGTTAGGGGCGGTCGTGGCGGGGCGCAAGAATGTGACCTACTACCCCACTTAAGAGAAATGCCCGAAAGGTCGCTTCCTGGCCCGCGCCCTCGCGCATCGGGGGGGCGGTGTCCACTACCGCCCTTAGGAAGTGATCTGGCCCCTATGCGCGGCATCACAACGCACGGCATCCCGAGGGCTCCGGAATCACCGTGAGCAGGCAGGTCTCACGCTCCGTACGCACGGCGGCGGGCCGGTACGGGCCCGGTTCTCCTGGCGGGACCGACCGGCCGCTCGCCGGCCCCCGGGACCCGGCGTGAGCGGGCGAACGGCAGGGCGGGCGCGGGCGATGTCCCTGCCGAGGAAGGAGCCCGGACGGCGGCCGGGGCGGCCGCACGGGCTGAAGCGGTGTCCGTCGCCGACGTAGAGGTCACGCGGGCTGGAAAGGGGAAGTCGCGCCGGTGCCGCGGGCGGTCGGCGGCGGTGGATGGCCCGGCGGCGTCCCCTACGGGCGCACCGCAGGACGGCGGGTCAGCGGTGCGCCGGCGTGTCCGAACCGGCATTGCTGTCAATCGATCGGTCAAGGCGGGTGCCGTTGGCCCCGGCCGCCGGGAGGGTCCTGCTACTCGAACCGCGAAGGGTCGCCCGCGCCGCGGCGTACGATCTCGGGCTCGCCGCCGGAGAAGTCGATGACCGTGGTGGGCTCGGTGCCGCAGTCGCCGGAGTCGACCACCGCGTCCACCGCGTGGTCGAGCCGTTCCTTGATCTCCCAGCCCTGGGTCAGCGGCTCGTCCTCGTCGGGCAGCAGCAGCGTGCTGGAGAGCAGCGGCTCCCCGAGTTCGGCGACCAGGGCCTGGGCGACGACATGGTCGGGGATCCGTACGCCGACCGTCTTCTTCTTCGGATGCAGCAGCTGGCGGGGCACCTCCTTCGTCGCGGGGAGGATGAAGGTGTAACTGCCGGGGGTCGCCGCCTTGATCGCACGGAACACATCGTTGTCGACGTGCACGAACTGGCCGAGCTGCGCGAAGTTCTGGCACACAAGGGTGAAGTGGTGGCGGTCGTCCAGATTCCGGATCGACCGGATCCGGCCGATGCCGTCACGGCTGCCGAGCCGGCACCCCAGTGCGAAGCAGGAGTCCGTCGGGTACGCGACCAGCGCCCCCGATCGGATGCTGTCGGCCACAGTGCTGATGGTGCGCCGCTGAGGATTCTCGGGATGCACGTCGAAATACTTCGCCATCCGCCGAGTCTAGGCCGTTGAGACCGGCGGCTCCGCCTTCGGACGCCGCCCGCGGCACCGGCGGGAGGCATGGGCTCCGCGGGCACGCCCTCCGGGTGCGTGGCGTTCTCGTGCCGAGGGCCTGGGACGCCGCCCGCGGCGGGCCGGCCCCGTGTCGCCTGTTCGGAGCAGCGCCGTCTCGTTCTGGCCGGGCGCGACACCGCCGCCGGTGATTGCCTGACGGGAGGAACCGCAGAGCAAGGAGCGATCGTGACATCCGAAACCCCCGCCTACACCGTGCCGGGCATGTCGAAGCAGGACGGCGCAGCGATCATCAAGATGCTGCAGATGCGTCTGCACGCACTCAATGACCTGGCCCTCACCCTCAAGCACATCCACTGGAACGTCGTGGGACCCCACTTCATCGCGGTGCACGAAATGATCGACCCACAGGTGGACCAGGTCCGGGAGATGATCGACGACCTCGCGGAGCGCATCTCCACGCTCGGCGGCGTACCGAAGGGCACCCCTGGCGCACTCGTCTCGGACCGTTCGTGGGACGACTACTCGATCGGCCGCGCGGAGTCCATCGAGCACCTCGGTGCTCTCGACCTCGTGTACAGGTCGATCATCGAGGAGCACCGCGCCGCGATGAAGGCGACCGACGAACCCGACCCCGTCACACAGGACATGCTCATCGAGCAGTTGCGCGGGCTGGAGCTGTTCCAGTGGTTCGTGCGCGCACACCTGGAGAGCAGTGGCGGGCGGCTGAGCACCGCCGACGCCCGGACCGAGCGGAAGGCCGCCGAGCAGGCCGCGGAGGAGGCGCGCGGACGCCCCTGAGACCCGGCCGCGCCCCTCGCGAGGCGCGGCCGTCCCGAAGCAGGCAGGTCCGCACTCGCGGCGGACGCGCTCCGCTCAGGAACCTGCGCGGATCCCGTCGGCGGACCTGCTGTGCCGCTCCCGGGCACGTGACCGGCCGCTCGTGTACAGGGCGCTCGCGGGCAGTGTCTCCACGATGCGGGCGCTGTCCATGACCGCCACACGGTGGGCGAAGTGACGAACGAGCGGCAGGTCGTGACAGATGAACAGATACGCCAGCCCCAGCCGTTCCTGCCGTTCCTGAAGATCGACGAGCAGGTTGATGACGCCTGCCCGTACGGAGGGGTCGAGGGCCGACACCGGCTCGTCCAGGACGAGAAGCCGCGGCTCGCTCGCCAGTGCCCGCGCGTGCCGACACGCCGGCACTGGCCGCCGGACAGCTCGTGGGGCAGCCGCTCGCCGAGCCGCCTGTCCAGCCGGACCGTCTCCAGCAGTTCGGCCACCCGCCGCGGACCGGCCACGGGATCCCACCGTCCCTGGACGCGCAGGGGCTCGGCCACCGCGTCCCGTAGGGGAAGGCGCGGGCTCAGCGAGCCGTACGGGTCCTGGAAGACCGGCTGGACCGCCGGACGCACGGAACGCAGCTCCTTCCCGTCGAGGGCGGTCAACTCGCGCCCCTCGAATCGGACTTCCCCGCCTTCCGGCCGGCGCAGCATGAGCACCGCGGCCGCCGCGCTGAACTTGCCGGAGCCGGACGGGCCGATGAGCGCCAGGGTCTGTCCAGCGGACACGTCGAAGGAGACACGGTCGACGGCGAGGACGGGCGCGGAGCGCCGCGCGTGTCCCCGGTAGAGCACGGTGAGGTCCCGTACGCTCAACAAGGCGTTCATGCGGCACCGTTCAGGGGGAAGAGGTCGCGGGCGGAGTCGGGCACGTCGGTCCAGTGGTGGCAGGAGACCATGTGTTCTCCGCCGGCCGTCGCCACCGGTTCCGGTTCTTGCGTACGGCATCACCACACGGATGCGCTCGTCGCCGGAGACGGGACCACCGGATGCGCCGGGCGCATCGGAGGCGAAGCAGCCCGTCATGAGCGACGCGGAGGCGACAGCCCGGAGACGTCAGGCAGGGACTTGGGGCGGCGGATAAGGTTTTTCATCTCCGTCTGACGGGTGACCTGTGCGACGAGGACGCCAGCAGATGATAATCATACTCAACTACTGACTCCTTCTTCCTTCCCGGTGAAGCCAGGTCGAGGCTCAGCGGATGAAGTGCCCGGCGGACGAGACCCACGGCGCCCGGATGCGGGTTACTCCGTTCGGCTCCACACTGATGAATGGTCCGCCGGCCCTCGCGCCGGCCCCAGGCAGAAAGTCCGCGCTTCCTCAGGGAGGCCCCATGGTCTTGCTGGCCCTGTGCGTACCGATCGCGATGATGCTGCTCCTGCTCGGGATGGAAATGTTCGAGGACTTCCTGTCCCGTTCCTCACCGAGCCCCTCCCCGGACCCGTCCACGATCCCCGAGAACCGCGACGACGAGCCGGACAGCGGTCCTGAGTGACCACTGCCCGCCGAGTGTCATCCACTGCCCACCAGATCCCGGTCGGCGCACAGAGGCACTTGAAAGAATATGTAGACCGGTCTAATTTGACGGCATGGGAAAGAAGGGCGCCGAGACGCGCGACCGCCTGCTGGACGCGACACAAGAACTGATCGAGACCGGCGGATACTTCGGCGCCGGTCTCAATCACGTCGTCACCGTCAGCGGCGCGCCCCGCGGTTCGCTCTACTTCCACTTCCCCGGCGGCAAGGACCAGCTGGTCGGCGAGTCAGTGCGGCGGGCGGGTCGGGCCATCGCCGACACGCTCGGGGGTCCGGCCGAACACGGCCCGCCACTCACGGATTTCGTCGCCGGAGTACTGCGGCAGCTGGGCGACCGGCTGGCGGAGTCGGGATGGCGCAAGGGATGCCCGGTGGCCACCGTGGCCTTGGAGACGGCCGCCACCAGCGACCCGCTGCAAGAGGCCTGTTCGGAGGTCTACACCTCATGGGAGGCGGCTCTGCGTGCACGACTGGAGGGCCGTCCGGACGCGGACGACCTGGCGGTCACGATCCTCGCCCTGATCGAGGGGGCGCTTCTGCTCGCCCGCGCCCACCGGAGCAGGGAGCCGCTGGACCGCGTCACCCGCCAGGTCACCGCCCTGCTGGGCTGACCCCGACTCGGCCGGGCCGCCCCTCGTCGAAAACCCGGCCGACCACCCTGCACACTCCGCCGGTTGGGCCTGAACACCCGACCGGCACCACCTGAACGCCCGGCGGACGCCCCTGCTGCCGAACGACCGGCCCTGACCGCAGAACCGACGTGCCCGCCGCGGTCGGCGGGCTCCCTTCTGTCTCGAAAATATGTAGACCGATCTATTAAGGAGTCTCATCATGGACGCGATCGTCTTCGGTGCGACCGGCTTCATCGGCCGTTCCCTGGTGGCCGAGTTGCTCACCCGGGGGCAACGGGTGGCGGCAGCCGTACGGAACGACACCCTCACCCCGTGGCTCACCTCCCAGGGCGTCGACATCGACCGGCTGGAGATCGTCACCGCCGACGTCACTCGACCGCTTCCGAAGCTGCCCGAAGCGCGGGACGTCTACAACACGGCGGCACGTTTCGCCTTCGGCCTCGACAGCCGGGAGGCACGGGCGGTCAACGTCACCGGGGCGCTCAACGTCCTCGAACGGGCCGCCGCGCTACCTGAGCTGCGACGGCTGGTGCACATCAGCGGGTACCGGGTGAGCGCGGCCGGCGGCCACCACCGTGACAACGCGCCGGGGGCGTACGAGGCGTCGAAGCAGGAGGGCGATCTCGCGGTACGCGCCCGCTCACGGGAGTTGGGCGTCCCGCTGACCGTCGTCAATCCCAGCACCGTCATCGGGCCGGGGCAGTACATCGGGCTCGCAGGTCTCGTCGGCGACCTGTGGAACGGGAGGCTCCCCGCCGTGCCCGGCGGCCCCGACACGTTCGTCCCGATCGTCACGGTCGGTCACCTCGCGCGGTTCCTGGCGGAGGTCCCCGCGTCGCCGCCGGGCGAGAGCCACTGGGTGCTCGATGACACCACTCCCCCGCTGCCCGAGCTGATCGGGACGATCGCCGACCACATGGGTGTTCGGGCGCCCCGCCGGACCGTACCCGTCGCCCTGCTGCGGCGCCTGCCGCGCGCGTTGACGCGTGCCGATCCCGAGACCCTGTCGTTCCTGTCGGCAGACCGCTATCCCACCGCCTCCGCCCACGCCTTCGCGGCAAGCGCCGGCCTGACGATGCCGCCGGCCGCCGACGCCCTGCGCACATGGGCCGACGACCTGGTGGCCGCCCGCTTCGGGACGGCGTCACCCTGGTCGAGGCCCTACGGCTTCCAGGACGTGGCGGGCAGCCGTACCTGGGTGACCGGGGAGCGGCGCCGCCCCCGTCATGTCCTGCTGCACGGGCTGCCGTTGAACGCCGACTCCTGGGCCCCCGTCGCCGCCCGCCTGCCCGGCCCGTTCCTCGCCGCCGACCTGCCGGGCCTCGGGCGCTCGGCCACCGCGACCGGGTCGGTGGACGTGTGGCTGGAGGGCCTCATGAGCCCCGTGCGCACCCGCCCGGTGCTGGTCGCGCACTCGCTGGCCTGCGCCCCCGCGGTGCGTTTCGCCGCCGAGCATCCGGACCGCGTCAGCGGACTCGTCCTCGTCTCGCCGTCGTTCCTGCAGGCAGGACCCGGCCCGTGGCTCGCCCGGTCCGGTCTTGCCGTGGCGATGCTGCGCCGCGTGTCCGCCGCCCGGCTGGCACGGGCACTGGGCGTGCCCGAGGGCGCGGAGGTGGCGAGCGCCGCGGCGGACCTGCGCCGCCCCGGGGTGGCCCGCCGTGTCGTCGCGGCTCTGCGCGCGGACGCCGCCGAGCGCGAACGGTCGCGGACACTGCTGAGCCGGGTCGGCGTCCCCGTCCGGATCGTCGCGGGTTCCACCGAGCCGTCGCTGGTGGCCGCCGGCCACCCGGTGACCGGGATCGACGGTGCCGGGCACTACCCCCAACTCACCCACCCCGCCGAGCTCACCGGCCACCTCGGCGCTGCCGCCACTCCGGTCGGCGAGTGACACTCGGAGGGGCCGGCCGGTGGATCTGGGCCTGCTGCCGGTCTCCGGGCGAAGACGCCCGGAGCACCCTTCCTCCTCGTCACCGGTCCACGGCGTAGGCATCACTTGTCCACGGCGTCGGCTTCGCGCGGTCGGTGAGCGGCCTCGCGCTCCTCGGCGGGATCCGTACCGCGCGGGGCACGGCCGCCGACCGCTAGCCGCGCGGCCGCCGCAAGACCCAGGAAGCCGGCGGCGAGGAGCTGGACCCGGTGGTCGAGGGTGGCCACCATGGCTGTGCCGGCGAGGAGGGCCAGGCCGGTCGGCGCGAAGACCAGAGTGTTCGCGGTGGCTGCGACCCGGCCGAGCAGTTCGCCCGGTGTCTCCTTCTGGACGGTGGTCAAAGCGCTGATGAGCGGCCACGGCAGGCCCAGGCCGATGAGCAGGCTGCCGACCGACACGACGGGCACCGATCCGCTGATCCGGGCCAGCACGCCGACGGAGAAGACGACGAGGCCGATCACCGAAAGGACGCGTGCCGGCATGCGGCGCAGGAGTGCGCCGGCCGCCAGACCACCGACGACCGATCCGAGCCCTTGGATCGAGCTGAGGACGCCTGCGAACGCGGCGGCCCGGCCCAGTCCGATGTCGAGGAGCGCGAAGGTGGCCGTGCTGCTGAGGCTCGACGCCGTCATGGCGCAGCCGCCCGCGACCACCAAGGGGCGGAGCGTCGGGTGACGCCAGAGGTGGCGGATTCCCTCCGCGGAGGCGGCGGTCCAGCTCTGCCGCGACCGGGCGGCGGGCGCGCATTCACGCGCGCGGATGAGACTGAACGCGGCTGCGCCCAGGAGGAAGGACATGGCGTTCAGCAGGGCGACGGTGGGTCCGCCGAGTACGGTGAACAGGCCCGCACCGATCAGAGGGCCGAGCAGGCTCGTGCTCTCGATCGCGGTCCTGGCAAGGCCGTTGAAGTCCCCGCGGAGGTCGCTCGGCACGGCGGAGGTGATGAGCGCGGTCTCGGCGGCGTCCATCAGCACCGTTCCCGTGCCCACCAGGGTCAGTACGGCGAAGAGCAGCCAGACGTCCTCGGGAGAGCGCACGGCGACCGGCACGGTCATCACGACCGCCAGCGCCAGGCTCGTCACGATGAGGAGTGTGCGGCGGCGCATGCGGTCGGCCAAGGTTCCGATGAACGGTCCGGCCAGGGCCGGTGCCCAGGCGCAGAAGGTCACGAGGGCGGCAAGGCTGTTGGAGCCGGTGAGCTCCTTCACCCAGACCGCGGAGGCAAGCAGCATGGCCGAGTCGCCGAAGCCGGAGATGATCACTCCCGCCAGGTAGACACGGGCGTTGCGATTCCGCAGCACCGTGAACACGCCCGCGGCCATGCGCGAACCCCCTTGACTCCGTGCCTCGTTCGACGCCTTGCCTGGTTGCCCTTGCTTCGACATCCCGTTCCGATGTCTCGGTCCGGGTTGCGCGGCACCCTACCCCCAATCACTTGGTTGGGGGTAGGGATCCGCTCGCCGGGATGCGCTTTACTTGCCGGTGTGACTGATCCGGACCCCGTTCTGAGGGCGCTCGCCCATCCCCTGCGGCTGCGGATGCTCACGCTCATGTGGCCCGGGCCGATGTCCGCCGCCGAACTCGCGCGTGAGCTGGGCGTCTCTCACGCCCTGGCCAGCGGGCACCTGCGGCGCCTGGACGCCGCAGGGCTGGTCGAACTGGCCGAGGAGCGCACTCGACGCGGGGGCCGTGAGCGCCGCTACCGCACCGTGCACGGATCACCGCTGTCCGACCAGCGCGAGGGGACCCAACTGCTGGCCGCCACCCTGGCCCACACCCTCCAGGAACGCGCGGTGCGCCGGGCGCCGGAGAGCGAGGGTGTGACCGTCGATGCCGAACTGTGGGTGGAACCGGAAGTCTGGGAAGCGGCAAGGCGGCAGCTCGCCGGCATCGCGGCCGAGCTCCACGACGCCGCGCGCCCGCCCCGCACGCCCGGAACGCTGCCCGTGGGCCTGAGCCTGATGGCCTTTCCCTTGCAGGACGCGCCGGGCGTCGCCCCCGACCGGGATCCGTCCTGAGCAACGCACGGGCCGACGCCGGAGCGCCGTGCGCGTCGGCGGGGCGTGCGGCGGAGACGCCAGGGCTGCGCAACGGTGGACGCCCGCGCCAGGAGCGGAAAGCCTGAACCGTTCACTGCCCGGCGCACGGGTCCCGAAAGCCTCAGGCGTTCACGGCCCGGGGCGCAGGAGGAACTCTCCGGCCAGGTGGATCGATTCACGCCTGGTGCGTCCGGGATGTTCCGCGGCGATGAAGTGGCGGCCGATCGCGAGCGCGAAGGCCAGCGTGCAGCGCGCCTCGACCTCGTCCGGGTCCGCCACGAAGCTGCGGAACATCGAACGAAGGAACTCCATGCGGACGTTGTCGATCCGCCGCAGTCGCTCGGCGACCGACGGGTCCTGCCGGGCCCACTCGCGGACCGCGAGATCGATCCGGTGCAGGTCGTCCGAGAAGGTCAGCCGGCCGGCCCGCCGCACCCTTTCCGCAGGGTCCCCGCCTTCGGACTCGACCTGCTCGAGGACGCTGTCCGTGCAACGGCGTTCCCACTCGTCGAGCATCTCGGCGAGCAACGCGGCACGACTGTCGAAGTACCCGTAGAAGCCGCCCTTCGTCACGCCGATCCCGGCAGCCAGCGCCTCTACCCGGACAGCGTCCGGTCCGCCCCGGGCAAGGGCGTCAAGTCCCGCTTCGATCCAGCGACTTCGTGGGGTTCGGGCGACGGGGGGCACCTGCTCACCTGCTCTCGGGGGTGTCGTTCCACGGGTTCTGTACGGTACCGTACAGATGAAATGTGCGGCTCCGTACAGAACGAGAGGCCGAGGCGTGGCACGACTCGCGAAATCCACCTTTACCAAGCACCGGTGGCGCATCCACGAATTCACCTCCGACTTCGAGGTCGAGGACGTGTGGGCGTTCCGGACCCCCGGAGCCGGGCCCGACGACTTCCCCACGATGCTGATGGCGATGCGGACGGCCGGCAGCCTCACCGAACAGGCCTGGCCGGTGCGGTTCCTGTTCGCCGTCCGGTGGAAGCTCGGTGCGCTCCTCGGCTGGGACGACCCGGCGGCGGGCGTCGGTGCGCGGGTCGCCTCGCTCAGCGACCGCCTTCCCGGCGACCTCCGCGACGCACCCCGGGGCGAGGACAACGACAGCATGCCCCTGAAGGCGCTCTACGAACTCCCCACGGAGTCCGCCCGTGAGCTGGCGAACAAGACCGTGCACACCGTGATGCACCTCAGCTGGGTGGAGGGGGCGGACGGTGACCACGAGCTGCGGATGGCCGTACTCGTCAAGCCCAACGGACGGTTCGGGCGGCTCTACATGGCCGCCATCGCACCCTTCCGGCATCTCATCGTCTACCCGGCGCTGGCCCGGCAGTGGGAACGGGCCTGGCGCGACCGCGACAACCTTGCGGTGCGGCACGGGGAACGGGGCTGACCGACGATGAACGCGGAGAAGCGGCTGCTGCGCTGGGCGAGCGGCATCATGGTCGGCCTGGGGACGGGGCACCTGTCGCTGCTGGCCCTGTTCGCCTGGAAAGACATCAGCGGCTGGGCGGACCGCGGGGTGTGGGCAGCCGTCCCGCTCGCGGCGAACGAGGGGTCGGCCGACCGGACGGTGGAGTCCCTGCAGAACGAGGTCACCTTCTGGGCCGGTCCGGGAAGCTTCGCCGTGCCCCTGATCCTGCTGGGCTGCCTGACGTGGCACCTCGCGGGCCGCGGGGTGACCGTGCCCGCCTGGGCCGGCTGGGGCCTCGCGGCGTGGTGCTTCGTCGGCGGCGTCCTGCTCGTGCCGTCCCCGTACTTCGTGGGCGTCGTCTCGGGTGCGCTCGTCATCCTGGCGGCGCGGAAGGAGGCCCGCTCGGGGACGGCCCGCGGCCGGGAGGACGAACCAGTGTGAACCGCGCCCGGCCATGAACAGCGCGGCGTCGGCCGGAGCCCGCGGCGGGCCGTGGGGACCGGGCAGTGCATCTCGTATCGGCTGACGCAGCTGCCGCACACGGGGTGGTGCCCGTGCGCGGGAGGGGCGCAACAGGTACGCGCCAATAGCTGCACCGCCGTCCCGTCGAGGCGTCGGGCGCCGCCTCCGCGCCGGCCGGCCCGCCGCACCGGCTCCACCGTGCACGTATGTGATCGGCGACCGTCCGCCACACTTTCGCCGCACATCCTTCACACGAGGCACACTTTCGGTCGTTCCCGGTACCGCGCCGCCGGAGCGGGGCAGACGGCGCGCCCGCCCCCTGCCTAGCCTCCCGGGCCATGCGATCACCTCTGATGAGACGTCTCGGTCTCCCCGCCGTACTCGCCCTCTTCCTCGCCGTGTTCGGCCTGGCGCCCTCCGCGAGCGCCGCCGCCCCCGGCCCCGCCGAGCTGACGTTCACCACCGACACGGCAACCACCACGCCGGGCGGCACGGTGAACCTGTCGATGACGCTGACGAACAACAAGACCTACGACATCTGGTTCGTCTACCAGACCATCGACCCCACCTGGCTGACCACGCAGCGCCCCGACCTCAAGTACTCCGTCGCGGGCTGCAGCCTCGCCACGGCCAGCGGCAGCTCCGCCTGTTCCGGCACAGGCCCCGCGAACCTCGGTACCAACTACGGCGCCCCCGTCCCGCCCGGCCAGAGCCGGACCGTGACGCTGACGCTCCAGATCGCCGCCGACTCCGGCTGCAACGGCAACATCGGCTTCTACTCGTACTTCTACGCCGAGTTCAGCGACAGCACCAACACCAGCGGCGGCCCGGTCCACACACCCGAGACCCGCATCCTCTGCTCCTGACCTCGCCCCGGGCAGGGCGGTGACCGGAAACCGGCCCACGCCCGCCCGGCAGACCGGTCTGTACCGACTGCGTTCGCGCCGGGGGGTCCCATCGGCCCGCCGGCGCGGCGCAATCCCCTCCAGCCTGGGGCGGCACCCGCTGAAGCCGGACGCCGGCGGGCGTCCGCGGCGGGTCGCCGCACGCGCAACTCGCCTCGCAATGAGGCCCGTTGCACACCTGCACTTTTCCGTCAGGTTTCGCAGCATGACCACAAAAGCTACACAGACACCTCACGATGTGACGCGACGGATGCGTCGACGACCGGCCTCTGAGGGGGAAGCCGGCGTCGCGCAAGGGGGTGCGTCCGCTCCGCGGAGCAGTGCTCACCCCTGCCCTGGGAGGGGACAGCACCGCATGAAGCGGACCATACGCACCACTCTGCTCACGACGGGCGCGCTCATCGCCGCACTCGGCGTACCGACCACGGCGGCACACGCCGACGCCCCGGCTCCCCGCATCGATCTGCGGGTGCTCATCGTGAGCGACGGTGGCCCGTCCACCGACGCCATCGCGGCCGAACTGGACACCGCCGGAACGCCGTACACGGAGATCGACCTCGCCCGGGCCGACCGGCCCGTGATCGACGCCGAATATCTCGCGGACACCGTGGACGGCCGACAGCGCGCCCGGTTCCAGGCCGTCGTCCTGCCCAACGACAATCCGTTTCCGGCGAACTCGCCGGAGATGGCCGCGCTCGTGGCCTACGAACAGACCTACGACATCCCGCAGGTCGACGCGTACACCTACGCCCGCCCCGAGGCCGGGCTCCAGTACCCGGTGTACGGTGGCTACTCCGGCAGCGTCGACGGCACCCGCGCCGAGGTGACCGACGCCGGCCGTTCCGGACCGTTCGGGTACCTCGAAGGAACGGTGCCGTTCGAGGACAACTCGCCTACCGTGGGGGAGAGTTACGCGTACCTGTCGACGCCGGTCGCCGGCGCCGACTTCACCCCGTACATCGAGGCCCCGATCCCGGGAACGGCCCGGCGGGGCTCCCTGGTGGGCGAATACCGGCACGACGGACGGCGGGAACTCGTCGTCACCTTCGTCTACAACCGGTACCAGCAGCAGTTCCGGCTGCTGGCACGAGGCATCGTGCAGTGGATGACCGGCGGCGTGCACCTCGGCCTCTCCCGCAACTACTTCGCCGTGCACGTCGACGACGTGTTCGCCGCCGACGACCGCTGGAACTCCACCCTCAACTGCACACCCGGCGACGTCGACTGCACCGATCCGAACGCCGCTCCCGACCCGATCCGGATGACGCCCGCCGACGTCGACCACGCCGCCGCCTGGCAGCGCGAGCACGACTTCACCCTCGACCTCGCCTACAACGGCGCCGGCAGCGTCGACCACCGTGAGGACAACAACGGCGCCGACCCGCTCGCCGACAGGTTCATCGCCGAGCGCGGCGCGTTCCGCTGGATCAACCACACCTACACGCACGCCTTCCTCGGCTGCGAGCAGGACACCACGGTGGTGCCCTGGCGGTGCGCCACTGAAGCGGACGGAAGCACCAAGTGGGTCAGCAGGGACGACCTCTCCGACGAGATCGCCCACAACCGCGTCTGGGGCCGCATCGCCGGACTGCCCCTGGACGACGGCGAATTGGTCACCGGCGAGCACTCCGGGCTGCGGGTCCTGCCCCAGCAGTCCGCCGACAACCCCAATCTGGCGCCCGCCCTCGCCGACAACGGCATCACCTGGCTGGCCTCGGACAACTCCCGCGAGCCCGGCCAGCGTCGGGTCGGAGCGGCCACGACCGTTCCGCGCCACCCGATGAACATCTTCTACAACGCCGGGCGGGCGGCCGAGCAGGTCGACGAGTACAACTGGATCTACACCAGCCGCGCGCAGGGCGGCAGCGGCATCTGCGAGGACAATCCGGCCACCACCACCTGCCTGCCCGCCCCGCTCGACACCGCCACCGGCTACACGGACCACATCGTTCCCCTGGAGCGGCGGATCGCCGTCGGGCACGTCCTCGCCAACGACCCCAAGCCGCACTTCATCCACCAGTCGAACCTGGCGGAGGACCGGATCGCCTACCCGGTCCTGGACGGCGTCCTGCACACGTACGACGCGCTCTTCGCGGAGAACACCCCGGTGGTCAATCCGCGGATGAAGGACATCGGCAGCGAACTCCGGCGGCGCGCCGCCTGGCGCGTGGCCGTGCAGAGCGGACAGATCACGGCCTACCGCGTCGGCGGCACCGTCACCGTCGAGGGCCCGGACGGGGTGGCTGTCCCCGCGACGATGCCCGAGGGCACCACGCGGGCCGCCTCCCCCTTCGGCGAGGCCTACGCCGGCGAACGCTCCGGGTGGACCTCCTCCGCTCCCGCACCGCTCACCCTCACGCTGCCGCCGTCCGCCGCCCCGGCCACCGCCACCGACGCGGGCGCCTCCGCACCGGTCACCGGCCCCGCACCGGACACCCGAGTGCCCGAGGGCGTGGCCGAGCCGGTCTCCCCCGCCGCGGGAAGCTGACCGGCGCGACCCGGCAGCGGGGCCCCGGCCGCACACGCGCGGCCGGGGCCGGCACGACCACCCCACACCTCGGCCGTGGAGCACACCGATGCACCTTCACCACGGCGCGCGACGCTCCGCAGCCACGCGCGTCACCCTGCTCACCGAAGGCACCTATCCGCACAGTCACGGCGGTGTGAGCGTCTGGTGCGACCAGCTCGTCACCGGCATGCCCGACATCGACTTCGACGTCATCGCCGTCACCGGCACCGGGCGGGAGCCGCTCGTATGGGATCTGCCGGGCCATGTCTCGGGCGTGCTCTCCGTCCCCATGTGGGGCGAGGCGCCGCCGGGCCGGCCGCCCCGCGGCCGTACCCGCCGCCGGCTCGCCGGCGCGTACGAACGGTTCCTGACCTCGCTGGTCGACCCCTGCGCCGAGGACGGCTTCGCACCCGCCCTGCACACCATGGCGCGGGCGGCTGCGGACGGCCTGCTCGGCCCTTTCCTGCGCGGCGACACGGCGATCGCGATCCTGACCGCCGTGTGGACGCGCCCCGGTACGGCCGTGCGCGAGGCGGGGCCGACCCTGCACGACGCGCTCACCGCCACCTCGCTGCTCGAGCACGCCCTGCGCCCGCTGGCCGCGCCACCGCCCGAGGACGGGGTCGCGCACGCCGTCAGCGGCGGCGTCGCCGTGCTGCCGGGGCTGGCCGCCCTCGAGCGGCACGGTGTTCCGTTGCTGCTGACCGAGCACGGCGTCTACCTGCGCGAGCGCTACCTCGGCTATCGCACCGCCCCCTACCGCTGGCCGGTCAAGGCGGTGGTCCTGGGATTCTTCCGGCTGCTGGCGGAGGAGGCCTACCGCCGGGCCGCGCTGATCACGCCGGGCAACCGCTACAACCGGCTCTGGGAGGAACGGGGCGGTGCCGCCCCGGCGTCGATCCGCACCGTGTACAACGGCGTCGACCCCGCCGCCTTCCCGCCGGCCGGACCCGAGCCGGAGACTCCCACCCTCAGCTGGGCCGGGCGCGTCGACCCGATCAAGGACCTGGAGACGCTGATCCGTGCGTTCGCCCTCGTCAGTGCAGAGCTTCCCGGGGTCCGGCTGCGGTTGTTCGGCGGGACGCCCCGGGGCGGGGAAGGCTACCGGGAGCGCTGCGAGGCGCTGGCCGCCGAGCTGGGACATGCGGACGCCGTGACCTTCGAGGGGCGCGTCGACGACATCAAGGACGCCTACGCGGCGGGGAACGTGGTGATGCTGTCCAGCATCAGTGAAGGCTTCCCCTTCACGCTGATCGAGGCCATGTCGTGCGGGCGGGCGACCGTCTCCACCGACGTGGGCGGAGTGCGGGAGGCCGTCGGCGACACCGGTCTCGTGGTGCCGCCGCGCGATCCGGCCGCGATGGCCGCCGCCGCGCTGGAGCTGCTGGGTGACCCCGCACGACGCCGGGCGATGGGTGAGGCGGCCCGGCTGCGGGTGATGGAGCAGTTCACCCTTCGCCGGACCATCGACACCTTCCGCTCCATTTATCAGGAGCTGTCGGCCGCGCCGGCGGCCGTGCAGCAGCCCGCCGTCGTAGCGCCCGAGCGACCTTGGACCGCCGCCCCTGCCCCGCCGGACCCGCGGTCGCCGGCCGGCACGGAGACACGGAGTGTGGCGCTGTGAGCGGACCGATGGCCCTGGAGCCGGGCGGCGCGGAGCAGGACACGCTGGCCCTGCGGCTCGCCGGATCCAGCCGGCTCTTCGGCCGGGGAGACGACAGCACACTCACCCTGCGGCTGCCCGAACAGGGCCCCGACGAGGAGGCGGTCAACCGGCTCGCCGCCGACCTCGCCGACCGCGTCGGCCCGGCCGTCCACCCGTACGAGGTGGCCGCGCTGCTGGAGGCCGAAGGGCTCTCCGCAGAGGTGCTCCGCCACCGGTACGGACACGAGAATGTCTTCTCGCTCGCCTCTGCGCTGTACGAAAGGGTGCCCCGCACCTTTCCCGAACCGCCGGCCGCCGCCGACCCCTGGCGGCCGGACACGGTGCGATGCCTGCTGCGGGGCGTGCTGTTCGCGCTGCCGTCCCTGGCGTACCTCCTCACCGCTCCCCTGTGGCGCGTCGACCGGCACGCCCCCGTCCTGATCGTGGCGGCTGTCGCCTCCTGGGCGTGGGGGCAGGCGCTGGGCCACCGGGCGCACCTGCGGGTGGTGTCGGGACGCCGGGAGGCGGCCCGCACCCTGCTGGCCGGTTCCGTGCTGGGCGCGGCGGTGGCGACGGGCCTCGCCGCGCTGCCCGCCGGCGGCGGTCCGGTGACCGCGGTGGCCGCCGCCCAGTCGCTGTATCTGGCCGCGGCGGGCGTACTGCTCGTCCTGGGCCGGGAGCGGCTGCTGCTGGCGGCGCTCGGTCCGCTGATCGCCGGCGCCGCGGTGCTGCCGTGGTGGGAGCCCGGCCCCCTGCTGCGCACGGGCCTGCCCCTGCTGGCGGTGCTGGCCACGCTCGCCGCCTGCGCACGGGTCCTGTGGGCCGGCCTGGCCGCCCCGGCCGCCTCCGACGGTCCGCGGCCAAGCCTGAACTCCTCGCTTCCGTACGGCCTGTTCGGGCTGGCGGCGGCGGTGCTCGTCGTGCTGGAGGGCCGACGGCACCCCTACGCGGTGATCGCGCTGACGCTCAGCATGGGCCCGGCGGAGTGGCTGCTGTACCGCTACCGGGGCTGGTCCGTGGCCGCCCTGCGGGTCAGCGCGACGCCCGCGGCGTTCGGGCTGCGCTCGGCCGCCGTGCTGGGCCTGTGCCTGACCGGCTATCTCCTGCTGTTGCTGCCGGCGGCGCTCCTGACCGGCTCCGACCCGGCCGCGCTGCTGCTCCTCGCGGCGGCCCTGTGGACCGCTCTGCTCCTCCAGGCGTTCGGTGTCGCCTGGCCGCCGGCCGTGCTCTGCCTGCTGGCCGCGGGCAGCGCCGGAGCGGTCACCTGGCTGGACCTTCCGCCGGGCCCGGCCGTGCTGCCGCTTGCGTGCGGCGTGGCCGCGGTCTGTCTCGCGGCCTGCGCGATCCGCCTTCTCGGCAGACCCTCCCCGCACGCCTGACCACCGCTCACGCACGATGCGTCCCGCAGACGCGAAGTACACCGGTCATCCAGCCATCCCGCCCAACCGGACGAAAGGACCCATGAGTTGACCTCCGCACCGCTCGCCGCCGTCACCGGGGCAGAAGGATTCATCGGCTCGCACCTCACGGAGGCGCTCGTCGCCTCCGGCCACCGCGTCAGAGCCATGGCCCAGTACAACTCGTTCTCCTCCTACGGATGGCTGGAGACCCTGCCGGCCGACGTCCTCGACCACGTGGAGATCGTCCTCGGCGACGTACGCGACCCCGGCTCGGTGCGCGGCCTGCTCGACGGCGCCGACTGCGCGTACCATCTCGCCGCGCTCATCGCGATCCCGTATTCCTACCAGGCGCCGCACAGTTACGTGGACACCAACGTCACCGGCACCCTCAACGTGCTGGAGGCGGTGCGCGCGCTGGGGACGCCGCGCCTGGTGCACACCTCGACCAGCGAGACGTACGGCACCGCGCAGACCGTGCCGATCACCGAGGAGCATCCCGTCAACACCCAGTCGCCGTACGCCGCTTCGAAGGCCGGCGGGGACCGGCTGGCCGACAGTTACCACGCCAGTTTCGGCACGCCCGTGGTCACACTGCGGCCCTTCAACACGTTCGGGCCGCGCCAGTCGATGCGCGCGGTGATCCCCACCGTCATCGGGCAGGTGGCGGCCGGGCAGCGCACCATCACCCTCGGCGACCTGCGCCCCACCCGGGACTTCACCTTCGTCGAGGACACGGCGCGGGCGTTCCTCGCGGTGGGCACCGCACCGGCGGAGCAGGTCGTGGGCCGCACCCTCAACGCCGGGACCGGCGGGGAGATCTCGGTGGGCGACCTGGTCGCGCTGATCGGCAAGGTCATGGACGTCCCGCTCGATGTACGTGAGGACCCCGAGCGCCTGCGGCCCGCCGGCTCCGAGGTGATGCGGCTCGTCGCGGACGCGACCCGGCTGACGGCGGCGACGGGCTGGCAGCCCCGCCACACGCTGGAGGAAGGCATCGCCCTGACCGTGAAGTGGTTCGGCGATCCGGCCAACCTGGCCCGCTACAAGACCGGCATCTACAACATCTGACCCGACCGGCTCCCACTCGCAGGAGGTACTCCCATGCACGTAGTGATCCTGGCCGGAGGAAAGGGCGTCCGGCTGCGTCCGTACACCACGGCGCTCCCCAAACCGCTCGTCCCCATCGGCGACCAGCACACCATCCTGGAGATCGTGCTGCGCCAACTGTCCACGGCCGGCTTCACCCACTGCACGATCGCCATCGGCCACCTGGGCGAGATCATCCGCGCCTACGTCGGCGACGGTTCGCAGTGGGGCATGAGCATCGACTACGCCACCGAGGAGAGCCCGCTGGGCACCATGGGCCCGCTGCTCACGCTCCGCGACCGTCTGCCGGAGAACTTCCTGGTCATGAACGGCGACGTGCTCACCGACCTCTGCTACGCCGAGGTGCTGCGCCGGCACGAGACGTCGGGCGCGCCCCTGACGATCGCCACCTACGCCCGCAAGGTGCACATCGACTTCGGTGTGCTGACCACGGATGCCAGCCGGGTCGTCGCCTTCACGGAGAAGCCCAGCATCGACTACCGGGTGTCCATGGGGGTCTACGGCGTCTCACGCGCCACCCTCGACGGCTACACACCCGGTCTGCCGCTGGGCTTCGACGAACTGGTGCTGGACCTGCTGGCCGCCGGACGGCCGCCGCACGCCTACGAGTTCGACGGCTACTGGCTGGACATCGGCCGCCCCGACGACTACGACCGTGCCAACGCGGAGTTCACAAGCCGCAAGTCGCTTCTGCTCAAGGGAGCCTGAGCACACATGCGCATCCTCGTTCTCGGCACGACCGGTTACCTGGGCGGCCACGTCGCCGAGCGACTGCGCGCCCTGCCGGGCACCCGGGTGCTCGTCGGCGGCCGCTCACCCGCCGCCGACGTCGCCGTCGACCTCGCGTCGGACAGCCCGCGGCAGCTTGCGCGGGCGCTGGCGTCGGCGGAGCCCGACGCCGTGGTCAACTGCGCGGGCGAGACGGGCGCCGACGCCGTCACCCTCGCCGAGGTGAACGCCCGCGGCCCCGCCGTGCTGTGCGCGGCGCTGCGTCACGCCGCTCCCGCGGCCCGCCTGGTGCATCTGGGGTCGGCCGCCGAGTACGGCCCCGGCACTCCCGGCCGGCGGGTGGCGGAGTCGGCGGCGACCCGCCCGGCCGGCCCGTACGGTGCGACGAAGCTGGCGGGCACGGTGGCTGTGGGCGCATCGGGCCTGGACGCGGTAGTGCTGAGGGTGGGGAACCCGGTAGGTCCGGGAGCGCCGCGGACCGGGCTGCCCGGCCGGGTCACCGCCCTGCTCGCGAACGCCGGGCGCGATCCGGACGCGACCTTGCGGCTCGGTGACCTGTCCGCCCACCGGGATTTCGTGGACGTACGCGACGTGGCCCGGGCGGCGGAGCTCGCGGCCACCACGCCTGGACCGCTGCCGCCGGTCCTCAACATAGGCGGCGGCGAGGCGGTCCCGGTGCGTGAGCTGGTGCGGACGCTGGCCGGCGTGGCCGGCTTCGGGGGGCGGATCGTCGAGGAGGGCGGCGCGGGCGGCTCCGCGCGGTCCCCGCGGGTGTCGTGGCAGTGCTCGGACATCACCGCCGCCGGCGACGCCCTCGGCTGGGGGCCGTCGTATTCCCTCGACGCATCGCTGGCGGCGCTGTGGGCGGCCGGTTCCCGCAGCGAGGAGAGGGCTTCGGCGCGGTGAGCCTGCTGATTCCCCTGTACGTCCATCCGGCCGAGGACCCGGCCGCGTGGCACCGGCTCATCACCCGGGCCGCCCGCACCTGGGCCGTCGTGCTCAACCCCGCCAGCGGGCCCGGTCACGTCCTGGATCCGGCGTTCGCCGCCGCGGCCGCCGCGCTGCGCACGGCGGGGGCCCGGCTGCTCGGCTACGTCGACACGGACTACGGCGCACGCGACCCGGCCCGTGTCGCGGCCGATGTCCGCAGGCACCAGGAGTGGTACGCCATCGACGGCTGCTTCCTGGACCAGGTGACCGCCGGGCCGCACGGGCTGCCGGCCTGCCGCCGGCTGGTGCGGTCCGTCCGCCGCCTCGGCGCGTCGACCGTCGTCCTCAACCCGGGCGTGCATCCCGCTCCCGGCTACGCGCGGCTCGCCGACCTGACCGTCACCTTCGAGGGTCACTGGTCCACCTACGTGTCGGCGTTCAACCGCCCCTCGTGGACCGCGCGACAGCCGCCCGAGCGGCTGTGCCACCTCGTCTACGGCGTGCCCGAACTGCTCGTGCCGCTCGCCGTGCGCACTGCCCGCGAGCGGGGGGCGGCCGTGTGCGGTCCCGTGACGGGAGAACCGCCCAACCCCTGGTCCCGGCTGACGCCCGCGCTGAGCGCGACGGACCGATGAGGCGGCTCCCGCCGGCCCTCGTCGCCGCTGTGGCCGTCATGGCCGCGCTGGCCGCCGTTGCCGCTCTGGCCGTATGCTCCGGCGGCCACGGCGGCGCGGCCGGCAGGCGCGCCGGCCCGGTGTGGCAGCCGCACCCGGGACTGGCCTGGCAGTGGCAGCTCGACGGCAGGGTCGACCCGTCGGTCGACGTGCCCGTCTACGACATCGACGGCTTCGAGAACACCGCCTCGGACGTCGCCGGTCTGCACCGGGACGGCCGCAAGGTGATCTGCTACGTCAACGTGGGAGCCTGGGAGGACTTCCGCCCCGACCGGCACGCCTTCCCGCGCGAGGTGCTGGGCAGGCCCAACGGATGGCACGGCGAGCGCTGGCTGGACATCCGCCAGGTGTCGGCGTTGCGGCCCGTCATGGAGCGCCGGTTCGACATGTGCCGGGACAAGGGTTTCGACGCGGTGGAACCGGATCTGGTCGAGGGCTACGGCAACGACACCGGTTTCCCGCTCACGGCGCACGACCAGCTCCGGTACAACCGCATGATCGCGGACATCGCGCACGAGCGGGGTCTGGCCGTGGGCCTCAAGAACGACCTGGCGCAGATTCCGCACCTGCTGGACGACTTCGACTTCGCGGTCAACGAGGAGTGCGCACAGTACGGCGAATGCGCGCTGCTCGAGCCTTTCATCGCGGCGGGCAAGGCGGTCTTCCACGTGGAGTACGCGGAGCGCACGGCCGATTTCTGCCCGGCGGCCCGCGGGCTGCGGCTGTCGTCGATGCTCAAGAAGCCGGAACTGGGCACCTGGCGTGAGCCCTGCTGACCAGGCGGATCCGGCGCACAGGACCAGACGCGGCCCGGTGCCGCCGCCGGCCCTGGCGCCCACGGTCTCGGTGGCCGCCGGCAGCCCGGCCGTGCCACCGCACGGCGGCGGAGCGGGCGGCACACGCGGATGTTTCCCGACGTGACCTTCGCAGCGGCAAGGTCGATACTGCCCCTGCAGGGCTCCCTCCGATACGCAGACGGCCGGCGCAGGCACCCACCCCTGCCGAGCTTCCCAGGAGATACCCATGAGGATGCTGATCAACGTTCCCGAGACCGTGGTCGCGGACGCCCTCCGCGGGATGGCTGCGGCCCACCCCGATCTGGCCGTGGACGTGGACAACCGGGTCATCGTGCGGCGTGACGCGCCCGTCGCGGGGAAGGTGGCGCTCGTCTCCGGCGGCGGCTCGGGGCACGAGCCGCTGCACGGCGGCTTCGTCGGGCACGGGATGCTCGACGGCGCCTGCCCCGGAGAGGTGTTCACCAGCCCGGTGCCGGACCAGATGGTGCGGGCCGCCGCCGCCGTCGACAGCGGCGAGGGCGTGCTGTTCATCGTGAAGAACTACACCGGTGACGTGCTGAACTTCGACATGGCGGCCGAGCTCGCGGAGGACGAGGGGGTGCGGCTCGGGAAGGTTCTCGTCAACGACGACGTCGCGGTGACCGACAGCCTGTACACCGCCGGGCGGCGCGGCACCGGGGCGACCCTGTTCGTGGAGAAGATCGCCGGGGCCGCCGCGGAGGAGCGGGCACCGCTGGAGCGGGTCGAGGCGATCGGCCGGCAGGTGAACGACTCCTCGCGCACCTTCGGCGTGGCGCTCAGCGCGTGCAGCACGCCGTCGAAGGGCGGCCCCACATTCGATCTTCCCCCTGGCGAGCTGGAGTTGGGCATCGGCATCCATGGCGAGCCGGGGCGGGAGCGGCGCCCGATGATGACCTCGCGGGAGATCGCCGACTTCGCCGTCGACGCCGTTCTGGAGGACCTGCGGCCCTCCGGCCCGGTGATCGCCCTGGTCAACGGGATGGGCGCGACGCCACTGCTGGAACTGTACGGGTTCAACGCCGAGGTCCAGCGCGTGCTGGCGGAGCGGGACGTGGCGGTGGCCCGCACCCTCGTCGGCAATTACGTGACCTCTCTCGACATGGCCGGCGCTTCGGTGACGCTCTGCCAGGTGGACGAGGAGCTGCTCAGGCTGTGGGACGCGCCGGTGCAGACTCCGGCGCTGCGATGGGGACGCTGAGAGCCTGGGGCCTCGAGATCACACCGTTCGAACCGACCGATTCCAGGGAGTGCTTGTGCTCGACGCCGAATTCTTCCGCCGTTGGCTGGCCGCGGTCGCCGTCTCGGTGGACCGGGAGGCGGACCGACTGACCGAGCTGGACTCGGCGATCGGCGACGCGGACCACGGCAGCAACCTCAAACGGGGGTTCACGGCCGTCGCAGCGGTGCTGGAGAAGGAGCCCCCGGCGACACCGGGCGCCGTGCTGATGCTCGCCGGACGGCAGCTGGTGTCGACGGTCGGCGGGGCGTCGGGCCCGCTGTACGGGACGCTGCTGCGGCGCACCGGCAAAGCGCTGGGTGACGACGCCCAGGTGACACCGGGGCAGCTCGCCGAAGCACTGCGGGCCGGCGTCGCCGCGGTGGCCCAGCTCGGCGGGGCGAAGGCCGGTGACAAGACGATGCTGGACGCTCTCGAGCCGGCGGTGGCGGCGCTCGGCGACAGCACGCAGTCGTTCGCGGCGGCCCGCGAGGCTGCGGAGCAAGGAGCTTCGGACACCGTGCCGTTGCAGGCGCGCAAGGGCAGGGCGAGCTATCTCGGTGAACGGAGCATCGGCCACCAGGACCCGGGCGCCACGTCGTCGGCGCTGCTGCTAGCGGCGCTCGCCGAGACGGCGGACCCGGCGGAGGGGGCGGCCGGATGAGCGACGGCAAGCAGGTCGGCATCGTGCTGGTCTCGCACAGCAGGGAGGTCGCCACCGCGGTCGCCGAAATGGCGAAAGGGCTCGCGGGCGGCGGCGGTACGGCCCCGGTGGCGGCCGCGGGCGGCACACCCGACGGGGGCCTCGGCACCAGCTCCGAACTGATCACGGCCGCGGCGGAGCAGGTCGACGGCGGCGCGGGCGTCGCCGTCCTCGTCGACCTGGGCAGCGCCGTCCTGACGGTCAAGGCGCTGCTGGCCGAGGGTGACGAACTTCCCGCCGGTACCCGCCTGGTGGACGCGCCGTTCGTGGAGGGCGCTGTCGCGGCGGTGGTGACGGCCTCCGCCGGTGCCGACCTGGACGCGGTGGAGGCCGCGGCGTCGGAGGCGTACGGCTACCGCAAGCAGTGACGGACGGGCGGCGCGGCGGCGGGTGTGGCGAACGGCTCACCCCGCCGCCGGCCGGTGCGCCCGTGCGCGGCTTGTGATGTCACTGGTCGGAGCATTACTGTCACGGGGCCTTGGTGTTCGGGAAACCGGTGCGGTACCGGTGCGGCCCTCGCCACTGTGATCGGGAAGTCCGGCTCCACCCCCTCACGGGGAGCCACTGGGTCACCGCGTGTACGCGCGGTGCCCGGGAAGGCGGAGTCCGGGCGGCATGACCCGTCAGCCAGGAGACCGGCCAAGGTGCGTTGTCCATCCACGAGGTGCTGGAGAGGGTCTCCCACATCATGCATATAGCCGAGGGGTATCTGCCCCCGCTGCACGCGGTCGCCTGGGGCGCCGCGTCCGCCCCGTTCGTCGTCCACGGCGTACGCGCCCTGAAACGCGAGGTCAAGTCCCATCCCGAGTCGACGCTGCTGCTCGGCGCGTCCGGAGCGTTCACGTTCGTCCTGTCGGCACTGAAGATCCCGTCGGTTACGGGCAGCTGCTCGCACCCGACCGGCACGGGCCTCGGGGCCATTCTGTTCCGACCGCCGATCATGGCGGTGCTCGGCACCATCACGCTGCTGTTCCAGGCCCTGTTGCTGGCCCATGGCGGACTCACAACGCTGGGCGCCAACGTCTTCTCCCTGGCGGTCGTCGGGCCGTGGGCGGGGTACGGGGTGTACCGGCTGCTGCGCCGCTTCGACGTGCCGCTGATGGTGAGCGTGTTCTTCGGCGCGTTCGTCGCCGACCTGTCCACGTACTGCGTCACCAGTGTGCAGTTGGCGCTCGCCTTCCCCGACCCGGGCAGTGGCATCCCCGGCGCGCTGGCCAAGTTCGGCGGCATCTTCGCCGTCACGCAGCTTCCACTGGCGGTGAGCGAGGGACTGCTCACCGTACTGGTGATGCGGCTGCTCAGCCGGTCCAGCAAGGGTGAACTGACCAGGCTCGGTGTGCTGGTCACGGGTGCGAAGAAGGAGGCGTCGGCCCGATGAGCCGTAACGCGAGGATCAACACCCTGCTGCTGCTGGCCGTCGCGGCGCTGGCCGTGCTGCCGCTCGTCCTGGGGCTCGGGGACCACAAGGAGGAGCCGTTCACCGGCGCCGACGGCGAGGCGGAGGCGGCTATCACGGAACTCGAGCCGGACTACGAGCCGTGGTTCACCCCCCTGTACGAACCGCCGTCCGGCGAGATCGAGTCGGCGCTGTTCTCCCTCCAGGCGGCCCTCGGCGCGGGCGTCCTGGCGTACTACTTCGGGCTGCGCAAGGGCCGCCGGCAGGGCGAGGAGCGGGCGGCGGCCGAGCGGGCCGCGAGCAGGACGCCGGACGGCGCGGCACCCGCCCCGTCGGTCCCCGGCTCGCGGAGCGAGGGCCCGGACCCCGCGACGACGGCGCCCTAGCGGATGTTGCCGATCGACGCGGCGGCGCACAGCAGTCGCTGGCGCCGCCGCCACCCCTGCGAAAAGGCCGTCCTCGGCCTCGGTCTGACCGTCACGGCCGTCTGTCTGCCGCCCTGGCCGGGTGCCGTCCTCGTCGCCGCCGCGACGGTTGTGATCCTGCTCGGACCGGCCGGTGTGGCACCGCGCCAACTGTGGCGGGCGTTCCGCATCCCGCTCGGGTTCTGTGTCACCGGAGCCGTACCGCTGTTGTTCGCGGTGGGCGGTCCGGACGGCATGGTGGCCTTCGCGCCCGGCGGGCCCGGGGACGCGGCGCGGTTGCTGCTGCGCACCTCCGCCGCGTCGCTGGGTGTGCTGCTGTTCGCGTTCACGACACCCGTGTCGGACGTGCTCCCGCGGCTGGTGCGCGCCGGCGTGCCACCGGCCGTGGTGGACGTGGCGCTCGTGATGTACCGGATCAGCTTCCTGCTGCTGGACGCCGTGTCCAACATCCGCCAGGCGCAGGCCGCCCGTCTCGGCCATACGAGCAGGGCGGCCGCCTGGCGGTCGCTGGCCGGCCTCGGCGCGACCGCTTTCGTGCGCGCCTTCGACCGGGCCGGCCGGCTGCAGGCCGGGCTCGCGGGCCGCGGATACGACGGCACGCTGCGGGTGCTGGTACCGCGGGCAGCGGTGTCGCGACCGTTCCTCGCCATGGTCGCCGCGCTGCTGTCCGGGATCGTCGCCCTCACTCTCGTGCTCGAAAGGTGTCTGCCATGAACCACTCCCCCGCGGGCCCCGCCGTCGTGGAGCTCGTCGACGCGGGTTACGCGTACGAGGACGGGCCCTCCGTGCTCAGCGGCGTCGATCTCGGTCTCCCGGAGGGCCGTTCCACGGCGCTGCTGGGTCGCAACGGCAGCGGCAAGACGACCCTGCTGCGGCTGCTGAGCGGCGGCTTGCGGCCCGCGACGGGCCGACTGCGCCTGCACGGTGAGCCGGTGGCCTACGACCGGGCCGGTCTGACCCGGCTCCGTACGACGGTGCAGCTGGTGGTGCAGGACCCGGACGACCAGCTCTTCGCGGCGTCGGTCGAGCAGGACGTGTCGTTCGGCCCGATGAACCTCGGCCTCACCGAGGACGAGGTACGGGCCCGGGTGGACGAGGCGCTGGCCGCGATGGACATCGCGGCGCTGCGGGACCGGCCCACGCATCTCCTCTCGTACGGTCAGCGCAAGCGGGCCGCGATCGCCGGCGCCGTGGCGATGCGGCCGAGGGTGCTCATCCTGGACGAACCGACCGCCGGACTCGACCCGCACGGCCAGGAGCGGCTGCTCGAGGTCCTCGGCCGGCTGCGCAGCTCCGGGACGACGGTCGTGATGGCGACGCACGACGTGGACCTGGCGCTGCGCTGGGCCGACGACGCGGCCGTACTCTCGCCGGACGGCCTGCGCACCGGTCCGGTCGGTGAACTCCTCTCCGATCAGCCCCTGTTGGACTCGGCACGGCTGCGCAGACCGTGGGGCACGGCGGTCGCGGAGGTGCTCCGCGCCCATGGGCTGCTGGGCCCCTCCGACGAGGGACCCAGCACGCCCGAGGCCCTGGCGGCGTGGAGCCGGGGTGCCACGACGCCGGGGCACGGCGGGGTGCAGGTCTGATCCGGGCGTGATGCGGAGGTCCGGAAGCTGCCACCCGCCGACACTCACGGGGCGTTCGCGGGTGTCAGTGGAGCACCTCGCTGCCGCGGCCGGCTGCGATCGCACGACGCAGGGGGATCGCGACCAGCAGCGCGACCAGGACGGGGAGTCAGCTCGCCCACAGCGGCCCGAGGTCCCCGGCCGTGGTGCCGAGGGTGGTCGCGGCGACGACGGGGCCGGCGGCAGCACCGGCGTCGAGTGCGGCGGTCGCGCAGGAGCCGGCCATGGGTGGGGGCTCCCGCGGCCTCGTACAGGACCCGCGTGATCAGCGTGCTGCCCAGAGCGAACGACAGCGTGCCCTGGACGAACATGAGGGTGAACAGAGCGACCGGCCTGTCGGCCAGCGCGGCCAGGGCCGGCCAGCCGGTGAGGAGCAACGGAACGCCGATCGCGACGACACGGCCGGGGTCGGTCGGACAGCCGTCCGGCGACGGTGACCCCGGCGAACGCGCCGGCACCGAAAACGCGAAGGCGGTGCGCGAGCCGCCGAGGTCCAGCAGGGCGAGGAGAAGAGCATCAGGGCGACGGAGATCCACAGCTTTCCCAGCCCGGCCGTGTCGGTGACGACGGGGGCGGGGAGGTGAAGCTCAGATAGGTCACCGTTGCCACCGGCATCCCACCCGCCGTCACTCTGACGGGTGGCAACCGCAGACGTCACCCAGCTCGTCCCACTGCTCCAGGCAATGGCGCCCGTGCGGGGCAAGCGCGGCCGGCCCCGGCACCGCCCCGACATCGTGCTCGGCGACCGCGGCTACGACCACAACAGGTACCGCCGCCTTGTCCGCGCTGGCGACACCTGTCACAGCCGACCCGAACCCTCGCCCTCCTGCAGTAGCCATTCCCTGACCGAAGGAGCCTGGTCCAGGGCCCGGCTGACCTGCATGCCTTCTTCGCGCGAGGTCACCCGGGGCAGCGGGGTGAAGTCGTCCGGAAGCACGTCCAGCCAGCTCACCACGTGCTCTCCCGCTCGTAGAGTGATCAACACCTCGCACCGCAGATGACGCGGGACATCCGGGCGGTGGGACAGGCTGTTCCACAGGGCCGGCCACAGGTAGTGGGTGCCGTCGGGCGCCGCGTTCGTTTGCACCCACACCGGGTCCAGTCGCGCGTTCAGGCGGAGGTCATACGCTCGCTCCTCCAGCCTGAACAGCCAGGCCGAATCGATGACTTTCACCTCGCGAGGCAGTGGCTGATCGGAGTGCATCGCCCCATGCTGCCTGACAGGGCCCCGCGATGAGGAGCCGACCCAGAGAGTCATTCCGTCAGGAGTTCTCAGCCGTTGCCAGAAGCGTTGCACGATGGCCGTTGCCTTTTCAGGGGCACGATCAGCTTGTCGTTTAACCTCGTCCCCGTTGGGGGTGGGATGGAGCAGGCCGTTTTCGAATCCGTTGGGTACTCCTCGATGTGTCAGGACTGTGGTGCGGAGCTGGAGTGCTGCGGTGTCCAGGCCCTCGTGGACGGCCGCTTGCGGTGGGATGTCGAGTCAACGTGTTCCGCCTGTGGATTCGCGGTCGCCGTGTGTGGTGGGGACCTGCCGAGCGAACGACGGGATCAGATGCTGTCCGAGCATGGGCCGGCGAGGCTGCAGGTGGTCAGTCCGTCGGCGAACAATGTCGTGATCATGCGGGTGCTGCGAGTTGAACTTGGCATTGACCTGGTCAACGCGAAGGCTGTGCTGCGCCACGTGCTGAGCGGTGACTACTCAGGGACCCTTCCTGAGACGGAACTGCTGGCCCGGAAGTTGCGGGCATCTGGCATCGCTGCCGTAGCTACTCGGTCATAGGCGTCTCATCCGGCAGCGTGGTGCGGATGCGCCTGGGCTTGGTGCCCTTCTTGTGGTGGGCGGGGCGACTGAAGGCCTCTCCGGTGGCGAGGACGCGGCCCACGTCGTGGCGGATGGCCGTGCGGCGGTTCTTCGAGCCCGCTGGCCTCCCGGGGCCCGACCGCGCGGGTTTCGGTGCACCAGCCGGTGAGCCGGCCTTCGTGCGCAGGTTTCTGAACCCCTGCGGACCCGGGCGGGCGTGAGTTTGTTCGGCTCTGCCGGCTTCTCCCAGGGCCTGCGGAGGTCGGCGGCCAAGGGGCGGGCAAGCCGCAGCTGGGCATGGGTTGCGATCACCAGCCACGTCCACCGGTCGGCCGCCTCCGAGCTAGGCAGCCGCGCCTTGGTCCACCCGAGCCTCTGCTTGAACAGGCGAAACTTGTGCTCCAGGTCGAAGCGGCGGAGGATGGACTGCCAGCAGCGGTCGACGTCTGTGGACGTGGCGCCGGTGCCGGACCACCACAGCCAGACCGGCTTGTTCACCCCGCCGCTGGGCAGCTTCTCCACGGTCAGCCGGTTGACGGTGCCCTTGATGATGGGCAGCGGTCCGTCGTGCTCGAGCCCGGCCGCCCGGCGGGTCAGCCTCGGGTGCAGCCGGTCCCAGGCCTGCGCGGTGGCCTTCCCATAGAGGCGTGTGTCGGTGACGGTGACGGCCTGCTCGGTGTGCCAGGTGGCCGGGTCACCGAAGATGAACTCGCCGCCGTGCTTGGGCGGTCGGCCACCCTTCGGGTCGTAGACCCGTGGCGGCGTCGACCGACGCATGACGCGGTCGGAGCGGAGCCGGCCGAGGATCTGCACAGGCAGGTCGCCCAGTAGGTGGGCGAGGCGGGGTGCGTCGTATCCGGCGTCCAGCTCAACCCGGACCTCGGGGTCGCCCGGCTTCCATTGGCCGGCGGCAACGAGGCGCTCGACGACCTCACGGATCTGGACCGTGGTCACTGCGGCGACGTCTGCGCCGGGCCCCAGGCGGACCGCATCCAGCACTGCCGTCCAGGAGGTCCGGCCGGTCTCTAGCGCGGCCACGATCGAGTACGGCCAGCCCGGGACCATCTGATGTTTGCCCTCACCACGGCCGAAGGTGTGGCAGAAGGACCGGTCCGGAGAGGTGTTAGCCTCCGGCCGCAGCCACGGCGACACGTCCGCGGCCAGCACGATCCGACCGTCCACGGTCCGGGGCAACGGCAGAGAGGCCAGCGCGCGTCGCAACCGGGCAACATCGATACGCCCCTCGTTGACGCCCCCGTAGAGGGCACCATGCCCGCGACGGTGTTCCGGCGCGAGCGCCAGGTCGACCAGTGTCCGCACCGGCCCGTCCGTGCGCAGCAACGCGTCGGTGAGGCCGAACAGCGCGTCGCTCCTCGTGTCAGACACGCGTACAACTCCGTCCGGAGGCGTGATACTTCCACGAACGCATCCCGCAGGACACCCTGATCCCCACACTCATAACCACGGCCTTCGTACTGTTTCCTCTGTCTCTGTGACGGAGCAAAGGATCAGACGAAGGCCGCTCTCATGTCCTGTGAACAGCGGAAACACTGATCAAGTTCGACCCGCGTTCGACGTCGCAGGTTAAACGACAAGATCAGCGCCTGTTTCGGAAGCCGGTGAAAGTGCCGGTTCTCAGGGGTGGCGTTCCTCATATGGTGAGGGCCGCCCGAAACGGGCCGACGACCACGGGAGCCTTGTATGACGCGGTATCTGATCTCGTTCGATGACGGTGCGATGACCTTCCCGGAGGAGGAGTTGCCCCACGTGGCCGAGGCCTCGCGGGAGGTGGTGCGTGAGGCTCAGGACGCCGGTGTATGGGTCTTCGGTGGTGGATTGGAAAGGCAGCAGGCGAGCGTCGTGTTCACTGACGGGACCGTCACCGATGGCCCGTACCCGGAGACCAAGGCAGTGCTCGGCGGGTTCTCGATCATCGATGTGCCCTCACGTGAGGCGGCGCTGGAGTGGGCTGCCAAGATCGCTGCTGCGTGCCGCTGCGCGCAAGAGGTCCGGGAGATCATGCCCGACCCGACCGTCTGATCGAGGACGACGTGCTGCGGCCGGGGCCCGGTTCTCGTCTGCGTCTTCTGCGGCAGTGATCTGCGGAGCGTGGAACGTGGATCCCGCCGCGTGACGGTCGCGTGTCCAGTTTCGATGCACGTCCTGGTGCACCTGATCAACTCTCGTGCCAAGCGGTCGAATCATTCGGCTCCGCGGCCGCGCGAAGTCCGGGGCCGAGGACGGCGAGGGCCCGTTGCGCGCCACGTGGCCCGACCGCTCCCGTCCAAGGCGCCGCGGCTTGGCGTCGGGTCGATCGACGGCGGAGCAAGCCTGTCGTCCGCCACAGGTGAGGGCACCGTCGCGAGGCCGAACACTCTCCGGCGCAGAAACGGGCCCCAGCCGGACCTCACAACCAATCATCGAGGCAGCCGGTCAAATCACTTTCGTCCGGTCTGCTTGTGTGCCACTCTTCTGGCCGTGATCGTCAGGGTGAGTGAGGCACACGTACGTCCTGAACGCTTCGAAGCATTCCGCGACATGGTCGTCTCCGCCGTGAGGGAGTTCCCCGGCCGATACGCGGGGCTGGTGGACCACGAGGTGCTGCTCGCGCCGCCCGGCTCACTGCTGTACGTCAGCCGCTGGCGCGGCGAAGAAGACTTGGTCGGATACGCAGGCGAGAACTGGCGTGACCAGGCCGTGGTCCTGCCGGGCGAGGACGAGTATCTGGTTGCACCGCTCCAGGTGCGGCACTTCACGCTCGCGTCTCTGAGCTGACTTCTCCCGCCGGGACTTCGGCTGTCGGCACCTGCGCACAGCGGCGCAGAGCTCGCAGGCGCTCGCCCGCGGCCCTCGTCGGTGATGCCACGGGCGTGAGCCGATCTGCCGTCCATGGTGCGACGCGCGGTCACACAGGGATTCCCGGCGGCACCACAGAGAGGACATATGCGGACTTACAGCATGTTTTCGGCGTGATGCTCCATGCTGGTTCGTGCCGCGTCAGGCCCCGCCCGGGGCACCGTCCCTCTCGGCCGGGGCGGGACCCGCGGATCCGACCCACGGAGGACCATGTACCGCCAGGATCACACCCGTCCCGCCTGTCCGACCCGGCGCGCCGTGCTCGGCGCCGGGATCGCACTGGCGGGATCCGCGCTGTCCACTGCCTGCTCGGGGAGCGGCGCGGACCACGCAGGCGGCGCCGGACGGGAGGCCGCGGCCCGTGGCGCCGAAGGATCCGCCGTCGCGGACGGCAAGAAGCTCCGGCCCACATGGACACCCAGCCCCGAAGGCAAGCTCCGCGGCCTCACCTTCACGGCCACACCGGCCACGGTCGGGATCGGCGGCGGACGCACCGTCAGGACCTCGACGTACAACGGCGAACTGCCGGGCAAGGAGGTCCGGGTCACCGCCGGCGACACACTCGAGCTGACGCTCGCCAACCATCTGCCCGAAGCCACCACGGTGCACTGGCACGGGATCGCCCTGCGCAACGACATGGACGGCGTACCCGAGCTGACGCAGCCGCCCATCAAGCCGGGCGGCTCGTTCACCTACCGCTTCCGGACGCCGCACCCCGGCACGTACTGGTTCCACCCGCATATGGGCCTGCAGATCGACCGCGGGATGTACGCACCGCTGATCGTGGACGACCCCAACGAGCCTCTCGCCTACGACGCGGAGTGGATCGTCATGCTGGACGACTGGATCGACGGGATCGACGGCTCAAGCCCGGAGGACGTCTTCGACCAGCTCCGCAAGGGCAAGCCCGCCATGGGACACGGCTCCCCGCACGGGCGTGGGGGCGGCCACGGATCCGGGGCCGCACCGTCGAGGCCCTCAGGGGGAATCGCGGCCGGGTACGGTCCGCCGGCGGCCCGCGCGCCGGAGCGGGACGACGCGTCACCCGCTCGGAAGAGGAAGGGACCCGGCCGTCTGATGACGGGCGCCGAGAGCCCGTTGCTCGGCGGTCACGCCGGCGATGTCGCCTACCCGCACTACCTGATCAACGGGCGCACACCCGACGACCCGTCCCAGTTCAGGGCCAGAGCGGGCGACCGGATCCGGCTGCGCATCATCAACGCCGGCGCCGAGACACCGTTCCGTGTGGCACTCGGCGGTCACCGCATGACGATCACCCACAGCGACGGCTTCCCCGTGCGCCACCACCGGACCGACTCCCTGCTCCTCGGGATGGGCGAACGGTACGACGTACTCATCACCGCGAAGGACGGCGTCTTCCCGCTCACCGCGCTCGCCGAAGGCAAGAAGGGCGCTGCCATGGCCGTCCTGCGCACGGCAGGAGGCGCACTGCCCAGCCCCGCCGCCCGCCCCGCCGAACTGCGGCGCGACGTTCTGCCCTCGGCGCGCAGGCTCCGGCCCCACGAATCCGTCGAGCTCGGCCGGCGCAGACCCGACCGGATCGTCAAAATCACCTTCACCGGCGGCATCAAGGACTACGACTGGGGCAGCGACCACCTCCCCTACTCACCCGACCGCGTCCACCACATCGAAAGCGGCGAACGCGTACGCCTCGTCGTCATCAACGCGACCGACATGTGGCACCCCGTCCATCTCCACGGCCACACGTACGCCCTCGCCGGCATCGACTCCCTGGGGGCCCGCAAGGACACGGCCACCGTCCTGCCCCACAACAAACTGGTCCTCGACTTCGACGCCGACAATCCCGGTCTGTGGATGCTCCACTGCCACAACATCTACCACTCGGAATCCGGCATGATGACCACCTTGACCTACCGTCCGTGACCGGCCCGCCGGCGCCGGCTGCCGTGTCCGGCGTCCGAGGAGGGCCGGGGCCGGGCATCGGGCGGGCCCCGGACCGGAAGCCCTGATCGGAGGCGCCCGCACCCGGGCGATCGACGCCACCGGCCACCTCGCGGAGGCAGACGAGGCGGTTGGTGCCGCGGCCTGATCGCGGCGCAATGCCCCGGAGGGGAATCGGTCGACACCGCCCACGGCCCCGGAAGCACCCATGCCCACATTTCCCGACGACCTTGGGACGATCGCCGACGAAGCCCTCGCCAGCATTGCCGGCGACCAGGATGGACCGGCCTCGAACCCGGTCGACGCGGAGCCCTGGAAGCAACGGCAAGTGATGCTCACCCGACGGCGCGCAGTGCTTGCCCCACCGCCGCCCAGCGGGCACGGGTGACCTGTGGAACGGAGAACCGGCGGGTCAAAATCGCTCGGTCAGGTCCAGGAGTTGCTGTGCGAGGGTTCCCAGATCGAGCAGTCGTGGGCGAAGAGCACACGCCGCGGGTCGAACTCCGCGAGCCGGTCCAACCAAGGCTCGTAGTCGGGCAGTGGCTGCTCAACGCCGTGAAGGGCGGCCCGGCGGGCCAGGTGGTCGGACGCGAACCGGGATGCGAAGTCGTGCGCCTGGCCGGCGAGGATCACCGTGCCGTCGCCCTGTCGGAGGACCAGCGACTGATGTCCTGGGGTGTGCCCGGGGGTCGGGACGATCCAGACGCCCGGCCTGATCTCGACCTCACCGGAGAGTTCCTCGTAGGTCACGCCGGGGAAGTCGACAAGCTCGTCAACCGTGTAGTCGCCCCGGCGGGCGGTGGCCAGCTCGACGTCCTGCACCAGGATCGGCTTGCCGCGGAGGAGAGGATTCCCGCCGCAGTGGTCGAAGTGCAGGTGGCAGTTCACTACCAGAGAGATGTCGCCGAGGGTGACTCCTGCTCCCGCCAGCGCCTCTTCCAGCGGACGCCGCCGGGGCCGGTAGTGCGCTTCGGTCCCGGAGTCGGCGCTGCCGATGCCGGTGTCGAAGAGGATCAGTCCTTGGTCGTGCTGCACCAGATAGGCGAGCACGGGCTCAACTCGCGGTTGCGGCCCGCCTGTTTCCGAAGCCGGTCGGACGAAGTAGCCCAGGTCGAGTCGGCGCACTGCCGTGTTCATCCCCATACGGCCACTCTGACAGTCCGCGACGTACTGTCCAGCCGGTCTGCCGACAGCAGAACCGCGACCGCGACGCGTGGCGCGACGGCGCGGGTGATGCGCCGCCGGGCGGCGCAGCGCCGGTCGCCGCGGCGGCCGAGCTGCGCACACGGCCACGGCTACTGCGGCTTGGTCGCGATCTGGATCAGGTTGCCGCAGGTGTCGTCGAAGACCGCGGTGGTGACGGGGCCCATCTCCAGGGGCTCCTGGGTGAAGCGGACACCGAGGTCGCGCAGGCGCTGGTACTCCGCGTTCACGTCATCGACGGCGAACTGGGCGAGTGGGATGCCGTCCTCGACGAGCGTGTCGCGGTAGGTCTTGACGGCCGGGTGGCCGGCGGGCTCCAGGAGGAGTTCGGTGCCGTCGGGCTCGTCGGGCGAGACGACGGTCAGCCACCGGTCCTCCCCGCCCACGGGGACGTCGTGCTTCTTCACGAAGCCGAGGATCTCGGTGTAGAAGCGTTCGGCCTTGGCCTGGTCGTCGACGAAGACGCTGGTCAGATGGATCTTCATGGGGTGCTCTCTTCCGGTCCGGGCGTGTCCGACACGAGCCATCGCTCGGCGATCTGCCGCAGCGGGGCCGTGTTCAGGTCGTGGAACTTGTAGCGGCCCTCCCGCCTGGTCCCGACGAGCCCGGCGGCCTCCAGCACGGCGAGGTGCTGGGAGACCGCCTGCCGCGAGATGCCGAGCTGGTGCTTCATGCTCAGGCGGGAGCAGATCTCGAACAGTGTCTGTCCGGATTTCTCCGCCAGCTCGTCGAGGATGGTACGGCGGGTGGGGTCGGCCAAAGCTTTGAAGATGTCGTCGGCCACAACCACAGCATAGGCAAGCAGCCACTTGCCTATCAAGTCGAAACCCGCCGTGAACCGTGGCGGCCCAGGTCCGGGCGTGCCCTGGTCCCGCACGCCGAAGGCACCCTCGTGCCGCTGCCGGGCGGCCTCGATGCGGACCCGCTCGGTCAGTGCACCCGGTCGTCGCGAACGCTGTGCCGGATCGTCGCCGACGGCGACACCTCCGCGGGTGCGCGCACGCATGGGGACCGGGTGCCGCGGTCGAATGCGTGGTCTCGCGGGCGGATCCGTCGGACGTGGACGGGCGAGCACTCCACGGTTTCGATGATGTCCGGAGCTTCCTGGGCCTCTGGTGAGGCCGACCCCCACAGCGCCCGCCGGCCGGCCCGCCTTGGCTCGGGAGGCGGGCCGATATTGAAGGATCCACGCCCCTCCGGGCACGCTCGGCAGGGGCGCGTGGGACCGCCCGGTCGTGCGTACCCATCGGCAACGGCAACACCTCCGCAGCGACTAGCGTGGCCTTCGGCGAACCCGTTACCCGACCGGGAGGTCCTGACACATGGCCAGTAAGTTGACCGAGCTTGCCATCGACTGTGCCGATCCCAGAGGTCTCGCCCTCTTCTGGTGCTCCGTCCTCGACTACGAGGTGCAGGACGAAGACGACGAGATCGTCACCATCGGCCCCCCTGTGGCGCCTGAACGCATGAATCAACTGGGTCCGGTGCCGCCGGTGTTGACCTTCGCACAGGTACCCGAGGGAAAGATCGTCAAGAACAGGCTGCACATCGACGTCAACCCGACCGACAGGGAGCAGGACGAAGAGGTCCGCCGACTGCTCGCCTTGGGGGCCCGGCACGCCGACGTGGGCCAAACGGGTGATGAGAGCTGGGTCACCCTTGTCGACCCGGAGGGGAACGAGTTCTGCGTCCTTGCGAGCCGCCGCCACTGACCCGAGGCGCCACACCCCGCGCCTGGACCTCGCCCGCGTGGGTGCTATCCGATCGCGGCCCGCCGCAGCTCGGCGATCGAGCCGCTGATCGCGTCGGCCAGCCCGGCGATCCCGGGCAGCGCTTCAGGATCGGTGCAGATCCCCACGCCGACCGTCCCCGCGTAGGAGATCGCCGAGACCCGAAGCGCATGGCGCTGCGCCGGTTCGGCGACCGAGTGGAGCCTCTCAACCGGTCGGGCGGCCACCGCGAGCGCCGCGCGCGGGCCGGGCACGTTGGAGATGGCGAGGCTGAACTCGTGGGGGCCGGCGGCGATGCGTTCGACCGCGCGCTCGAGCGGCGGGCAGCGGGCGAGCGCGTGGAAGAGGTCGTAGAGCTCCTGTGCGTCGCCCGCCGCCTTGCGGGCGGCGGTCCCGGCGCTGATCCGATCGAGGCGGGCCAGCGGATCGGCCTCGGCGAGTGGCAGGTCGACGTTCAGGAACGAGTCGCGGTTGCCGAGTTCGGCCGGCCCCTCGTCGCGACGGTGGAGGCTGACCGGCACTTGGGCCCGCAGCCTGCCGACGCGCTCGCCGGCGGCCGCCAGCCAGGCGCGCAAGCCGCCGGAGACGGAGGCGAGCAGGACGTCGTTGACCGTGGCCCGGCGGGGTCGCGAGGCACCGATCGCCTTCAGCTCGACGAGCGGCGCGGTGGCGAACGCGAGCTCGCGGGTCGTGCCGATCCTGCGGTCGAGCACCGAACCTCCCGCCCGGTGTCCGAGCTCGCGCAGGAGCGTTGCCGGAAGCCGGCGCAGTTCGTGGCCGCGCGAACCGGCCGCCGCGGGGAGGGGGGCACCCCCACGAGGGGGTGACGCCACGTCGCCCGACGGCTCCCACATGACTTCGTCGAGGAAGCGCAGGCAGCTGATCCCGTCGGCCATCGCGTGGTGGATGCGGGCGACGACCGCCTCGCGGCCGTCGGCGAGCGGACCGAGGACGTCGAACGCCCACAGCGGGCGACGGTGGTCGAGGCGTTCGGCCATCAGCTCGCCCGCCACGGCCCAGGCGCCCCGCTCGTCGATGCCGGCGGTGCCGTCGCGGCGGCGGACATGAGCGGCGATGTCGAACTCGTCGTCGGTGACCCAGTGGGCCTCGGGGAGCGCCACCCGCTCGCGGCCGCGTGATCCGGCCCGGAGCCTCGCGTCGACGCCTTCACGAAATCGATCGAGGTCGAGCGGAACATGGCTCGGCTCGAGCACGATCATCTTCAGCGTATGACCGGCGATCGCCGCCGACTCGAGCGCAAGGAGCCGGGCGTCGTCGGCACTGAGTCGATTCGATCCGTCCACGCGCCGACCCTACGCCGCAGCGCGTCCATCGGTCTGGATTGCGGCGCTCGGCGGGGGCGGGCGATCACTCGACAGCACGAGACTCCCCCACGACGACGAGCCGGGAGGAAGCAGTCAAGAACGAGCGTCGCGGCGAGGTCGACGCGACTGTGATCGCCTGCAAAGGCGGCGATCGGAGTAGCTCCTTGCAGGAGATCGGCTTGGGCATGCGAGGCCGACCGAGCCCTTCCTATGTGGCAGGGGTGCCGCGGCGGGGGCGTGCCACGAGTTCGCCGCGGCAGTTGGGGCAGGTGTCCTGCATGCTGCGGCTGCAACAGACGCAGAACGTGCACTCGTACGAGCAGATGCGGGCGGCGGACGAGTCCGGCGGCAGCATCGTGCTTTCGCACCGTTCGCAGCGGTCGCGCATCTCCAGAGCCATGGCTTTCCTAACTGTTCGGGAACCCAGTGCCCAAGGGGGCACGAGGAACTCGATTCTCCGCACGGGGATCTTGGCGTGCCAGCGTCATGAGGGACAACCCCGCACAGGATCCGGCCGCCGCTGCCCCGCCCGGGCCCGGCATCCGGCGTGCCTCGGCGCCCGCTCCGGCTCGGCACGGTGCTGCCGACAGTCATCAGCAGGAGGCCCGGCACGAGGTCTGGGCGATGTACGCCGAGCGGTCGGCGCCACCGATGCCGGCGCTCATCACGTCGCCGAAGATGTAGACGAAGAGCAGCAGAATCATCGGCGTGAGCAGCAGATTCAGGGTAAGGGACGGGCAGCGGCGCCGTGCGGGAGGTTGCGGAGCAGCATGGTGCTCGTGTCGCGTGCTGCAAGGGACCGAAGTCGCCAACGTCTTCGCACCAGGGCCTGTCCGGCTGAAATCGCCGGACAGGCCCTGGTGCTGAGCAGGGCTCAGCGCTTGAGCGTGAAGGTGAAGTCGCCGGAGAGCTTGCCGCTCAGCCGGACCGCGGCAACGAGCTTCCCGTCCTTGATCAGTCTCTCGACCTCGGCCCGCGAAAGACCACAGCCTTCAGCGATCAGTCGCACCGGCCGTACAGGGATCCGCGCCGCGAAGCGGACCGCGACGTCGATCACCTCGCAGTCCAGGTGATCCCACCCGCCGGTGTCGAGGCGCCAGGCGTTGTCCCAGTCGAGGGCGATGCGATTACGGCGCCGCATGAACGGATCCTGGAGCAGCTCGGCTGCCAGGCCAGGGTCGTTGTCATGCAGCCGGTCCAGCAGCTCAGGCCGGACGGAGCGTACGTTCATCCGCTCCAGGACGGTCAGTTTGGAAGTTTCCCCGCATCCGGTACAGAGCGCGAGGAGCCAGGCGTCGATGAGCTTGTGGTTTGCGTTGACGCGAAATTTACCGGTCGTCCTGAAGCGCTCGGACGCGCACGCGTGGCAGCGGCGGAGAACGAGCGGCAGGCAGGTGGGCATGACCACCCAGTTGTTGAGCACAGAGGTACACCGTTTCCAGTGAGAAGTCCGCAGCAAAAAGGAGCGCGGCGCAGATGCGCGACGCGCGACAAATCAGCTCTCGGGAGGTCTCACACGGTGTACAACGGCACATCCTTGTTCGGGCGACTCGGTCCGACAGCACGGTAGTGGCGCACAACGGCGTTGCTCCACCGGTTTTTTGACGTCTCAACGCCAGGTGCCGGCCAACGGGGTCACGGACGCACCCGGAGCCGGTCGCGGCGACGGCGCGCGGCGCCGGCCTCGTACCGGCTCCGGCTTCGCACCAGGACGCGCCGGACAGGCCCCTAGAGCATGCTGAGCGCCCGCATCGCATCGTGCTCGATGCGCGAGAGCTCGTGGAGGATTGCGCCGGCCTGCACGAGGTTCTCCGCGTCGCCGGCTTCGCCTGCTGCCGTTACGAGCGCGGCCACCTGTGTCCAGAGGGCAGCGGCCTCGGTGTACAGGCTGTGGCCGGTGCGCAGAAGGCCGCTGTCGATCAGGTGGGCACACTCGGCGAGGAAGTCCCGGTAGAGATTGCGGAACAGGGCGCCGCCGGTGCCTGCCCTCTCCATGAGGACGGCAGCGCGTGGCAGATCCTCCTGCGGATTGTCACTGCGCTCCAGCCACTTCGTCACGTGCTTGGCGGTCTTCTCGATGCCCCGGTGGCCCAGGTTCGCGATGGGCGGGTTCAGGAAGGCGTCGGCGCAGGACTTGATCGCGGGGACGATCCGGTCCTGCGGGGGCGTCAGGCTGCCGGCCGCTGTGACGGTGAAGGAGCGGTGCTTGGCAGTCATGGGGCCGCGCTCGGCCCGGGCCCTGGCCAGGGCGTCGAGACTGGTGGAGACGGCTCCGCCCTGCGGGGCGGTGTCAACCAGGTAGGCATCCTCCTCGTCGTAGCCGTACATGGCCACGACGTGCCCGCCGAAGTGCACCTTGGTGCTGAAGTAGTCCAGGTGGTAGCTGTCCAGCTGAAGGCCGACCGGCCGACCGGCGTCGATGGGCGCCGTCACGTTCCGCCACGCCTTGCGCGGGGAGGTCGTCTCCTCGACGAGCAGCTCGAGACCGAGTACGGCGGCGAGGTTCCTGGTGAGTTCGAACGGCTTCACCCGGCCTCCCACGAAGGGAAAGTCCATGCCTTTGCTGTCCCAGTAGATGAAGGACAGCCCGGAGCCGAGCCCGAACAGCATGGGCTCGGACAGGTCGATTCCCTCGTGCCGCAGAAGAACGCCCAGCGCCGTCGTCTCACAGTGCTGCATGCCGCGGAGATCGATGTCTTTCACCATGGTCATGTCGCTCATTCTCCTGGGCAGGTCGGACCCATGCGCCGGTTTCCCCAACCACCGTGGGAACCTCTGTCCCTGCCGAAGCGGGCGAGCGACGATTCGACGGGCATCAGGCTTCCCGGCCCACGCAGCGAAGCGCCCCGCACAGCTCGTACGATTCCGCTCCTGGCCGAGGACGGTGGCCAGGACCAGTGAGCGGACAGGGTCAGACGAACGCCGGCATGATCCGCTCACTGATCAGGCGCGGCTGCGTGTTCACATCCGCCGCGTCCGTGAGGTCGCGGCCCGTGAACGACTTCACCAGCGCGCGGTCCGTGATCGCGCAGATCATGTGGTTCACACCGCTGGGCGCGATGTCCCGCCGAATTCTTCTCCAGGCACTCCTCGGGCGTCCCCGACAGGGACAGCCGCTCGGCGACCTCGGCGACGTCAGCTCGATGCCACGGGCCAGGTCACCCGCGGCGATCGCGTCGCTCACCGGCTTCAGCTCCGCCGGGTCCACGCCGTTGCGGCGCAACTGCTCCTCCGGCATGGAGGAGGCGTAGATGCCCACCATGCTGCGTGCGTGCGGCGGGCCCAGTCGATGCGGTACTGGGCGAGGAGGCCGAAGTTGCCGCCGGACAGGACGCCTTCGGCGCGTCCGTCGGTCAGTTCGTCCAGTGTTGAGAGGGCCTGCGCGATCAGCGTCGGCTCGCGCAGCGTCAGCGGGGAGACGCTCGGGCCGAGCCGGATACGGCTGGTCTGCCCGGCCGCGGCGGCGAACAGGAGCCAGAGGTCCTTGTGCCAGGTCTCTCGGCGGCGTAACAGGCGTGGAAGCCGAGTGCATCGGCGAGCCGGATGGACACCAGTGACCCGGTGAGCGGGTGGTCGGGGAGCATGGCGTAGCTGAACTTCACGGGCGCCACCTTCCGATGGAGGCGAGAGCGGCGTCCTGGACATGTTTGTGCTCGACCGCTCTCGATCATGTGAGCCAGTGCGACAACTGTCCCGATACTCCATGGCATGTTGGACAATTACGCCGGAAGCAATCGCGCCACGCGTGTGGCGTTCGCACGCGTCCCCTGCTCCTCGAAGAGTGCCGCTGGAGCGAGTGAACGCCTGATCCCGAGCCCGGGCCGGTGTGTCCGGGATCCCCCGCACAATCAGCTGCTGTGCATGGCTCAATTGCGCTGTTGCCTCCACCGGTAGAGTAGAGGGATGCTGACAATTGGGGTCGAAGAAGAGTTCTTCGTTGTTGATCCTGTGGGACGAGACCTTGCCCCTGACGGTCTTCCCGATTTTTCACCGCAGCAGAACCGATCACACGAAGACAGTGGAATTCAGGGGTTCGATCACGAGTTTCAGTCAGCCGTAGTGGAGAGCCGGACCGGGGTCTGTGAAAGTCTGGGAAAACTGCGCACCGAGTTGAACGAACTGCGATGCACATTGACCCGGGCAGCATCGCATCACGGGCTGGCCGTCCTATCCTCCGGGACCATGCCGCTTGCCGACTGGCGTACTGCTCGTATCGTAGACAAGCCTCGTTACAAGGAAATCTCCGAGCACTATCGCGAGGTGGTGCAAAGGCGGATCACCTGCGGCTGTCACGTCCACATCGGCATCGAGGACCGGGACCTTGCCGTCCAGGTGCTGAATCGGGTCCGGCCGTGGCTGTCGGTCCTGCTCGCCCTCTCGGCCAGTTCGCCGTTCTACGAGCGAGCCGATACGGGCTATCACAGTTCTCGAAGTCTGCTTTGGGGAGGATTTCCGGTGGCGGGCTCTCCTGTGCTCCACGAATCCTACGAAGAGTACATGGCAACAGTTCAGCGGCTTGTCGAAACAGGGGCGATCCTCGACGAAGGCAACGTGTATTGGGACGCCCGCCTGGGTGTCAGATACAAGACGCTGGAGTTCCGGATAGCAGATGCCTGCACCACTGTCGACGAGACCGTCCTGCAGGCGGGATTGTGCCGGGCGTTGGTTCTCACGTGCATCGAGGAAACAAAACGCGGTCAGCCGCTGCCTTCTCTGCATCCCGAGTTGCTGCGTGCCGCGACATGGCGGGCGGCACGCAGTGGGCTCGAAGGCAAGCTGGTCGACGCGACCCGAGGGGAGAGCGTGCCGTCGACGGTGCTGCTGACGCGACTGCTCGAATACCTGCGTGACGCCCTCGAGGAATCGGGCGACTGGGATGAAGTGGTGGCGCTCCTGGAAAACGCGCAGCGCCATGGAACGTCGGCCCGTCGCCAGTACGAGGTGCTGAATCGCACCAGGCAACTGGCAGACGTCGTCGACGCGTTGCTCAGCGAAACGAAATCTGGAGCCGGACCTGTGCCGGAGTGTAACGACCAGTACGGCAGTTGACGGCTACCGGCGCTGCGCCCAGCCGGTCCGGGTGAGGTCGTACTCGACCTCACCGTGCTCGGACCCTTCGATCGCTTCGGACCAGTCCCCGGTGAAGTGCCGCAGGAAGGTCAGGCCTGCCTTGTCCATCACCCGACGGGACCGGGTGTTGACCGCCATGGTGTTCGCGGTGACTCGCTCCACCCCGAGGTCGGTGAACCCCTTGCTGATCAGGGCCCGCGCTCCTTCTGTGGCATACCCCTTGCCCCAGGCGGCCTTGCTCAGCCGGTAGCCGAGCTCGACCACGGCGGCGCTGTGCTCGTCCAGCGGCCGGAACTCGAACCAGCCCAGGAAGACTCCAGTGGTCTTCTCCTCAGCGGCCCAGTAGCCGCGGGTGCCGAAGCACCGGTAGTCGTACATGAGCCGCGGCAGGGTTCGCGTCCGGATCGTCTCGCGGCTTGTCGGCTTGCCGCCGGTGATGAAGCGCACGACCTCGGGGTCGTTGTCCAGTGCGAAGAGGTGGTCGGCGTCATCGTCGGTGAACGGGCGCAGCACGAGCCGTTCGGTCTCCAGGAAGACATGCATGTCGCGATCTTCGCCACCGGCCACAGGGTCCGCCACCGGATTTCGCAGCGGGCCGGCGGGCGACCGTCCGAGCAGCCCGCATCGGGGCGTTCGACGAGCCGACCGCGTTCGAAGCGTGCGCCGGCGCGGACGGGGGCGACGGGAGTGGCGTGCGTGCGCAGCCTGCCACTGCTGCGGGCGGCTCCACGAGCGAAGCAGCCCTGGGTCGGCTCCGGTGCTCACAGCGACCACAGCCGCGTGCCTGGAACGACGAACGGCCCTGGGGAGAAGAGGACCCAGGACCGTACCGTGGTCACCCGCCAGGGCTGGGCCACCGCTTGTGTCCCCCATAGATAAGCACGAGCCTCCCCTCCGCGCCGGCAACGACACCGCGTCCGGCGGCACATATCTGCGTGCCGACCGGCACGGCCGGGCAGCGCCGGGCAGCGCCGGGCGCACGCTTCCCGCCGTGCGCATCGCCGAGGAAGTGCGCGCATGGCACTCCACGGCTGGTACCGGTCCCCCCGGCTCAGGGAGCCGGGGGCGCGAGGGCGAAGCGGACACAGACGACCTGCGTGTCGTCGGTCACCGTGTGCGCCGCGCTCTGCCAGAAGTCGGCGTGCGCCTCGCGCCAGTGCGCGAGGCTCGTGAAGCCTTCACCCTCGGCCTGCGCGAAGTCCCATGTCACCGAGCGGAACGGGACGATCTCGACCGACTCGACGACCACCTCAGCGATGCGCTCATCGGCGTTGCCGATGAGCACCAGACGCTCGCCCGCGTACTCCGGCTCCTCGCCCTCCGCACGGTAGTCGGGCTCCAGAAGTCCCGCCGTCGCCCGCTTCGCCCCGGAGAGCACCAACGCGTTGAGCCGGTCACGCATTTCGCCGGGCGTGCCGAGATCGAGCGCCCGCAGTCCGTCGATTCGTGTCCACATGATCGCGAGCCTACGACGTGTCCGGCCGGACCAGCAGCCGCAGTGCGCACACGGCGACGGGCGCCCCGACCGCCTTCCGCTCGACGGGAGCTCCCGCGCGCGGGACGCTCGGACCGCGGCTCACCAGGACAATGCGGTCGCCGCCCTATTCACGGGCCTCGTCCGCATCACGCGGCCAGATGGCGACGGCGATCAGAACGGCCGCCCACACGCCCAGCGGGGTCAGCGGCCAGTAGGACGTCAGTTCCCCCTTCTGCGCACAGCGGACACCCCAGATCCCGGACATGATCACTGCCCCGCCGAGCCAGTAGCGCCACTCGGCCAGCCATTCCCTGAGGTCCTTGCGGTCCAGCTCCGCCCGGGTCGGCGACGGTGCGGGCAGGTCGGACGTGAGCACGGCCAGTTCATCGGCGGTACGCGCCCGCAGGGCGCTTTGCGAACGGACGGCATGCTCGTGCGGGTCGATACGTCCCTCGGCCAAGGCCGCCGCCAGCACAGCGAGCACGTCATCGCGGTCGTGGTCGGCGACCCGCACAGCAGTTCCGGGTGATTCCTGTCGGTGGTCCATCACTTTCCCCCTTCGGCGCTGTGGAGCGCCTGAACCGATGAGTTATAGAATACGATCGTATTCCTAAGACGGGAGTTGTGTCCCATGCCCAAGACCGTCGACAGGGCGGAACAGCGCCGGCAGATCGGCGCTGCCCTGCTCCAACTGGTCGCCGACCGCGGCCTCGACGAGGTCAGTGTGCGCACCGTGGCCGCAGCCGCCGGCCGTTCTCCCGGAGCCGTACAGAAGTACTTCCGCACCAAGGACGAGATGCTCACATTCGCCGCCGAACTGGCCGGCGAACGCATCGAGCGCCGCATGGCCGACGTGGACACCGCACTGCCGCTCCGCCACGCGCTGCTCGAACTGATTCTGACCACGCTCCCCGTGGACGCAGAGCGACGCGCAGAGGCCACCGTGCAACTGGCCTTCGCCGTCCATGCGGCGCACCACCCGCGCCTCGCCGAGATCCGCCGACAGGTCGACCAGGAGGTCCGCCAGGCACTCGTCACCTGGCTGGATTCGACGGGTCACCAGGCCCACGCGGTGGCCGTCGCCGACACCGTCATCGCACTGTCCGACGGCCTGGCACTGCGCATGCTGTACTCCCCGCAGGAGTGCGAGCACCTGCTCACCGTCCTGGGCCGAGCGCTGGACACGCTGGTCCCGGCGCATGAGTGACAAGCCGTCACACTGCCCGAAGGCAGCTGGTTCTCGACCGGCCCTCGGTACTGTCGTACCGCTCGAGCCGTTTCCGATGCCCGTGGCGCCGACAGAAGTGATCACGCCGGCACAGTCCACCAACTTCTTGTTGTGCGATGCCGCCGGCGCGGAGATGCTGCTGACATGTCACGCGCTGGACCACGTGGCGACAGGGATTTCGTGGCTTCTGCTCGGGGAAACGAAGTCCTTGCGTGGCGTGTGATCGAGCAGGAGGGCCCCGTACTTTCGCCAGCAGCATGCCTGGACTGACCTGTTCGTGAACACCCCACCCTGTCGAGCACGCTCGCCTGGCCCGCGCCCCCAAACGCTTACCGTCCCCCGGCCGCCGCCGGCTCGTCCGGTGAATCGGCAGAGGACCAAGCCGCGGCGCACGGTTGCCGCAGGGGCCGCGGGCAGTGCCTGCACGCCGTCCCCGGTCCGGCCGACTGCCCTACGCGGCGCGGCGACACTTCGAGCGCCGGAGTGTCCACCCTCAGCTACCTGCCCCTTGACCGGGCGGCTCCGCTGGCCGGCCGGACGCTCGATCCTGAGGTGGCAACGACAGCAGCGGCCCCTCCGCCGGGAGGAGCCGCAGCCATGGTCAGTCGGTACCGCCGGTCAACGTCGGCGGTGCGCACCCGGGCCGTCACGGACGCCGTGCTCGGCGGACTGCGGACCGGGTGCGGACGGCTGAGCGGCGCGACCCGCGAAAGTGCAGGTCAAACCGCCTAGAGAGATGTCAGGCCTTCTTGATCTCCCAGAAGCGAAAGACGGTCGACGCATCCAGGGTCCACTCCAGACCTGTGATGTTGCGGTAGGCGACCGCGTACTGCTTGCCCTGCCAGAGCGGCAGGATGGGCAGTTCCTCCGCGACGAGATCCTGGAGTTCCCCGTACTGCTGCTCGGTGGCGGCCCGGTCGGCGACGGCGGCGGCCCGGGGGAGGATCGAGCCGGTGATCCTCGTGTTCTGGTAGTGGTTGCCGAGGACGTTGTCCCGGCCGAAGAAGGGCTGTGTGAAGTTTTCGGGGTCGGGGTAGTCGGGGATCCAGCCCTTCGCGTAGACGCCGTACTTCCCGGCCGTGATGTCCTTCTCGTACTGCTCGAATCCGACCGACCGGACAGTCGCATCGAACAGGGCGCTCTCGTTGAGCTGCTGGGCGATCGCCTTGAACTCCTGGTCGGTGGCGGGGCCGTAGCGGCTCGGCGTGGACCAGAGGGTGAGCTTCACCTTGTCGTTGATACCTGCCGAGCGCAGTGCCTGCCTCGCCCGCTCCGGCTGCGGAGTGCCGCCGTACATGTCGAAATAGGCGGTGTTGTGGCCTGTGATGCCGGCCGGGACGATCGAGTACAGCGGGGTTGCCGTGGACTGGTAGACGTCCCGGACCAGGGCGTCGCGGTCGATGAGATATGCGATGGCCTTGCGTACGCCGAGCTTGCCGACGACCGGGTCGTTGAGGTTGAAGACGAGGTGCTGCACCTCTGCGCTGGTGCCCTCGATGACCTCGATCCCCTGGGCGTCGGCCGACGCCGAGCCCTGCAGCCCGAATATGTCGTCCGCAGTCAGTCCTCGGTAGGCGATGTCGACCCGCCCCTCGCCGAGCGCCGATGCCAGCGCCTTCTGGTCACTGTGGAAGAGCTTGAGGACGATGCCCGAGTTCTGCACCTTGGCGGTGCCCTGGTATCCGGAGTTGAGCGAGAAGACCGCCTCGTCCTTGCCGTACGAGTCGAGCTTGTACGGCCCCGAGCCTACTGCCTTGCCGTCGGTGCGCAGCGCGTCGGCATCGTACTCACGGTGGTCGACGATGGAGCCGGCGCCCGAGGCGATCTTGCTCGGAAAGGTGGCGTCGGGGGCGTTGAGCCGGAAGACGACCGTCTTCTCGTCCGGGGTCTCGATCTTGTCGATGGTGGAGAGCAGAGGCAAGGGTCCCGCCTCGCTGGCGATCTTCCGCACACGTTCGAAGGAGAATTTCACATCCTCCGACGTCAGAGTGTTGCCGTTGCTGAATGTCAGACCGTCGCGGAGTGTGCAGCGGTATACGGTGCTGCCACCCTCGTCGAAGGTGCAGCGCTCGGCCGCCTCGGGCTGTGGGGTGGAGCTGCCCTTGGGGAAGCTGAGCAGCGACTGGAAGACGTTGTTGAACAGCAGCCAGGAACCGGGGTCGTAGCCTGCCGCCGGATCGGTCGCAAGGATCTCGTCCGACATTCCTATGACCAGCGAGTCGCTGCCGTCGGAACCGGCACCGCCCTCCTGGTTGCCGCAGCCGCTCAACAGGCCGGCCGCCAGCCCCGCCGCGAGCGGGATGGTCAGCCACTTGTTACGTGCCTTCACAGAACCGTGCCTCTGATCTCTTGTGCCATAGGGCGGTGATATGCCCCGCCGAATGCTACAAGTCGGACGCGAGTGCTTCGGCCGTCCGGTCCGGACGAAGAACGTACGCACGACCTGGGAGGCGCCCTGCCTGTCGACGGAAGTCCTGCCGGTGGCGAATGGGCCGGGCAGGTCGTGCTCGGCGGGGCCGATGTCCGCTCCCCGAGACCCGCCGTGGCGGCCACGGCAGCGGCATCGGGGTCGGTGGTGCCGGCACCGGCCGTGGAGGGACCGGGTTCGGTGGCCGCACTGGCGGACGCAGGAAGGTCGGGCGCCTGCTCGCCCGGTGTCCGGCCGTTGTTCGGCTCCAGCGGAGCGTGATGACCCACATCGGCCACGGAAGGCGAAAGGGACCGCCGAGACCGGGCCTTTGGGAAGCGCGGGCGGTCAGCCCTTGGTCAGGTCGCCCGCGATGTGGTCGGTGCTGGTGGCGGCGACGTCGTGTTCGTGGCGGGTGGTGTCGCGGCGGACGATCTCGTATCCGCCGTTTTCCAGGACGGCAAGGGAGCGAACCAGACAGGGTCGTCCTGGCCGGGTTGGATGACGACAAAGGTGTTGTCCGTGTCGTTGAGGTCGTCGATCAGCATGAACAGGGCGTCCTCGGACAGGTCCAAAGGAAGATGCCAGCGACGTGAGGTCCGCCAGACAGATGGCACTGCGCGAGGCCCAGGCCGAGATCGACCGGAGCCGGCAGGAGGACCTCGAATCGCTCCTCGCGGCAGGGCCGCTTCGCCACGGGCCCCGATGCGGCGGCCAGGGCGTCCGCCTCCTTTCCCTGGTGGACGGGCCGAGCCCCCGCGTCGTCCTCGGCCAGCACGGCGTGGACGGCGGCACAGCGCTGGACACGGCGCGGTCCGTGGCCGCGCGATTGGTGGAGCGCACGTGATCAGGCGACTGCCGAGACCTCTTCCGGTGGGCAGCGGGCGGGGCCGCGGTCGACCGGGCGGCTCCGCGCTGTGCCCATGGCGCAGCGCCTCGACGAGCTCCCACGCGGCCGGCTGAGTACCTGCGTTCTCTCTCGCCGTTGCGGGTGCCGAGGGGCCGGTGCGTCTCGGAGTTCACGAAGCGGTCCGCTGTGCACGCGTGGCAGCGTTCGACCACACTGGCCAGGTGAAGAAGTTGCCTCGTGTGGAGTGCCCGCGTTGCGGCCGTGCGATCGCGGCCGGGCCTGTCGCCGGCCGGATGTCGAAGGGCCGGTTGTGGCGGCATGACGCACCCGGCGCGCGTCGCGACGCTGAAGGTGTCCTGGTGTCCTGCGCCGATTCGCTGACCATCGTGGATCTGCCGCTTCCAAGCGTCCAGCTCGAGATCGAGATCGACGTGCCCGCACTGGCGCCCGACGACGAGATGGCTCTGTTTTGATCAGCCGTCGTGCCGCACAGCCCCGCGCGCGAATGCGGGCTGATCAGCGACGACTGCGCCGGACCTCCCCGTGCCCGCAGCGAACCGGAGTTCTCCCGACAGGAGTTGCCCTGGCCGGCGGTCAGGCGCTGCCCCTCTCGTCTCCGGCTCCTACCAGTCGACGTGAGCGCTGATCCATTTGGCCAAGCCGTCGTCGTCCCCTTCAGGGGGCAGCTCGGACGCGCAGCCAAGAGGGGTGTAGGACAGCTGGAGGTGGGTGAGGTAGCCGTAGGGTCCATTGTCGGACGCCGGCCCCAGAACGAGAGCGTGGGTGTGTGTACGCCAGACGCGGTATGTGAGCGCGGGCGCGGACTCCAGCACCGCCGCGGCTGACAGGATCGTCCGCTCAGGGGCTGTGCCGACGTGTTCGGTCACCGCCTGCGTCGCCTGAGCCAGGATGCCCTCGCAGTCCTCGGTCCCGCAAGCTCGGCGGCCGATCCAGCCGGGCAACTGCTGCCAGCCGTCCATGAGGCGGTACAGCCATGGACCGTTGGTCATGTTCTCGTCTTCGGCGTCCACCGGGTAGAGCTCGCCGAAGACGAGGAAGTGCCGGGCGTCGGGACAGCCGAACGGGACGTAGGTGTCGGTGCACAGGACGTGTGCGTGACTGGTGCGGATGGAGTCGCAGACCAGCTCGTGCTCCCAGCTCCACCCTCGCTGCCGCATCTCCGCGTCGAGTGCTTCGTCGTCGGGGGGCGTCGGTACGGCTGGTAGAGCGACCAGTTCGGCGACCGCCGCTGCGGTCAACGGCCGGTGAGCGAGGGCGTGTACGGATATCGGCATGGGGAGCACTGTAGAAGCGGTACCAGGCTGGACACAGACGCGCGTTACCCGCTCGGCGTCCGGGGATCCCCGACGGCGATCCAGCCGATGGGCAAGACGGTGCCGGCTGCACGGACGTGGTCAGCGCCGGTCCGGCCGGCGCACCGTACTCGCCGGAACGGCGTGAAGATCACCGTGGTCATCCCTTCGAGCCGGTTCGTCGAGCGGCTGTGCGAGGCACCGGCTCGCCGCCGGACAGGGGCGGTCGGCCACCGTAGTCCCATCCGGTGACGGCACTAGAGAACGACGATGCCCAACGGCCGCTCCCCAGCGGCCAGTCGGCGGGTGTCGCCGGTGTCGAGGTCGACGACGGTCATGCCGTTCCAGTAGCCGTCGCGGGTGAAGCCACCGGTGACGTAAGCGGTGCGCTGGTCCGCGGAGACGGCGACGTACTCGTGAGGACCCTCCAGTGGAATCACCTTCTCCTTGTCGTCCTTCGTACGGACGGTCAGTGACGGGCCCCCGCCCTCGGAGGGGTCGATCGGACCCGTGCCGACGGCCAGGAGTGTGCCACTGGGGGTGACGGTGACGCCGTGCTGGTGGGTGTTGGCTGTCATCGGTTCGATGGTCGAGCGGCCGGTTTCCGGGTCGAGCACGATGAGCCTCTCGCCCTCGAACGGCAGCAGCAGCTTGCCGTCCGAAGGGCGCACGGCCGCGTAGTGCGGCTTCAGCCAGGAGCCGAGCCCGCCCTCGGTGCCGTACGGCGCGACCTCGATGCGGCGGACGTCGTTCGAGCGCGCGTCGACGACCGTGACGTCGAAGGAGTCGTGGCCGGTCGCGTAGACCTCTCGGCCGTCGCGTGAGACGTCCACGTCGAAAGGCCGCCGGCCCACCTCGGTCGTGTCCGTGACTTGACGGGTGTTGGTGTCGATGGTCTCCAGGGTCCCGTGGGCGGAGGGCACGTTGACGCCGACGTAGACGTGCTTTCCGTCGGGAGCGAGGGCGATGCCCATGCCGCCGCCGCGGTAGTCGCCGTCGGTGGCCGGGCCCAGGTTCTTCGTCCCGTACGGGATCAGGTCCAGGCGCTCGCGCCGGTGCGTGTCGACGACGGCGACACCCTCGCCGGTAGCGACCCAGGCGCGGCCGTCCTCGCCGACGACCAGGCCGTAGGGTGCCTCACCGACCGTCACCGAGTCGACCGGGCCCTGGTCCGGGTCGACGAACGTGACGGTGTCGGCACCGAAGTCGGCGACCAGGAGGGTGCCTTCGGGGGTTCTGCCGGTCGGCCCGGGACCGGGCGTCGCGGGCGCCGACGCCGAACTCTCCTGCTTGGTAGCCCCGTCCGGGGTCTCGCCGGCGGTCACGCAGCCGGCGAGCAGGGCGGCGGATGCGAGCGCCAGGGCGCCGCCGCGGGCGGCGCGTCCCGTGGCGCGACGCCCCAGGGCCGTGGGGCGCCTCACCGTACGGCCCTCAGCAGACCCGCTATGTCTTGGAAACCGCGGCGCTCCGCGTGCTCCAGGGCGGTGCTGCCGTCGCCGTCGGGCAGATCCGGGGTGGCGCCCGCGGTGATGAGCAGTTCCACGATCTCCTGGTGTGTGCGGCCGCCGTCGCCGAGGATCACGGCCTCGAGTAGGGCGGTCCAGCCGAGCCGGTTGACGTGGTCGACGTCGATGTCGGTCTCGCGCAGCAGCGCCCGTACGTAGTCGACGTGGCCGCGCTCGGCGGCGGGGATGAGGGAGATGCCACCGAAGCGGTTGGTGACCTTCAGGTCGGGGTGGGCCGGGAACAGCGCCCGCATCATGGCGACGCTGCCGGTGACGCCGGTGACCAGCCACGGGCTGTCGTCGCGGTCGTCCTGGGCGTCCGGGTCGGCGCCGGCGGCGACGAGTGCCTCGGCGGCGGCGACGTGGTCATGGAGGGCGGCGAGCAACAGCGGCGTGCGCTTGTTCGGGTCGCGGGCCTCCGTCTCGGCGCCTGCGGCGAGGGCGGCCCTTACGGCGTCGGCGTCACCGAACGCGGCGGCGTCGAGCAGAGCGCGGTTGTGCGGATTCATGGCGGCTTTCCTGGTGGCGGTCGGCTCCCCGGGCAGGGGAAGTCCGGCCAGGGTCGATCGGGTCCTGTACATCCCGGCCGCGGTGACCGCGGCGAGGTGGATCCGGTGAAGGTGGCTGGGACACCGGTCGGCGGTGCTTGTCGAGGAGGCTCGGCTTGCCCGGTGGTTCCCGGTTCCCGGCGTCCCGCTCTACATCGATCCTGGGCGCGGGACCGGTCCCGCCCCCTCGACGGACCGGCTGGAGGCGGCGCGCCGAGCGGCGGATGTCGGGGTCATCCGATCGGTTGACCCCGCGAGGCCCGTCGGGACGGTCGGCACCATGCCGGACAGAGAACCGACCCGGGCGACCACGCGCGCGACCGGTTGGCCGGACTCCTCGCCGGGTCCTGTTGGCAGGGCTGGTCAGGATGCCTGGCGGGCTCCGGCAACGGACGAATGCGGTGGGTCCTGTTCGGACCTGTTCTGCTTCGGGTGTGCCATGGCCGCGGTCCGGCTGCTCACCAGGTGCTGCGCCACCAGCCTCGAGCCGCGGTACGTCCCGTTCGGCGATGGCGTCGCAGAGTTCCTCGTGTTCCCGCGCGATGGCCAGCCGGTCGTCGTGCCGGCCCAGCAGCCGGCGCAACCTGCTGAGCAGGCCGGGTTCGAGTTCGGTCAGCAACTCGCTGGCGGCCAGCGAGGCGACCGTCAGATGGAAGTCCGCCGCCGCACGCCGGCGCGCACCGCGTCACCGGCGCGAGCGGCTTAGAGTCCGCGTCGAGGTCGGCGATGTCGCTGGGGGTGAACTCCGGTACGAGCGCCCAGGACCGCGACCGCGGCGTCAGCAGGCCCTCGGCCACGAGCGCCCGCAGGGCAGGTCCGGCAGCAGGGCCCGACACGTTGTAGCGGGACGCCGGAACGGGGACAGGGCAGGCCCTGGAACCAGGCCGCTGGGCGTTCCCCTTGCCTCGCCGGCTCCCGGGCCGGCGGCGGGTTCAGCGTGTGCACACCGGCAGACCGGATCGCGCGCATCCACGCGGGATCCGGCCTGCGGCTTCCTGTGACGGTTCTCGGCACCGGGCAGGGCAGCCGGTGTCCGCACCGTGTCGCCGGCCGGGTGAGGGCCGGCGGGGTTCAGCGTGCGGTGCAGGGTTGGATCGCCACGAACTGGGCGTAGTGGTCGCGGTAGGTCTCGGTGAACGTCGAAGGAGGGCACAGTTGGGCGCGGCGGCGCATGTCGTCGGCGTCCTCCCGCAGGATGAAGCCGGCTCTCCGGTAGTCCCGGAGTTTGTCGGCGAAGGCTCTGAGGTAGGCGCGGTGGCTGCTGAAGCCGAGTTGCTCCACCGTGCGCACGTTGTCGTAACTGCCGATGAAGCCGGCGATGTAGCGGGCCTCGCCGAGTTCGACGAACGGCAGCCGGGGCACGCGCCGGCCGGTGCGATCCTCGGTGATGGCGTTGCCGTTGGCGTCCCGGACGATGCCGCCGCCCTCGGTGCGCAGCTGGGTGCTCGTCGGCGGCGGTGATCCCTTGCGGACCCAGGCGTGGCCCTGGAGGAAGTGTGCGCGCAGCGCGGGCACGAAGCCGGCCGGTGTGGATCCCCTGACCGGGAACGGCACGTTCAGCGGCGCGTCGAGCGGATCCGGAATGTGCGGGCTTCCCGCGACGACGTAGTAGCGGTACCGCTTGGGGACGACGCCGCGGTCGGTCAGGTTCGTCGAATCGTCGGCCTCCGAGTTCACGATGAGGACCTTGCCTTTGTAGCGGCCCGCTGCGATGTCTGCCTGGGGGTCGAAGCCTTCCGTGGTGACGGGCAGCACCATGTCGAAAGCGCGCGTGGCGTCACCGGAACTGACGAGGCGAAGGAGCGGGTACGAGCTGTCGGAGAAGCCGGTGCCGTAGCGCCGGTGCACTGTTCCGACCAGCGGGCGCGCGTCGGAAGCGCGGGAGGAGAGCGCCTTCGAGAAGTCCGCGATGATCTCGTCGTCGACCCTCGCGCCGTCCTCTTCGAACCCGCCGTCGATGAATGTGCCGGGCACCGACGGGTCGAGGATGCGGTTGCCGAGTGTGCTCCAGCCGACGCCGGCGTGCACGAATCCCTGCCGGAAGAGGAAGTCCCTGCGCAGGTAGACGTCGAGCATGCCGAGTCCGACCACGAAGTGCGGCGGCTCGACGAGAGCGGTGCCGTTGTTGTGGTGGGGGTCGGCCGGAGCGCTGATCCGGTAGGGCACTCGGAACCGCCCGGTCGATGTCTCGCCCTCGAACACACCGTCGTACTGGACGTAGCGGATTCCACCGAACTTCCCGAGGGGCGTGGCCACGGGGGTGCCGAGCCGGTCCTCGGCCTCGCCCGGCGGCGTGCTCACGACAGCTTGGGGAGCCTGGGCGGGCAGGGAGGTGTCGGGAGAGGTTTGGGTGGCGGAAGCCGGAAGGGCGGGCGACAGGGCGGCCAGCAGCAGCGCACCCACCTGGAGGACACGCGCTCGCCCGCGGCCCGGAGCGGGATCATTGTCTCGGAAACACAGCCTGAACATCGGGGTACTCCTCCGTCTGCGCCGGGGAGCACTCGTTCGGTGCACTGGCGCTGGAGTCAGCCGATCACTTGCTGTCCGCGTCGGCCTTCCGGCGTGGCCCGAAAGAGCGAGCCGCGCTCTTCACGCGGCGGTTCTGAAGGCGCGGCAACGGCAGGCGGGAGGTGCCGGTCGTCGACGTCGCGATCGTGGTTGGGCGCGACCGCAACGCGTGCGCCGGCACGGGTGTTCGGGCAGCGCCGTCCGGTCGACGGGCGACTTCGCCGGCCCGGTGGCGCACTGCGCGGCGTCTGCGTGGTCGAACAGCTCGTCGTACCGGCGATCGATGCGCAGAGAAGTCGTTCTGGAAGCAGGGCACTTGATTCTGGAATCCGTGGAGGGCGCACGCGCCCGGTGCTCCCCCACCGACTCGCTCTCCGCAGGTTGGTGAGCGTGTGGCTGGACGGCGACAGTGGCGGATCGTGGGCGGCCGCCCGGGCCTGTGGTCCGGCCAGGGGCTGACGGCGCGGGGGTCCTCCGCTGAGGGGCCCCGTGCGGTGCGCTCCCTGGGATGCTGGATCTTGACGAAGAGTGGAAGAGTGTCTGTCCGTCCGGGGGGCTGGTGACTCCGGTGACTCGGCGCCGCGCGGGGTGGGGTAGCGGCGGGCCTTCGCGGTCGTGGGGTCGGCGGCCGGCAGGGCGTCGTTCCGGCCGTGCGGTGGACGTCGGCGGGACCGCTGAGGGCGTGGCCCGAGACGCCGGTGGAGATCCAGAGCGTTCCGTCCGTGCCGAAGCACGGTCTCCGCCGATGGACAGGCCACGGCGGGGCAGTCGCCCGTGGCCCGGTGCGAAGCCCTCGGCGACTCGGTACATGACCACTGATCGCCGCCGGCCGGCACTGCTCCTCAAACGCCGCGACGACACCTACCGCAGCCTTTGGGTGGGAGCACCGGGACGAGAACGCCAACGCCATCCCCGACATCCACGAGCCCGACCGCGGCCGGGACGGCGGCTGAAGGCCGCGCCGCACGTCGGGCGAGCGCTCTCCTGTGGCTTCCCGGACGGGCGGCCGCCTCGGGCGTGACGCCGTGGACCGGCCCGCCGAAGTCCGGTCATACCTGGACAGCCGGGGCCCTGATCGCGGACCTGTTCGAGCGGTGCTGCCGGCCGTCAGCGAGGGCCGGGTGGGTGGAGGCCTTCGGAAGCGCCATCCGCCTTCGCTGCGTCGGCGAGGGCCTCGGCAGCCGCCTCCGCGGCCCGTGCCGCGTCGTCGGCAGCGGCATCGCCGGCGGCCTTGTCGTCGGAGGTCTTCTCCCGGGTCGCCGGCGACTGGGGCAGCGCTTCGCCGAAAGCACGGGCCACACCATGGAGCGCGGAGGTGACCTCGCTGGGGATCATCCAGAAGGTGCTGCCCTGGCCCTGAGCGAGCTGGGGCAGCGTCTGCAGGTACTGGTAGGCCAGCAGTTTGGGGTCGGGATCGTTGCGATGCACAGCCTGGAACACCTCGTCGATGGCTCGCGACTGGCCCTCGGCCTTGAGGATCTCGGCGGTACGGTTGCCTTCCGCGCGAAGGACGGCGGACTGCTTGTCGCCCTCAGCGGTGAGGATCTGTGCCTGGCGCTGTCCTTCTGCGCCGAGGATCGCGGCCCGCTTGTCGCGCTCGGCCCGCATCTGCTTCTCCATGGCGTCCTTGATGGACTGCGGGGGGTCGATGGCCTTGATCTCCACCCGGTTGACCCTCAGCCCCCACTTGCCGGTTGCCTCGTCCAGCACGCCACGAAGCTGGTTGTTGATGGTGTCACGCGAGGTGAGGGTCTTCTCCAGGTCCATCGACCCGACCACATTGCGCAGAGTGGTGACGGTGAGCTGCTCGACCGCCTGCAGGAAGTTGGCGATCTCATAGGCAGCCGCCCGTGGGTCGGTGACCTGGAAGTAGATCACGGTGTCGATCTCGACGACCAGGTTGTCCTCAGTGATGACCGGTTGCGGTCTGAAGGACACCACCTGTTCCCGCAGGTCGATCGGTGGATGGACGCGGTCGATGTAGGGGACGACGACGTTGAGACCGGGTTGCAGGGTGCGATGGTAGCGGCCGAGCCGTTCGACATTGCGTGCGCGCGCCTGGGGCACGATGCGCACGGCCCGCACCACGGTGAAGACGGCGAAGAGCGCGACGAGCAGGCCGGCGACGAGGAGCGCCGAGACTTCCATGTTTCACTCCCGGGGGTGGACGAGCGCGGTGGCGCCGCTGATCTCGATGACGTCGACGGTCGTTCCGGAAGGGATCACCAGCGTCTCGTCATAGGGGCGGGCCGTCCACTCCTCGCCGCCGATGCGCACCCTGCCGCCCAGGGCCGTCACCTCCGAGACCACATAAGCGGCCCTGCCGACCAGAGCGTCCACGCCGAACCGCGCCGCCTGCGGCCGACGCACGTGACGCAACGCGAGGGGGCGCACGAACAGCAGGCTGACCGTGGCGACAGCGGTGAACACCAGGAACTGCCACGGCAGCGGAAGTCCGACGGCGGCGAATCCCGCCGTGACCAATGCCGCTCCACCCAGCATTCCGAGGGCTGCGGTGAGTGTGAAGATCTCCGCCACAGCCAACACCGCTGCGATGATCAACCAGATGAGCCACAGCTCCATCAGCAGCCCTCCTGACGAGTGCGGGTGTTCGAAGGGACGATCCGTTGCCCCTTGGCCGCGTCATGGCGGGTGAGCGAGCGGCACTCGAATCAACTTTGCCGCTTTAGGATTATTTTACCCGTTCTGGGTGGTTGGCTTCTTTCGATGGGACGGGTCCGGCCCTTGATCGTGACGGCCGCATGCGGCGCGCCGGGTTCTGAGTCGGTGCCGGCGTCGCGCGTGCGCTGAAGGGGCGACGGGCGGCCCGAGTGGAGTTGCTGCGTCGGAGAGCGGACGGGCATGGCCGACCGGGCTCGCCCGGCGCACCGGTGGTGGGGGACGAGGGCGGGCTCCCCGCCGCTCCGCGCACCGTCACCGACCGGAGCGGCGTGGTGGCTCACTTCGGTGTCGCCGGATCCCGTGCCGGCTCTCCGCCGGTCTCCAGGCCGTACGCCCCGTCGCGGAACGCGAAGACCGACGGCGTGACGTCGCCCTCCTCTCGCATGTATCCGCCGTATCCGGAGCCTTCGACGTGGGGCGCCAGGAGGTTCAGGACCGTGACCAGCTCACCTATGTCGTCGTCCAGCCAGCGGTTACGGGTGAACAGTCCCCAGGCATCCTGGTTCCCGCGGCACTGTCGCTGGAGGGACGCGGATTCCCCACCCGGCAGACGGCTGTCCGGACTCGGGACGAGCAGCGGGTACGGGTGCTCGTCCGCATCGAGGTGCGACGGACGGTCCGTGCTCTCGCCTGTGTGCCACCGCAGCGCGGCGAGGACCGGTTCGGGTGTCGCGTCCCGGAGGAAACAGGCGAAGACCACTTCGTAGTACAGGCTCACGCACGCATTGTCCGACGCGGCTCTGACACCCGTTCTCTCACGGCAGCATGCGGACGTGACTGGCCCCTCCTGCGCAGCGGACGCTGGGCCGACCGGCGCTCCGGTCCACCGGACTGTCAAGGTCCGTGGTACGTCGCAGCCGTGGGCGCGGGCGAGGGCTACGACGGCTCGGCCGCGGACGCTCGCCCCACCGGGCGTCCAGTCCGACGCGTGGCGGCCGGCGCAGGAGCGGAAGCGGTTCAGGATCGGAGGTTTCTCTCCGCCGGGCGGGCCGCGTCCTCATGCAGAGCGAGTTCGAGCAGGACGGGGTCGTTGAAGGTCCCTGTCCCGTCGGGCGGTACGAGCCGGCGCATTCCGCCTGCCGCCCGTCCAGGACGGGGGACGACGATCCATGTTCCCGCACCTGCCGGGCGTGTTCCGGTCACGACCCAGTGCTCCGCCGTGCCGCGGGGCACGAAGAGTCCGGTGCGGGTTCCGCCCAGATCAGCAAGGACGGGGCCCGGCGCTTCGACGCCGTGGGCCGGCACGCCGAATGCCGGATTACCGATTCTGCTCGGGGCGACGGCGGGTACGGCGGCGGCTACCTCGCCCCGTACACGGGTTGGGGAGCCACGGCCGCGGCCAGCAGTTTCAGGGCGGTCCGGCCCGCCTCGGCCGGGGTCCGGCGGGCGCCGTTGTCCGCGGTGGGACCCGGCCGCCAGCCCTCCATGACGGTGATCCGGCCGGCCTCGGCCTCGAAGACCCGGCCGGTCACCCCCGCAGAGTCGGAGGAACCCAGCCAGACGACGAGCGGGGAGACGTTCTCCGGGGCCATGGCGTCGAACGTGCCGTCACCGGGGGCGGTCATGGTGTCGGCGAAGCTCTGCTCGGTCATCCGGGTGCGGGCGGCCGGGGCGATCGCGTTGACCTGAACGCCGTAGCGCGCCGTCTCCGCCGAGGCGACGAGTGTCAGCCCGACGATCCCGGCCTTCGCGGCGGCGTAGTTGCCCTGGCCGACGCTGCCGAGCAGGCCGGCCCCGGAGCTGGTGTTGATCACGCGGGCCTCGGGTGTACGGCCGGCCTTCGTCTCGGCGCGCCAGTGCGCGACGGCGTGCTTGAGCGGCAGGAAGTGGCCTTTGAGGTGGACCCGCATGACGGCGTCCCAGTCGTCCTCGTCCAGGTTGACGAGCATGCGGTCGCGCAGGAACCCGGCGTTGTTGACGAGGGTGTCGAGGCGGCCGAAGGTGTCCAGAGCGGTGGTGACGAGCGAGGCCGCGCCGTCGGTGGTGGCGATGTCCCCGTCGTGGGCGACCGCCTCCCCGCCGAGTGCGCGGATCTCGTCGACGACGTGCTGGGCGGGGCCGCAGGCCCGTCCCGTGCCGTCGAGGCCGACGCCGAGGTCGTTGACGACGACCTTCGCCCCCTCGGCGGCGAAGGCGAGGGCGTGCGCACGGCCCAGCCCGCGGCCGGCCCCGGTGACGACGGCGACGCGCCCCGCGCAGATTCCGGTGATCATGGCTGTGTCCTTTCGGTGAGCTTGTCCTGCTGCCGCCTGGCCAGGTGCGCGGACTACACGACAGCGATGGCGAGACGGCGACCGCGGTCGCTTGACGCACGCCTCGCCCCTGGCGGGCGTCAGTTGTTGACCGTGGCGGCGCCGAGAAACGCGGGGCGTTCACCTCCGCCGTGGACGTGCAGGGCGGCGCCGCTGATGTAGGCGGCGCGGTCGGAGGCGAGGAAGACGCAGGCGTCGCCGATTTCGGCGGGGTCGGCGAGCCGGCCGAGCGGCACGGTGCGGCCGACGGCGGCGATGCCGGCCTCGTCCCCGTAGTGCAGATGGGCCCGTTCGGTGCGGACCATGCCGAGGACGAGCGTGTTGACCCGGACCCGGGGCGCCCATTCGACGGCCATGGAGCGGGCGAGGTTCTCCAGGCCCGCTTTGGCGGCTCCGTACGCCGCGGTCCCCGGGGACGGGCGGGTGCCGCTGACGCTGCCGACCATCACGATCGACCCGCCCCTGTCCTGACGGTGCATCACCTTGTAGGCGGCGAGTGAGGCGGTCAGCGGCGCGACGAGGTTCAACTCGACGACGCGGGCGTGGTCTTCGGCACCGCCGTCGTCGAGCATCCGGAACGGCGTCCCCCCGGCATTGTTGACCAGGGTGTCCAGCCGCCCGTAGTCGCTCCGCACCCGTTCGAAGAATCTGCCGATTCCGTCCGGGTCGCGGAGGTCGACCGGGACGAAGCGGGCCGTGCGCCCGGCCGCCTCGACAGGCCTCTCCGGTGCCCGTCGCGCGCAGGTCACGACCTGCGCACCGGCTTCGAGCAGGGCGCGCGCGACACCCGCGCCGACGCCCCGGGTTCCGCCGGTGACGACGGCGACGGAACCGGACAGGTCGGTGATCGCTGCCAATTGACACCTCCCGTAGCGAGGGATCCACTGCTACCTTCGCCTAACAAACGTTTGGTGGGAAGGTAGCTGATGTGCCCATGGGTGTCTCCACCTCCGCCGCGCAAGAGGGCATCGCCGTCATCACCGTGGACTTCCCCCCGGTCAACGCCCTTCCCGTACAGGGCTGGTACGACTTGGCCGCCGAGGTGCGCGCCGCCGGGGCCGACCCGACGGTGCGCTGCGTGGTACTGACGGCCGCGGGCCGCGGTTTCAACGCGGGCGTCGACATCAAGGAGATGCAGCGCTCGGCCGGGTACGACGCCCTGATCGGCGCCAACCGCGGCTGCTACGAGGCGTTCGCCGCGGTCTACGACTGCGAGGTCCCGGTGGTCGCCGCCGTGCACGGGTTCTGCCTGGGCGGCGGCATCGGCCTCGTCGGCAACGCCGACGCCATCGTCGCCGCCGACGACGCGACATTCGGACTGCCCGAACTGGACCGGGGCGCGCTCGGCGCGGCGACCCACCTCGCCCGGCTGGTCCCCCAGCACCTGATGCGGGCGCTGTACTACACCTCGCGCACCGTCACCGCCCAGGAGCTGCACCGGCACGGCTCGGTGTGGCGGGTCGTCCCGCGAGAGCGTCTCCACCACGCCGTGCTCGATCTGGCGCGGGAGATCGCCGCCAAGGACGGCTCCCTGATCCGCCTCGCGAAGGCCGCGATCAACGGGATCGACCCCGTGGACGTCCGCCGCAGCTACCGCTTCGAACAAGGCTTCACCTTCGAGGCCAACCTCGGCGGCGTGGCCGACCGCCACCGTGAAGCGTTCGTCTCGTCCAAGGAGGAGGAACGGTGAGCGACAAGACGATGACCGCCGAGGAGGTGGCCGGCCGTCTCGAGAGCGGGATGACCATCGGCATCGGCGGCTGGGGCTCGCGGCGCAAGCCGATGGCTCTGGTGCGCGCGCTGCTGCGCTCGGACGTCACCGATCTGACCGTCGTGTCCTACGGCGGCCCCGACGTCGGGTTGCTCGCCGCCGCCGGGAAGATACGCAAACTGGTCGCGGCATTCGCCACTCTCGATTCCGTCCCCCTCGAACCGCACTTCGGGGCGGCACGGCAGCGCGCCGCGTTCGAGATGGTGGAGCTGGACGAGGCCATGGTCATGTGGGGCCTCACCGCCGCCGCTCAGCGGCTGCCCTTCATGCCGGTCCGGTCCGGTCTCGCCTCCGACGTGATGAACGTCAACCCGTCGCTGCGCACGGTCACCTCCCCGTACTCGGACGGCGAGGAGCTGGTCGCGGTCCCGGCGCTGCGGCTGGACGCCGCGCTCGTCCACCTCAACCGGGCCGATGCGCAGGGCAACGCCCAGTACCTGGGCCCGGACCCGTACTTCGACGATCTGTTCTGCGAGGCCGCCGACGCGGCGTACGTCTCCTGCGAGCGCATCGTCGAGACGGCCGACTTGCTCAAGGACTCGGGTCCGCAGTCGCTGCTGGTCAAGCGCGCGTTCGTGAACGGCGTCGTCGAGGCCCCGAACGGCGCGCACTTCACCTCCTGCGTCCCCGACCACGACCGGGACGAGGCGTTCCAGCGGGCCTACGCCGGGGCGGCGCGCGACCCCGAGGCCTGGCATGCCTTCGGCGAGCGGTTCCTGTCGGGCGACGAGGACGCGTACCGGGCCGCGGTGGCAGCCTTCCACGAGGAGCAGGCATGAGCGGGGGGACGACGGCGACGCGGGCCGAGTACTGCGTGGTGGCGTGCGCCGAGGCATGGCGGGGCGCGGGCGAGGTCCTGGCCGCCCCGATGGGCACCGTCCCCACGATCGGCGCCCGGCTCGCGAAGCTCACCTTCTCCCCCGATCTGCTGCTGACGGACGGGGAAGCGCTGCTCGTCGGCGACGTACCGGCGGTCGGCGCCGAGGCACAGGTGGTGGAGGGCTGGTTGCCCTACCGGCAGCACCTGGCCCTGGTCGCCACCGGCCGACGGCACGTGATGATGGGCGCGAGCCAGCTCGACCGGCACGGCAACCAGAACATCTCCTGCATCGGCGACTGGGCCCGGCCGAAGAAACAGCTGCTGGGCGTGCGGGGCGCCCCCGTCAACACCCTGAACAACCCGACGAGTTACTGGGTTCCTCGGCACTCCCCCAGGGTCTTCGTCGAGCGGGTCGACATGGTGTCCGGGGTCGGCTACGACCGCGCCGCAGCGGCCGGCCCCGCCGCGACCCGCTTCCACCGCGTCCCTGACGTCATCACCGACCTGGGTGTGTTCGACTTCGAGACACCGGACCGGACGATGCGCCTGCGTTCGCTGCACCCCGGCGTCACGGTCGAGCAGGTCGCCCGGGCCACCGGCTTCGCGCTCACCGTCCCGGACGGCGTCTTGTACACGCGCGAGCCCACCGCCGAGGAGCTGCGGCTGATCCGGGAGGTCGTCGACCCGGCGGCGCTGCGCGATCGGGAGGTGCCTGCCTCATGAGCGACGCCACGATCAGGACCCCGCTCACCGAACTGGCCGGTGTCCGGCACCCGGTCGTGCAAACGGGCATGGGCTGGGTGGCCGGCCCCCGTCTGGTCTCGGCCGCCGCCGACGCGGGTGCGCTGGGGATCCTCGCCTCGGCCACCATGAGCCCGGACCGGCTCCGCTCGGCCGTACGCGAGGTCAAGTCCCGTACGGACGCGCCGTTCGGGGTCAATCTGCGGGCGGACGCGGCGGACGCGGCCGAGCGGGTACGGATCATCGCCGACGAGGGCGTCGCGGTCGCCTCGTTCGCGCTCGCGCCCTCCCGGGAGCTGATCGCGCGGCTGAAGGACGCGGGGGTCGTCGTCATCCCGTCCATCGGCGCCCGGCGGCACGCCGAGAAGGTCGCCGCGTGGGGCGCCGACGCGGTGGTGGTACAGGGCGCGGAGGGCGGCGGGCACACCGGAAGCGTCGCCACCACCGTTCTGCTCCCCCAGGTCGTGGACGCCGTCGACATCCCGGTCATCGCCGCCGGCGGCTTCCGTGACGGGCGCGGTCTCGTCGCGGCGCTGGCGTTGGGCGCCGCCGGAATCGCCATGGGCACCCGTTTTCTGCTGACCTCCGACAGCACCGTCCCCGACGCGGTCAAGGCCAGATACCTGGCCGCGGCCGTCGAAGACGTCACCGTCACCACCAAGGTGGACGGCCTGCCCCACCGGATGCTGCGCACCGAGCTGGTCGACGCGCTGGAACGCTCGGGCCGGACCGCCTCGCTGCTGCGGGCGGCCCGCCACGCCGCGGCCTTCCGGCGCGAGAGCGGCATTGGCTGGGCTCGGATGGTGCGCGACGGCCTGGCGATGAGGCACGGCAGGCAGCTGTCCTGGAGCCAGGTGCTGCTGGCCGCCAACACCCCCATGATGCTGAAGGCCTCGATGGTCGAAGGTCGCGCCGACGCCGGTGTGATGGCGGCCGGCCAGGTCGCGGGGCTGATCGACGACCTGCCGTCCTGCGCCGAACTCGTGGAGTCCGTGATGACCGAGGCGCACGCCGTCCTCCGCTCCCTGCCCCTCGCGGGCACCGGCGCACGCGTGAAGCGGACGGAGCGCACTGCCGGGACCGGGACGGACAGCCCTGTCGAACTCCCATGAACGGCTCCTTTCACGCCGATCCGCCGACCGGGCCACCCTGTCCTCCGCGTCTTCGGCCCGGAGCGACAACGCCGCCCCAGGCCGTGTCCGCGGCGGCGGGTCCCGGTCCGAGGCGGAATTCGCGGCCCTGCCACCGTCGCCGCAGCCAGCGGTCGCGGCTCGCCACGACGATCGCGCCGGGGCCCGGACCCAGGGCGGCCTCCAGTTCGTCGCACAGCCGCGGGGAGAGGTGGTTGGTGGGCTCGTCGAGCAGCAGCAGCAGCTGCGGCGGGTGGGCCACCAGGAGGGCCAGCGCGAGCCGTCGGCGCTGCCCCACCGACAGCTGCCCCACCGGCTTGTCAAGGTCGGCCTCGCGCATCAGGCCGAGCGAGCCGAGCGGCACCTTCTCGGCCCGCTGCGCGCCCAGCGCCAGCTCGTAGGTGTCCCGGACCGTGCGGTCGGGCCGCTCGAACGCGGTGTCCTGGGCGAGGAGCCCCGTCGTCAGCCCGCGCCGCCGGTGCACCTCGCCCTCGGCCGGGAGACGTCCGGCGAGCACGGCGAGCAGCGTCGACTTGCCCGCCCCGTTGCCGCCCGTGATCAGCAGCCTTTCCGTCGCCGAGACCTTCAGGCCGTCCAGCGCGAGTCGGCCGGGCACCCGCACGTCGAGGAGGGACACCAGGGGCTCCGGGCCCTCCTAGGCGGTCGTGGCCGGTTCCGCGACCGCGAACCGCAGCGGGCGCGGTGGCTCGGCGACCTGGATGCGCTCCAGTTCCTCGCACCGCGGCGATGGTCGAGTCGGCGTCGTACGGCATCTCCTGGTGGAGGAAGCCGAGGCCGGGCAGGCGGGTGACGCTTCCCGCGTCGGGTTCGTCGACGCCGGCGAGGACGCGCAGCAGCGTGGACTTGCCGACGCCGTTCTCCCCGATCAGGCCGATGCGGCGGCCCGGGGCGGCGGTCAGGGAGACTCCGTCGAGGACGCGACGGCCGCCCAGGATGCGGACGAGGTTGTGGGCGAGCAGAGCGGGCCGGGGCATGGGGATCCGTCCGATGTGAGCGGTGTTTCGGCCCGCGGGGCGCAACCTCGGACGCGGGCCACTGCGCACGGCGGTGGATCACACCGCCGGGGCTCCCGTCTCCGTGAGCTTTCCGTCTGCCAACCGCAGCCGGCGGTTCACGCCGATCTCGGCGAGGAACCGCTCGTCGTGGCTGACCACGATGAAGGCGCCCTTGTAGGAGTTGAGGGCGCTCTCCAGTTGGCCCGCGCTGACCAGGTCGAGGTTGTTGGTCGGCTCGTCCAGGAGCAGCAGATGCGGGGCCGGTTCGGCGCACAGCACGCAGGCCAGAGTGGCGCGCAGCCGTTCGCCGCCGGAGAGCACGCCGGCGGGCAGGTGCGCCCGCGCGCCCCGGAACAGGAAGCGGGCGAGCAGGTTCATCCGCTCCGCCTCGGGTCGCTCGGGGGCGAACGCGGCGAAGTTCTCCGCCACGGTGCGGTTCAGGTCCAGCAGGTCCAAGCGCTGCGAGAGATAGGCGATCCGGCCGTCGCTGCGCTTGATCTCCCCTCTGTACGGGGCGAGTTCGCCGGTGATCAGCCGCATCAGGGTGGTCTTTCCGGCGCCGTTGGGGCCGGTCAGCGCGATGCGCTCGGGGCCCCGGACGGTCAGGTCGACACCGCCCGCGGCGAACACGGCCTTGTCCCCGAGGCGCACCTGCATCCCCTCGCCGAGGAAGAGGTTGCGGCCGGCCGGTACCCAGGTGTCGGGCAGGTCCAGGGTGATGCGCTGCTCGTCGCGCAGTGCGCGTCCGGCCTCGTCGAGGCGGGCCCTGGCCTCGCCGACCCGTGAGGCGTGCATCTGACCGGCCCGGCCCGCGGACTCCTGCGCGCCCCGCTTCATGTTGCCGGCGAAGATCTTGGGCAGGCCGGCGTTCTTGAGGTTGCGGGAGGCGTTGCTCAAGCGCCGCTCGGCGCGCTCACGGGCCTGCTGCATCTCCCGCTTCTCCCGCTTCAGTTCCTGTTCGGCGTTGCGGACGTTCTTCTCCGCGACCTCCTGCTCCGCGCGTACGGCCTCCTCGTACGCGGTGAAGTTGCCGCCGTAGGAACGCACTTCGTGGCTGCCGAGCTCGACGATGCGCTCCATTCGGTCGAGCAGTGCGCGGTCGTGACTGACCAGCAGCAGGCACCCGTTGAAGTCGGACAGCACGTCGTAGAGCTTGTGCCGGGCCTGCAGATCGAGGTTGTTGGTGGGCTCGTCGAGCAGCAGCACGTCGGGGCGCTCGAGCAGCTGGGCGGCGAGGCCGAGCGAGACGACCTGGCCGCCGCTGAGCGTGCTCAGGCCGCGGTCCAGCGTGAGTTCGGTGAGGCCCAGGCGGTCGAGTTGGGCGCGGGTGCGTTCCTCGATGTCCCAGTCGTCGCCGATGGTGGTGAAGTGCTCCTCGCTGACGTCCCCGGACTCCACGGCGTCCAGGGCGCGGATCACGGCGGCGACGCCGAGCACCTCGGCGACCGTGAGGTTGCCGGTCAGGGGGAGGCTCTGCGGGAGGTGGCCGAGTGTGCCGCCGACGGACACCGAGCCGGTGGTGGGCTTCAGTTCGCCGGCGATCAGTCGGAGCAGGGTGCTCTTGCCGGAGCCGTTGGGAGCGACCAGCCCCGTGCGCCCGGTGGTGATGGTGAAGGACAGGTCGTGGAAGACCGGGGTGTCGTCGGGCCAGGCGAAGGAGAGGTTCGAGCAGACGACGGCTGCGTCGGACATGGAAGCGACCTCGAAGGAACTGAGGGCAGAGCTTGGACCTCTGCCCTGGGCAGACGTGGGAAAAGGGGAACGACGAAACGGACCACGTCGGCAGCGCTCCTGAGCGCCGGCCGGTGGCCGTCAGATCCGGATCTCACCCGGAGATGTCGTCTTCACCCACCACGTCTGCTTCTCCTCGATACACGATCTACGTCGCTCGCAGCCTAGCAGTGGAGGCCGGGTTGCGAGGACGTCGCACGTCGGAAGGGGTCGATGACGGCGGCGTCGTCCTGGTCGCCGCCCACGCATTCGTGTCTCGGCGCTACAGCCGTTCGATGATCGTGACGTTCGCCTGGCCGCCGCCCTCGCACATCGTCTGGAGGCCGTAGCGGCCGCCCGTGCGCTCCAGTTCGTGCAGCAGGGTGGTCATCAGCTTGGTGCCGGTGGCGCCGAGCGGGTGGCCGAGGGCGATCGCCCCGCCGTTGACATTGACGCGCGAAGGGTCGGCCCCGGTCTCCTTCAGCCACGCCAGCACCACGGACGCGAACGCCTCGTTGATCTCGACCAGGTCGATGTCGTCGAGCGTCATCCCGGCCTTCTTCAGTGCGTACGCCGTCGCCGGGATCGGCGCCGTCAGCATGCGGATCGGGTCCTCGCCGCGCACCGAGAGGTGGTGGATGCGGGCACGCGGCGTCAGCCCGTGCTCCCGTACGGCACGCTCGCTCGCGAGCAGAACGGCGGACGCGCCGTCGGAGACCTGGGAGGAGCAGGCCGCGGTGATGCTGCCGCCGGCGATCACCGGCTTCAGGCCGGCCATCTTCTCCAGACCGGTGTCGCGGCGCGGACCCTCGTCCGTGGTGACATCTCCGTACGGGACGAGCTCGCGCTCGAAGCGGCCCTCGTCGATGGCGCGGATCGCCCGCTGGTGGGAGCGCAGCGCGAACTCCTCCATGTCCCGGCGGGAGATGCCCCACTTGGCGGCGATCGTCTCGGCGCCCGCGAACTGGTTGACCGGCCGGTCGCCGTAGCGGGCCCGCCAGCCCTCGGAGCCGGCGAAGGGGCCCTGGGTCAGGCCGAGCGGCTCGGCGGCCTGGCGGGTGGCGAAGGCGATCGGGATCATCGACATGTTCTGCACGCCGCCCGCGACCACCAGGTCCTGGGTGCCCGACAGCACCGCCTGGGCCGCGAAGTGCACGGCCTGCTGCGAGGAGCCGCACTGCCGGTCCACCGTCACACCGGGCACTTCCTCCGGCAGCCCGGCGGCCAGCCAGCAGGTGCGGGCTATGTCACCGGCCTGGGGGCCGACGGTGTCCAGGCAGCCGAGCACGACGTCCTCGACGGCCGCGGGATCGGCGCCCGAGCGTGCCATCAGCGCCTTGAGGACGTGTGCTCCGAGGTCCGCCGGGTGGACGGCGGACAGCCCGCCGTTCCGCCTCCCGACGGGGGTACGGACCGCTTCGACGATGTATGCCTCGGCCATGGCCACTCCTTCTCCGATGTCTGCGGTGTCAGGCGCGGAGGGCGATCCCCTCCAGCACCATCGACAGGTACTGGCGGGCGATCTCCTCCGGGCTGTGCTGTCCCTCCGGCCGGTACCAGGACGCGGCGACCCAAACGGTGTCGCGGACGAAGCGGTAGGTGAGCCGGACGTCGAGGTCGGCGCGGAAGACACGGTCGGCGACGCCGCGCTCCAGCGTCCCGAGCCACGCCTTCTCGAACTTCTGCTGCGACTCGGCGAGATAGCCGAAGCGCGGCTGGGTGCGGAGGTGCTTGGACTCCTTCTGGTAGATCGCGACCGCGGCACGGTGCCGGTCGATCTCCCGGAAGGACTCGGTGACGAGGGCCTCGATCGTCTCCCTGGGTCCGAGTCCGGCCTCGAGGACGGCGTCGTACCGGGCCCACAGGTCGTCCAGAAAGGTGGAGAGGATCTCGTCGAGCATCGACTCCTTGGAGTCGAAGTGGTAGTAGAGGCTGCCCGCGAGCATCCCCGCCGCGTCGGCGATCTTGCGGACGGTGGTGGCGTTGTACCCCTGTGCGGCGAACACCTCGGCCGCGGTGGCGAGGAGTTCCTCGCGCCGGTCGGGCGACGGGCTCATGGTGGTCTTCCTACTGCTGCTTTTCGGCACACGGCCATTCTCGCCTCATGGGTGCTGGCTGCTGACGGCCAGGATCTCCCCGGTCATGTACGAGGAGTAGCCGCTGGCCAGGAACACGATGACGTTGGCCACCTCCCACGGCTCGGCGTGGCGGCCGAACGCCTCGCGGGAGGTCAGTTCCTCCAGCAGTCCGGGGGTGGTGACCTTCACCAGGTGCGGATGCATCGCGAGGCTGGGCGAGACGGCGTTGACGCGTACGCCGTAGTCGGCGGCCTCCAGCGCGGCGCAGCGGGTGAGTGCCATGACGCCGGCCTTGGCAGCGGCGTAATGCGACTGACCCTTCTGTGCCCGCCAGCCGATCACCGAGGCGTTGTTGACGATGACGCCTCCCCCGCCCGCTGCCTTCATGCGGCGCAGAGCGGCGCGGGTGCAGCGGAAGGTGCCGTTCAAGGTGACGTCGAGGATCTTCTCCCACTGCTCGTCGGGCATGTCGACGAGATCGGCCGTGCCACCGAGTCCGGCGTTGTTGACCACGATGTCGAGGCGACCGTGCCGCTCCTCCGCGAGGTCGAAGAGTGCCGTGACCTGGGTCTCGTCGGTCACGTCGCAGGGCAGTGACGTCACGCGGTCCGCACCGAATCGGGCGGTCAGTTCCGCCGCTGACTCCTTCAACCTGCGGGCGTGCGCGTCGGACACGACGACGTTCGCCCCCTCCTCCAGGAGCCGCCTGGCGGTCGCGCCGCCGATGCCGGCGCCCGCTGCGGCGGTGACGACGGCGGTACGCCCGGCGAGCAGATGGTGGCCCGGCACGTACGGCGGCGGGGCCGAGGTCATGGGCGAACCTCCTTGGGCAGGCCGAGCACCCGCTCGGCGATGATGTTGCGCTGGATCTCGTTCGATCCGGCATAGATGGTGTCGGCGCGGGAGAAGAGGAACAGCCGCTGGAAGTCGTCGAGGTCGTACGGCTCGCCGGCCGCCAGCATTCCGTCGGCGCCGTGGACATCCATGGCGAGCTCGCCCAGTTCCCGGTGCCAGGTCGCCCAGAAGATCTTGCCGACGGACGACTCGGGGCCCGGTGCGCCGGCCGATACGCCGTCGAGCATCCGGAGTGCGTTGCCCCGGATGATCTCCAGGCCGATCCAGGCCCGGGCGATCCGGTCACGGATCAGCGGGTCCTCCGCCGCGCCGTTGCGCCTGGCGAGGTCGATGACGGCCTCCAGCTCCCGGCGGAAGCCGACCTGCTGGCCGAGGGTGGACACACCGCGTTCGAAGCCGAGCGTGGCCATGGCGACCTTCCAGCCGTCGCCGGGGGTACCGACGATGTTCGCCGCGGCTGTGCGGGCGCTGTCGAAGAAGACCTCGCTGAACTCGCAGGTGCCGGTCAGTTGCGTGATCGGCCGCACGTCCACACCCGGCTGGTCCAGCGGCACCAGCAGATAGGACAGGCCCTGGTGGCGGGTGGAGCCGGGTTCGGTGCGGGCGACGACGAAGCACCAGTCGGACCGGTGCGCGAGTGAGGTCCAGGTCTTCTGGCCGGTGACCGTCCACTCCTCGCCGTCGAACTCGGCCCGCGTCCGCACGCCTCCCAGGTCCGATCCGGCGTCCGGCTCGCTGTACCCCTGGCACCACAGCTCCTCGACCGCGACGATCCGGGGGAGGAACCGCTCGCGCTGCCCGGGCGTGCCGAAGGCGATCAGGGTGGGGCCGAGCAGTTGCTCCCCGATGTGGCCCACGCGGGCGGGTGCGTCCGCGAGGGCGTACTCCTCGTGGAAGGCGACCTGCTGCTCGAGGGTGGCGCCCCGGCCGCCGTACTCCTTGGGCCAGCCGACGCAGGTCCAGCCCGCGGCGGCCATGTGCCGCTCCCAGGCGAGGCGTTCGTCGAAGGCCTCGTGCTCCCGGCCCGGGCCGCCGCGCCGCCGCAGATGCGCGAACTCCCCCGTGAGGTTGGCTCGCAGCCAGTCGCGGAAACCGGTGCGGAACTCCTCGACGCTGCTCATGGGCGGCTCCGGGCGGCTCGCGGCGAAGGGGCGGCCCGACTTCTCGACGGCCGATGGCTCGTACGTTAACCTACCAAACACTTGTTAGGGAAGGAGGGGGCGGATGTCCGCTGCCCGCACCGAACCGGCTGAACCCGTCCGGTACGAACGCCACGGTGCCGTCGCCGTGGTCACCATGGACCGGCCCGATCACCGGAACGCCCAGAACTCCGCGATGACCTACGCCCTGGACCGCGCCCTCTACCGCGCGGCCGACGACAATGCGGTGAAGGTCGTGGTCCTCGCGGGAGCGGGGAAGCACTTCTCGGCCGGCCATGACATCGGCACCCCGGAGCGGGACGCGCACCTGCCGTTCGACCGTAAGGCGGGTCTTTGGTGGGACCACTCGGACAAGCAGGGAGCGGAGAGCCGCTACGCCCGCGAGTCGGAGGTCTACCTGGGCATGTGCCGCCGCTGGCGCGAACTGCCCAAGCCGTTGATCGCCTCCGTGCAGGGCGCGTGCCTCGCGGGCGGACTGATGCTGGCCTGGGTCTGCGACCTGATCATCGCCTCGGAGGACGCCTTCTTCGCCGACCCGGTGGTGCGCATGGGCATCCCCGGCGTGGAGTACTTCGCCCACCCATGGGTGATGCCGCCGCGCATCGCCAAGGAGTTCCTCTACACCGGCGACCGGATGAGCGCGCAGCGCGCGTACGAGGTCGGGATGGTCAACCGGGTTGTACCCCGCACCGAACTGGTCGACCGCACCATGGAGTTGGCGGCCCGGATCGCCGACATGCCGCGCCTGGGGCTGGCGCTGGCCAAGCGGGCCGTCAACCAGGCCGAGGACCTTCAGGGGTTGCACGCCGGACTGGACTCGGTCTTCGGGCTGCACCACCTGGCGCACGCGCACAACGCCGAGACCGCGAGCGACCCGCTCGCCGGCATGGACGTCCGCGCGATGAAGGAGGCCTCCTCCTGATGGACCTCGACTTCACCGCGGAGGAGGAGGCGTTCCGTGCCGAGGCACGCGCATGGCTCGCCGCCCGTGTCCCGGCCGCGCCTTTGCCTTCCCTGGAGACCGCCGAAGGTTTCTCGGCCCACCGGGAATGGGAGCGGACAATGTATGCGGACCGCTGGTCGGTGGTCTCCTGGCCCGAAGAGCACGGCGGCCGGGGCGCCTCGGTCCTCGAGTGGCTGATCTTCGAGGAGGAGTACTACGCCGCCGGCGCACCCGGCCGGGTCAGCCAGAACGGCATCAATCTCCTCGCCCCCACCCTCTTCGAGCACGGCACGGACGAGCAATTGGCCAGGATCCTGCCGCCGATGGCGAGCGGCGAGGTGGTCTGGGCCCAGGCCTGGTCCGAGCCGGAGTCCGGCTCGGACCTCGCAAGCCTGCGCTCCACGGCCGTACGCGCCGACGGCGGCTGGCTCTTGAGCGGCCAGAAGACCTGGTCGTCGCGGGCGGCCTTCGCAGACCGCGCGTTCGGCCTCTTCCGTGGCGACCACGGCGGCACGAAGGCGACCAGGCCGCACCACGGCCTGACGTACCTCATGTTCCCGCTGGACGCGGAAGGGGTGACCGTGCGCCCCATCGGCCGGCTCGACGGCAAGCCCGCGTTCGCCGAACTCTTCCTCGACAACGTCTTCGTCCCGGACCGGGACGTGATCGGCGAGCCGGGCCAGGGGTGGCGGGTCGCCATGAGCACCGCGGGCAACGAACGCGGGCTGACGCTGCGCAGCCCGGGACGGTTCTCCGCGGCGGCCGACCGCCTGGAGGCGCTGTGGCGCTCCCGCGCCGACCCGGGCGACACCGCCCGGCGCGACCGGGTCGCGGACGCGGTCGTCGGCGCCCGCGCGTACCGGCTGTACACCTACGCGGCTGCCTCGCGGATCGCGGCCGGAGAGACGATCGGCGCCGAGTCGAGTCTCAACAAGGTCTTCTGGTCGGAGTTGGACATCGCCCTCCACGAAACCGCGCTGGACCTGCTCGGCCCGTACGGCGAACTGTCGGACACGGCAGAGGAAGCGCCCGCCCAGGGGAGCTGGGCCGAGGGGTACACCTTCTCCCTCGCCGGCCCCGTCTACGCCGGCACCAACGAGATCCAGCGCGACATCATCGCCGAGCGGCTGCTCGGCATGCCGAGGGGACGCCGGTGATGCGGTTCCTCCTCGACGGCGAGCAGCAGGCGTTCGCCCGCTCCCTCGACGGCATGCTCGCGGCGGCCGGCACCCCCGCCGTCGTGCGGGCCTGGGCCGTCGGGGACACCGCACCCGGCCGCGCGCTCTGGTCCCGGCTCGCGGCGGCCGGCGTCTTCGCCCTGGCCGTGCCGGAGCGGCACGGCGGCCTCGGCCCGCTGCCCGTCGAACTCGCCGTCGCCTTCACGGAACTGGGCCGCCACGCGGTGCCGGGTCCCCTGGTGGAGACGGTGGCCGTGGCGGCATTCCTCGACCGCCTCGGAGACGACACGGCAGCCGTCGCGTGGCTGCCCGCCATCGCGTCCGGCAAGACGGCCGCCTCACTGTGTCTGCTCTGCGAGAGCAGCCCGTACGCCCTGGACGCCCACGCTGCCGACGCGGTCTTCGTCGTGGAAGGCGACGCCGTACGCCTGGCAGCGGCGGCAGGGCCCGTACAGCCGTCCGCCGACCCGGCGCGCAAGCCGGCCCGCCCGCTCGGCGGAACCGTCCTGGCGCGGGGCCCGGAAGTGGCCGCCGCGGCCGCGCACGCCGCCGACGTCGCTGCGCTGGGGACGGCTGCCCAGGCCCTCGGTCTGGGCCGCACCCTGCTCGCACGAACGGTCGAACACGCGCAGAGGCGCTCCCAGTTCGGGGTGGCGATCGGCTCGTTCCAGGCGGTCAAGCACCGGCTGGCCGACACATTGATCGCTCTGGAGTTCGCCCAGCCGCTGATCCATGCCGCGGCAGTGGCCCTGGCCGCGCACGATCCGGCGTCCGGCCGCGAGATCGCGGCGGCGAAGGTCACGGCGTGCGAGGCGGCCTACGCCGCTGCCCGTACCGCACTGCAGATCCACGGCGCCCTCGGCTACACCGAGGAGCTCGACCTCTCCCTGTGGATCCGCAAGGCCCGACCGCTGCGGTCCGCCTGGGGCACACCGGCCGCCTGCCGCGCCCGCGTGCTGGCCCCCTGAATCCGGCCCGGACCGAGCGGCACAGAAGGGAGCCCGCAGGGTGAGGCCGACACAAGAACAGAAGGAACTGCGGGACGCCGTGCGGGCATCGCTCGCGCGGCACGAGGACGCGGCGGCCTGGCTGCCGTTGACCGGGCAGATCGGCGTCGCCGGACTCTCCGTCCCCGAGGAGTACGGCGGAGCGGGCTGCGGTGCACGTGAGGTCCACGTCGTCATGGAGGAGTTGGGCCGGAACCTCAGTCCCGTCCCCTACCTCGGATCCGCGGTACTCACGGTGCAGGCTCTGCTCGCATCCGGGGACGCGAAGGCATGCGCGCGGCTGCTGCCGGGACTCGCCGAGGGCCGGACGGTGGGGGCCCTCGCCTGGGCGGAACGCGGTTCCTGGAACCCGGCGGCCGTGCGGGCCCAGGCCTCCCGTGGCGCGGGCGGCGCCTGGCGGCTCACCGGGGCCAAGGAGTTCGTGCTGCACGGCACCGAGGCCGCTGTGCTGCTCGTGGCGGCGCGGACGGCGGTCGGGGTCTCCCTGTTCCAGGTGCCCGTCGACGACGCGGGTCTGCGCCGTGAAGCGGTGGTCACCATGGACCGGTCCCGGGCACAGGCACGCATCGTTCTCGACGGGGCCGAGGGCCGGCTGATCGGCGCGGAGGGCGACGGCGGCCGGATCCTGGGGCGCGTACTGGACCTGGCCTGCACGGCGCTCGCCGCAGAGCAGACCGGCGCGGCCGAGCGCTGCCTGGAGCTCACGGTGGCCTACGCCCGGGAGCGCGTCCAGTTCGGCCGGCCCATCGGCTCCTTCCAGGCGCTCAAGCACCGGCTGGCGGACGCGTACGTGCTGGTGGAAGCGGCACGGTCGGCCGCACTCTGCGCTGCCTTCGCCGCCGACGCCGGCTCGTCGGAGTTGACGCGTTGCGCGGCCGTCGCCAAATCCGCCTGCTCCGAGGCTTTTTCCGCGGTGGCGGGCGAGACGATCCAGTTGCACGGCGGCATCGGCATCACCTGGGAGCACGACGCCCACCGCTACTTCAAGCGCGCCCACGGTTCGGCCCAGCTGTTCGGCCCACCGTCGTGGCACCGGGGCCGGCTCGCCAAGGAGCTCGGACTCACCGCGACCTGACCGGACCCTGCCCGGGGCCGGCGGTCCCTGCCCCGTGCCGGCTCGGGCGCTCGGCGCGGTCAGGTGAGGAAGCCTCCCACGATGGCGCCGTATCCGAGGTGTGCGGCGAGGGTGACGGTGGGCGTGCCGGGGCCGTAGTTGAGCATCAGGAAGCCGGGTGGTTCCAGCAGCGCGACGTGGGGGGCGCTGGTCTCGGGTGTCCCCATGCGCGGGTGGACGAGGGGCAGCAGGATGTTGACCAGGGCGGTCGCGGCGAACAGACCGTGGACGAGGCCGAGGAGACATCCCATCCACCAACCGGCTTCGCCGATCGCGACGAAGACCGCGTAGTAGATCAGGGCGAAGATCTGGCCGTTGACGAAGTGCGCGCCGTATCCGAGGGCCTTGGCGCGGGTCCGGTTGCTGCTGAAGGCGGTGCCGAGCAGGAACGGCAGGTCGATGCGGGTGAGTTTGAAGGCGTTGGCGGCGCGCAGGGCCGTCGTCAGGACCAGGGTGCCGACGAACCCGCCCGCCAGGGCGGCCCAGATGTTCATGGTGCGGCCCGCCCGATGACGCAAGCGGCGCTGATGAGGGCCAGGTGGGACAGGCCTTGGGGCAGGTTGCCGAGGAACGCGCCGGTGGTGGGATCTATCTCCTCGCTGTAGAGGCCTACGTCGTTGCCCAGGGTCACGAGCTCGTCCATGAGCGAGACGGCCTCGTCCGTGCGGCCGCACCGGGCGAGGCCTTCGGCGAGCCAGAAGGAGCAGGCGAGGAAGGCACCCTCACCGCCCGGGACTCCGTCGGCGCCGAGATAGCGGCTGACGTAGGGGCCGTCCCGCAGGGAATTCTGGACGGCGGCGACAGTCGCATACGTGCGAGGGTCGTCGGGCGGCAGGTAGCCGTGGAGCAGACCGAGGAGGAGCCCCGCGTCCATGGCGTCGCTGTCCGTGGAACGCACATAGCTGTTCCGGCGCGGGTCGAAGCAGCGGTTGTCGACGAAGTCGGCGACGGCCTGTCGTTCGCGCCGCCAACGGGACGCGTGCCGGTCGGGGATCAGACGGCGTGCGGCGAGGCGAAGGGCGCGGTCGAGGGCGATCCAGCACATCATCTTGGACTGGGTGAAGTGTTCGGGTGCGCTGCGCACTTCCCAGATGCCCGCGTCCGGCAGCTGCCACGCGCTGCAGATGAAGTCGGCGGTCTCGGCCAGCCGGCGGGCGATGTCGGCGTCGAGCCGGTTGCCTGCCGTGGTGTACAGCCAGGCGGTCTGCAGCAGTTCGCCGTAGGTGTCGAGCTGGAGCTGGCCGGCGGCGGCGTTGCCTGCCCGCACGGGCACCGAGTTCCGGTAGCCCGACAGGGGCACGATGTGCTCAGGTGCGCGGGTGCCGCCGTTGAGGCGGTACAGCACATGGAGACGTGGGTGGGTGAGTTGGGAGGCGTGCATGAGCCACCAGAAGTAGCTGGTGGCCTCCGGCGCACAGCCCAGCCGGAGGAATGCGTCCAGGGTGAAGGCGGAATCCCGGATCCAGCTGAAGCGGTAGTCCCAATTCCGCTCCCCGCCCAGCTCCTCGGGCAGCGAGGTGGTCACGGCCGCGGCGACCGCGCCCGAGGGGGCGAACACCAGCAGCTTGAGGGCAAGAGCACTGCGCAGGACCGCCTCGCGCCAAGGTCCGCCGTAGGTGCGGTCGTCGCTCCAGCGGCGCCAGGCGGCGGTGGTGCGGTCGAGGCGGGCCTCGCACTCCGCACGGGTGGGCAGGACCAGGGGTTCTTGATGTGCGTACGCCAGGGCGATGACGGCCGGGGTGCCGGCCTCGGTCCGGAAGCCGGATGCGACGGCATCGCCGGTGAGCTGCGGCTTTCCCGCGTTCCAGGCGCAGACGGCGACGGCATCGGCGCCGGAGGTGGCCACGGGGACGCCGGCACGGTGAGTCAGGTGCGGCGCCCGGGTGCCGTAGTCGAAGCGCGGCTCGACGCTCCAGCGCATGGGAACACTGCCGGCGAGGCCCTCGATCCGCCGGACCAGTTCCCGCCCGGGTGCCAGGGAAGTGCCGTCGGGGAGGGACAACGCATCGGTCAGCCGGACGGTGCCGTGAGCGGTGGTGAACGTCGTCTCCAGCACGTTGGTGCCGGGGAGGTAGCGGCGGCTCGCGGTGTACGGCACGTCGGGCCGGAGGAGGAACCGGCCGCCGCGTGCCGGGTCGAGCACGGCGGCGAACAGGCTCGGCGAGTCCAGGTCCGGCCAGGCCAGCCAGTCCACGGAGCCGTCACGGGCGACGAGCGCGGCGCATCGCCCGTCCCCGATCACGGCATAGTCCCGCAACTGCGCGTACCCGTCTGCCCGTAGCGGCTGCGCCGCGTCCGGGACGACCCCGGGTGTACGGCCGGATCCGGCATGCCTGGCTGTCACCTTCGAACCGCCTTCCCCGGGAAGCTCACCCGGCCGTGGCCGGGTGGTCGAGAAGGTCGCCCAGGGAAACGTCGGGGTCGGCGAGCCTCGCCGCGTCGACCGGTCGCCGGGAGGTCACGAGGGCGCGGATCGGGTCGGTGACGTCCCAGACGTTGACGTTCATGCCGGCCAGCACCCGCCCCTCGGCGAGCCAGAAGGCGATGAACTCGCGGGTGTCCCTGCGCCCACGGAAGACGACCTTGTCGTAGCCGCCGGGTTCGACGTAGCCGGTGTACTCCATGCCCAGGTCGTACTGGTCGGTGAAGAAGTACGGAACGCGGTCGTAGGACACGTCCTGGCCGAGCATCGCCTTGGCCGCGGCTTGCGGCTGGTTGACGGCGTTTGCCCAGTGTTCGACACGGATGTGCTTCCCGAGCAATGGGTGAAAGGCGTTGGCGACGTCGCCGGCGGCGTGAATGTCCGGGTGAGATGTACGCAGTTGGGCGTCGACGAGGACGCCGTTGTCGACCTCCAGGCCGGCAGCGTCGGCAAGCCGGACGTCGGGGGTGATGCCTACGCCGACGATGACCGCGTCGGCGTCGATACGGCTGCCGTCGGCCAGCACCAGACCGTTCACCCGGCCGCCGTTCCCCGTGATCTCGGCGACCTGCGCACCGAAGCGAAGGTCGACCCCGTGGTCGGTGTGCAATTCGGCGAAGACCTGGGCCACCTCGCGGCCCAGCACACGCAACAGGGGCAGCTCCGCCGTCTCCAGCACGGTGACCTCCGCACCGGCCGCGCGGGCGGCAGCCGTGGTCTCCAGGCCGATCCAGCCGGCGCCGATCACCACGATGCGGGATGCGGACGCGAAGGCTTCCTTCATACGGTCGCTGTCGGCGAGGCGGCGCAGGTAGTGGACCCCGTCGAGATCGGCTCCGGGCACGGTCAGGCGACGCGGCGAGGAGCCGGTGGTCAGGAGCAGCTTCTCGTAGCCGACGCGGCTGCCGTCAGCGAGCGTCACCTCGTGTCCGGCCGGTTCGATCGCGGTGACGGCCACGCCCAGGCGCAGGTCGACGTCGTGCTCGGCGTACCAGCGGGGAGGGTGGACGTAGACGGTGTCACGCTCGTCCTTGCCCAGCAGATAGCCCTTCGACAGCGGCGGGCGTTCGTATGGATGCTCGCTTTCCTCTCCGAGCAGCACGACGGGGCCCTCGAACCCCTCTTCCCGGAGGGTTTGTGCCGCCTTGGCACCGGCCAGGCCGGCTCCGACGATCACGAATGCTGTGCTCGCGGCCATGTTCTCTCCTCTGCTGCGTCGGCCGGCCCTCAGGCGGACGGCGTTCCGTCCCTGCTGCGTCGCAGGTGGCCAGGCCATCGTCGTCGACAGCCGGGCGCTGTCGACGGTTGATCTGTTCCCCGGTGTGTCTCCGACAGGTCGATCGACGGAGGCTGTGAACGCTGGACCGCTCACCGGCGGCCGGCGGCATCAGTCAGCGGTGTGCGCGGCCTGCCGGTCGGGGTTGCCACTCATGGTGTTCTCCCTTGCGTCGTGGGATGTCGTTACGGCGTGGTGCCCTCATCCGGGGCGGGCTGCTGAGCGCCCGTCTCCTTCGGGCAGGTGCCGTCGGCGGAACCGGGCGCTCCCGGGCCGTCGCCCGCGGCCCGCAGCTCCACGCAGCACCGTCCCGGGTGGGGGGCGAGGACCGCGTCCGTCCCACCGGCCTGCAATCCCTCGAGGAAACCGCCGAGGAAGGCCTGGTTGATGCCGCAGACCAACTGGGGCGAGCGGGCAACGAGGGGATGGAACGGGCAGTTGAGCAGCCGCAGCTCGCCAGGGGCCCGACGGGCGGGTTCGAAGCCGAACTCCTCCAGCACGGAGGCCGTCAGCGTGATGGACCGCTCAGGGCCGAGGCGTCCGGGACGGGTGTTGGAGCGTGTCGCGGCTCCGAGCTCTTCACCCCGCCGACGGGCCGTGCGCAGCGCGGCGGCCTGCGCGCCTTCGCCCTGTTCCTGTTCGAGGACCGCGTCGAGGAGGATCTCCGCGAGGACGTCGGGGCGGCGCTCAGGGATGCTGATGCGGATGTCGGTCTCGGCCGGCTCGTACACCTTGGGCTTGCGGCCGACCCTTCGGACGCCTCCCGGACTGTCGTAGCGAGAGTGCAGCAGCCCGGCCACGACGAGTTTGTCCAGGTGGAAGGCGGCCAGCTTGACGGAGATGCCGGCATCCGCGGCCGCCTCCTCCCGGGTCACGGGCCGGTGTGCGCGCCGGGTGAAGTCGTACAGGGTGCGGCGCACCTCGTCCGCGAGCACCGAGACCGCCTCCACGCCCGCCGCGGCGCGGGGAGGGGGCGAAGCCGGAGTCAGTCCTGAGGTCATACCTTCACGATAACTCCAATCAGCGCTGGCGGAACCAAGGAATCTTTGGTTTTTCGTGCATACCTTGACCGACTTCCTCAATAAGTCCAATACTGATTGGTGAAACACTGAGAGGAGCCCGCCATGCCCACAGAACTGCACAAGCAGGTGAAAGAGCCGGTCAGCGCCGGCCTCGCGCCCTCGGACCGGCCACCGGCCGCGCCGCCCGAGGTCATGCGGCCGGTCAGTACGTGGGCGGGCAGTGCTCTCGGGTCGGGTGAGTGACATGACCCAGGACCTTCACTCCCCCTTGCACATAGCCCCCGACCCGTCTCCCTCCCCCGACCCGGTTTCGGCGCCCGCCGCGCTACGCGTGGTCCACGACGCGGAGGGGGTGGACCTGACAGCCGCCGAACTCGCAGCGGGGCAGTTCCTTCAGGCGCTGGGTATCGACACCGGTTCGGAGAGTCTGCGGGGCACGCCGGGCCGCATGGCGCGCGCCTACGCCGAACTGTTCAGCCCTCGCCCGTTCGACCTGACCACGTTCCCCAACGACGAGGACTACGACGAATTGGTCCTCGCCCGGAGCATCCCGCTCCGGAGCGTCTGCGAGCATCATCTTCTGCCGTTCGTCGGTACGGCCCACATCGGCTACCTGCCCGGGCAGCGGATCCTGGGCCTGTCCAAACTCGCGCGGGTCCTCGAGCATTTCGCCTGCCGGCCTCAGGTGCAGGAGCGGCTCACCAAGCAGGTGGCCGACTGGCTCCAGACCCACCTGGAGCCGAAAGGCGTCGGCGTCGTCATCCAGGCCGAACACACCTGCATGACGCTGCGTGGCGTCCAGGCCACCGGGGCGACGACGATGACCTCCACTCTCCTCGGTCTGCTGCGCAGCGACGCGCGATCCCGCAGCGAGTTCCTGGCCCTGACCGGCCTGCCTCACTGACAGCGGCCCGGGAGCGGGGCCGGAGGCGCCCGTGACGAGTCGGGCGAACTCGCCCCGCTGCCGCTGCCGCTGACCGGGCCCCTGGACCTCGGTCCTCGTCGGTGTCGCCCGGCGCCGGTTCTCCGGCACCGACTGATGCGTGCTGCACAAGGCAGCCGGACCGGAGGAACGCCTCCACTCCGGGCGAGGCGCCGAAGCAGCCGCGGGGCGGGCGGGCACGGCAGGTGGGAGAGCGCTCACCACGCGCCCTTGGCCGCTGGGGTGAGCCGAACGCGGCCCACCGTCATGCCAACCGCCGCGCGGTGGGCCGCCGGAGCCGAGAAGGCGGGTGGGAGAGCGCTCACCCAGGCACCCCGCCGCCGAGTTGAGGTCAGGCACCCCCGCCGCCGGGCAGACTGCCGTCCTGCTCTCCCCGTCGGCCCAGGCCGACGGGGAGAGCGCTGACCAGCCCGCCCGCCGCGGTCAGGCCTGCGCGGCCCGGCGCCACGCCGACTCGCGCAGGAGCCGCAGGCCGTTGAGGCCCACCAGCACGGTGGAGCCCTCGTGGCCCGCGACTCCGAGCGGCAACGGCAGGTGCCAAGCCAGGTCCCAGACCACCAGCACGCCGATGCACACGGACGCGATCACCAGGTTCTGCACGACCAGCCGGCGGGCACGCCGCGACAGCGCCACGACGGCGGGGACCGCGGCCGCCTCGTCGCGCACCACCACGGCGTCCGCGCTCTCCAGCGCCAGGTCGGAGCCCGCCCGGCCCATGGCCACGCCTGCGGTCGCGGCGGCCAGCGCGGGCGCGTCGTTGACGCCGTCGCCCACGACGAGCACCCTGTCGCCCGCCCGCTCCCACTCCTGCACCGCCGCGACCTTGTCCTGCGGCAGCAACGCGGCCCGCACGTCAGCGATGCCGACCTCGTCCGCCACGCGGGCCGCCGCACGCGGGTTGTCGCCCGTGAGCAGTGTCGGCCCCGCGCCGGTAAGACGGGCGAGGGCGGCAACCGCCTCCGGGGCACCGGGCCTGAGCCGGTCCTCGACGGCCAGCACCGCGACCGGTTCGCCGTCCACCTCCACCACGACGGCCGTCCGGCCGTCGGCCTCCATCGCCGTCGCCTCCGCGCTCTTTCCGGCGAGCAGAGCTGCGGGGCTGCCGACGCGTACCGTGCGTCCGCAGACCTGCGCGGAGACGCCTCGCCCAGGAGCCGACTCGAACTGCCGCGCCTCCGGCAGCCGCAGGCACCGTTCGCGTGCCGCCGTGACCACGGCACGGCCCAGCGGGTGCTCGCTGTGGTGTTCGGCCGCCGCGGCGAGCGTCAGCGCCGTGTCCTCGTCGAGGCCACCGGCGGGCAGCAGACGTACCTCCGCGACGCGCGGCGCCCCTTCGGTGAGCGTGCCGGTCTTGTCGAGCGCGACGCGTGTGACGGACGCCAACGACTCCATGGCCACAGCGGATTTGACGAGGACTCCGTGACGTCCGGCGTTGGCGATCGCGGACAGCAGCGGCGGCATGGTCGCCAGCACGACGGCGCACGGCGAAGCGACGATCATGAACGTCATGGCCCGCAGCAGAGTGCTGGTGAAGTCGGCGCCGAATGCGAGGGGCACGGCCAGCAGCGCGAGGGTGGCGACCACGACCCCTGTGGAATACCGCTGTTCGATCTTCTCGATGAACAGCTGGGTGGGCGCCTTGGTGGCACTGGCCTCCTCGACCATCGCGACGATCCGGGCGATCACGGACCCGGCGGCGTCCGCGTCGACGCGGACGCGGAGCGAGCCGGTGCCGTTGAGGGTGCCGGCGAAGACGGTGTGGCCGGCGAAGCGGTCGACAGGGAGCGGCTCGCCGGTGATGGTCGCCTGGTCGACCTCACTGGCGCCCTCGAGCACGGTCCCGTCGGCGGGCAAGCGCTCTCCGGGCCGCACCAGAACGGTGTCCCCCACCCGCAGGTCGGACACGGGGACGGTCTCCTCCGTGCCGCCCGTCAGGCGCAGGGCCTGCGCCGGTGCGAGGTCGAGCAGGCCGCTGACCGAGTCGGCGGTGCGGCGGGTCGCGAGAGCCTCCAGCGCGCCCGACACAGCGAAGATGACGATCAGCAGCCCGCCGTCGAGAAACTGCCCGATGGCCGCGGCCCCGGCGGCCGCCACCACCATGAGGAGGTCCACGTCGAGGGTCTTGTCGCGCAGGGCCCGCACCCCTTCCAGGCCGGGCTCCCAGCCGCCGGCCGCGTAGCAGAGGGCGTAGAGCGGACCCCATGCCCAGGCCGGGGCGCCGCCGAGGTCGAGCGGCAGGGCGCACAGGAACGCGACGGCGGACAGTGCCGCCCAGCGGACCTCGGGCAGCGCGAACAGCCAGGTGCGCCGCCTGCCCGGTGCCGCCCGGGGTGTTGCTGCGGGCCGCGCTGTGGTGGCGTCGCGCACCGGCGTGGCGGTCGGGGACGTCGGCGGCGTCGGAGGAACCATCGGGAGCACACCTCTTCTTCGGGTTCCGGGGCACGGGGTGTGGGCGGAACCCGACCACCATAGCGGAATACATGAAGAGGTCTTCATTTGTTGCTTCTGCTGCGCGGCTACGATGTGCCCCATGGGACACGGAGTCAGCGGCGGGACCACCCCGGCCGCACATCTGGACGCGGACTCCGCGGCGACCATCGCCGCCACCCTTCAGGCGCTCGCGACGCCTTCCCGCCTCATGATCCTCACGCGGCTGCGCCAAGGCCCGTGCGGAGTGACCGAGCTCGCGGAGGCGGTCGAGATGGAGCAGTCCGCCGTCTCCCACCAACTGCGACTGCTGCGGGCGCTCAGCCTCGTCTCCGGCACCCGTCAGGGCCGGCGCATCGAGTACAGCCTCTACGACAACCACGTCGCCCAACTGCTCGACGAGGCCGTCTATCACATCGAGCACCTTCGGCTGGGCACCCGCGACGTGCCGGAGCCGGCCGACAGCGAGTAGACGGCGCGGCGCCCCCGTCGCCGCCTCCGGCGCCCCGCTCGGCACTCGTCCGGCGGGCCGGATCCGACCCATCGACCCCTGCAGTGGCAGGGCCACAGGGCTTCCCGGGGAGGTGCGCGTCCCGAGATCCGCAGAACATCCGGGCGGGGCCACCAGGGGAACGTGATCGCCCTCGGGCGGCTGGTGGCCGTTCACTGACCCACCGTCCGGAACGGGCCGTGCCGGACCGTCGCAGTCGGTGACGCCCCGCTGCGGCGCGACGGCCCGACGCCTCTGCGCCTCCGCCTTCCGGCTGCCCCCGTCCGCCACGGCGGCAGGCCCACGGAGCCGTCGCCGCGAAGGCCTTCGGCGGGCACGGGACCCGGCCGTTGTGTGTTCGGCGCCTTCTCGGGTAACCGGACCGCGTGGACCCGACAGGAGGTGGACCCGATGAGCAATTTCCATCGCACGGCCACGGACGAGCCGGTCGGTGAGCTCGTCAGCCGTGCCTCGCAGCAGATCTCCCAGCTGGTGCGGGAAGAGATGCGGCTGGCCCGGGCCGAGATGAGCGAGAAGGGCAAACGGTTCAGCATGGGCGGCGGGCTGTTCGGGGGCGCCGGCCTGGTCACGGTCCTTGCCCTGCAGGCGCTGGTCGCCACCGCGATCATCGCCCTCGCACTGGTCCTGCCGTGGTGGGCGGCGGCACTGATCGTCACCGGAGTGCTGTTCGTGATCGCAGCGATCCTCGGCGCGGCCGGAAAGAAGAGCATTCGGCGGGCCGGACCGCCCAAGCCCGAGGAAACGATCAGCAGCGTGCAGCGCGATGTCCGTGAGATCAAGGAAAGGGCACACCGATGAACACTTCCCCGCGAGGCAGCAGCAGGGATCCGAGCGCCCTCTCGGCCGATGAGCTGCGCACGCAGATCCAGCACACCCGCGACGAACTCGGCGAGACGGTGGAGGCGCTCGCGGCCAAGGCCGACGTCAAGAGCCGGGCCAAGGAGACCGCCGCGGGCATGAAGGACCAGGTGGGCCTCAAGGCCACCCGCGCCAAGGAGCAGGTGGCCGCCACCGCGGCCGCAGTGGGCGACACCATCCGCGAGAAGACCCCTCACCCCCGCCACGAGCACCACGCCGCACACGCGGCACACGCAGAACACGGCAACAACACAAAGCTGCTCGCCGGAGCGGGAGCGGGGTTCGCCGTGGCCGTCGTCCTCCTGATGCTGGTCAAGCACCGGAGGCACCGGTGAAGGCATCGAAGGTCTTCTACAAGCCCGTGGGTCTGGCGATCGGCGCCACGAGCGGCGCCGTGGCGGGGGCGGTGTTCGGCCAGGTGTGGAAGAAGCTGGGCCACGACGAGGACGCGCCGGACGCGACCGACGAGGGCCGCGGCTGGCGGGAGGTGCTGCTCGCCGCGACCCTCCAGGGCGCGATCTTCTCTGTCGTCAAGGCTGCCGTCGACCGAAGCGGTGCGGTCGCCACGAAACGGCTCACCGGTACCTGGCCCGGCTGACACGCCGTGGCCGACATCGCTCCCGCTTCCCTTCCGCTCACCGGTCCGGGCCTACGGAGGCCCGGACCGGTGAGTTCCGCCCGTGAGCTCTCCGTGTGAGCCCAGCCCGTGTCCACGAAGGCGCGTCGCCGGGTCGGCCGTGCCGCCTGTACGGGTCAACGGACGGACCCGGAACGGAATGCGCGCCCGCCGAGGGCCGAGCCTGCCGAAGGAGGCACCGACGCGAAGGCTTTCGACGGTGAGGGCATTCGGCTGATTGTCTTCCGCGAATGCGGATACACGGGCCATATGACCCGTTTTGCGAATCTGCGGCATCGTCACGAAGAAGCCTCTCGTCACGAGGCCGACCGTGCCACCGACACGGGACCGCAGCCCGCTGCCGGCACGGATCAGGAGCCCGGCCCCGACCGGAGTGTGGAGCGCAACGCTCCGGACAAGCCGACCGACATGCCCAAGAGATCGTTCGGACAGGTGCTGCGGGGCACGTTCAAGGAGTTCAAGGACGACGAACTGACCGACCGTGCCGCCGCTCTGACCTACTACGGCATTCTGGCGCTGTTCCCGGCCCTGCTGGTGCTCGTCTCCGTGCTCGGCATCATGGGCGAGAGCACGACGCAGAAGGTGCTCGACAACATCCAGCAACTCGCCCCGGGCCCGGCCCGCGACATCCTCACCGACGCCGTCACCCAGCTTCAGGGCAGCTCCAGCACCGGCTCGATCCTGGCGATCGTGGGCCTGCTCGCCGCCCTGTGGTCCGCGTCCGGCTATGTGGCCGCGTTCATCCGCTCCTCGAACGCCGTCTACGACGTACCCGAAGGCCGGCCCGCATGGAAGGTACTGCCGGTCCGCGTCGGTGTGACTCTCGCCCTGACGATCATGGCCTGTGCGAGCGCCCTCATCGTCGTACTCTCCGGAGACATCGCTCAGCGGCTCGGTACGGCGCTCGGCGTCGGGGACACCGCCATGACGGTCTGGACCTACGCCAAGTGGCCGCTGCTCGTCGTGCTGGTCACCTTGATGGTCGCGCTGCTGTACTGGGCCACACCCAACGCCAAGGTCCGGGGCTTCAGATGGATCAGCCCCGGCAGCTTCATCGCAGTGGTGATCTGGCTCGTCGCGTCGGCCGGCTTCGCCTTCTACGTGGCGAACTTCGGCTCCTACAACAAGACGTACGGCACCCTCGCCGGCATCATCATCTTCCTCGTCTGGCTGTGGATCACCAACCTGGCCATCCTCCTGGGGCTCGAGTTCGACGCGGAACTCGCCCGGGAACGCGCGCTTGTCGGTGGCCACCCGAAGGACGCCGAGCCCTATGTCAAGCCCCGCGACACCCGCAAGTGGACCGACGAGGACCGACGGCGAATGAGCTGACCGGGCCCGCCGGCGGTCGGTGTCCAAGGGCCGGCATCGAAGAGCACCGCGTGACATCCGCGGTCCTCGTCGATGCCGGCCCTCGACTACCGCTGTGATGTGGTGCGGTGCTCGCGCTGTCCGATCAGGATCCGTCGGCCTCCACGATCCGCCACCGGCCGACCTCCTGGTGCTGCGAGTCGTAGACGGCCGACCCGTCGCCCGGCTTCAGCGCGTAGTGGTTCAGGTTCCCGCCCCAGTAACGGAGGATGCGGCCCAACTCGCCCGCCGTTTCGTGCGCGGGCCACCCGGCGTCCACGTCGACTTCCAGAACGAACTTCACGCTCTTGTCTCCCCTCACTGAACGGTTCGGACCCGCCCGCTGTTCGGGCCGGGCCCGCGGTATCAATTGTTTCATTCAAGTGCGATGTGAGACTTTGAGACCCATCAGCACTGGCCGGCTCTTGGATATGCCCGACAAGTCTCAAACCGGAGTGAGGCATCAAGGTGAACCGTCGGGCGCGCGACAGCCGAGGGGTGTGGTGACGTGGGGAACCGGCTGCGGGCCGCCGACCTCGCGCGGACGGCCGGGATCTCGGTCCAGCAGGTCCGCAACTACGTGGAGACGGGAGTTCTGCCACCGGTCGAACGCACCGCCAGTGGTTACCGCGTCTTCACCGCCGCACACGCCGAAGCCCTCGCCACGGCTCGAGAAGCAGCCGCGGGTCACGGCTGGGCGACCACCCGCAGCGTCATGCGAGCCGTCCACGACGGAGATCTGGAGACCGCGCTGGCCGCTCTCGACGCCAGTCATGCCGAACTGGACCGGGAACGCGCCGAACTGGCGGCGGTGCACGACGCCCTGGGCGCCGTCCTCGCGCACCCGACGGTCACCACAGCCACCGGGCCCCCCGGCATGCGCATCGGCAAGGTCGCACGCGCCGTGGGGGTCCGTCCGCCCGTGCTCCGCCTCTGGGAGGCCCACGGTCTCCTGCGACCGGACCGGGAGCCGGGCACGGGATACCGCGTCTACTCCCGCTCGGAGCTCCACGCCGCGCAGGTCGTCGCGCTGCTGCGCCGAGGGCACTACCCGCTGGCCGCCATCAAAGCGGTACTGGGCGAACTGCGGGCCACCGGCAGCCCGGACCGCGTGCTCGGCGAACTGACGAACAGGCAACGGGATCTCCACCGCCGCAGCCTCCACCGGCTCAGAGCCTCCGCGGCCCTGCATGCCTACCTGCGGCACCTCGGCCACACCGTCTGACGGTTCGTGCGTCAAGGCCGTGCGTGCACATCGCATCGCGGGTCGGGCGCAGGGCGGGCAGGCCGGCGTCGTGGACGTTGTCGTTGCGCGAGAAGCACCACACCGAGCGGTCACGCGGCTGGGGCAACGGGAGGATGCCGTCGACCTTGAGGCGGGCTGCGTCGACCGACGCGAGCGTGGGCGTGCAGCCGACCGTGTCCCCCGCATGCAGCCACGCCTTGGACAGCGGGGAGTTGCCGAGGCGGGCACGTTCTCCCCGGCGTGGGAAAAGGGGCGGTGGACCTGGTGCAGCGGACGGGTTCCCACCTCGTGATACCCGCCGGCCCAGGCCTCCCCGGCCCGACCGCCTCCACCGGCCGCCCATCGCCCGCTACCGGTGCGGCGGGTGCGGGGAGCTTCCGGCGGAGGCGGGGCTGCTCCGGATGACACCCGGCGCGTCATCCGTACGTGGTACGCGCGGTGCGGCGCCACTCTGCTGCTGCCCCAAGGGGCCGCCGTAGCCTCCTAGCCTCGACCGTATGCTGGGGCTTCCCGATCACGTGCACACCTGTCTTTTCGACCTCGACGGCGTCCTCACCTGCACCGCGAAGGTCCACGCGGCGGCCTGGAAGGAGATGTTCGACGACTTCCTGCGGCAGCGGGCCGACCATGAGGGGACGGCTTTCGTGCCGTTCGACGTCGTTCGCGACTACGACGAGTACGTCGACGGCCGGCCCCGCGAGGACGGCGTCCGCACCTTCCTCGCTTCCCGCCGTATCGAGCTGCCCGAGGGTGCGTCCGACGACCCGCCGGGCCGGGAGACGGTCAACGGCCTGGGCACCCGCAAGAACGACCTGGTACTCCGCAGAATCCGCGAGGACGGCGTGGATGCGTACGAGGGATCCGTGGCCTATGTGCATGCCGTCCGCAACGCCGGCATGCGCACCGCGGTCGTCTCGTCCAGCGCCAATTGCCGGGATATGCTCGCCGCTGCCGGTATCGAGGACCTGTTCGACGAGCGCATCGACGGAGTCGTCGCACACGAGCAGGGCCTCCGCGGCAAGCCCGCACCCGACACCTATCTGGCCGCCGCCCGCACCCTCGGTGTCGCTCCGGGGGACGCGGCCGTGTTCGAGGACGCCCTCGCCGGTGTGGAGGCAGGCCGGGCCGGGCGGTTCGGCCTCGTCGTGGGCGTCGACCGCACCGGTCAGGCCGCCGAGCTGCGGCGGCACGGGGCGGACGTCGTGGTGGACGACCTCGCCGAACTCATGGAGTCACGATGATCAGCCACTCCGGTTATACGGTCGAGCCGTGGCGCCTGCGCGAGACCGGGCTCGACCTCGACGTCCTTTCCCAGAGCGAGTCCCTCTTCGCCCTCGCCAACGGCCACATCGGCTGGCGCGGCAACCTCGACGAGGGCGAGCCCCACGGACTGCCCGGCGCCTATCTCAACGGGGTCCACGAACTCCACCCCCTCCCGTACGCCGAAGCCGGGTACGGCTATCCGGAGTCCGGCCAGACCATGATCAACGTCACGGACGGGAAGATCGTCAGGCTGCTGGTGGACGACCATCCCTGCGACCTGCGTTATGGCGACCTCACCGCCCACGAGCGGGTACTGGACTTCCGCTCCGGCGTCCTGCGGCGCACCGCGGAATGGACCTCGCCGGCCGGCCGGTCCGTCCGCATCACCTCCGAGCGACTGGTGTCCTTCACCCAGCGCGCGATCGCCGCGATCGCCTATGAGGTGGAGCCGCTGGACGGGACCGTCTCGGTAGCGGTCCAGTCAGAGCTTGTCGCGAACGAGCAGATGCCTCACGACACCGGCGACCCCCGGGTCGCCGCGGCCGTCGACTCACCGCTGGAGGCCGAGGAGGACTTCGCCGAGGACACCCGGCTGCGCCTCGTGCACCGCACCAGGAGCAGCGGACTGCGGGTGGGCGCCGCCGCGGACCACCTGGTCGACGGCCCGGCCGGCACGTCCTGGTCCGCCGAGAGCGAGCCGGACGTCAGCAGGCTCACGGTCACCTGCACCCTCCGGACCGGAGAGCGGCTGCGGCTGGTCAAGTTCGTCGGGTACGGCTGGTCCGGCCAGCGCTCGCTTCCGGCCGTGCACGATCAGGTCGACGCGGCGGTCGCCACCGCCCGCAGCACGGGCTGGGAGGGGCTGCTCGCCGAGCAGCGGGCCTTCCTGGACCACTTCTGGTCCTGCGCGGACGTCGAGGTGGACGGCGACGCCCAGATCCAGCAGGCCGTGCGCTTCGCGCTGTTCCACGTACTTCAGGCGGCGGCCCGCGGCGAGGAGCGCGCGATCCCCGCCAAGGGCCTCACGGGGACGGGGTACGACGGGCACTCGTTCTGGGACGTGGAGTCCTTCGTGCTGCCCATGCTCACCTACACCGCCCCGCAGACGGTCGCCCCGGTGCTGCGCTGGCGGCACTCCACCCTGCCTGCGGCGCGGGATCGGGCCCGGCAGTTGGGGCTTGCGGGAGCGGCGTTCCCGTGGCGGACCATCAACGGCGCCGAGTGCTCGGCCTATTGGCCCGCCGGCACGGCCGCCTTCCACGTCAACGCGGACATCGCCGTCGCCGTGGCCCGGTACGTGGAAGCGACCGATGACGAGACGTTCGAACGAGGACCCGGACTGGAACTGCTGGTGGAGACGGCGCGGCTCTGGCACTCGCTCGGCCACCACGACCCGGGAGGCGTCTTCCACATCGACGGGGTCACGGGTCCCGACGAGTACAGCGCCATCGCGCGGGACAACGTCTACACCAACCTGATGGCGCGGCGGAACCTGCTGGCCGCCGCGGACACGGCCGCACGCCACGCCGACCGGGCCGAGGAACTTGGCGTCGACGACGAGGAGACCGCCGCCTGGCGGGACGCCGCCGCCCGGATCGCCATGCCGTACAACGAGGCGCTCGGCGTGCACGAGCAGTCGGCCGGTTTCACCGGCCTCCAGCACTGGGACTTCGCGAACACCTCGTCCGAGCAGTACCCGCTGCTGCTCCACTTCCCCTACTTCGACCTCTACCGCAAGCAGGTGGTCAAACAGGCCGACCTGGTGCTCGCCATGGTGACCTGCGGGGACGCCTTCACGCCTGACGAGAAGGCACGCAACTTCACCTACTACGAGCCGCTTACCGTGCGGGACTCCTCGCTTTCGGCCTGCTGCCAGGCCGTGATGGCTGCGGAGACCGGGCACATGCGGCTCGCTTACGCCTATCTGGGCGAAGCGGCCCTGATGGACCTGGAGAACCTGGAGCACAACACCCGCGATGGGCTGCACATCGCCTCCCTCGCCGGCACGTGGATGGCGCTGGTGATCGGGCTCGGCGGCATGCGCCGGCACGAGGGCAAGGACGGCGCCCACGGCACGCTCGAGTTCGCGCCCCGGCTGCCGGAGCGGCTGACCGGTCTGCGGTTCACGGTGCTCGTGCAGGGGCGCAGGCTGCGGGTCGATATCCGCCGCCAGTCGGCCTGCTACACCATGGAGAAAGGGAATCCGCTGCAGATCCTGCACCACGGCGAACCATTCACCGTCTTCGCGGACCAGCCGGTGGAGCGAGCCGTACCGACTGCGCCGGTACTGCCCGAACCGCAACAGCCCAAAGGCCGCCGCCCGGCCGATCGCAGGCCCGCCGGGACTCCGGCCGACGACGGTGCGGCCGGCTGATGCGCGCATCGTAGGAGCGGGACACCGTCGAGTGGCTGATCAATACGCTTCGCGCGGCCAACGTTCCTGTGCCCCGGCACGGGGAACCCAAATGGATCAGGGACCCGGAGGCGGTCGTGACCGTGGACGACACCGGTCCGACAGGAGCGTATTCATGCGCGCTGAGTTCTTATCGGCCGCGTGGGCGCGGACCTTCATCGCGATCGTGGTCGCCCTGTCGAGCCGTCCCGCCTTGTCGACCTCAAAACTGCCTGTGCCGAGGTTCCCCGAGGCTTCTGGTGCCACAGCCTCCCCATGGACGCCGACGGTGGCGGACATGTTCGCCGGCGTCGCCACCCTGCAGGTCGCTGCGACCGCGCGTGCTGGTGAGGTCTCGTACGTGCCGCTGAGGTTCCTTCTTCCGCCGGGCGTCGCGGTGTTCCTGGTGGCCTCCGTGGTCGTCATGGCCGGACATCACCGTCTCGTGCTCCCTTGCAGGGTGCCGCCGCTCGGCTCGAATGCGACGCGCTGTGGAGGGGTGCTGTGAAGGACGCGGCGGAGCGCACGGAAATCCTGCACCGGTCCCTCCGGGTGACCCTCGCCGCGTCCGCGGGCTTCTACCCTCTCCTGTACGGGCTGCAGACTCCCCTACCGGCGCTGTACGCGCTGTTCGCACCGGTCGCCCTCGGGCTGTTGTCCTCGATCCCCGGGTCCGGGCGTCAGCGTGCCACGGTGATCCTGAAGGCCCTGCCGGTCGGCCTGGTACTGGTGGCACTGGGGACAGTGCTGGCGGTGCGGACCTGGGCGGCGGTGCTCGGCATGCTCGTGGTGGGCTTCCTCCTCGCCTTCGCGGCGGTCGCGGGGCCGCGGCCGGCCGGAGCGGCGCCGGGACTCCAGCTCTTCTACATCCTGGCCTGCTTCCCGCCATACGAACCGCGGACCCTGTGGCTGCGGTTGGCCGGGCTCACCGTGGGCGTGGTGTTGCTGGCGCTGTGCGAGTTGCTCCTACTGCCGCAGTCGGCGGGACCTCCGTACCGGGCGAGCCTCGCGGAGGCCGTGGCGATCGCCGGCGACACCATCGCGGGGCGCACCCGGCTCTCGCCCGAGGCCCTGCGCGCCGCGGGCGCACGGATGAGGCTGTCCAAGATCCCGCCCGCGGAACGGCCCGCGGGCCCTGGACGTACGGCCCGCGGCCTCTGCCAGGCGGGTTCCGCCGCCCGTCGGCTGCTCGAACAGCTTGCGCTTCTGACCGAGACCGGCGAACTGCGGAGCCTCGGCCGGGACGGCGACATCGACGGCGCACGAGGCGGCGACCGAGTCGACACGGCGACCGAGTCGCTGCTGCCGCAGATGGCGACCCTGTGCGACGACACCGCGGCCGCTTTGCGGGCGGGCCGGGCCCGCCCGGGTCCGGAACGGATGGACGAGGCGATCGACGGCTTCCAGCAGATGCGCATGCGGGAGGTGACCGGGCCGGCCGAGGATGTGCCGCCCGTGCCCATGCTGCGTCGGCAGGCGGCGGTACTGGCCGTCGCCGAGTCGGTGCGCATCCTGGAGATCTCCGTACGGGTCGGCCTCGACGGGCGGCGCACCCGGCCGATCGAGCCGCGAGAGCTCTTCTGGTACACGGAGGCCCCCGCAGTCCGGCTCTGGCTCCGCCGCGTGGCCGGCAACATGACGCTGCGCTCCGTGCAGTTCCAGAACGCCGTCCGGATCGCGCTGGCTCTCGGCGCCGCCCGACTGGTCGCCGGATCACTCGACCTGACCCACGGCTTCTGGGTGCTGTTGGCGGTGCTGACGCTGAGCAGGACCACTGTCGGCGAGACCTGGGCGGCGATCCGCAAGGCGGTGGCCGGCAATCTCGTGGGCGCCGTCGCGGCGGGCGCCCTGCTCGTCGGCCTCGGACAGCACGCCGAGGCGTACGCCGTGATCCTCGTACCGGGCATGCTGATCGCCTTCGCGCTCGGGCCACTGCTCGGCATCGCGTGGGGGCAGGGGCTGTTCACGCTCGTGGTGGCCACCGCCTTCGCCCAGATCGCGCCGGCGTCCTGGCAGCTTGCCGAGGCGCGGATCGTGGACGTGGTGACCGGCAGCGCCATCGGTCTGCTGGGCGCGATGCTCGCCTGGCCGGCCGGGGCCCGGCGGGAGGTGCGCAGGACCATGGCGGGCCTGCTGCGCGAGTGCGGACCGCTGGTCACGGGCACTGTCGCGGTGCTGACGGCCGCGCCGCCCGGCTCCACGCCTCCTCCGCCGACGCTCCCCGCCCTGCGGCGGCTGCGTCTCGCCGAGTCCGCCTACAACCAGTTCCGCAGCGAGCCGACGAACAGTTCCGCCGTCACCGTCGACTGGCACGGAGTGCTCATCGCCGCCAACCAGATCCTGCTCGGTGCCCAGTGGCTGCCTCGTTTGGACCTGCCCGCGAGTGCCCTGCCTCCGGACGCGGCGGAACGGGCACGGGCCGGTGCCCGGGCGCTGGCGGGCATCACCGACCGACTCGCCGCCCTTTGCATCGGCGAGCGGTCGTCGCTGGACGATTCGCGGACCGTGCGCCCGGGGCCGACCGGGCCGCCGCTGCCCGCGCTCGTCGACCTCGATGTGTGGCTGCGCAGCATCACAGCCCAGCTCACCCGGATCGAGGACGGGTTGTGCCGCACGCATGCGGTGGGGTCGAGCCCGTTGTCCTGAAGGTGTCGGGCGCCGAGGGGGGCGAACTGGTCCACCGGCGCTGCGACTTCGGGGACGGCGCAGCGACCGTCTCGCTCGGCGTCGCGGCGGCCGGCCCCCGGAACGCTCAGCCTGCGGACACCGGACGGCACGGCCCTCGCCACGGTCGACGTCACCGCGACGGGAGGCGTCCACGACTACGTCACACTGCGTTCGGGCATCGAGATCTCCGGTGTGCACGACCTCCACGTCGAGGTCCCCGGACCGGTGCGGTGTGCGGTGATGGCCTTCGCCCCGCTGACGGGGCGGGCGGGCAGGGACCGGCGGGCCCCGCCGGGCCCCCCCCCCGGCGGGTCCAGGGGCGGGCCCCGGCCCACGGCCAAGCGGGTGGCCCCCCCCAACCCCCCGGGGTGGGGTGGGGGGCGGGGCAGGGGGGTTGGGGGAAGGGGTCGGGGGTGGGGGGGGGGGGGGGGGGGGGGGGGGGGCGCGGGCGGGGGGGGGGGGGGGGGGGGGGCCGGGGCGGGGGCGGGGGGGCGGGGGGCGGGGGGGGGGGGGGGGCGGGGGGGGGGGCGGGCGGGGGGGGCGGGGGGGGGG